>NZ_JBOHLI010000031.1:0-35604 GCF_050729455.1 Brevundimonas sp.
GGTGTTGGCCAGACTGAAGTTGACCCAGGCCGTGCGGGTCCAGACATGATAGGTCTCGGCCGTGGCGTCGCCGTTGATCACGATTGTGTCGCCGCCTAGGCCTTCCAGGCCGCCGTTGATCGTGTCGCGACCGCCGCCGACGTTCCAGACGATGGTGTCGTCGCCGGCGCCGCCGTTGATCGTGTCGTTGGCGGCGCCGCCGTTGATCGTGTCATCCCCGGCGTCGCCGTTGATGGTGTCCGTCCCGTCCTCGCCGTTGAGGATGTCGGCGCCGTTGCCGCCGTTGACGGTGTCGTTGCCGGTTCCGCCGTTGACGGTGTCGTTGCCGTCGCCGCCGCTGAGGACGTCGGCGCCTGCGCCGCCGTTGATGAGGTCGTCGCCGCCCAGGCCGTTCAGCGTGTCATTGCCGCCGGCGCCGTTGAGGATGTCGGAGCCGAGCAGGGTGCCGTTGACGTTGTCGGCACCGCCCGCGCCGTTGAACAGCAGGCCGACCGGGGTGGTCGAAGCCGAGATGACCTGCTCGGGATTGCCGGCGTTGTCGTTGAAGCTGACCACCGCGCGCAGCGGCTGGTTCACCTGGGCCGCGCCGGGCGTGAAGCCGGCGGTGGTGGCGCCGGGAATGTTGGCCCAGGTCCCGTTCGGCGCCTGCACCTGCCACTGGATGGCGAGGCTGGCCAGGTTGATCCCCTGGGCGTCGCTGATGGCGGCCAGGTTCAAGGTCAGCGGCTGTCCCTGGGTCGGGGTGGTGTCGCTGATGACCGGCGCGCCGGTCGCAGGAGTGTTCAGCACGGCGACTGGGGAGGTGGAGGCCGAGATGGCCTGTTCGGGGTAGCCCAGGTTGTCGTTAAAGCTGACCACCGCGCGCAGGGCCTGGTTCACTTGAGCCGCGCTGGGCGTGAAGCTGGCCGTGTTGGCGCCGGGAATATCGGCCCAGCTCGAGTCCGGCTGCTGCTCCTGCCACTGGATGGTCAGGCTGGCGACGTCGATTCCTTGCGCATCGCTGATTCCGGTCAGGTCCAGCGTCAGGAGTTGGTTCTGGGTCGGCGTCGTGTCGCTAATGACCGGCACGCCGGTGGCCGGGGTGTTGACGATGTCTAACGTGACATCGGCGAACTGAAGGCGCTCGACGTTGTAGAGCCGGTCCGTGCCGTCCGAGACCAGGGGCACGCCCGCCGTCTGGGTCACATGGGTGATGATGAAGCCGCCGTCCTCAGCCCGGGTGATGTCGTAGTTATCGCGGACGTCCCAGAAGACGGCGGTGTCGATGTCGCCGGCCTGACCGCCGTCCAGGATCTCGCGCACGATGTGCAGTTGCGAGGGAGCGATGATCCGGTCGACCATCAGCTGGAACAGCGACTTGCCTTGCCAGGCGGCGGGAATGCCGGCGCCCGTGCCGAAGACGTGCTTCATGCTGGTGATGGTGCCGATTTCATTGGCCGCGGTGTTGTCCTGACCCGCGCCGGTGATGCGGATGCGCGCGTTCAGCCAGTTGTCGCCATCCAGAACATCGTCGCCGCCGTTGCCTTGCAAGCGGTCGCTGCCGGCGCCGCCGAGCAGGATGTTGCCGCTGTTGAAGGCGACCAGGGCCTCCAGCTGCGCGGCCGTGGCGCCGGCGGGGGCGGCGTCGATCAGGTCGCTGAGCAGTTCGCGCAGACCGTCGATGCGGTTGACGCCGGCCTGGCTCAGTTCGTCCTTGAAGAAGACGCCTTCATTGGCCGCCACGATGTCAGGGTTGACCGGTCCCGGCGGAATCTCGGCAAGGCTGGCGACGCGGTCGTCGCCGATCAGGGTATCGTTGCCGGTCCAACCCGACAGGGCCTCGACCTTGTCGAAGCGGTTGCGCAGGACATCCTGTTCCTCGGTGGTGAAGATCTTGATGCGCATATCGGCGTAGCCGTCGATGCGCGCGCCCTGGAAGGTCACCCAGTCGAAGCCGAACATCCCCTCGTTGCGCATGACGCTTTCGCCCTGGACCATGATGTCGTCGCCGGACTCGGCGTCGAAATCCTGTTCGTCCGAACCCGCGAACATCACGTCATGGCCGATGATGGTCGAGTTGAAGAACAGCTCGGAGTTGTCGCCGGCCAGGGTGTCGAATCCGGCGCCGCCTTCCATCCAGTCGTCGCCCTCATTGCCCATCAGCAGGTCGACGGCGTCGCCGCCCAGGATGAAGTCGTCGCCCGAGCCGCCGAACACCTCGGTGTCGTCGACGCCGACGAAGACGGCGTCCTTGCCGCTGCCGCCCATCAGGACGTCGATTCCGTTGGAGTTGGCGATGACGTCGTCGCCGCCTTCACCCTTCAGGAAGTCGCCCGAGTCGCCGCTGTCGGTGATGATGTCGTCACCTTCGCCGCCGTTGATCAGGTCGACGCCGGCGCCGGATTCGATGCGGTCGTTCCCGCTTCCGCCCCAGACGGAGTCGTCGCCGAAGTCGGTGATGATCGTGTCATTACCAACCGTGCCGCCGATCGAGACGTGCTCGCCGCCGGTGAAGCGGATAAAGTTGGTCTCCACGGCGGCGGTCAAGGGGTCGTCGCGCTGAACCTTGCCGCGGCCCAGGCCCTCGAGCACCGGGTCATTGCCGGTCGGGTCGGCCCCGATCTGCATCGCCGCGTTGACCTCCAGGAAGTGGTCGTAGTTGGCGAAGACGTTGATCCCCAGGTGCCGATCGACGATGTCGTCGCCGGTCCCGCGAATGCCGTCCGCGCCCGGGTCAGAGAGGGTCGTGTTCTTCAGGATCATTTTCGCAAAGGCGTTTTCTTCCAGCTGGTTCAGGACGTTCAGGCCTTGCGTGCGGGTCAGGTAGTAGAAGCGGTCGCCGTCCTGCAGGTTCTCCATCTGGGCTTCAAAGACCGCGTTGAAGGTCGAGCCCAGCATGCCGCCGAACGGCATCTTCTTCTCGGCCAGGCCGCCGATCCACAGGTCGATGGCGTTGACGCCGGTGGTCGCCGCGGGGCCGTTCAGCCAGGCGATCCGCGCCGCCTTTTCGGCGGCGGTTTCGCCCGCCGCGCCGAAGACCAGATTCCAGGCCGCATCACGCTTGTCGGCCGAGTTCGTCGCGCCGGTGATGCTGGCGTGCGTGCCGTAGGCGGCGATGAAGTTCACCACGGACAGGGGGTTCTTCAGGTTGGCCGCGAAGTCGACCCAGTTCTTGTAGGGCTCCAGGAAGGTCGATCCCGTCGCGGCGTAGAGCTGGGCGCGGGCGTCGTTGAGCGACGGAATGCCGGCGTCGCGACCGCGGGCGATATTGATGGCCGGCAGGTCCAGCGGCAGGCCCAGCAGATTGTTGCGCAGGGCGCCGGTGACGAACTCGTCGATCTCGTTGCCGCGCACCCGGGTCATGCCGGCGACGATGGCGGCGGTGGCTTCGTCCGCCGTGCCCAGGGCGTTCATGGCGACAGGATTGAGGAATGCCTCGATCAGCCCGATCTCGCTCTGGGCGCCGGTGGTCGGGTCCATCAGGCCGATGTTCTCGGTCAGCATGGAGTGGCCGAAGCGGTAAACCGTATGGGCGAACTCGGCGAAGATCGCCGGGTTGATGTCGGTCGTGCTGTTGAAGACGAAGGGGTCGATCAGGGGTTGCACCTGACGCGCGAACTCCTCGAAGACGAGGTGCTGGTACTGCATCTCGGTGGCGAAGCGGGCCGCCTGGAACAGGCGTTCGCCGTCCCAGTTCAGCGTGTTGGCGTAGGCCAGCTGGTCCAGGGCCGACAGGGAGGCGAAGTTGGAGGGCAGGCCGGCGATGTCGGTCGCCAGCCATTCGTTGATGAAGGCCAGGTCCGCCGACTGCAGGACGGTCAGCTTCTGGGCCTCGACCTGACGGTTGTGTTCCGAGTGGAAGACGTGGTGCACGGCGGTCAGGCCGATATTCTCGTTGCCGCGTCCGTCGCCCGTGGCGAAGTGGGCGTTCAGCAGTTCGTCGTCATAGGCGACCTTGCGGCCGCGGAAGTCGGTGGCGATGGCGTTGCCGGCGACATTGTCGGCGTCCGCCTGCACGACCAGGGTTCCGGGCGTGGCCGGGTCGCCGTCGGCGTCGAACACCGAGCCGGGCACGGCGTTGTGGGCGATGTCGTCGAGGAAGGCGTGGGCCGTGCGGATGGGGCCAAAATAGCTGACGCCATTGATGACGACCGGCGTGGTCGCCATGGCGAGCAGGTCGATCGGATTGGCGGCCGTCCCGGAAATCACGATGTCGTCGGCGGTGTTGGGCGTGCCGTCCGCGCCCAGACCGAGAATGACCTGGGCGTAGCCGGTCACGGGATCGGGAATGAAGCGGCCGTAGGGGTCGGTGCGCAACAGGGGAACGTTGAAGACGTCCTGATCGCCCAGTTTGATGCCCAGCATCGTCTGGGCCTGGGCCTTGACGTCGCCCCAGGTGCCCAGGCCGCCGGTCGCGCCGTCCAGCAGGTGGCCGGTTGAGACGGTCCGCCCGTTCACAGTGGCGTACTCGCGCAGGAAGACCTGATGCGAGGCGTGGGAGGTGTAGGTCTGGTTCTGGTCGACGAAGGGGGTGGTGACGTTGACCGCCTCATGGTTGGTGTCGTCGGCGGTCCCCAGGATGCCGTCCGCGCCCGGCCCGGCGACCGGGGTCGCCCGGCTCAACACCATGAAGGCGTTCTGCGCCGAGACCTCGTCGCCGGTCCCGGGCACGCCGTCGGGGCCATGGGTTCTCAGCGGGTCGTCGGGCGCCAGGGGGATGTAGATGGTGCCGTTGTTGGTCTTGGTGATCAGGTCCAGGCCGTGGTCGAAGAACTGGCCGAAGAAGGTCATCCAGCTGTTGAAGGGCGCGCTCAGGCCTTCGTCCGCCGCGACGTTGGGAATGACGATCGAGCCGTTCACGGCTTCGATCCCCTTGGCCTCCAGCACGGCGCCGAAATCGGCCTGGGCCGCGTCGCGCGCGGCCTGTTTGGCGGCCTCGTCCAGGGCGGGGTCGGCGTTGATGGCGACAATCGTGCTGATCAGGGTCGCATGGGCGGCGCGCACCACGTCCAGGTCGCCATAGACGTCCGCCGAGCCGGCGAAGGTCAGGGCGGCGACGATGGCGGCCGGGTTGTTGAAGCTCATGTCGGCGACAAGATTCGAGATCAGGCGCGGATCGGCGTCCGCGACATTGCCCGAATGGCCGCCGTTCACGCCGGGCGTGGGCGAACCGACCGTGCCGTAGTTGTTGTTGGTGACGGTCTGGCCGCCGCCTAACGTCATGGAGTCGTCGTTCTCATTGATGAAGTTCGGATTGAGCAGCCGCGGCATCGGTTGATCGGCCGCGCCCCAGAGCTCGCGGCCCTCGACGATGTTGTTGAAGCTGCCGTCGACCGTGCGCAGGCCGAAGGGCGTCTTCGGGTCCGGGATGGCCCTGAGGAAGGTCGGATCGAAACTGGGCGAGGTGTACCAGGCCCGGTCGGTGATGACCCGGCCGCTGGCGTCCAGCCTGATCTCGGTCAGGGGCGTGCCGTTCGCGTGAGCTTCCGCGATCTTGATCTGCTTCAGGATGAATTCCAGATCATGTTTGTTGAGCGCGACCATCATAGCCTCCAAGGCGGAAAGAGCCTGGAGACCCGGCCAGAAGCGCGGCTCGGCGGGGGCGGTGGCTTCGGACCTGATCGTGCAGGGCTCGAATGCAGTCGCGACCGTCGGGCGGGCTCGAGGACAGGCCTCCCGTTACCCCGAGTGTCATCCCGCCGTCGGCGCCCGTCGATTTGTCCTGCCGGACTAGTTCGTTTCGAGGTCGGCCCTAGCTACTGTCCGTCAGGACTAAGCCTTTGGTCTTAATCCGAACGGCTTAATCGGGAGAGCTCCCCGCTCGCGGTCACGATCCCTCCTTCCGCCTGGGTCGGCCGTTCTCGTCGACGGCGACCATGACGAATTCGGCGGTGGCGGAGTGGCGGCGATCGCCGGTCAGCAGCCCCTCGGCCCAGAGCTGGACCTCGACCGCCAGGGAGCTGCGGCCGACCATCTTCACGCGCGACGCCAGTTCGACCATGTCGCCGCCGTGGATGGGGGTTCTGAAGTCGATGCGGTTGGTGGCGGCCATCACCACCACCTCGCGCCTGTGACGGGTCGCCGCGACGAAGGCCGCCTTGCCCATCAGCTTCAGCGCGTCGCCGCCGAACAGGGTGCCGTAGTGGTTGGTCGTCCCCGGAAAGACCATCTCGGCCGTCCGCAGCCAGCCGTCGTCCGGTTCATCGGCTGACGGCGCCGGGGGCAGGGCGGGGGCGTCGCCCTCTCCCCCAAGCGCGACCATGTTGAACAGGCCCTGGGTGCACAGGCGACGTTCGCCGGTCAGCAGGGCCTCGGCGTGGAGGGTGACCTCCACGCCGAGCGAGGTGCGGCCGACCCGCACGACCCGCCCCGCCGCCTCGACCATTTCGCCGATCCGGGCGGGGGCGGCGAAGTCGATCCGCTCGCATCCCGCCGTCACCACGGACCGCCGCGCGTGACGGCTGGCCGCCAGGAAGGCGACCTTGTCCAGGTGCGCCAGTCCGACGCCCCCGAACAGGGTCCCATGGTGGTTGGCGTCCCCCGGGAACACCATGTCGATCAGGCGGACGCTCATCCGCGCGCGATCAGGGCGGCGGTCACCATAGTGGCGATGGCCGCCTCGGTTTCCGGCCATTTGCGGGTCTTCAGACCGCAGTCGGGGTTCACCCACAACCGGTCCGCCGGCAGTTTGATCGCGGCGGCCCGCAGCAGGTCGACCATCTCGTCCAGACCCGGCACGCGCGGCGAGTGGATGTCATAGACGCCGGGGCCGATCTCGGCCGGATAGCGATAGTCGGAGAAGGCGTCGAGCAGCTCCATCTTCGAGCGCGAGGTCTCGATGGAGATGACGTCGGCGTCCATGGCGCCGATCGACTGGATGATGTCGTTGAACTCCGAATAGCACATATGGGTGTGGATCTGGGTCGTGTCGGCCACGCCCGAGGCGGCGACGCGGAAGCTCTCGACCGCCCAGTCCAGATAGGATCGCCAGTCGGCGCGACGCAGCGGCAAGCCCTCGCGCAGGGCCGCTTCGTCGATCTGGATGATCGGCGCGCCGGCGGTTTCCAGATCGACCACCTCGTCGCGGATGGCGAAGGCGATCTGGCGACAGGTGGCGCTGCGCGGCTGGTCGTCGCGGACGAAGGACCAGTTCAGGATGGTCACGGGCCCGGTCAGCATCCCCTTCATCGGCTTGTCGGTCAGGGACTGGGCGTAGCGCCACCATTCGACCGTCATCGGCCGGGGCCGCGACACGTCGCCGTAGATGATCGGCGGACGCACGCAGCGCGAGCCGTAGGACTGGACCCAGGCGTTCCTGGTGAAGGCGAAGCCCGACAGCTGCTCGCCGAAATACTGGACCATGTCGTTGCGCTCGAACTCGCCGTGGACCAGCACGTCGAGGCCGACGCCTTCCTGCCATTTCACCGTGCGGGCGGTCTCTTCGCGCAGGAAGGCTTCATAGGCGGCCGCGTCGATGAGGCCCTTGCCGTGGTCGGCGCGCGCCTTGCGGACCTCGGGCGTCTGGGGGAAGGAGCCGATGGTGGTGGTGGGATAGGACGGCAGGTTCAGCTTGCGACGCTGGCTCGCGCGACGCACCTCGAACGAGGACTGGCGCCGGGACAGCGACGGATCGGCGTCGGCCGCGCGGGCCTGCACCGCCGGATCGTTGATGCGCGGCGAGGTGCGGCGTGACGCCACCGAGGCCGAGGCGGCGTCCAGCAGGTCGCGCACGCTGTCGCGTCCCTGGTTCAGCGCCTTGGCCAGGGTCGCCAGTTCGGCCACCTTCTGGACGGCGAAGGCCAGCCAATCCTTGATCTCGGCGTCCAGCGCCGTCTCGCGCTCCAGGTCGATCGGCGAATGCAGCAGGGAGCAGGACGGAGCGACGATCACTTGACGCCCGCTGGCCACGACGGGCTCGATGCGGTCGAGGACGGCGTTCAGGTCGGCCTTCCAGACGTTGCGGCCGTCGATGACGCCCAGCGACAGCACCAGGTCCGGCCTCGCGCCGGCCAGGACCGCGTCCAGTTGCTCCGGCGCCCGCACCAGATCGACGTGGAGACCGTGAACCGGCAGCCACAGAACCGTCTCCAGATTGTCGCCCAGCGCCCCGAAATAGGTGGTCAGCATCACCTTGATCGGCGGCACGATGTCGGTCAGCACGCGGTAGGCGTGGCGATAGGCTTCGCGCGCCTCGTCGGTCAGGTCCGTGACCAGGCAGGGTTCGTCCAGTTGCACCCAGGTCGCGCCCGCCCGCGCCAGCGACCGCAGGACCTCGGCGTAGATCGGCAGCAGCCGGGGCAGCAGGGTCAGGGGGTCGAAATCCGCATCCCGCGCCTTGCCCAGCAACAGATAGCTGACCGGCCCCAGCAGGACCGGACGCGTCTCGATCCCCAGGGCCTTGGCTTCCAGATACTCATGCAGCGCCTTGGTCGAGCCGAGACGGAAGCTCTGGTCGGCGGTGAATTCGGGCACCAGATAATGGTAGTTGGTGTCGAACCATTTGGTCATCTCGGCGGCGGGAAGGCCTTCGCCCTCATGCGAGTGCGCGTGGCCATGAGCGCAGGCTGCTTCGCCGTGGCCCTGCCCATGGCCCTGGGTCCCGCGCGCCATGGCGAAATAGGTCTCCAGCCCGACCCGCTCGTCGTCCCAGCCATAGAGGGCGGGCACGGCGCCCACCATCGCCGTCGTGTCCAGCACATGGTCGTAGAGAGAGAAGTCGTTGGAGGGGATCACATCGGCGCCCAGATCGCGCTGTCGGTCCCAGGTCTGGACGCGCAGCGAGGCGGCCACGGCCGTCAGATCCTCCGCGCCGATCTTGCCGGCCCAATGCTCCTCCAGCGCGGTCTTCAACTCGCGCCTGGGGCCGATGCGGGGGAAGCCGAGGGTGGCGGCCTGGACGGGCGGTTTGGCGGTCATGGTCTCGAAGCCTTTGCTGTGGCCAGGCTTCGGACAGGGTCGCGCGCGCGTCCGCGCGGATTCGTCGGTCCGGCGGCGCATTTGCGGCCTGACCGGACACCCCGCCGGAGGACGTTATCTGTCGGGGCAGGTCTCCTGGCTCACGGGTCACGGCTTCGGGTCCGGCCTTCCCGGCGTCGAAACGCCAGTGACACGAGATGGACCTTCGGCTCGCCGCTTACAGTTGCGGGGGCAGCGCCGGCGTCGCACCGGCTTCCCTCTTAGCTCCGCGCCGCCGAAACGACGCGCAGACCACGACAGGGCCCAAATGCGGCGGGAACGGAGACGAAGTCAAGAGATCATATAAAGATATCTTTATATGGTTATGCGTCTTTCCACTTGGAAAAGCGCCTTTCAGTCGGCGCGCAGGATGGTGATGGCTTCCTCGCAGAAGGCGATCCTCTGGCTTTCAAACGTCAGTCCGGCCTTGAGCACCAGGTGGCGCAGCTTCTGGTCGAGGGAGGTCTGCGCCTGCGGAAAGTCCCGGGCTTCGATCTGGCGATAGGTCGCCAGCTTGTCGCGATGCTGCGCCGCCAGCTGCTCCAGTTCCTCTACCAGCCGGGTCGGGCCGACGACGGCCTCGGCGCGTAGCCGGACCATCAGTTCGTCGCGGATCGGCAGCAGGCTCTGGCTCTCGGCGACCCAGCGCTCCAGCTCGCTGCGTCCCGCCGGCAGCACCCTGTATTGGCGTTTGCGCCCGCGTCCGCCCTCGACCGGCAGCCCCTCGATCCAGCCGGCGGCCTCCAGCCGGGCCAGTTCGCGATAGATCTGCTGATGGGTCGCCTGCCAGAAATAGCCGATCGACCGGTCGAACCGTCCCGCCAGATCGGAGCCGGACCCGGGATGTTCGGTCAGGGCGGTCAGCAGGGCGTGCGGCAGGGACATCGGGTTCTCGACGGTGGTTCAGGCCCGGACTTTAGTCGCGAACTCAGCCGAGACCACCCCGAGACGGGCGGTTGGCGCGAAGTCGAATCACGACGAACCCAGGCGCGACGCTGACGTTGTTGCGGCGGTCGTGACGGCGCTGTAGGCAGCGGCCTAGGGTTCCCGCATTCAGGCGTCTTCGTGTCTAACTTGCGTCGGCTTGACGGCGTGGGCGGCGGGGCGCACCTGTAACAAGCTTAACGGCTTTCCGCTGGGATGGGATTTCGGATGACGAAAACTTTGCTGTTCGCGGGCGCGGTTGCGCTCGCCCTGACGACCGCGCCGCTGGGCGCCGTGGCCCAGGATTCGGGCAAGACCGCAACCTATGGCGAGATTTCCCTGAGTGCGGGGTTCACGCCGGATCCCCATCGGGTGTCGGTGACGGCCGGGGGCTCGATCGACGCCTATGCGGATACGCCGCTGCCTGCGGAATGCGTGGGCAAGGTCGCGGACGCGCCGGATTTCGAGGTGACCTATGAGGCGGGCCGCCTGCCGCTGGTGTTCCGCACCCTGTCGTCGGTGGACACGACCCTGATCATCAACGGGCCGGACGGTCGGTGGCATTGCGACGACGACAGCTATGGCGACGGCGACGCCGAGGTGCGCTTCGAAAAGCCGCGCAGCGGAACCTACGACGTCTGGATCGGCACCTTCGGCGAGAACATGGCCGACGCCACCCTGCTGATCACCGAGACGCCGTGACGCGGCATGACGACGAGGGCCTTACTGGTCCTCGTCGAACTTGCGGGCGACCAGGTCGCTGAGGGCCTCGATGGCTTCGGCCGCATCGGGGCCCTCGGCCTCGATCTCGACGCCGCAGCCGATGCCGGCGCCCAGCATCAGCAAGCCCATGATCGAGCGGGCGTCCACGGTGACGCCGTCGCGCGTGACGCGGATTTCGGATTCGAAGCCCGAGGCCAGTTTGACGAACTTGGCCGAGGCGCGGGCGTGCAGGCCGCGCTGGTTGCAGATGCCGACGGTGACCTGGACCGGCCCCTGAACGGGAGTGTCGCTCATTTCTCGCCCGCCAGAACCCAGGACGCCACCGAGATATACTTGCGCCCCGCATCCTGCGCATGGGCGACGCAGGTCTCCAGGCTTTCACGCCCGCGCACGCTGGCCAGCTTGATCAGCATGGGCAGGTTCAGCCCGGCGATGACCTCGGCGTGGGTCTGCTCCATCACCGAAATGGCCAGGTTGGAGGGAGTGCCGCCGAACATATCGGTGAGCAGGATGACGCCGTCGCCGTCGTTCACGGCGGCGGCCGCATCGACGATGTCGCGACGGCGCCGCTCCATGTCGTCTTCGGGGCCGATGCAGATCGCGGCCACGCCCCTTTGAGGGCCGACCACGTGCTCCATCGCCGCCAGAAATTCAGAGGCGAGGCCCCCGTGGGTGACGATCACCAGCCCGATCATGAAGGCTTCACCAAGACAATCCGCCCCGCACTGCTGTCCTCAGCGAACGCCCCAAGGCGTCCAGACTGATCTGCAAGCCGGCCTTCATAGGCCAATCGCGCGCCGGTTCAAAGAGCGGCGAGTGCGGTTGCGACCACCTGCCCCGCCGAGGCCGGGCGCGGGTCCAGCCGCAGTTGCGGAATCGTCACGCCGTTCCAGGTCCAGGCGGCCGGTTCGGGCAGACGCTCGATGGGCTCGTGCGTGCACTGGACGGCCAGGGCGATCCGGGAGACGGGCCGCAGCGGGGCCGCGATTATGCCCAGGCCGCGCACCTCGATCTGGCCGATGATCGTGGTCGGGGCGCCGCCGTAGAGGGCGCCGTCGGAGGCCCACAGATGGGTCCAGTCGTCGGCGATCAGTCGCCAGCCCTGACCGATCAGCCGCAGGGCCAGATCGCTCTTGCCGACGCCTGACGGGCCCTGGATCAGGACGCCGCGCCAGCCCAGGGGCGTATGGCGGGCCACCGCGGTGGCGTGAAGGGGTTGCAGCGGTTCGGTCATGGGCGGCGTCCGGCCAGAGGCAGCAGAACTTCAAAGCGTGCGCCGACCACGGCACCGTCCTCGTCGGCGCGGTTCTCGGCGTGAACCCGTCCGCCGTGGGCGTCGACGATCTGGCGCACGATGGACAGGCCCAGACCCGAGTTGGCGCCGAAGGCCGCGCCCTTGGGCCGCGAGGTGTAGAAGCGTTCGAACACCGTCTCGAGATTTTCCGGCGGGATGCCTGGGCCGTCGTCCTCGACCCGGACGCGCAGCGGCAGGTCGGGATGGCTGTCGTCGCGTTCCAGCCGCACGCGGACCTCGCCGTCCGGCGGGCTGAACGAACGGGCGTTGTCGATCAGGTTGCGGAACACCTGGCCCAGGGGGATGTCGCGGCCTAGGACCCGCGCCGCCTCGGCGGTGGAGGCGAAGCGGACCGTCGCCTCGCCGGGTTTCCGGCCGCCCTCATAGACGGCGATGATGTCGCCCAGCAGTTCGTTGAGGTCGATCAGGCGCGGGCGGTCGCGCGACAGTTCGGCGTCCAGGCGCGAGGCGTTGGAGATGTCGGTGATCAGCCGGTCCAGGCGCCGCACGTCCTGTTGCAACAGGTTGGTCAGCCGCGCCCTCTGCTCGTCGGTCTTGACCAGGGGCAGGGTTTCCAGCGCCGAGCGGATCGAGGTCAGGGGGTTCTTGATCTCGTGGCTGACGTCGGCGGCGAAGCGTTCGATGGCGTCCATGCGCGTCGACAGGGTGTCGGTCATCGACTCCAGGGCGCGGGCCAGGTCGCCGATCTCGTCCTTGCGGTCCTCGAGGTCGGGCAGGGAGATGGCGCGGGCGCGTTGCAGGCGCACCTGATCCGCCGCCGCCGACAGGCGCATGACGGGCCGGGCCACGAACAGGTGCAGCACCAGGGAGGCCAGCAGGTTCACCGCCAGGGCCACCAGGGCGAAGGGCGTCAAGGCCCGGCGCTGGGCGGCCAGGGTCTCATCCACGTCGCCGGCTTCCAGAGTCAGGACGCCGAGCACCTGCTGCACGTGGCGCACGGGCAGGGAGACCGAGACGACGCGGTCGCCGTCCTCGTTGCGGCGCACGCCGGCCTGAGGCGCGCCCTGCTGGGCCCGTTCGACCTCGGCCGACAACTCGGCGTAGGCGCGGTTCAGGCGAGCGTCTTCACGCGGAGAGGGCTCGCTGGGGGACAGGGCGCTCCCGGCGGGATTGGCCGGGGGCAGGGGGGCGCCCGGAATGGCGTCGGTGACGGCGTAGCTGTCGGACACTAGCAGGCCGTCCTGATCATACAGGCGGGCGCGCTGGCCTTCGGGGATGAAGTTGTCGCGCAGCCATAGACCGGCCGATCCGGGGTCCAGCGCCGGATAGGGCTCGCCTCGCGTGATGCCCAGCTCCCCCAGCACATTGGCCAGAAGCTCGGCCTGGGACGACAGGGATTCCTGACGTGCCTCGATCAGGCCGCGCTGCCATTCGTTCAGCGCCAGGGCGCCGCCGAACAGGATCAGCAGGCTGAGCAGGTTGAGCGCGAGAATAAAGCCGCCCAGACGCGATCCGCCGAAGCGGAATCGACGCCGCGCCGGGGCGTCCTCGATCTCAGCTTTCGCGGTAACGGTAGCCGACGCCATACAGGGTCTCGATCGCGTCGAACTCGGGATCGACCACCCGGAACTTCTTTCGCATCCGTTTGACGTGGCTGTCGATGGTGCGGTCGTCGACATAGACCTGATCGTCGTAGGCGGCGTCCATCAGGCTGTCGCGGCTCTTCACGAAACCGGGGCGCTGGGCCAGGGCCTGGAGCAACAGGAACTCGGTGACGGTCAGCTTGACCGGCCTGCCTTCCCAGGTGCTCTCGTGACGGGCCGGATCCATCGACAGCTTGCCGCGCTTGATGGCCTTGCCGGCGGCCTCCGCCGCGGTCTCGACCTCGCCGCCGTCGGCGCCGGTCCGGCGCAGCAGGGCCTTGACCCGCTCGATCAGCAGCCGCTGGCTGAAGGGCTTGTGGATATAGTCGTCGGCGCCGAGGTTGAAGCCGAGGATCTCGTCGATCTCCTCGTCCTTGGACGTCAGCATGATGACCGGCAGCTGCGAGGTCTGGCGCAGGCGGCGCAGCACCTCCATCCCGTCCATGCGCGGCATCTTCACGTCCAGAATCGCCAGATCCGGGGGCGTGGTCTCCAGCGCCTCCAGGCCCGAGGCGCCGTCATGATAGGCCGTGACCTTATGGCCATGGCTTTCAAGGGCCAGGGACACGGAGGCGACGATGTTCTCGTCGTCGTCGACCAGAGTGATGTTGGCCAAGGGCTTCTCCTGAGTGCGGGCGGCGGCGGTCGTTCGATCGGCCGTCGCGGGTCGATTGCTCAACGCGCGACAAGCGTAACCGTTCTATTCCATCGTGGTGACATTACGGCCACAGCAGATGGTTCGCCAGAGGCTGACTTTCAACCGTGGCCGGGAAAGGGCGAAACCTGACCTTAAGCCTGTCGCGGCAAGCTGGCGACCTCTTCGCGCGAAAGACGCCATGGCCGGTCCGGTTCACTACGAAATCTACATCCGCAAGACGCCGCCCGCGTCCTGGACGCTGTCGATGGCGACGGAGGACCGCAGGAAGGCCGTCGAAACGGCCGAGGATATGTTGCGGGACGGTCAGGCCTGCGCCGTGCGCGTGACCAAGGAGACCCTGGACCCCGAGACGATGGAGTTCGCCAGCGTCACCGTTCTGACCCGCGGCGCGCCCGAGATGAAGCGCAAGCAGCCGGTTCAGGCGGACAAGGCCGGTCCCAGCTGTCGCGGCGTTCAGGATCTGTACGCGCCCCATGCCCGCGATCTGATCGGCCGGGTGCTGGAGGACTGGCTGACCCGCCAGGGCGTCACGGCGTTTGAACTGCTGCACCGCCCCGATCTGGCCGAGCGGCTGGAGGCCTCGGGGGTCGAACTTCAGCACGCCATCCAGAAGATCGCCGTGCCCGAGAGCCAGAATACGGGCCAGCCGGTTCATGACCTGGTGCGCCACTATCAGCGGCTCAGCGAACAGGCGATCGAACGGCTGTTGCAGGCGGGCCGCCGCGACCAATTTCCCAGCCTGGCCGAACGCTCGCTCGCCGACGTGGCCCACCGGCTGAACGGCGCGCCGGACCGGGCCTTCATCATGGGCGGGATCGTCGCCGGGGCGCTGAAGGGGATCAAGGGCGCGCGGGCGCGTCTGGACCGGCTGATGGACCTGTGCGACCGGGCGCCGATGGACGGGCCGCCGCGCGCCCTGGTGCTGGTGCCGATCGAGCAACTGCTGTGCGAACTGCTGGGTTCGCGCGCCAGCCTGGCCCAGATCGTCGGCCCGGCCCTGGATCAGGGCTCCAGCCTGGCGGCGGTGGTGCGCATGGTCGCCCCGCGAGAGATCGGCGCCCTGATCGCGCGCGATCCGAAACTCGCCGTCCTGGTTCCGCCGGTCGAAGGCGGCCCTGCGCGTCTGGGCGAAAGGCTGGCGGCGGGCGAGTTCCCGCTGCTGGCGGCGTCCCTGGCGCGGATGGTGGTGCGCGAACTGATGAGTCCGCGTCGCCTGCGGCCCGGCGACGCCGAGGGCGAGATCGACATTCTGCGCGCCCTGGCCACCACATTGACCGCCACCGCCGGTCGGCTGCTGACGCTCGAGGAGGTGCAGACCGCCTTCGTCGAGCGTTCCAAGAGCCTGGTCACCGCCGATTTCGTCGCCGCCTATGTGAAGGGTTGTCCGACCGTGCTGAGCGAGGTCGAGCGCCTGACGCGGCTGTGCGAGAACGTGACCGGCGGGGCCAACAAGCGTTCGGCGGCGCGCTGGCTGGACGCCTGCGTCACCTCGCTGCGCTTCGAGACCGAGATGCGGGCCTCGGGCCAGACGCCGGGCCAGAAGCTGCTGGCTCTGGCCGGCCTGCAGCGGGCGGCGCGCAACGCCGCCCTGTCAGAGCGGGACCGTGACGCCGTCGTCGATGCGCTCGGCGTGGTCGGCGGCTCGGTCGAGGCTGACGCCAGACTGGTCGCCCAGATCATCCGCGCGCCCGCCCCGGTCCCGCAGAAGCTGGCGGCCCTGCTGCGCCTCGCGGCGGGCGAGACCGGCCCGACCGGCCCCGTGGCTGACCGGGCCAGGGCCGAGGCGGTCAGACTGTTCCGGGCGCCGGAAGTCCGCGCCGCCCTGGGCGCGACGCCCGAGGCGGTTCAGGCCCTGCGGCCGCTGATGAAGGCGGTCGGTTTGGCCGCCTAGAGCGGCCTTCGTCAGTCGAAGATGTCGAAGATGTCCATCCGCTTCTTCTTCTTGCGGTAGTGATAGTCGTCGTCGCGGTGGCGATCGTCCTTGTAGAGCGGCGGCTCGCGGTAGCCCTGCGGCTGGCCGCCCCAGGGTTGCTGGACGGGTTGCTGCGGGGGCTGCTGATAGGTGGGCTGGGGCGCGACCTGCGGCGCGGCGGCGCGACCTTCCTCGGTTGCGCTGGCCATCAGCTTTTCCAGTTCGCCGCGATCCAGCCAGACGCCGCGGCAGGTCGGACACATATCGAACTGGACGCCGTTGCGGTCCAGCGTCTGCATGGCGGCGTTGTCGTTGGGGCACATCAATAGGGGCATGGCATCCTCGTCCTCGAATGATGCGGTCCGACATCACGCCGCCGAAGCGCCGCCAGAGGGGCCCGTCCCGCAAGGCATGAAGCTAGGCGCCCCGACGGATGGTCACAAGTCGCGCTGACGCCGCAGGGCGAACCCGTCGGCGGACCCGCCTCAGCAGCTTTGCCCCGCCGCCCAGCCCGACGACCAGGCCCACTGGAAATTATAGCCGCCCAGCCAGCCGGTCACGTCGACCACCTCGCCGATGAAGAAGAGGCCGGGAATCGACTTGGCCTCCATCGTCTGCTGGTCCAGAGCGGCGACATCAACCCCGCCCAGGGTCACCTCGGCGGTGCGATAGCCCTCGGAGCCGACGGGCTTGACCGTCCAGGCGCTGACCGTCTCGGCCATGGCCCGCAGCTTCTTGTCGCCGACCTCGGCCAGTTTCCCCGCCAGACCTTCGCGGGCGCAGATGACCTCGGCCAGACGGCGCGGGATGATGTGGCCGAGCGCGGTGTGCACCGCCTGCTTGCCGTTCTCGGTCTTGGCCGCCAGCAGCCGGGCGGCGACGTCCTCGCCGGGGGCCATGTTGACGGTGATGGCCTCGCCCTCGCGCCAGTAGGAGCTGATCTGCAGGATCGACGGCCCCGACAGCCCTCTGTGCGTGAACAGCATGGCCTCGGTGAAGCTGGCGCTTCTGGCCTTGTCGGTGGTCTTGACCACGGCGTCCACGGCCACGCCCGCCAGCGGCTTCAGCTGCTCCAGCAGGCCCGGCTCAAAGGTCAGCGGCACCAGGGCGGGCCGCGTCTCCGTCACCCGCAGGCCGAACTGGCGCGCGACGTCATAACCCCAGCCGGTCGCGCCCATCTTGGGGATCGACTTGCCGCCGGTGGCCACCACCAGAGAGGCCGTCGAGACGCGGGTTCCGTCGTCCAGATCGACGGTGAAGCCTTCGCCGTTGCGGGCGATCGCCTTGACGCCGAGGCCCAGCGACAAGGTCACGCCCGCCGCCTTCATCTCGTCCGTCAGCATACGGATGATCTGCTTGGCGCTGTCGTCGCAGAACAGCTGGCCCAGGGTCTTCTCGTGCCAGGCGATGCCGTGGCGCTCGACCATCTTGAGGAAGTCGTGCTGGGTGAACCGCTTCAGCGCCGACAGGGCGAAGCGCGGGTTCTCGCTCAGGAAATTGGCGCCGCTGGTCCCCATATTGGTGAAGTTGCAGCGCCCCCCGCCCGAGATGCGGATCTTCTCGCCCGGCGCGCGGGCGTGGTCGATGATGCGCACGCGGCGGCCGCGCTTGCCCGCCTCGATGGCGCACATCATGCCGGCCGCGCCGGCGCCGACGATCAGGACGTCGAGATCAGAAGACTTCATCGCCCCGCCCTAGCAGGCGCGGGGGCCCGAGGCGACCTCAGAGGCCCCTCTTACAGACCAAGCGCGATGCGATAGCTGGGATGCACCACCTCGGCGTACTCGGGATGCTTCTTCAGATAGCCGGCGAAGAAGGGGCAGGTCGGCAGGATGACCAGGCCGCGTTGCTTCAGGTCGGCCAGCACGTGTTTGGCCATCCGGCTGGCGATGCCGCGCCCTTCCAGCGGGATCGGCACGATGGTCTCGGTGATCAGCAGGCCGCCCGCGGTGGTGTTGTAGAGCACCACGGCGGTCTGGCCGTCGACCGTCAGCTCGTAGCGCCTGGCCTCGGCGTTGTCGTGGATCTCGGGGTCGAGGCTCATGCTTGGCTCCTGTGGCGGTGAGGAAAGCCTAGCCCGGCCCCAGGAGAAAGGGGAGGGGGCGTCGCCGCCCCCTCCGTCGCGTCAGAAGCTGTAGTCCAGTTGGACCCAGGTCTGACGGCCGTAGATGTCGTACCAGCCGATGGAATAGTTGGGCCAGCCGCCGGTGCGGTCCTCGGGGTAGCGGTCGGCGATGTTGTTCATGATCACCGAGACCGAGGCCTTGTCGTTGACGCGATAGCGGACGCTGGCGTTGAACACGGCGTAGGGATCGCGTTCCGACGCGTAGTCGTTGGTCGGAATGGTGCCGTAGCGGACGCCGTAGAGGGTGGTCGTCCACGGTCCCGCCTCCCAGATGACGCTGCCCGACATGCGGTCGCGCCAGTCCGACTGACGCGACAGGTCGCGCAGATAGTCGAAGGTCGGGTCGCCCTCGAACTGCTGGTATTCGTGCTCCAGAACCTTGGTGTAGGTCAGGCTGCCGCTCACCAGGCCCCAGCGCTCGAAATTGTGACGGGCGTTGACGGTGGCGTCGAAGCCGCGCGTCGTCTCGCTGGCCGCATTGATCGGATTGACGGTGATGCGCGTGACCTGGTTCGGGTTGATCGCGGCGTCGCCCGGATTGCGGGCCACCCGCCCGACATAGTCCAGGCACAGGGCCGAGTTCGGATCGACCGTCCCGCCGCTGGGCGTGCGGCCCAGACGGCAGTCCGCCTCGGTGCGCAGGATGATGTCCTCGCTCAGCGACGTCACCTGCTGGCTGATCTCCAGATCATAATAGTCGAACTGGAGGTCGAAGGCCTTGCTGGGCGTCCAGACGAAGCCGGCGGTGAAGGACTTGCCCTTCTCCGGCTGCAGCGCGGCGTTGCCGCCGCGCGTGAAGTCCATGTTGTACTGGATGTCGCAACTGGAATAGTCCTGCCCCTCCAGCCGGCACTGATAATAGTCCGTCACGCCGGGGTAGTAGCCGCGCGTCTCGGTGGCGAAGATGTAGTTCATGTCCGGCGCACGGAAGCTGGTCGAATAGCTGGAGCGCAGCAGCAGGGTGGGGATGGGCCGGTACTGTAGGCCCAGGCTGTAGGTCGGGCTGTCCACCGACTCGCCTCGGTATTCATAGCGATCGTAGCGGCCGGCCACGGTGGCGGTCAGCTGCTCCAGGATCGGCACGCGCAGTTCCAGACCCGCCGCCTGACGCTTGCGTTCGCCGCCCGAGGGCTGCGATCCGCTGGTGTTCCAGGCGACGCTGGTGTTCAGGCGCGCGTCGGGCTGGTTCCTGTAGCCCTGCTCGCCGATCTCGACCACGGCGGCGGCTTGCAGCGAACCAGCGGGCAGTTGCCACAGGTCGCCGTCCACCGAGAGGGTGAAGTCCTGCAGCCAGGAGGTGTTGTGGTCGGTGAAGCGGTCGGCCACCGTGCCGAACTCGCCCGGCGTCAGCGGCGTGTAGAGGCGGTTGGCGGCGGGGGCGTAGACCGGCTGGGTCGTGCCCGAGACCTGACGCGATCCCTGCCGCGCGCCCAGGAAGAAGCCGTCGATCCCGGTCAGCAGCCGCACCCGGCTCTGGTCGCTGACATATTCCGAGCGGTTGAAGGCCGCCTCATAGCGCCAGTCGCCCACGTGGCCGCGCACGCCCAGGACCGCGTTCCAGTTCTCCTCATCGTAGCGGTTGCCGACGCCGAAGGCGCCGCCCGTCTCCTCGGGCGTCAGCACCCGGTTCCAGGTCTCCAGCCGCCCGGCGGTCTCGTTCCAGAAGGTCTTGTTCCAGCTCAGCGAGCGGACGACGTTGTCGACCTGGGTCTTGCCGTACAGGAACTCGCCGAACAGCTCCGCAGCATCGTTCAGATGATAGGTCAGGCCCAGATAGGCGTTGCCCGACTGCTTCTGGGTCTGGATCGTGCGCGTGCTGTAGTAGGCGTCGCTGCCGCAATACGAGCCGCCGCTGGCCGCCACGACGCGCTCGATCGTGCCGCCTTGCAGCGAACCCAGGCCCTCGCACAGGCCGGCGGGCGGATCATAATAGGCGCGGGTGATCGGGTTGCGGTTCGAGAACATGGCCGGCGGGACCGTCCCCGGCTCGGCGTAGCGAGTGTAGGATCGGCTGATCTCGCGGTCGCCCCAGAAGATGGCGTCGCGCTGGCTGTATTCCAGGCTACCGACCACATCCAGTCGGTCCCAGCTGCGGCCGCCCGACAGCTGGGCGCGCCAGTTTTCGCCGCCGCCCTGTTCTGTGCCGCCATAGCGCAGCGAGGCGTCGAAGCCGTCGGTCTTCTGCTTCAGCTTGATGTTGACCACCCCGGCGATGGCGTCCGAGCCGTAGATGGCGCCGGCGCCCCCGGTCAGGACCTCGATCCGGTCGACCACGGCGTTGGGCAGGTTGGCCAGGTTCACCGCATTGACCGAGCCGTTGTAGGCCGACGGATATTCCGCCACCCGCCGCCCGTTCAGCAGCACCAGGGTGTGGTTGGGGCCCAGGCCGCGCAGGGAGATGACGTTGGCGGCCGGGGTGAAGGTGGCGCCGAAGTCCTCGCCCTGAACCGAGCCTGTGTTCTGGGTCGCCTGGCTCAGGGCGTCGAACACGCTGCGGAAGCCGCGCGTGTCGATGGCCTCGCCGGTCAGGACCGAGACGGGGGCGACCCCCTCCAGATCGACGCGGCGGATGCGCGAGCCGGTGACGACGACTTCATCGACGGTCGCGACGGCGTCGGGCGTCTCGGCTTGAGGCGGGGCGGGCGAGGTTTGGGCGAGGGCGGGGGCGGCCGCCGTCAGGGCGATGGCGGCGGCCGACAGCCGCAGCAGACTCTTTTTCACAACTGAACCTTGTTCTTGGAGGGGTGTTCCAAGCGGTCAAGGTTTAGGCGAAATTTTTACCCCGAACAGCCGTGATCGCCGCGCGTTTCTTTTAGAAGTTCGCGGCGATCAGAGAGAAAACCTCAACAGCCGATCAGTGGGCCTCGTCCCAGTTGGCCGCGGCCTTGGCCTCGACCACCAGCGACACGCTCAGGGCCACGGCGGGGTCGGCGGCGCCTTCCATGACCTTGCGGACCAGGGCCAGGGCGCGCTCGGCCTCGGCCTCGGGGGCTTCGAAGATCAGTTCGTCGTGGACCTGCAGCAGCATACGGGTCTTCAGGCCCGCCTCAAGCAGGGCGCCCGGTATGCGGATCATGGCGCGGCGGATGATGTCGGCGGCGGCGCCCTGGATCGGGGCGTTGATGGCCGCCCGTTCGCCGAACTGCCGCTCGGCCCCGGACTTGGAATGGATGGCCGGAATGTGGATGCGACGCCCGAAGACGGTGGTGACGAAGCCGTGCTCCTTCACGAAGGCCTTGGTGCGATCCATGTAGGCGCGGATGCCGGGGAAGCGCTCGAAATAGGTCTTGATATAGGCCGCCGCCTCCCCCTGATCGATGCCCAGCTGGGCCGCCAGACCGAAGGCCGAGATGCCGTAGACGATGCCGA
Source organism: Brevundimonas sp. (assembly GCF_050729455.1). Classification (GTDB taxonomy): domain Bacteria; phylum Pseudomonadota; class Alphaproteobacteria; order Caulobacterales; family Caulobacteraceae; genus Brevundimonas. The sequence continues at coordinate 21,544 of NZ_JBOHLI010000031.1, forward strand.
AGTTGATGGCCTTGGCGCGGCGGCGCGTCTCGGACGGCATGCCCTCGACGGGGACGCCGAACATCTCGGACGCGGTGGCGGCGTGAATGTCGAGGCCCGCCTTGAAGGCGCGCTTCAGTTCAGGAATGTCGCCGATGTGAGCCAGCAGGCGCAGCTCGATCTGGCTGTAGTCGGCCGAGATCAGCACATGGCCCGGCGAGGCGATGAAGGCCTGACGGATCAGGCGGCCGGTCTCAGTGCGGATCGGGATGTTCTGCAGGTTGGGATCGGACGAGGCCAGACGCCCCGTCGTCGCCGCCGCCAGCTGATAGGAGGTGTGCACCCGGTGGGTAGTCGGATCAGAGGCCGCGACCAGGGCGTCGGTATAGGTGCCCTTCAGCTTGGACAGTTGGCGCCAGTCGAGGATGGCGCGCGGCAGGTCGTGGGTCAGGGCCAGCTCTTCCAGCACGCTGGCCTCGGTGCCCCATTGGCCGCTGGCGGTCTTCTTGCCGCCGGGCAGGTTCATCTCGCCAAACAGGATCTCGCCGATCTGACGCGGGCTGCCGACGTTGAAGGGGCGGCCCGCCAGCTTGTGCGCCTGCTCCTCCAGCTCGGCCATGCGCTGGCCGAAGGTCGAGGACAGGGAGCGCAGACGGTCGGGATCGACCCGCACCCCGTTCAGCTCCATGTCGGCCAGAACGGCGGGCATGCCGCGCTCCAGCGTCTCATAGACGGTGGTCAGGCGCTCGGCGGCCAGACGGGGCTTCAGCAGCTTGTAGAGGCGCAGGGTCACGTCCGCGTCCTCGGCGGCGTAGCAGGTCGCCGGTTTCAGCTCGACGTGCTTGAAGCTCTTCTGGCTCTTGCCCGTGCCCGCCACGCTCTTGAACGGAATGGGCTCATGGCCGAGGTGCAGCCGCGCCAGCTCGTCCATGCCGTGACCGTGCAGCCCGCCTTCGAGGACGTAGCTGATCAGCATGGTATCCTCGATCGGGGCCACGCGGATGCCGCGCCGGGCCATGACGGCGAGGTCGTATTTGATGTTCTGGCCGACCTTCAGAACGGCCGGGTCTTCCAGCAGGGTCTTGAGGCGTTCCAGCGCGGTCGGCTTGTGAATCTGCGTCAGCGGCTCGCGCGGGCCGCCGCCGAGGTCCAGACCGAAATCGAGCCCGCCGTCCCCCGTCGGCTCATGGTCGTGGGTCAGGGGGATGTAGCAGGCCTCGTTCGGCCCCACGGCGAGGGAGACGCCGCACAGGCCGGCGTGGGTGGCCGACAGGGCGTCGGTCTCGGTGTCGAAGCCGATGACCCCGGCGGCGCGGGCGCGGGCGATCCAGCGGTCCAGATCGTCCAGCGTCTGCACGCACTCGTATTTGTCGCGGTCGAAGTCGTGGACCTGATCCGGCGTGGCGACCTCAGTCGGGGCGTAGCGCGGGCTGGCGACCGGGGCGGTGGGCTGGCGGGCGAAGGTCGAACCTTCCTTGGCCGGGGCCTTGCCGTCACCGACGCGGCGCAGCAGCGAGCGGAACTCCATCCGTTCGAGGAATTCGGACAGGACCGCCGGGTCGGGATCGCGGATCAGGAAGTCGTCGACCGGCTCGGGCGCCGGGGCGTCGCAGGTCAGCTTGACCAGCTCGCGCGACAGGCGGATCTGGTCGGCGAAATTGATCAGGGTCTCGCGGCGCTTGGGCTGCTTGATCTCGCCGGCGCGGGCCAGCAGGGTGTCGAGGTCGCCGTATTCGAGGATCAGCTGGGCCGCCGTCTTGGGCCCGATGCCGGGGGCGCCGGGGACGTTGTCGACGCTGTCGCCGATCAGGGCCTGAACCTCGACCACCTTGTCCGGCGCGACGCCGAACTTCTCGAACACGGCCTCTTCGTCCAGGCGGCGGTCCTTCATCGGGTCGTACATGACGACGCCGTCGCCGATCAGCTGCATCAGGTCCTTGTCGGAGCTGACGATGACCGCCTCGCCGCCCAGATCGCGGACCTTGCAGGCATAGGTGGCGATCAGGTCGTCGGCCTCATAGCCGGGCAGTTCAATCCCATGCACGCCGAAGGCCGCGGTCGCCTCGCGCACCAGGGGGAACTGCGGCACCAGATCCTCGGGCGCCGGCGGACGGTGGGCCTTGTATTGATCGTAGAGGGTGTTGCGGAAGGTCTTTTCCGAGTGGTCGAAGACGGCGACCAGATGGGTCGGGCCGTCCTCGCCCTTCATGTCGCGGATCAGCTTCCACAACATATTGCAGTAGCCCTGCACCGCGCCGACGGGCAGGCCGTCCGACTTGCGCGTCAACGGCGGCAGGGCGTGATAGGCGCGGAAGATATAGGCCGAGGCGTCGATCAGCCACAGCCGGGGCGGCGGTCCGTCCTGGCTCAGAGGGCGGGCGGTGGTGTCGGCGGGCGCGTCGGTCATGGCGCGACCATAGGGGGGACGAAGCCCCCCGTCATCCGGCCATATGATTGATTACGGCGCCCAGCCGCCCGGCGTTTCGGGGATGGCGTCCTCGCCCTCGTCGGCGATCTCGCCGCGGGTCTTGCGGACCTCGGCCCAGGCGGCGCGCAGCAGCTCGGTCACGCCCTCGCCGGACACGCCCGACACCAGGAAGGGCGTTTTGCCCGAGGCGGCCTTCAGCGCCGCGACCTTCTCCTCGCGTTCTTCCGGCGACAGGGCGTCGACCTTGTTCAGCGCCAGCAGCTCGACCTTGTCGGCCAGTCCTTCGCCGTAAGCGTCCAGCTCACCACGGATGATGCGGTAAGCTTCGGCCACGTCGTCCTGCGTGCCGTCGATCAGGTGGATCAGGCTGGCCGAACGCTCGACGTGACCCAGGAAGCGGGTGCCCAGACCCGCGCCCTCATGGGCGCCTTCGATCAGGCCGGGGATGTCGGCGATGACGAAGCGTTCGGTGGTGCTGAGGTCCACCACGCCCAGATTGGGCACCAGGGTGGTGAAGGGATAGTCCGCCACCTTGGGCCGCGCCGCCGAGACCGCCGCCAGGAAGGTCGACTTGCCGGCGTTGGGCAGACCGGCCAGACCGATGTCAGCGATCAGCTTCAGCCGCAGCCAGATCCAGCGCTCCTGGAACTCTTGACCGGGGTTGGCGTAGGCCGGGGCCTGATTGGTCGGGCCCTTGAAGCGGGTGTTGCCCCAGCCGCCGTTGCCGCCCGAGAGCAGCTTCACCTTCTCGCCCGGCTTGTCCATGTCGAGCAGGACGGTTTCCTTGTCCTCGTCCAGCACCTGGGTGCCGACCGGAACACGCAGGACCACGTCGTCGCCCTTGCCGCCGTGCATCTGGCGGCCCTGACCGTGGTGGCCGGTCTGGGCCTTGAAATGCTGCTGGTAGCGATAGTCGATCAGGGTGTTCAGCCCTTCGACCGCCTCGACCCAGACGTCGCCGCCCTTGCCGCCGTCGCCGCCGTCGGGGCCGCCGTTGGGGATGAATTTCTCGCGTCGGAACGAGACGGCGCCGGCGCCGCCCGCACCCGAGCGAATATAGATCTTGGCCTGGTCGAGGAACTTCATGCGGGCCTTATGGCCGAAGAGAGCGGCGATTTACAGGCCGCCTCCGCCATCAACGAATTTCGAAGACGAAGCTGAACCTTCGATGGCCGTTGGTGCTCTCTTCTGCGCGGGCCGTGCGCATGGCGCGCAGGGCTTCCATGCCGAAGCCGTAGCCGGCGGGGGTTTCCGCAACGATGAGGCAGTTCGTGGGCGTTCCGGCCGCAAAGTCGCAGCGAAGCGTGGCGCTGCCGCTCACTTTGGCCTGAACCGCCCTGCCAGGCATCTCGAGGCCCGGGGTTCTGGACCAACTGATCGGCGTCTCTTCCGCAGGCGCGGGAGGGGGCGTCGTCGCATGGGCCCCGACCTCTTGCGCGGTCAGGGCCGAAATGAGCGCGATAAGAAGCATCGGGATCCCCGCCGAAATTAACGCGGCGGACGGTCCGGGATTCGCTCGCTGAGAGCAAGCGGCCTTTCTAGCCCCGCGCCCAGACGCCGAAGGGGTCGCTCCACGGCAGGTCCAGGGCCTCGGCCACGGCGGGATAGGTGATCTCGCCCTTCAGCACGTTCAGGCCGCGCGCCAGATGCGGATCCTTGCGCAGGGCCTCCAGCCCCTTGTCGGCCAGGGCCAGGCCGAAAGGCAGGGTGGCGTTGTTCAGGGCCTCGGAACTGGTGCGCGGCGCCGCCCCCGGCATATTGGCGACGCAGTAGTGGACCACGTTGTCGACGACATAGGTGGGGTCCTGGTGGGTCGTCGGCCGGGAGGTCTCGAAACAGCCGCCCTGGTCGATGGCCACATCGATCAGGACGCTGCCCGGCTTCATCGACTTCAGCTGATCGCGGCGGACCAGGGTGGGGGCCTCGGCGCCGGGGACCAGCACGGCCCCGATCACCACATCGGCCTTGACCAGTTCCTCCTCGATGGCGCCGATCGAGGAATAGCGGGTGATGACCCGGCCCCCGGTCAGCTCGTCGATCTCGCGCATCCGGGGGATGGAGCGCTCCAGCACCACCACCTCGGCGCCCAGGCCCATGGCCATGCGCGCGGCGTTCAGCCCCACGACCCCGCCGCCCAGCACCAGAACCCGCGCCGGCGCCACGCCCGGTACGCCGCAGAACAGCAGCCCCATGCCGCCGTTGTGCTTCAACAAAGTCTCGGCGGCGGAAAAGACGGCGATCCGCCCCGCCACCTCGGACATGGGCGCCAGCAGCGGCAGGCCGCCGTTCTTGTCGGTCACCGTCTCATAGGCGATGGCGGCGCATTTCGAGGCCAGCAGCCCTTGGGTCTGATCGGGATCGGGCGCCAGGTGCAGGTAGGTGAACAGGATATGGTCGGGCCGCAGCCGCGCCCATTCGACCGGTTGCGGCTCCTTGACCTTTACGATCATCTCGCTGTCGGCGAAGACCGTCTCGGCGTCGGCGACGATGGCCGCGCCCGCCTTCTTGTAGTCGGCGTCGGTGAATCCGGCGCCCAGACCGGCGCCGGTCTCGATCCGCACCTCATGGCCGTGGGCGACGTATTCGCGCACCGCCGTGGGGGTCAGGCCGACCCGGTGCTCATTGGTCTTGATCTCTCTGGGCACGCCGACACGCATGAGTTCCGTCCCTGAGTTGTTCAGCCCGCTGGCCGGGGCCGAGGAGAACGCTAAACCTGACCTTGGGGAACGGCTAGACCGTAACGTCGGAATTCGGACTTGCTGCGCGGCGAGGCGGCGCCCACGTTGAACGGCGACGCTTTGGGGGAATGAGGCATGAACGACGACCACGACCGGACCGCCGTCTGGTTCGGTCTGGCGCTGACGGCGATGCTGGCCGCCGCGCCGGGTCTGGCGGAGGGCAGGGTTCTATTGTTGCCGTTGGTCCTGGCCGGGGTCGGTCTGAGAACCCCTAGTATTTGACGTCCTTGGCGGCCTCTTCGACGGCCTTGCCGGCGGCCTGAGTATCCTTGCCCACCCCGGCGACGGTGTTGCAGGCGGCGGTGGCCAGAAGGGCGGCGGCGAGAATGATCAGTTTGCGCATGGCGAACTCCCTATGGAATGAACGCACCCTCAAGAGGTCAACGGGCGCGCGGAGGCGGGGTTCCTGCGACGCTTTCGGCGGAATGGGCGGCCGTCGGGGCTTCGGGGGTGACGAAGGTCAGGCGGGCGATGGAGCCGCCGCCGGGCGCTTCGACCATTTCGGCCTGGCCGCGAAGTTGCTTGGCGAAGGCGCTCATCAGGGTGCGGCCGACGCCGGCGGTGTCGCGGTCCGCCATGCCGGGGCCGTCGTCCTGGACCTCCAGCACGCTGGTCTCGCCCATAACCCGGAAGCGGACCTGGAGGTCGCCGCCGCGTCCGGCGAAGGCGTGTTTCTGGGCGTTGGAGACGGCCTCGACCAGCCACAGGGCCACGGGCGCCAGCCGGTCCGGGTCGATGATGATGGCGTCGGCCTCGACCGAACTGGTCACCAAGGGGCCGCGCATGGCCTCGCCTGCGATCAGTTGCCCGACCAGTTCGGTCAGGAAGGTGCGCGAGTCCGCCTCGCGGATGTCCTCGCTCTGGTAGAGGGTGCGGTAGATCAGGGCCAGGGCCGTGATCCGCTGGCGGGTGTCGCCCAGGGCGGCGCGCGCCGCCGGGTCCGCGACCGCCCTCTGCTGCATCGACAGCAGGGACGAGATGATCTGCAGATTGTTCTTCACCCGGTGGTGGATCTCGCGCATCAGCGCGTCCTTCTCGTCCAGCGAGTCGAGCAGGGCCTTGTCGCGGCGGGTGATGGTGTCGCCCAGCGATCCCAGTGTGCGGGCCAGGACGCGGATCTCGGCGGGGGCGTGCTCGGCCTGGACCGGCCGTACCGAGAACCGGCCGCGCGCATAGATGGCCGCGACCCGCTCCAGATAGACCAGCCAGCGGATGACGATCCGCTCGGACAGCAGCATGACGGCGAGGAAGGCGATCAGCCAGGCGGCCAGGGGCAGAAGGAAGGCGCCGATCGGATTCAGCCGCGCCCAGGACAGCAGGCCCGGCGCCGGCGCCGCCAGGAGGACGAAGAGGTCGCGCCCGGCCAGGGCGGTGCCGGCGAAGACGTGTTTGCGCCCGCGCGCGTCCCGGGCCTCGAACAGGGCGGCCTCGTCCTGGCGCGTGTTCCGGGTCCAGTCCGCGGTCTCTTCGCCGTCGACGGCGAAGGCCGAGGGGTCGGTGGAGACCAGAATGCGACCCTCGGCGTCGGTCAGGGCCGCTTGGGAGCCTGAAGGCAGGGCCGGGTCGTGGATGTCCGGTTGCAGCGCCGTCAGCGGGATCATCGCCGCGACCGCCCCCTGGAAGGCGCCCAGGGGGCGTTCCGAACGGACGGCGACGATCAGCGAGCCGGGCGCGTCCGGCGCCCGGGCGATGACGACGTCCTCGCCCTTTCTCAGTCGCTGGTACCAGGCCTGGCTGCGGACCTCGGGCGAGGTCACGGCGTCGTCGCTGGAGCGCGAGGCGCAGACGGGTTCCCCGGTCGCGCTGTAGCGATGCAGGGCCGACAGGGCGTCGAGCCGCGCGACCAGGGCCGTCAGCCGCGGCTCGCAATAGAGGCCGGCGCCTTCGGGGGCCAGGGCTTGCAGCAGCACCACGGTGCTGTCGATCCGGGCCTTGGCGTCAGCGGCGCTGCGCTCGGCCGCCAGCTGCAGGTCGATGCGGCGGTCCTCGGCCTGGCGCCGGAACTCGGCCTGGGTCTGGATGGCGCTGAGCACAAGGATGGGCAGCAGGGCCACCGCCATGGCCAGCCCCATGCGGAAGCGGATGCCGTGCACGCTGGGACGGCCCAGCCTGAAACCCCATGCGCGGCCGAACCGCACCATGCGTCGTCAGTCCTGCCTGGCGCCGCTCAGCCTGTCGGCGTCGGCCAGGATCGAACGCATGGCGTCGCCGGCGGCCTTGCCGTCGCGACCATAGCCGCCGCGCTCCAGCGTCGCCTGCAGCGCCTTGCGGGCCCGCGACACGCGGCTTTTCACCGTGCCGACGGCGCACTGGCAGATTTCAGCGGCTTCCTCGTAGGCGAAGCCGCCGGCGCCGACCAGGATCAGGGCTTCGCGCTGTTCCTCGGGCAGGGTCTTCAGGGCCTGACGCAGTTCGTCCAGGGCGACGGGCGCCTCGGGATCGTCGACCGCCACCAGGGTCCGCTCGGCGGCTTCCTGATCCAGCTGGGTCTGGCGCCACGAGCGGCGCTTTTCCGAATAGAACTGGTTGCGCAGGATCATGAAGGTCCAGGCCTTCATATTGGTGCCCATCTGATAGCTGGCCCGGGCGTCCCAGGCCTTCATCATGGCTTCCTGGGCCAGGTCGTCGGCGGCCGTGGGGTCGCCGGTCAGGGTGCGGGCGAAGGCCCGCAGGTGAGGGATCAGCGTCACCAGCTCGGTCTTGAAGCCGGCGTCGTCGGCGGAGGGCGGTTTCGGCGGGGCGCTGGAGATGCTCACTGCCCCCCCTTGGCCGATGACCGTTCGTCGGCCCGCCGCAGGATGTCCAGGAATTCGTCGGGCACCGGTTCGTTCACTACCTGATCGAACATATGGCGCAGCTTCACGCCGATGGCCTGTTGCCGCAGGCGCACTTCTTCCAGCCCCTGGTCCCTGGACGCCGGCGCGTCGGGACGCGGGGTGGTTTCCTTAGCATTGATCATGGAGTTCCGGCCGCCGCCCAAGCCTAGAGGTCGAGTTCACTGAAGCCGAAAACGCGACTTCCCTTGAAAGAGTTCCTAGTCCTGTGCGTTTTTATGCTCAAGCTTCCGTTTCAAAGGTGGAACCGTTGCGTGTCAGACACGTTCTGACAAACTGGCGCGTCTCCAGTTCGGGGACGCCGACTGTCGGGGAATTTGTATGAGTCTACTGGCTAGGCTGGCGCCGCATCTGCCCTATGTCCGCCGCTATGCGCGCGCGTTGACCGGCGATCAGACCACGGGCGACAACTATGTGCGGGTCGCGCTGGAGACTCTGGCCGCCGGCGAGCGGCAGCTGCCGACGGACATGACGCCGCGGGTGGCTCTCTACCACGTCTTCCACGCCATCTGGTCATCGACGGGCGCACAGCTCGAGGACGGCAGCGGCCTGGAGGGCGGCGACGACGCCACGCGTCGGCTGATGCGGATTGCGCCGCGCTCGCGCCAGGCCTTCTTGCTGACCGCGCTCGAGGGATTCACACCTTCGGAAGCAGCGCAAATTCTGGCCGTGGACCCGCGCACGGTCGAACGACTGATCGCCGAGGCTCAGTCCGATATCGACGCCGAACTGGCTACCGACGTTCTGATCATCGAGGACGAGGCCATCATCTCGGCCGACATCGAAAGCCTGGTGCGGGAACTGGGCCACAATGTCACTGGCGCCGCCACCACCCATGACGAGGCGATCGACGCCGTTACCCGTCATCGCCCCGGCCTAGTCCTGGCCGACATCCAGCTGGCCGACGGTTCGTCGGGCATCGACGCGGTCAAGGACATCCTGAAACGCTTCGACGTGCCGGTCATCTTCATCACCGCCTTCCCCGAGCGGCTGCTGACTGGCGAACGGCCCGAGCCGACCTTCCTCATCACCAAGCCCTTCCAGCCCGAAACGGTGAAGGCGGCGATCAGCCAGGCGCTCTTCTTCCACCCTTCGCGCCAGAAACAGGCGGCCTGATCTTCAGGTCGCCGGCGACGTCGTCGCAGCGGGCGGCGGCGTCGAGGCCGGTTGGGGGGCAGGCTGGCTGAAGGCGGTCGAATCCTGCGAGGTTTCCCTCGTGTCCGGATTGACGGTCTGGAAGCCGCTATTGCTGAGTAGCCACATTCCCAGCAACAGGACAGCCGCCGCCCCGCCTGAGACGATCAACAGCCACAGAATACGCCGACCACCCCGACCCTGGCGGACGTATTGCGCCTCGATCGGCACATGGTGTTCGACGGCGTCGGCGGAATGGGAGTGGGGATCCTGATGGGTCATCGCGGTCTCCGGTTCTGTCCTCCTTGATATCCTAGCAACGCGGCGGGAGACGCCGTCGTTCCGGGTTGGGCCGGAGCAGGAGATTATTTCGCGGCGATCCGGAACCCGGTCCAGGCGCCGTCGTTATCGGAATGCGGAGACGACAGAGCCCCCCGACTTGACCGGTCCGCCGGTCAGTTGTCTCCGCTCCTCATTCTCGATGATGCCACCTCAAAGCGGACCCGAAACGGTCCGCTTTTTCTTTGGAACCCTCTCGACAGGCGGCGCGCATCCGCCACTATGAGTTCTCAAAGAAAACGCATTGGAGACGCGCCATGGCCCTTCGCAATCGTCAGTGGGTTCTTCGCCAGCGGCCCAGGGGCCTGATTCAGGACGGCGATCTGGAGCTGGTCGAGACGCCCGTGCCGGATCTGCAGGACGCCGAGGTCCTGGTCCGCACCGTCTATCTGTCGCTGGACCCGACCAACCGCACCTGGATGAATGATTCCGAGGGCTATCTGCCGCCCGTCGGCCTGGGTGAGGTCATGCGCGGGTTGACGCTTGGCGTGGTCGAGCAGTCGAAGTCGGACCGGTTCAAGGAAGGCGACGTGGTCACGCCTCTTTCGGGCGGCTGGGCCGATTATGCAGTGGTGCACGAACAGGGGCTGCGTCCGGTGCACCGCGCGCCCGGAATGCCGCTGACGGCCAATCTGTCGGTGCTGGGGATGACCGGCCTGACCGCTTATTTCGGCGTCACCGACGTGCTGAAGGCCAAGGCGGGCGAGACCCTGGTGATTTCGGCGGCGGCGGGGGCGGTCGGCTCCATCGCCGGCCAGGTGGCCAAGCAGCGCGGGGCGCGCGTCATCGGCATCGCCGGCGGACCCGACAAATGCCGCTGGCTGACCGAGGATCTCGGCTTCGACGCCGCCGTCGACTACAAGAACGAGGACGTCGGCGCAGCGCTGGACCGTCTGGCCCCGAACGGGATCGACCTCAATTTCGAGAATGTCGGCGGGGACATCATGGTCGCCGTGTGGAACCGGCTGAACGTCCATGCCCGCATGGCGGTCTGCGGCCTGATCTCCTCCTACAACGCCACGCGGATGCCGCCCTCGCCGAATTTCAGCCGCATCATCACCCATCGCCTGAACGTCCAGGGCTTCCTGGTGCTGGACTACGCCCACCGGGCCCGCGAGATGGTCGCCGAGATGGGGCCGTGGCTGGCGGATGGAAAGATCAAGTGGAAGGTCCACGTCGACGACGGGCTGGAAGGGGCGGTGACGTCGCTGAACCGCTTGTTCACCGGTGACCATGACGGCAAGCTGCTGGTCCGGGTGTCGGAAGAACCCGCAGTCTGAGGAGCCCGCCGGATGACCGAGCCGCTGCACGTCCATTTCGAGGATCTCGAGGTCGGTCAGGTCATCCCCCTGGGCGCCTGTGCGGTGGACGCCGGGGCGCTGGACGTGTTCGCCGAACGGTTCGCGCCGGGCTGGGACGTGGCCTATGGCGCGCCGGACGCCCTGGTCTACGCCCTGTGGAGCCGCCTCTCGGCCGAGAAGGCGGGCGGCTGGGCCGGGGCCAAGACCCTGGCGGTCGACGGCCTGCGCTTCATGCGCAACCCGCCGGCGGGCGAGCTTCTGCGCGGGCGGCTGACGGTCATGGGCAAGGACCCGGTCGGCGACGAAAAGGGCATCGTCATCGCCCAGCAGGACCTGTTGGACGAGGCTGGAAGGCTGGTCTTCTCCTGCCTGACCCGCGCCCTGGTCGCCCGGCGCTAGACACAAAAACGCCCCGCCGGTTCCGACGGGGCGTTCTCATTTTCAAGTTCCAGCGGCCTCAGGCCGCTGTGAACCTTAAGCGTTGGCGGCGGCCGGGACTTCGGCGGCGCGCGAGAAGGCCATGGCGATCAGACGATCCCAGCCCAGCAGCGACACCAGGTGGGCGTAGATCTGGCCCAGGGCGCCGTTGTCGCGCAGTTCGGCCAGCTTGTCGGCCGGCAGAGCCTTCAGCTTGTCTTCCGAGACGGCGAAATATTCGGCCAGCTTTTGAACTTGACCGGGCGTGCCGTCCGGGTTGCGCGGCGTGAAGGAGGCTTCGCGGGTCTCGAACAGATCCAGATCCGTCAGCAGCTTGACGAAGGATTCGGTGCGCAGGCGCTCCTGTTCGAAATTGTTGCAGAACTCCATCGCATTGTTGACGTAGTCGCTGGGCTGACCGTTCTCGAACAGCGGCACTTCACCGTTCTCGCCGACGAAGGCCGCGCCGCGGTCGATGCACAGGATCATGCGGTTCTGCGTATCGTCATTGGCGAAGACGAAGGGATAGCGACGGATATAGGCCGGGATATAGGCCTCGGGACGGAAGTCGCCGTTGTCGATGAACAGGTTGTCGTTCTGGCGCAGGCCCATGGCCACGACCGGCTGCTTCAGGTCGCCGACGAAGACGATCGGATAGGACAGGGCGGCCGGCGCGAATTCAGTGACCGTCAGCGGCACGATGTTCGTCTGGGCGACGAAGGCGTAGGGCTTGTCGGCGGGGGTCACGCCCAGCTTGCCGTGGACTTCGGCCGAGAGCGGCTCCGGCTGCGTGTAAAACAGGACGTTGCCGGACAGGGGGCCGGACGCTTGGGTCGTGGTGTCGGTCATGATGTGTCGGATCGTTCTGAACAGAAAGGTCGGGCCTTCTAGCCTATGGCCGGGCGCGCCGCAAACGCGGCGGTTCGATGAACGTCGGACCATGGCGCGTCGGTCCGGCGACGCCGCCGCCGGTTGCGGTACGGCGACGGACCCCTTAGCTGTGGAACATGGGCGCCGCTTGCGATCACGATCACGCCGACCACCGTCCCGGCTCCGCCGAGGTCGAGCAGGCGCTCGTCTCGGTCGAGGCGCGCTGCGCCGCCGAGGGCGAGCGTATGACCGCCCCGCGCCGCCGGGTGCTGGAGCTGCTGCTGGCGGCGGGCGAACCGGTCAAGGCCTATGACCTGATCGCCCGCTTCGGCGCCGACGGCCGGGCCGCCAAGCCGCCGACCGTCTATCGCGCCCTGGAGTTTCTTGAGCGGCGGGGCGTGGTCCACCGCATCGCCTCCATCAGCGCCTACGTCGCCTGCACCGCCGCCGCCGGGGACGCCCCGGCCCATGCCGCCGCATTCCTGATCTGCGACTGCTGCGGCGCGACGGAGGAGGTCGCCGTGGCCGGCGGCGACGCCTTCGCCGAGGCCGCCTCGGCCGCCGGTTACGCCATCGAACGCACCACGATCGAGGGGCACGGCCGCTGCCCCGCCTGCCGCGTGGCGGCCTGACGCGGATGGATGCCCTGGCTCTCTCGGCGCCGCGACGTCTTTCGGTCCCGATCGACAACCGCTGGGGCGGGGGCGAGATGGCTGTGCTGGACTTCGGCGACCCGGCCCGGCCGGTCGACCTGATCTTCGCCCACGCCAACGGCTTCAACGCCTACGCTTATCGCGCCCTGTTGCAGCCCCTGTCCGGCGCCCTGCGCATCTGGGCGCCGGACCTGCGCGGCCACGGCCGGACCCGGTTGCCCGCCCGGCCCGAAGGGCGGCGCAGTTGGAAGGATCACCGCGACGACCTGATCGCGCTTCTGGAGGCCGTCGACGGCCCGCCCGTGGCTCTGGCCGGCCATTCCATCGGCGCGACCAGCGGCCTTCTGGCGGCCGCCGAGCGGCCGGGGCGGGTCTCGCGTCTGCTGCTTCTGGACCCGGTCATCTGGCGGCGCGAGATGGTGCTGGCGATGAACCTGCCGCTGGTCGGGCGGCTGGCCGAGCGCAATCCGATCGTGGCCGGCACGCGCAGGCGGCGCGCCCTGTTCGACAGCCGCGAGCAGGCCCTGGCCGCCTATCGCGGGCGGGGCGCCTTCAAGGGCTGGCCCGACATGATGCTGGCCGACTATCTGGTCGACGGGCTGCAGGAGACGGATCAGGGCTTTGAACTGACCTGCGCCCCGGCCTGGGAGGCGTCCAACTATGCCGCCCAGGCGCACAATCCCTGGCGCGCCCTGAAGCGCTATCCCGGCGCCATCCGCATATTGAAAGCTGAAAGCGGCAGCCTGTGCGCCGTGCCGGCGACTGCCTCGGCGAAGGCCTCGCTTCAGGTCGAAACGGTCGCGGGGGGCGGGCATCTGTTTCCCATGACCCACCCCGACATGGCGCGCGACGCCCTGCTCGACCTCGCGGTCTGAGGCGGCCGCCGAGGTGGCCCGAAGCCGGGATGAAGTGCTAGGCTCTGGGGCGTTATGAGTTCGCCCGAGAACCTGAACCGCATCCTGCTGGGCTCGGCCATCGGCGTCGCGATCGGCCTGGTCCTGCTGGCGCTCGGCGTGGCCATCCTGTGGAACGCCGCGGACCAGCGGCTGGCGGATGCGAAGCCCAGGGCGAAGGCGGCGTCCGCGCCCGTCGTTGCCGGCAAACGCGATCAGCCGACCGAGGCGGCGGCGTCGCCGGCGCCCTATCCCGCCGTGGCGCCCGGACCCTCGACGCCCCCCGTTCCGGTTCAGGTCGAGCCGCCGCGACCGGCCGCGTCGTCGATCTGGCGGTCGATCTTCGACGACGGGGAGGAGAGGGCGGAGCCGGTCGCGTCCGGGGCGCCGTCAACCGCCCCGCAGGGCGGGGCGCCGCCCGCCGCCGCTCCAGGCCCGGCGCCGCGAGCGTCCGCGCCCCGACGCCCGCCCGAGG
>NZ_JBOHLI010000032.1:0-35335 GCF_050729455.1 Brevundimonas sp.
CAACAGGCCGACCCGCTGCGCAGGATGAAAGCTGCGCGGCCCGGCCTGTTGCTCACCCCACGCTGCGAGGCGTAACTAACCCAAGGACTCTGGTCGCCGCTGGATGAAACCTCAGAGGCACGTCAGCCCTACCCGGGCATGAGACCCGCCACTCTCGCGAAGCTCGACAAGCACGATCCGGTCGCGATTAACGCTAGAGCTGAGGAAGTCGTCGATTATCCGGTGACGTTCGGCGGCGCCGTTATGGCTCACTACGGGCACCACATCACCGATGGGTTGTCCCGCCTATGGCACGTTGACGACAATCCGTGCCTTTTGACCTCTCCGCTGTCCGGCTTCAGTGCAAGGCTCGCCTCTCTGGGGGCCAAGCGCGTCTACATGACGCCGGAACGGCCCACCTTGTTCCGAAAGGTCGTCGTCCCGAGTTCCTCGCTTCTCTCTGACGGGGTCATCTACGAAGCCCATGACGCCGAGCATAAGAGGATCGCGGAGCAGGCGCTCAAACGCTCAGGTTTCACTCCTTCGTGGACCGTCTACCTGTCCCGATCTCGCTTGGGTGCGGAGCGCAGGATTGAAGGCGAGGATGAAATCGAGGCCATGCTCTCACACTCCGGATTCGAGATCATCCACCCACAGGATCTTTCGATCGAGGATCAGATCGCCGTCTTTAACCGTGCTGACGTGGTGGTCGGCGCGAGCGGGTCAGCGATGCATACATCCCTGTTCCACATCGACAAGCCGCTACGAATAGTGACCCTGTGCGGCCCTCGGTTCAACAGGCGCTTCTCTCTCGTTGACCAGATCAAGTCCTATCGGTCGACCTATATCCAATGCCTGGAAGAGACGTCGAGGGACGGTCGCGGCGTAATTTCCTCGCAGAGAGCAGACTTGGATCTGGTCAAAAATGGGCTTGAGATGGCCGGGGTGATCTAGCCGACAGCGTTCCTCTGCCGATGGACTGACGGCTCTGGACCTTCAGGATCGCGCCGCCGGACGGAACGGGCCCCCGTTCGGGCACGGAAACGTCGGCCGGGTTCGATCTCGCCCGCGGAAGGATGCGGCGCGGCGCACGGGAGCGCGGAGCAAAGAGAACGTTTCGCGTCAAGGTCTCACGTGAGACTTTGGCGAAGTCTCACGGTTGCCGTTTCGTTCGCAAACAAACCGCGCCCCCGATGGGGTTAAGCATTTGAAATGTAAGAGAAAACGATGGTGGGTGATCACAGGTTCGAACTGTGGACCCGCTGATTAAGAGTCAGCTGCTCTACCAACTGAGCTAATCACCCGTACCGTCGTCTGCGCCCTTGGTGTGGCGCCGGTCCTTCGCCGCAGCCCTGTAGGCCGCTGGAAGGGCCGTCCTAATACTCAGGATGCCGGAGGGGCGCAAGGGCGGAATTAGGGCATTTCAAAAAGTTTGTGACGCGCGCTAAGGTCCCGCCCGGAATCGGCCGCCGACAGATGCGGCCTCGGGGGAATATTACATATGGCGTTCTGGAACCGTCGGCGGTCGATCGATGCGATGCTGGCTCCGCACGAGGGGCCGGCGCTGAAAAAGACCCTCAGTTGGCCGCACCTGATGGCCCTGGGCGTCGGGGCCATTGTCGGCACGGGCATCCTGACCTTGATCGGGGTCGGCGCCGGCCTGGCGGGTCCGGCGGTGCTGATCAGCTTTGGTCTGGCCGGCCTGGTCTGCGCCTGCGCCGCCCTGGCCTATGCCGAGCTGTCGACCATCATGCCCGCCTCGGGCAGCGCCTATACCTATTCCTACGCCGTTCTGGGCGAGATCTTCGCCTGGGTCGTGGGGTGGAGCCTGATCCTGGAATATTCGCTGGTCGTCTCGGCGGTGGCCGTGGGCTGGTCGGGCTACGCCATTCCCTTCCTCAGCGGGATGGGCATCGACCTGCCGCTGGCGCTGACGGTCGGACCGCACGTCGAGGGCGGGCTGATCAACCTGCCGGCCGTCTTTATCATCGCCGTGGTGACGGGCCTGCTGCTGATGGGCACCAAGGAAAGCGCCACGCTGAACGCCGTGCTGGTGCTGGTGAAGATCGCCGCTCTGGTCGCCTTCGTCGCCATCGCCCTGCCGAATTTCGACGCCGCCAACTTCACCCCGTTCATGCCGCACGGCTTCGGCGCGCCCTTCGTCCAGACGGGCGTTATGGCGGCGGCGGCCATCATCTTCTTTGCCTTCTACGGCTTTGACGCCATCGCCACGGCGGCCGAGGAGACCAAGAAGCCCGAGCGCGATCTGGCCATCGGCATCGTCGGCTCGATGGTGGTCTGCACCATTCTCTATATCGCCGTCGCCGCCGCCGCGATCGGTGCCGCCCCGGTCGCCAGCTTCGCCGACAGCCCCGAACCTCTGGCCCTGATCATGCGTGGTCTGGGTCAGGGCGTCGCGGCCCAGTGGATCGCCGCCGCCGCCGTCATCGCCCTGCCGACCGTGCTGCTGGCCTTCCTGTTCGGCCAGAGCCGCATCTTCCTGGGCATGGCCCGGGACGGCCTGCTGCCCAACCGCCTGGCCAAGATCTCGACGCGCGGCGTGCCGACGGTGGTGACGGTCTTCACCGCCATCGTCGTCGCCATCCTGGCCGGCATCATGCGCCTGGACGAACTGGCCTCGCTGGCCAACGCCGGCACCCTGATGGCCTTCATGGCCGTGGGCGTCAGCCTGATCGTGCTGCGCCTGCGCGAGCCCAACCGCGAGCGCAAGTTCAAAACCCCGCTGTGGTGGCTGGTCGGCGGCATCGCCATCATCGGCTGCATCACCTTCTTCTTCAGCCTGAAGGCCTCGACCCAGTTCTACTTCCTGCTGTGGAATCTGGGCGGTCTGGCCATCTATCTGCTGTGGTCGTCGAGGAACGCGCGTCTGGCCAAGACGCCGGAGGCCTGATGGCGGCGCGTGATCTGACGGGGGCGGTGGACTTCACCGTCCTCGAGACCATGACTGGCGGCGCGGACGACATCACCGAGGAGGTGCTGGGCCTGTTCACTCAGCAGGCCGCCCTGTGGTCGTCCCTGCTGGACGCCTCGTCGGAGGGCTGGCGCGACGCTGTGCACACCATTCGCGGGGCGAGCGCGGGCGTCGGGGCGAAGGATCTGGCGGCCGTCTGCGCCGAGGTCGAGCATGGCGAACAGGCGTCGGCCCTGGCGGGGCTGGAACGGGTCAGGACGGCGCTGGACGCGGCCCTGGCCGACGTCGCCGCCTATCGTCATGAACTGGCGCTGAGAGGCCTGAAGGGCTGAGGTTCGCCTCAGCCCCGCGTGGCGTCATACTTGGCGAACTCGTGGGCGATGCAGCGGTCGATCAGCAGGCGCCAGACCGGCTCGGCGATGTCGGGCGACAGGCCGGCGGGCTGGGCCGCAGCCAACACCTTGGCTACCACGTCGTCGATGCGGGCCTGATCGAAGACGGCGTCGCGGTTCGGCTTGATGCGGGCGGCGGCGTCCATGTAGCGCTGACGCTCGGCCAGAAGGGTCACCAGGGCGCGGTCCAGGGCGTCCACGCCCTGACGCACCTCGACCATGCTGGCGCAGTCTTCCGGCGCCTTGCGCGCGTCGATATCTACCGATCGGGGAGCGACGTTGCGGGGGGCGGTCATCAGGTCAGCCGACAAAGGCGCGCTCCAGAACATAGTCGCCGGGTTCGGCGTTCGAGCCTTCCTTGAGGCCGTAGGATTCCAGCAGTTCGCCGGTCTCCTTGATCATGGCCATCGAGCCGCACAGCATGACGCGGTCGCTGTTGGGCGAGAAGCCGATGGGCAGTTGCAGGTCGGCGAAGACGTCGCCCGACTTGATGCGGTCGGTGATGCGGCCCGGCGTTTCGAAGCGCTCGCGCGTCACGGTCGGGTAATAGGTCAGCTGGGCCCTGGCCTCGTCGCCGATCAGCGGGTCGTCGTGGATCTCGTGGGTGAAGAAGTCGCGGTAGGCCAGGTCGGCGACATTGCGCACCGTGTGGCAGACGATGACCTGGTTGAAGCGCGAATAGGTCTCCGGATCGCGCGCCACCGACAGCCAGGGCGCCAGACCCGTGCCCGTGCCGATCAGCCACAGACGCTCGCCGCCGGTCAGGGCGTCCAGCACCAGGGTTCCGGTCGGCTTCTTACCCATCAGGACGCTGTCGCCGGGCTGGATCTTCTGCAGGCGCGAGGTCAGCGGACCGTCGGCCACCTTGATCGAGAAGAACTCCAGTTCCTCCGCCCAGAAGGGGCTGGCGATGGAATAGGCGCGCAGCACCGGCTTTGCGCCGTCTTCGCCCGGCAGACCGATCATGACGAACTCGCCCGAGCGGAAGCGGAAATCCTCGGGCCGTTTCAGGCCGAAGCTGAACAGCTGGTCGGTCCAGTGGCGGACCCACAGGACTTCCAGATCATGAAACGGGCTGGCCTTGACGGGCGGCGCGGCGAGGGGGGCGTCAGTCATGGCGACTACCTAGGCCGTCGAGGACGAATGCGAAAGGCTCGCGGGCGTCGCAGCCGGGCAGATTTGCGGATGACGACGGAAGATTCCGCCTCTAGCTTCGCCGCCATGCGCACATTCCTTCTTGCTTCGACGATCCTGATGGCCGCGACCTCGGCCTTCGCCCAATCCGCTCAGCAGCCCGCGGCGCCGCCCGCCGCCACGGCTCCGGCGTCCTCGATCCTGACAGTCGAGCGGGTGTTCGCCAGTCCGTCCCTGGCCGGGCCGGTGGCCAAGGGCGTCAGCCTGTCTCCCGACGGCGAACTGGTCGCCTTCCTGCGCTCGCGGGATGACGACGTGGATGTGTTGGACCTGTGGGCCGCGCCGGTGGCGGGCGGCGAGCCGTTCAAGCTGATCGACGCGCGGGCCCTGGTCCCCGACGCGGGCGAACTGTCGGAAGCCGAAAAGGCGCGCCGCGAGCGGATGCGCATCTCGGCGCGCGGCGTGGTCGAATATTCCTGGGACGAGCAGGGCCGCTACATCCTGGCCCCGCTGGAAGGCGACATCTTCCTGGCCAATCGCGCTGACAGCAGCGTGCGTCGCCTGACCGAAACCGCGGCGGACGAGATCGACGCCAAGGTCTCGCCCAAGGGCTCCTTCGTCAGCTTCGTGCGCGATCAGGACCTGGTGATCCTCGACCTGACCTCCCGCGCCGAAAAGGCCATCACCACGGACGGCGACGGCCTGATCACCTGGGCCACGGCCGAGTTCATCGCCCAGGAAGAGCTGGACCGCGACACCGGCTATTGGTGGAGCCCGGACGAGCGCTTCATCGCCCTGCAACGCACGGACGAGACCCAGGTCGACGTCATTCCGCGCCTGGACATCACCGGCGGCGGCGCCTCGGTGATCGAGCAGCGCTACCCGCGCGCCGGTCGCCCCAATGCGGTGGTCGAGCTTTATGTGCAGGACGTGCGGGCGGGCCGCCGGGTCAAGGTCGATCTGGGCGCGAACGCCGACATCTATCTGGCGCGCGTCAACTGGGCCGCGGACGGCAAGACCATGTACGTCCAGCGCCTGTCGCGCGATCAGAAGACCCTGGACCTGCTGAGCGTCGATCCGGCGACCGGCGCCAGCCGCGTCATCGCCACCCAGACCTCCGAGGCCTGGGTTCCGCTGAACCACGACTTCAAGGCGCTGGACGACGGGAAATTCATCTGGTCGTCGGAAGAGACCGGGTGGAAGCACCTGTATCTGTATGACCGCGACGGCGCGATGCTGCAGCCGATCACCTATGGCCCATGGCCGGTGAAGAGCCTGAACGGCGTCAACCAGCAGACCGGCGACGTCTTCTTCACCGCCTCCTTCGGTTATGCAGAGCGGCCCGCCGGCGTGACGGGCGGGCACAGCGCCTGCCCGCTGCCGGGCGGCCAGGTGGCCATGTGCGACGTGCAGGGCGAACGCCCCACCACACAGCGGCTGTGGCGCGCCTCGCTGAACGAACTGCGCGCTGCCAAGCCCGTGACGGAAGACGGCGGCTGGTGGTCGGCCTCGATGAACAAGACCGGGACGGCCTTCGTCGGCGACTATTCCGACCCGGCGACACCGCCGCGCTCGGGCCTGTACCGGGCTGACGGGACGCTCATCCGCTGGATCGAGGAGAACCGGCTGGACGAGACCCATCCCTATTATCCCTACGCCTCGCGCCGCCAGACGCCGGAGTTCGGCACGCTGGACAGCCATGGCGAGATGCTGGTCTGGCAGATGACGACGCCGCCCGGCTTCGATCCGACGAAGAAATACCCTGTGGTGATGCAGGTCTATGGCGGACCGTCCGGCGGGGGCGTGAAACAGTCGTGGCAACCGGCGACCAACCAGTTGCTGACCGAGGCGGGCTATATCGTCTTCCGCTTGGACAACCGGGGCGAGGGCGACCGCTCGGCGGCCTTCAAGCAGGCCCTCTATCTGAAGATGGGCCAGCCGGAGATCGAGGATCAGGTCATCGCCGCCGACTACCTGCGGTCGCTGCCCTATGTCGACGACAGCCGCATCGCCATGATGGGCTGGTCCTATGGCGGCTTCATGAGCCTGATGGCGCTGACCGAGCCCCGGATGGGGCTGGCCTCGGCCCTCGCCGGCGCGCCGCCGACCGAGTGGAGCCTCTACGACACCGCCTATACCGAACGCTATATGTCGACGCCGCAGGCGAACGCAGAGGGCTATGCCGCCTCCGACGTGGTCAACCGCATCGACAAGCTGAGCGGACGTCTGCTGCTGCTGCACGGCATGGCCGACGACAACGTCATCTTCGAGAACACCACGCGGGTGCTGGACGCCCTTCAGGCCAGGAGCATTCCCTTCGAGACCATGCTCTATCCCGGTCAGCGTCACGGCGTGCAGGGCGACGACCGGAAGCTGCACCTGTGGCGCACCTACCTCGACTTCCTGGACCGCACCATCGGCACGCGGGCGCCCGCGAAGGCGGACTGATCCAGTCCTGATCCGGCGGAACAAGCGGCAAACGCCGCCGTTCCGCCGGAATGGAAAAGCTGTTCAATCATTTCGCCAATGCGACGGCCAAGATCGCGGGGCGGCCGTGGACCTTCATCGCCTGTCTGGCGCTGGTGCTGGCCTGGGCCGTCACGGGTCCGGTCTTCCACTTCAGCCAGGCCTGGCAACTGGTGGTCAACACCGGCACGACCATCGTCACCTTCCTGATGGTCTTCCTGATCCAGAACACCCAGAACCGTGACGCGGCGGCCATGCACGCCAAGATGGACGAGCTGATCTACGCCGTCAGAAAGGCCGACGCTCGCTTCATCGGCATCGAGCACCTGACCGACAAGGAGCTGGCGGTCATTCTGGAGGAGGTGGAGCAGCGGGCTCTGGCCATCCACGCGGGCAAGCCGGCCCGCGCGGTGCACGTCAAGCCGGCGGCGCGGGTCGAGGAGATGGCGGAAACGCCGCCGACGGGGACAGGCCCGTCCGGCGGCGTCAGTCCCGCTCAGGATCAGTCGCGGTAGTTCAGCGCCGGGGCGCGGTCGCCCAGCAGGGCCTCGTACTTGAAGTCCGGGCCGCGACGGCGGTCGAACTCGGCCTTGGCCGCGGTAACGGTCTCGGGGCTTTGGAACAGTTCGGCGGTGGTCAGGGCCAGGGTCTTGGCCGCCAGATGCGCGCCCTTCAGGCCGATGGTCGAGCCGGCGGCCACCACGTTCTGCCAGCTGTGACCCGCCGAGCCGGGGACGAAGGTGGCGGTGGACAGGCCGACGGTCGGCGTGACCCAGCTGACGTCCGACACGTCGGTCGAGCCGCCGAAGTCGCCGCCGATCACGGCCGGTTCGATCGTACCGACAGAGGCGAGGTCGGGTTTCGTCGGCAGGGTCTTCTGGATCTCGGTCGCCAGTGCGATCTCTTCCGGCGTCCAGGTGATGCCGCCGACATGGCGCAGGTTGCGGTCCATGACGGTCATCAGGGCCTCGTTCGGCAGCATGGAATAGACGCCGCCGATGGCCTCGAACTCGACGCGGGTGCCGGTGCCCAGCGCCGCGCCCTCGGCCGCCTTCTTCACTCGCTCCAGCACGTCGCGGACGATCTGCGGATCGTTGTGGCGGACGTAGTAGTAGCTCTCGGCGAAGGCCGGGACGACGTTGGGGGCCTTGGCGCCGTCGGTGATGGCGTAATGGATGCGGGTGCGGTCGGGCACGTGCTCGCGCATCAGGTTGACCATGGCGTTCATGGCCTCGACCCCGTCCAGGGCCGAGCGGCCACGGTCCGGGGCGGCGGCGGCGTGAGCGGCCGTGCCGTAGAAGCGGAACTTGCCCGAGACGTTGGACATGGTGTCGCCCTGGCGGGCGCTGTTGACGTTGCCGGGGTGCCAGTGGACGGCGACGTCCACGTCGTTGAACAGGCCGTCGCGGACCATATAGACCTTGCCCGAGCCGCCCTCTTCGGCGGGCGTGCCATAGACGCGCAGTTCGCCCTTGATGTTGTTGGCGATCATCCAGTCCTTGACCGCAATGGCGGCGTGGACCGAGGCGGCGCCGAACAGGTTGTGGCCGCAGCCGTGACCGGCGTGGCCGCCGGCCGATTCCTGCACCGGGTTCATCGTCTGCGACAGGCCGGGCAGGGCGTCGTATTCGGCCAGGACCGCGATGACCGGACCGTCGCCGGTCTTGAAGCTGGCCAGGAAGGCGGTGGGTTCATTGGCGATGCCGGGCGTGACGTTGAAGCCGGCCTCGGTCAGTTGGCCCTGCAGCAGGGTCGAGCTTTGGGTCTCCTGATAGCCCAACTCCGCGAACTTCCAGATTTCCAGCGCGGCGTGGTCCAGGGCGGGCTGGTTGCGCTCGACCGCGCCGGTGATCTGGGCGCGGGCCTGGGGCGACAGTTCAGCGGCGGCGGCCGGAGCGGCCAGGCTGGACAGGGCGGCCGCGACCGCCAGGACGCGCATCGAGACGGGTTTCATCGGGAACTCCACAAACAGGCATCAGTAAACAGAGAAGGGCGGAGGACGATGGCCCGTCCTCCGCCCGATCAGAGCAGGTCGCGTCAGAACGACTTGCGGATGCTGGCGTACCAGTAGCGGCCGTAGGGCTGATAGACGGTGCCCAGGTAGCCGTCCGAGGCCAGCGGCGGGGCTTCGTCGGTCAGGTTGCGCACGCCGACGCGCACCGCGGTTCCGCCCAGCAGGCCGTCGTTGTCGAACTCATACTCGCCGTAGAGGTTGCCGGTGATCTGCGAGTCGACGGTCCAGACTTCGCCGACCGAGTTGGTCAGGCCGTCCTGTTCGACGCTGCCGGTATAGGCGGTGTAGGCGCCCACGGTGACGTTCTGATAGCGCCAGGTGGCCGAGGCCGACCACTTCCACTCCGGACGGCCGCCCTGACGGATCAGGTCGCCGGCGCTGCCGCTGAAGGCGATGGCCGCGTCGATGTCGCCCTTGGCCTTGGCGTCCATCAGGGCTTGAACGGCCGGCGACGGCTCCAGGTGATACTTCAGCAGGTGCGAGACGTTCAGGTTGACGCTGAAGTCGCCGAGGTCGGTGCCGCGCAGGCTCCACATCAGGC
Organism: Brevundimonas sp.; assembly: GCF_050729455.1. GTDB lineage: Bacteria > Pseudomonadota > Alphaproteobacteria > Caulobacterales > Caulobacteraceae > Brevundimonas. The sequence continues at coordinate 9,459 of NZ_JBOHLI010000032.1, forward strand.
CCAGGTCGATGCCCTGGACCTCCTGCGGCTGCAGGTTGTCGTAGAGGTCCTTGACGTAGAGGATCTCGCCGGCGGCCTGCATCCCCGTGCCGGCGAAGATGGCGACGTCTTCCGGCGTCGGCGCGGCGCGCACGACGTTCGGGTTGAAGCTGCCCTGCTTGCGCAGCAGATAGTCCAGCGTCAGGGCGTTCTGGCCGCGGAAGACGCCGACCATGCCTTCCTGCTTCACGTTCCACCAGTCGATGGTGATGGTGAAGTCGCCCAGGTTCGCCGGTGTGAAGTCCGGCTGGATCACCGTGCCGAACGACAGGGTTTCCGACTCTTCCGGCTGCAGGTCCGGGTTGCCGGCGCGCTGTTCGGCGACGTTGCGGCGGATGCGCGCGGTGTTGACCGATCCAGCGTCAGGGAAGCCCGGGGTGATGGTCGGGCTGACGCAGCGGTTCAGGCCCGTGATCGCGCCGCGCCGGGTCAGGGCCTCGCAATAGGCCCAGTCGGTGCTGCTGTTCGAGCGGGTGACGATGCTGGCGTTGATCTGCTCCAGGTTCGGCGCGCGGAAGCCCTGGGCCCAGGAGCCGCGCAGACGCAGGCCCTCGGCCAGGTCCCAGGCCACGGCGACCTTGGGCTTGGCGATGTCGCCGAAGTCCGAATAGTGCTCGTAGCGGCCGGCCACCTGGGCTTCCAGATTATGGACGAACGGGATGTTCATCTCGGGCGAGACAATGGGAACGGCCAGCTCGGCGTAGGCCGAATAGACGGTGCGGTCGCCCTCGGTGTCCGGGTTCATCGAGGAGTTGATCAGGTCGCTGTAAACCGCGCCCGAGACGTCCGTGAAGGTGATGGTCCCATCGATCCTGGCGTCGCGGTCGTCCAGCTGGGTCTCGCGGCGGGCCTCGACCCCGGCGGCCATGCCCAGGTCGCCGGCGGGCAGGGCGAACAGATCGGGGCGCGACACCTTGAAGTCCCACAGGGCCAGGGTGGTCTCGGTATAGCGGCGCATCTTCTGGCGGATGGCGTCCAGGGCCGCCGTGTTGCTGGGGGCGCCGTCGCCGAAGGCCGGGTTGTTCAGGTCACCGCCGTTGAACGGGTTGTAGGCGTCGGGCGTCGACAGGGCGAGTTGCTTCTGCAGCGCCGTGGTCGAGACGTTGTCGCTGATGTCCTCGGCGCTGGCCTCGGAATAGACCAGGGCGCTTTCCCAATCCCAGCCGGCGAACTCGCCGCGCAGACCGCCCAGGGCGCGATACTGCTTGTTGACGACATTGACCTCGATCGGCCCCAGATCGTCGAAGCGATAGCCGCTGAGCAGCAGATCGACGCCGCCGGCGGGCGCCGTAATGCCCGGCAGGCGGTTCGGGTTCGGGGCGCCGCCGGGCAGGGTCGTGGCGCCGAAGGGGTTATAGTAGTTGGTCTTGGGAATCGTCAGGACGATCGACGACAGGGTGCTGATCGGCGCCTGCCAGGCGGTGGTTTCCGCCTGATAATAGCCCAGCTCGCCAAAGGCCTCGATGCTGTCGTTAAGCTTGTACTTGCCGGTTACGAAGAGGTTGAAGCGTTCGACTTCGGGCATGACGGTGAGGCCCTGGGCCGCCGAATCCGAGTAGAGGCGGGCGTCAACCGTCGTGCCGGACTTGAGGCACAGTCCGTTGGACGTCGCCGCGGAGCAGCCGGTAAAGCTGGCCGGCTGAATGCTGAAGGCTGTGACGGCCGGTCCCGTAGGCGTCAGACGCACCGTGCCGCCGGTCGGTCGGAACAGGCCCCACGGCGTCAGCGACGAGCGGCCGTTCAGAGAGGTGTTGCCCTCGAAGCCGGTGCCGGCGAACAGCGGGCGCTTGTCGAGCGAAGCGGTGTAGTCCTGATCCGTCGTCGAAAGCTCGGTGCGGTAGTCATAGTTCAGGAAGGCCGAGAGATTGGCCCGACCGTCCAGGAAATCGCGGCCGCCATAGGCGCTGAAATTGGTCTCGCGCATTCCGGTGCCTTCGGCGCCGCCGTACTGGGCTGAGACGGTCAGGCCGTTCAGGTCGTCGCGCAGGACGGTGTTGATGACCCCGGCCACAGCGTCGGCGCCATAGATGGCGGCGGCCCCGTCGCGCAGGACTTCCAGCCGCTTCAGGCCCGTCACCGGAATGGCGTTGGTGTTGTAGGTCAGGACCGGGACCAGATGCTCGTTGGCCTGGCTGGTCGGGTGGCCGACCACGCGGCGGCCGTTCAGCAGCACCAGGGTGTTGCCGATGCCAAGGCCGCGCAGGTTGACCGAGCCGGTGTCGCCGCGCGCCGAGTTCGAGCTGGCGGGCAGGTAGGAGGCGTTGAAGGTCACGTCGCCCATTTGGGGGATGGAGCGGATCAACTCGTCGCCCGAGGTCGCGGCCGAGGCCAGAATCTGCTCCTCTCCGACCATGGTCACGGGCAGGGCGGCGGTCACCTTGGCGCCGCGAATCTGCGAGCCGACGACGACGATCTCATCGACCTGGGTGGCTTCCGGCTCAGGGGCGTCCTGGGCGACGGCGCCGGTCGCGGCGCCGAACAGCGCCGTGGTGGCCAACATGGCCGTCTTCAAGCTTCGACGAGCGAAGGCTGCACGCATGGTCTGATTATCCCCGTTGGTGGTCATCGAACTCGGTATCCCCCCGATGCTCGTCCGGCGGCGGCCGGCTTTTGTAGGTGCGAGAGTTCGCCCGGGATGCGCGATTGAAAGCGAAATGCGTCTGACCCGGAGATTTCCCCTCGGCAAGAACTAGAAACGGACACAATCGCGCCGTCAACTGCTGAAGGTTAAATATTGCTGTTATCCAGGATAATGAGCAAAGTAATCACTCCGAATCGTTCTTGAGTTCGCTCTTTTAGCAATGCTATCGCTATCTTCAGGCGTTCTCGTCTGAGTGTGGAGCCAATGTCAGGTTCCGGATTCGGACGATCGGGGCGAATTGTGACGGGGTGGCTATGCGTTCTCATGTGAAGATTTTGGCGGTCGCCGCAGCGGCCGTGCTGGCGGCTGCGCCTGCAATGGCTCAGCAGGCGCCGGTCCAGACCCGGCCTGCCGTCGGCAGCGGCGGCGACATCGTCAACTACGGCCAGATCCACAGCCCCGTGGTGGGGCGCGGCGGCATGGTCGTGAGCCAGAGCGCCTTGGCGACGCAAGTCGGCGTCGACATTCTGAAGCAGGGCGGCAACGCGGTGGACGCCGCCGTGGCCGTGGCCTTCGCCGAGGCGGTGACCCTGCCGCGCGCCGGCAACATCGGCGGCGGCGGCTATATGATCGTGCACATGGCCGCGACGGCGGATCGCCCGGCCCAGGACGTGGCCATCAATTATTACGGCACGGCTCCGCGTGCGACGACGCCGGATCTGCTGCTGGACGACAACGGCAAGTTCGACCGCGCGGCGCCCTCAGGCTTCCGCAACGTTTCGGTGCCCGGCACCGTCGCGGGGATGTGGGAGGCGCACAAGCGTTTCGGCGTCCTGACCTGGGCCCAGGTTGTGGCCCCTGCGGTCAAGCTGGCCGAGGACGGCGTGATCCTGTCGGACGGCGAGGCCGACGCCACCGCCGGTCGCGCCCGCGTCCTGGCGACTGATCCGGGCGCGCGCGAAGCCTATCTGAAGGCGGACGGCACGTCCTATCGTGCGGGCGAGCTGTTCAGGCAGCCGCAACTGGCCTGGAGTCTGCGTCAGGTGCAGCAGGGCGGGGCCGACGCCTTCTATCGCGGCGAACTGGCCAGGAAGATCATCGCGGGCGTGCGCGCCGGTGGCGGGATCATGGACGAGCAGGATCTGGCCGATTACCGCGCCGACGTGACAGCGCCGATCTGGTCCACCTATCGCGATCACCGCATCGCCTATATGCCGCCGACCGCCTCGGGCGTCAGCGTGGCCGAGGGGCTGAACCTGCTGGAGCACTTCCCCATGCGCGACCTGCGCTGGGGCAGCGTCGACAGCCTGCATCTGATCTCGGAAGCGATGAAGATCGTCTCCTCGGACCGTCGCCTGATCGGCGGCGCGCCGCAGTGGACGACGCCCGCGCGCGGTCTGGCCAGCAAGGCGTTCGCCGCCGAGCGGGTCAAGCTGATCCAGATGGACCGCTCGCTGGCGGCCGCCGACATCCCTGACGGCAATCCCTATCCGTATGAGAGCCAGGACACGACCCACTATTCGGTGGCCGACGCCCACGGCAATGCGGTGGCGAACACCTACACCCTGTCCAACTCCTACGGCGCCCACGTGGCCCCGGTGGGGACGGGCATCCTGCTGAACAACTCGCTCGACAACTTCTCGTGGGGCAGGGAGGGCGGCGAGCCGAACGCGCCGGCGCCGGGTAAGCGGCTGGGCTCGACCATCACGCCGATGATCGTCTTCGACGACGAAAAGCCCTGGCTGGTCACCGGCACGCCGGGCGGCGGCTATATCATCGCCACCATGGTCCAACTGATCGTCAACGTCATCGACCACCAACTGAATATCGCCGAGGCGGCCATGCGTCCGCGCCTGAACCAGGGCGGCGGCGACAGTCCGCTGGAGCTGGAGGGCGGCTTCTCGCCCGACGTCGAACGCCTGCTGGCGGCGCGGGGTCACACGGTCCGCCCGTCCATGACAATGGGCAGCACCCAGTCCATCATGATCGAGGGCGATCGATTCCTGGGCGCCGCCGACACGCGTCGACCCGACGCCCTGGCGCTTGGCGTCCAGTAAGTCTCAGTCAACCGCGGGGGGCGGTCCATGTTGCGCAAGGTTCTGCTGGCGAGCGTCGCCGGTCTGGTTCTGGTCGGGGGCGCCGCGCCCGTGATGGCTCAGGCGGGGGCGTCGCGTCCCGCCGCGACCGCGGCTTTTCAGGAGGGCCTGTTCGGGGTCCGTCTGGACCGTGAAAAGGGCAAGGTTCTGGTCCGCCTGCCGGCGCCGGGCGCCGACGGGGTGCTGGGCCGCTACCTCTATCAGCCGGGCATTTCGGCGGGTCTGGGCATGGACGGCGTCGGGCTGGACCGTTCGGGTCTGGGCCAGACCCAGATCATCGCCTTCCAGAAGGTCGGCAATCGGGTTCTGGCCCGGTTCGAGAACACCCGGTTCAGCGCCGTGGGCGCCGGCGCCGATCAGCAGAATGCGGTGACGGCCTCCTTCTCGCCCTCCATCGTCTGGGCGGGCGAGGTGAGCGAAACGGGCTCCGACGGCTCGGTGACGGTGGACCTGACGGGCTTTCTGGAACGCGACGCGCTGAACGCCGCCGGGCGGTTGAAGCGCGGGCGGCAGGGGACATTCAAACTGGCCCCGACCCTGGGCTACGCCGACCTGGATCAGACCCTGGTCTTCCCCGACAACGTCGAGTTCCAAACGGTCCAGACTTTCACCAGCGACGAGCCGGGCATGGAGCTGTCGCGCGTCGCGCCCGATTCCCGCTCGGTGACGCTGGCGGTGCGGCACTCGTTCATCCGCCTGCCGGACGACGGCTTCGTCACGGCGCCGCACGATCCGCGTACGGGCACCTCGGGCCAGGTTCTGGTGACGGACTTCGCCGCCGCCCTGGATCAGCCGGTGGTCAGCCGTCTGGCCCGCCGCTTCCGGTTGGAGAAGACCGATCCGACCGCCGCGCGTTCGCCGGTCAAGAAGCCCATCGTCTTCTATGTCGACCGCGCCGCCCCGCCCGCCATCCAGCAGGCTCTGATCGAGGGTGGCAGCTGGTGGGCGCAAGCCTTTGACAAGGCGGGCTATGTCGACGCCTTCCGGGTTGAGCTGCTGCCCGAGGGGGCGCATCCGATGGACGCGCGCTACAGCATTGTCTCCTGGGTCCACCGCGAGTCGCGCGGCTGGTCCACCGGGACCAGCGTGGACGATCCGCGCACCGGCGAGATCGTGCGCGGCGTGGTGCAACTGGGCTCGCTGCGCGACCGTCAGGACAAGATGATCTTCGAGGGTCTGGTCGGCGTCGCCAGGAGCGGCACGGGCGGTCAGGACGACCCCGACCGCCTGGCCTATCAGCGCCTGCGCCACCTGTCGGCGCACGAGATCGGCCACGCCCTGGGCATTTCCCACAATTTCGCGGCCAGCACCTTCGCCGACCGGGCCTCGGTCATGGACTATCCGGCCCCCTGGGTGCGGGCGAATGGCGATCAGCTGGACTTCAGCCAGGCCTATACGACCGGCGTCGGCGCCTGGGACGACTTCGTCATCGACTGGCTGTATGGCGCGGCCAGGCCCGGTCAGGACGAGGCGGCGCGGCGCGGCGGCCTGGTGGCGGACGCGCAAGGGCGGGGCTATCGCTTCGTCTCCGATTCCGACACCCGGCCCCTGGGCAGCGCCCAGCCCTACGCCGCCATGTGGGACAATGGGACCGATCCGGTCGCCGAGTTCGCCAACGTTCTGGCGGTGCGCAAGATCGCGCTGGACCGCTTCGGCCTCGACAACATCCCCGACGGCGCGGCGGCGGCGGACCTGCAGCGGGTGATCGTGCCGATCTACCTCTATCACCGCTATCAGACGACGGCGGTGGCGCGACTGATCGCGGGCGTGGACTATGCCTATGCGGTCAAGGGCGACGGGACCGAGACGGCCAGGGTCGTCCTCGCCGAACGCCAGCGCGCCGCGCTGGAGGCCCTGATGCAGGCCCTGTCGCCGGAGGTCCTGGACCTGCGCGATCCGCTGATCGACCTGCTGTCCTCGGTCCAGTCGGGCGAGGGTGATCGTCAGACCGAGATCGAACTGTTCACCGGCAAGACCGATGTCGTGTTTGACCCGTCCACGGCGGCGGCGACGGCGTCAGAGGTGGTGTTCGAATCCGTTCTGGCTCCTGCGCGCCTGAACCGCCTGGTCGAGCAGCAGCGTCGCGACGCGGGCCAACTGGGCCTGCCTGAGACGCTGGACCGCCTCGCGCTAGCGGTCGGCGCCGGTCCGACGCTGAGCCCGCGCCAGATGGAGCTGCGCCGCGCCGTGCGCGCTCGCTATGTCACCAACCTGGCTGTCCTGATCCAGGGCAAGGACCTGTCGTCGACGGCGCAAGGCGCGGTGCGCGACCATGCGCGGCGTTTCGGCGATCAGCTGAAGCGGTGCCGCGGCGACCGGCTGGAGACGGCGCAGTGCGTCTATCTGGGCGGTCTGCTGACCGGCCCGGTCGAGGACCTGAAGGCCCTGACCGAAGGCGAACGGGCGGTTCAGCCCATTCCCCCCGGCGCCCCGATCGGCAGCGACGACTGGCTCTGACCGACGTTTTCCTCCCCATTTATGGGGAGGTGGCGCGGCCGCATAACGGACGTGACGGAGGGGGCGACTCGACGGTTGATGTCCGTGCCGCCCCTCCACCACACCTCCGTGGTCACCCTCCCCACAAAGTGGGGAGGAAAGAAGCAGCCGTCTCGGCTTACAGCTCCCGCCAGGTCTGGCCGCTCTGACCCTCGTAGTTGGTGGCGTGATAGACGCCGCGCGCGATGGCGCGGGCCAGGACGTCGGCGGCGACATTGCCCAGCTGTGCCACCGCGATCTGACGCAGGGCCGGGTTGTCGATCTGCTTCTTGCCGGTCGACAGGCAGAACAGGGTGTCGCCGTCGTAGGGCGCGTGGCTGGGGCGGATGGCGCGGGCCATGCCGTCCTGGGCCATGATGGCGAGGCGCTGACATTCCACGCGGGTCAGGGCCACGTCGGTGGCGATGCAGGCGAGGGTGGTGTTTTCGCGCGGGCGAGCGCGGCCCTTCGACAGCCCCCAGTCCTCGGCGGAAGCGGCCAGACCGGCGGAGCCCAGACCGCCGAACTCGTCGCCGATCTCGAACGGCGCGGCCCAGAAGGTCTTGCCGCCCGGGGCCACCACGGCGCCGACGCTGTTCACCGCCACGATGGCGCCGACCGTCCATCCGTTGGCCATGACGGCTGACGCCGAGCCGACGCCGCCCTTCAGCGCGCCGGCCTCGGCGCCATAGCCTGCACCGGCCGTACCCAGGTCGAAGCGGTCGCCCGCCGCCTCCAGCGCCTCGACCGCGAGCCGGCGATAGGGCGGGTCCATCTCCCACTTCTTGTTCCCGCCATTGGCCAGGTCATAGAGGCAGGCGGTAGGCACGATGGGCGAGGGCGGCACGCCGGGCGCGCCCCCCATGCCGTAGCCGCGTCCGCGCATCCCCATCCATGCCGCGATGCCGTCGCCCGAGGCCAGGCCATAGACTGAGCCACCGGACAGGACGATGGCGTCCACCTCCTGCACCAGGTTTTCGGGCTTCAACACGTCGGTCTCGCGCCCGGCGGGGCCGCCGCCGCGCACGTCCACGGCGGCTGTAGCGGGCTTCTCGGCCAGGATGACGGTGACGCCGGTGCGGACGCCCGCGTCGTGGGCCTGACCGATCTTGATGCCCTCGACGTCGGTGATCAGGTTGAGCGGGCCGGTGCGGCCGCTGGCGCGCGCCGCGCTTTGAGCGGCGGGTTTGGCGCTGGCGGCGCCGGCGGCGGAGGCGGCGGCGCCGATCAGGGCCGAGCCGAGGACGGTTCTGCGGTTCATCCGGCGGTTTCCTTTTCCAGAGCGGTATTGCGGACTAGATCCGGCGTCGCCGCCAGAAGTTTCTGCGTATAGGGGTGGGACGGGGCGGCGAAGACGGCGGCCGTCTGGCCCTGTTCGACGATCTTACCGGCCTGCATGACCAGCAGCCGATCCGTCACCGTCCGCACGACGCTGAGGTCGTGGGTGACGAAGAGGTAGGACAGTCCCAAGCGGTCCGACAGGTCGGCCAGCAGGTCCAGCACCTGGGCCCGCACCGAGACGTCCAGCGCCGAGACCGCCTCGTCCAGACAGATGACCGAGGGTTCGGTGATCAGGGCGCGGGCGATGGCGATGCGCTGGCGCTGGCCGCCCGAGAACTCGTGGGGGTAGCGGTCTGCGGCGTTGCTGGTGAGGCCCACCCGCTCCAGCATTTCATCGACGCGGCGGCGCGCCTCGGCGGGGCTGGGGCGGGCGTCCAGCAGGTGGAAGTTTTCGGCCACCAGATCGCTGACCTTCCAGCGCGGATCGAAGCTGCCGTAGGGGTCCTGGAACACCACCTGGATGTCGCGGCGGATGGATTTCAGGGCGGCGCCGCGCGCGGCGGTGATGTCGCGGCCCTTGACCCGGACCCGGCCCGCTTGCGGCATCTCCAGCGCCAGGATGGCGCGCAGCAGGGTGGACTTGCCGCAGCCGCTCTCGCCGACCAGGCCGACGCTCTCGCCCGGCTGGATCGACAGGCTGACCTGATCGACTGCGCGGAAGGCCTTGGACTTGCCGAACAGGGCGGGTGCGCCGCCGTATTCGCGGACAAGACCTTCGACCTGAAGCACCGGGGCGGCGTCGGCTTGCGGGCGGCTGCGCCGCGTCGGGGCGTGGGTGGCGTTGGCCAGCAGGCGCTGCGAATAGGGGTGGGTCATGCCGGTGAAGATGCGGCGCGTGTCGCCCTCTTCGACCAGTTCGCCGTCCTTCATCACAGCCACGCGGTCGGCGGTTTCGGCCACCACGGCGAGGTCGTGGGTGATGAGGATCAGGCCCATGCCGTCCTCGCGCACCAGCCGCTTCAGCAGGTCCAGAACCTGGGCCTGGGTGGTGACGTCCAGAGCCGTGGTCGCCTCGTCGGCGATCAGCAGCTTGGGCGTCAGGGCGATGGCGATGGCGATGGCCACGCGCTGTCTCTGGCCGCCCGACAGTTCGTGCGGATAGCGGCTCAGGGGAAAGCGCTCGGCGGGCAGGCCGACGCGGTCCAGCACGGCGCGGGCGACGGCGAGGGCTTCCTTGCGCGAGGTCTTCCTGTGCAGACGCACCGTCTCGGCGACCTGATCGCCGATGGTCATGACGGGGTTCAGCGCCGTCATCGGCTCCTGGAAGATGATGCCGATATCGCGCCCGCGCACCTTTTGCAGGGCTGCGTCGGAGGCTCCTGAGATGAGCTGACCGTTTAGCTGAATCTCGCCGGTCACGGTCGCGCGCGGCGGCGTCAGGCCCAGCACCGCCAGCGCCGTCATCGACTTGCCCGAGCCGCTTTCGCCGATCAGGCCGAGAATCTCTCCGGGAGCGACCGACAGGCTGACGTTCTTGAGGATCGGGGTCGACCCGATCGACAGGCTCAGGTCGCGGATGTCGAGGACGCTCATGGTCAACGCTCCCGCCGCACGCGCGGGTCGAACAGGTCGCGCAGGCCGTCGCCGGTCAGGCTGAGGCCCAGCACGGTCACGAAGATGGCCAACCCCGGCATGATCGCCAGCCAGGGCGCGAAACCGATCATGGTCTGGGCCTCGGCCAGCATCCGACCCCAGCTGGGCGCGGGCGGCTGGGCGCCGAGGCCGACATAGGACAGGCCGGCTTCGGCCACGATGCCGACGGCGAACTGGATCGCCGCCTGCACGACCAGCAGGCTCATCAGATTGGGCAGGATGTGCTGGAGCGAGATCAGGGCCCTGGACTTGCCCGCCGTGCGCGCCGCCAGCACGTATTCTCGGGTCCACAGCCCCATGGCCGCGCCGCGCGCCACGCGGGTGAAGACGGGTATGTTGAAGACGCCGATGGCGATGATGGCGTTGATCGCGCCCGGTCCCATGACGGCGGTGATCATCACGGCCAGCAACAGGGCGGGGAAGGCGAAGATCAGGTCGTTGCCGCGCATGACCAGTTCGTCGATCCAGCCTCCGCGCGCCGCCGCCGTCAGGCCCAGAGGCGTGCCGATCGCGACGCCGATGCCGACCGCGACGAAGGCGACGACCAGAGAGTTCTGCGCGCCCGCCATGATCATCGACAGGACGTCTCGACCGAAATGGTCGGTGCCGAGGAGGTGGGCGGCGGAAGGGGCGGTCAGCTTGGCGGCGATGTCCACCGCCTCGACGTCATAGGGCGTCCAGACGAAGGCGATCAGGGCGGTCAGGACCACCAACACGGTCAGGGCACCGCCGACGATGAGCGACAGAGGCCAGCGAGCGCGGGGCTTGGCGACGACGGCGATGGGAGCAGGGGCGTCGGTCATGCGCGGCGTCCCCTCAGGCGCGGATCGGCGAACAGATAGGCCAGATCGATCAGGAAGCTGACCAGGACCACGGCGAAGACCAGCACCACCACCACGCTCTGCACCACGATCAGGTCGCGCTGGGTGATGGCCTGGAAGACCAATCGGCCGAGGCCGGGCAGGGAGAAGACGTTCTCGATGATGATGCCGCCAGCCAGCAGGAAGGGGAATTGAAGGCCGAGGATGGTCAGGACGGGGATCCAGGCGTTTCGCAAGGCGTGGCGCCACAGGGCCTGATTGACCGACAGGCCCTTGGCGCGGGCGGTGCGGACATAGTCCTCGTTCATCGTGTCCAGCAGGGCGGTGCGCAGGACGCGGGCGAGGATGGCGGCCTGGGGCGCGGCGAGCGCCACGGCGGGCAGGATCAGGGCCTTGAAGGCGGGCCAGAAGCCTTGGCTCCAGCCGGGGAAGCCGCCGGCCGAGAACCAGCCCAGGTTCACCGAAAACAGCAGGATCAGCAGCATGGCGATCCAGAAATTGGGCAGGGCGACGCCGACCTGGGTCACGCCGATCAGGCCGGTGTCGACAGCGGTTCCCCGGCGGCTGGCGGCCATGACGCCGATGGGCAGGGCGACGGCCAACGACAGGATGGTAGCCATCAGGGCCAGCGGCGCGGACACGGCCAGACGTTCCGCGATCAGACCGCCGACCGGAACCTGATAGGTGTAGCTGGTGCCGAACTTTCCGGTCAGCAGATCGCCGAGCCAGGCGAGGTAGCGCTCGAGGCCGGACCCCTCCAGCCCCATCTGCTGACGCAGGGCGGCGACGGACTCGGGGCTGGCGTTCAGCCCCATCATGTAGCTGGCCGGATCGCCGGGTACGACTTGCAACAGCAGGAAGATGACCACGGTCGCCGCCAGCAGGGTCAGGGCGTGGCCGGCCAGCTTCTTGAGCAGCCAGCCTGCGCCGAAGCGCCAGGCGACGAAGGCCAGCAGGGCCGCGCCCGCGATCAGGCCGATCCAGCCCCAGGGCAGGCCGCCGCCCGTGCGCTCGGCCCCTGTCGCGCTGGGCGCCCCCGCGCCGCTCCAATAGGCCCCGGTCATGTCGTTGGCGGCGATGGGGCCGTTGATCCACAGGCCGTTCAGGTCCGCCTTCCACACGCCGATGCGCGAAGACTGGAACAGGAAGCCGTTGACCGCGTCGTGAGCGATGCGGCGCTGCAGGTCGCCCAGCAGACGGTTGCGCGCCGGCTCGTCCGGGGCGGCGTTCACCTGCGCCAGCAGGGCGTCGAAGGCGGCGCTGTCGTAGCCGAAGTAGTAGTCCTTGCGACCATAGATGTCGTAATCCATCGGCTCGACGTGCTCGACGATGGTCAGGTCGAACTGGCGGCGCTTGAACACCTGGTCCAGCCACTGGGCCCATTCCAGATTCTCGATCTTCGCGCGGATGCCTGCTTCGGCCAGTTGCGAGATCAGCACCTCGCCGCTGCGCCGGGCGTAGGGGCGGGGCGGCAGACGCAGCGTCACGTCGATGCCGTTGGGATAGCCCGCCTCGGCCAGCAGGGCGCGCGCCTTGGCCGGGTCGTGTGGATAGAGGCCGGTCAGGTCGACATAGCCCGGCGCCTGACGCGAATAGTGGCTGCCGATCGGCTGGCCGAAGCCGAACATGGCCCCCTGAATCAGGGCGTCGCGGTCGATGGCGTAGGACAGGGCGCGGCGCACCCGCACGTCGTTGAACGGCGCCCTGGTGTTGTTGATCCCCAGGATGACCTTGCCCTCGGAAGCGCCGACGACGACGCGGAAGCGCGGGTCGCGCTGGAACTGGGCCACGTTCTCGGGCGCGGGATAGTTGGGGAAGGCGTCCACGTCGCCGGCGCTGACGGCGGCGAAGGCGGCGGTCGGGTCGCTGATGAAGCGGAAGACGACGCTGTTCAGGCGCGGGGGCGTCCCCCAATAGCCGTCGCGGCGCACGAGCGTCAGCTGGCTGCCGCGCTGCCAGCCCTGCAGCTTGAACGGGCCGGTGCCGACCGGCGCAACCGCGTTGGTCGCGGCGCTGTTCGGCGAGACCATCACCGCGTCGCCCCAGGCCAGCAGATAGGGCAGGGTCGCCATCGGGCGCGACAGGCGGATGCGGATCGTGGCCGGATCGACGACCTCGACGCTCTGGATCGGCGCGAACAGGGCCTTCTGGGCGTTGGTCGAGCCTTCGGCCGTGATGCGGTCCAGCGAGAACTTGGCGACCGAGGCGTCGAACGGCGAACCGTCCGAGAAGGAGACGCCGCGCCGCAGGTGGAAGGTCCAGCTCAGGCCGTCGGGCGCGGCCTCCCACGACTCGGCCAGGGCCGGCACGACGACGCCGGTCTGGGTCAGCCGGGTCAGGCCCTCGAAGACGTTGGCGTGGACGACCTCGTCCACCGCCGCCGCCGCGCCCGAGGTCGGGTCGAGGTTCGGCGGCTCCAGCGGCAGACCCAGCACCAGACGGTCGCGGACGGGCGCGGCGGCGGCGTCATGCGCGGGGACGAGGACCGCCAGGCCGACCAGCAGCGCCGCCGCCAGCAGCGTGCGGCTCAGCCGATCCCATGCCTTGCGCCCCAAGCTTCGCTTCACGCGGTCCCGCCTCCCGATTGATGATGCAGCATCGCCCAAATCGCGCGCGGCGTCAGGGCGTGTTTCGCAGAATGTCGGCCAGCCGTCCGACCAGTTCGTCGATCTGTTCCCGGCTGATGATGAGCGGCGGCGACAGGGCGATGACGTCGCCGGTGACGCGGATCAACAGGCCCTCGTCGAAGGCGCGATGGAAGACCTCGGTGGCGCGGGCGCCCGGCGCCTCGGGGCGCGGGGCCAGTTCGACGGCGGCGACCATGCCCAGGTTGCGGATGTCGATGACGTGCGGCAGCCCCTTCAGGCCGTGCATCGCCTCTTCCCAATAGGGCGCCATGTCCGTGGCGCGCTGGAACAGGCCTTCGCTGTCATAGACATCGAGCGTCGCCAGTCCGGCGGCGGCGGCCAGCGGGTGGCCGGAATAGGTGTAGCCGTGGAAGAACTCGATGCCGGGGGCCGAGGCGTCATTGACCACGGCGTCGTAGATTTCACTGCGCACCCCGACCGCGCCCATGGGGACGGCGCCGTTTGTCAGGCCCTTGGCGCAGACCAGCAGGTCGGGGATGACGCCCAGGGTCTCGGAGGCCGTGGCCCCGCCGACGCGGCCAAAGCCGGTGATGACCTCGTCGAAGATCAGCAGAATGCCGTGGCGGGTCGTGATCTCGCGCAACCGCTCCAGATAGCCGACCGGCGGCACGATGACCCCCGCCGACCCCGACAGGGGCTCGACGATGACGGCGGCGATGGTCTCGGCCCCGTGCGCCCAGATCAGGGATTCCAGATCCTCGGCCAGATGCGCGCCCCAGGCGGGCTGGCCGCGCGAAAAGGCCGCTTGCTCCAGGTTCAGCGTGTGCGACAGGTGATCGACGCCGGGCAGGGTGGGGAAGCCGCGCCGGTTGTTCTCAAGGCCTCCCACGGAAATGCCGCCGAAGCCGACGCCATGATAGCCCTTTTGCCGGCCGATCAGACGGGTCCGCTCGGGCTGACCCTTCGCCTGCTGATAGGCCAGGGCGATCTTCAGCGCCGTGTCGACGCCTTCGGAGCCTGAACCGGCGAAGAAGACATGGTCGATGTCGGCGGGGAACAGCAGGCCCAGACGAGCGGCCAGTTCAAAGGCCAGCGGGTGGCCCAGCTGGAAGGTCGGGGCGTAGTCCAGGACCTCGGCCTGACGCTGGATCGCCTCGACGATGGGTTTCCGCCCATGCCCGGCGTTGACGCACCAGAGGCCGGCCGTGCCGTCGAGGATCGGGCGACCCTCCGGCGTGAAGTAATGCATATCCTTGGCCGAGGCCAACAGCCGCGGGTGAGCCTTGAAGCTGCGGTTCGCGGTGAACGGCATCCAGAAGGGATCAAGGTCGTTGGCGGCCCGTGCGGTCATGCAAGCATCCTTTCAGAGCGGCCAGTAGCGGATGAACGGCGGGCGAAGGAAAGCCTGTTATTCATGCGCCCTAAGTGACTGATTTTTCGTCTGTAGGGCGGTTGGTGATCAGGATCGTGGGCGCCCTGATCAAGGGGGCGGGCTGGAAGGCGGAGGGACCTCCTTCCAGCCCGGAGGCGGCGCTCAATACTGCAGGCTGAGACGCGCGCCGATGGTGCGAGGCCGACCCGGCTGGGCGATGTCGGCGCTGGTGAAGAAGTTGCGCGTCAGGTCGTATTCCTGATCGAACAGGTTGCGGGCCCAGAAGGTGACGGACCAGTTGGCGGCTTCGGGGCCGACCGTCACGCTGGCGTTGGCCAGCCAGTAGCCCTCGACATCGTACTTGGCGCCCAGCCACGACGGATAGTCGTCGCGATAGCTGTAGTTGGCCTCGGCCGTGACGGCGAAGCCGCTGACCATCCAGTCGTAGCTGGCCGACCCTGCATAGCTCCATTTGGGGAACAGGATCGGATCGCCGGCCTTGTCGACAAAGATCGCCCGGTTCGCCGCCCGCGAGGCGGGGACGTCCAGGGCCTCGTACTCGTCATACTCGCCGGATTTGTAGCTGAGCGACTGGCTGATCCGCAGCCCCTGAACCGGCTTCAGCACCGCCTCCAGTTCGGCGCCCCAGATGTGCGACGACGGCACATTGGTGAAGCGCCCGACCGGCCCGTTGGCGCCCCACACCGCCGACAGCACCTGCTGGTCGGTGTAGTCGTAGTAGTAGGCGGCGCCGTTGATCTGCAGCGCGCGCGACGGATCGGCCTTGAAGCCGACTTCGTAGGCCCAGAGGATTTCCGGGTTGAAGGGCTCGATGCCGCTGCGGTTGCCGGTGTTGTAGGTGGTGAAGCCGCCCGACTTGGCCCCGCGGCTGGCCGAGCCGTAGATCAGCAGGTTGTCGGAGGGCTTGAACTCCAGCGCCGCCTTGCCGGTCAGCGGCGTCATCTTGGTGTCGACCGTGGTCGGGGGCAGGGCGGTGGCCCCGCCGAAGGCCGAGCCGAAGCCCTGCAACTCACGCGTTTCCTCTTCGTAGCGCAGGCCCAGGATGGCCTTCAACCGGTCGGTAAAGGCATACTCCGCCTGACCGAACAGGCTCCAGGACTCGACCTTCTGGTCATAGGTGACCTGGGCGTAGGTGCCGAAGATGTCGATGAAGTCCGAGAAGTAGCGCTCGTTCAGGTCCTGCTTGGAGTAGTAGAAGCCGGCGACCCAGGTCAGGGCGCTGTCGTTGTCCGAGGCCAGGCGCAGTTCCTGCGAGACCACGTTCACGTCGCTGCCGAAGAAGGTGTCGGCCTCGACCGAGGCGCTGGAATCCCAGTCGCCGTACTCGCTGCGGTCCAGGGTCTCATAGCTGCTGATGCTGGTCAGGTTCATGCCCTTGAGCGCCAGATTGGCGTTCAGCGACGTGCCCCAGGACGAGTTGTCCCGGCCCGGCTTGTCCTTGACGTCGCGGCCGATCGAGGCGGCGAAGCGCGGCGACAGGCCCCATCCGGTCTTGGAGCGATCCTTGTCGGCGGGAATGGTCGGGCCCGTTCCGCCGCGCGTGCGCAGGTCGCTGAACAGGTAGAGGGCCTGGTTTTCGGACTTGTCGATCCCGCCGTGGACGTCCAGCAGCAGGGACAGGGTCTCGCTGGGCTCCCAGGCCAGCAGGGCGCGGGCGCCGGTGCGGTCGGCGTCGCCGATGGATTCGCCGGTGGTGCGGTTGCGCTGCCAGGCGCCGCCCTGTTCGGTCGAGACGGCCAGGCGGCCACGCAGGCCGCCGGCCAGCGGGCCCGAGACATGACCCTCGGCCCGGAACAGGTCATGGCTGCCCCATTCGGTCATCAGGCCGGCCGACAGCTCCTCGGTCGGGCGTTTGGTGACGAAGCTGATGGCGCCGCCGGTGGTGTTGCGGCCGTACAGGGTGCCCTGCGGTCCGCGCAGCACCTCGACCCGGTCGATGTCGAAGATCAACCCTTGCGTCATCACCGGGACCGGATAGGCGACCTCGTTCACATAGACGCCGACGGTCGGCGCGTTGTTCGAGGCGTAGTCTTGGAAGCCCACGCCGCGCATACGGAACTGGGCCGCGCCGCCGCCGAAGGCCGGTTCGACCTCGAGGTTGGGCGTGGCGTTCTGAAGCTGATTGACGTTGGTGATGCCCTGTTGCGTCAGGCTCTCGCCGCTGAGGACGCTGAGGGCGATGCCCACGTCCTGGGCCGCCTGTTCGCGACGCTGGGCCGTGACGATGACCTCGTCGACCGTCGTGGCCCGCTCAGGCGGCGCCTGCTGAGCCATGGCGGTAGTGGAACACAGGGCCGCGAGCGCCCCCACGGATACGCTGACCAAAAGACGATTCATTCGCCTCATCCCTCCCAATGACGCCGCACGGACCGTTCTTGGCGGTCTTGTTGCGGCTGCGAACGGAACGAAGGTCCCGCCGCCCCTTTATGTATCCTCAGCCTTGGGTCGTTGTGCAATGCAGCAAGCTTGGCCTTTCCCTCAGCGCCTCCCGGTGTCACCCGATTGTCACGCATGAAGTAGCTGGCGAAACGATGCGGTCGGCAAGACTGTTTCTTCAGTTGGCCAATTGTCTGACAATTTGGGGAATTTTATTTTTCTCGCTCAGTATTCCGATCAATCGCAACACGGGCGTCAAAAGGTCGGTGGTGTGCAGGCGCTAATAACAATGCAGGGCACGTCGCCGACGTTGCGGAATCGGTGCGGCAGGGTGCTGGGGAACAGGTAGCCGTCGCCGGCTTTGAGCACTCGCGATTGGCCGTCGACGGTGACTTCCAGTCGGCCGGAAATGACCAGACCGCCCTCCTCGCCCTCATGGGACAGCATGACGCGACCGCTGTCCGAGCCGGGCTGATAGGTCTCATGCAGGATCTGAAGGCTGCTGTCCTGACCCGAGCCGAGCTGGCGATAGGAGACCTCGCCGCGCGAGATGTCGGTCAGTTCGTCGTGGCGGTAGAAGTGCTTGGTCGGGGTCTCGAACTCGGAACTGAAGAACTCGCCCAGCGACACGCCCGCCGCGTCCAGCAGCCGTTTCAGCGAGCCGACCGAGGGGCTGGTGCGGCCGCTTTCCACTAGGCTGACCGTGCTGGACGGCACCCCGGCTTTTCGCGCCAGCGCGCGTTGCGAAAGGCCCAGCCGGTCCCGCAGCGCCCGCAGACGCGGGCCGATGATGTTGTCGCCGTCGTCTCCGTCGCCACGCGCCATGTCGCTCATCCTCGCTTGCGGGTCAGCAGGTCGTAGGCCGCGCGGGCCATGACCTTGGCCGAGTTGCTCATGTCCTCGATCCCCACCCATTCGTCGGGCTGGTGCGCCAGATCCAGCACGCCGGGGCCGTAGGCGATGCAGTCCTTCAGCTTGCCGATGCGGTCCACGTGCTTCTGGTCATAGGTGCCGGGCGAGCAGACGAACTGGGCCTTCCTGCCCAGCACCGTCTCGATGGCGGCGGCGGTGGTGCTGGCCACCGGACCCTCGCGGTCGGCCATGCTGGGCGCCACCTCGAACAGGTCGCGCAGTTCATAGCGGAAGCCGTGGCGCTGGGCGGCCAGGCCGTCGAGGATGGCCTTCACCTCGCCCTTCACGTCGTCCAGCGTCTCTTCGATCAGGAAGCGACGGTCGATGATCATGCGGCTGGAATCGGCCACGCAGGGCGCGGGCAGGCCGTCGAAGCCCTCGGCCTGACCGCCGTGGATCGAGTTGATGTTCAGGGTCGACTGGCGTGCGCCCTCGGGCACCACCGGCATATCCGAATGGCGACCCGCCATGGCCGGATAGAGCTTGTCCTCGAATTCCTGCATCACCGCATTCATGTGACGTATGGCGGAATCGCCGAGGAAGGGCATGGAGCCGTGGGCGATTCGTCCCTTGGTCTCGATCTCAGCCCACCAGACGCCGCGGTGGCCGATGCAGACCCGGTCCACGTTCAGCGGTTCGGGGATGATGACGTGGTTGACGCGCGGCTCCGAGAACCAGCCGCGCTCGGCCAGATAGGCCACGCCGCCATAGCCGCCCGATTCCTCGTCCACCGTGCCGGAGATCTCCAGCGCGCCGGGCAGGGGCAGGCCCGAATCGATCAGGGCCTCGACCGCGATGATGGAGGCGGCCAGCCCGCCCTTCATGTCGCAGGCCCCCCGGCCATAGACGCGGCCGTCCTTCACCTCGCCGCCGAACGGATCGACGGTCCAGCCGGCGCCGACCTCGACCACGTCGATATGGCTGTTGAAGTGGACGCAGGGGCCGGGCTCGGAGCCCTGCCAGCGGGCGATGACGTTGGTGCGGGGATAGGCGTCGCTGTCGCCCGGCGAGCCTTCGCCGCGCACATATTCGACGGTGAAGCCGCGCTTCTTCAGCCGCTCGCCCACGTATTCGGCGCAGGGGCGGTAGGCCTCGCCCGGCGGGTTGACGGTGGGAAAGCGGATCAGGTCCTGGGTCAGGGCGACCAGTTCGTCGGTGCGCCCGTCGATCAGGTCCATGACGGTCTGCAGGGTGGGGGCGCTCATCGGTCGATCCTCACGCGAACTGGGCGTCCAGCGCGGCCAGAACCGCGTCGGTCATCTGAAGGGTGGTGACGGGGGCGACGCCGGCTTCGGCGATGTCCGGGGTGCGGACGCCGCTGGACACCACTCGCCGCACGGCGCGCTCCAGCCCATTGGCCAGGTCGGCGCGGTCGAAGGACCAGCGCAGGCACAGAGCGAAGGACAGAATGGCGGCGATGGGGTTGGCCACGCCTTGCCCCGCGATATCGGGCGCCGAGCCGTGGATCGGCTCATACAGGCCCCGGCTGCGTCCCCCTTGACCGAGGCCCGAGAGGGAGGCGGAGGGCAGCAGGCCCAGCGATCCGGTCAGGGCCGCCGCCGCGTCCGACAGGATGTCGCCGAACAGGTTGTCGGTGACGATGACGTCGAACTGGTCCGGGCGCCGCACCAGCTGCATGGCGCAGTTGTCGGCGTACATATGCGACAGCTCCACGTCGGGATAGTCGGCGGCGACCTCGCTCGCCACTGTCCGCCATAGGGCACCGGTCTCCATGACATTGGCCTTGTCCACCGAGCAGAGGCGGCGCTGACGCGTGCGGGCCAGTTCGAAGGCGACGCGGCAGACGCGGGCGATTTCAGCCTCGGTATAGGCCTGGGTGTCGTAGGCGCGGCGCTGGCCGTTCGCGTCGACCTCGTTGGCGCGCGGCAGGCTGAAATAGACCCCCGCCGTGGCCTCGCGCACGATCAGGATGTCGAGGCCGCGGATCAGTTCGGGCTTCAACGCCGAGGCGTCCAGCAGTTCGTCGAAACAGACGGCGGGCCGCAGGTTGGCGTAGAGGTCCAGCGCCTGACGCAGCCGCAGTATGCCCATCTCGGGGCGCTGGGCGCGGGGCATGTGGTCCCACTTCGGTCCGCCGACCGCGCCGAACAGGACGGCGTCTGAGGCCAGCGCTCGCTGCACCAAATCCTCGGCGATCGGCGTGCCCACAGCGTCGATGCTGGCGCCGCCCGCCAGTCCCTCGCTCAGATCAATTCGCAGGCCGGCGTTCCGGCCAAACCAGTCGACGACGCGCAGGGTCTCGCGGATGATCTCCGGTCCGATGCCGTCGCCGGGCAGGACCAGAAGCTTGAAGGGGCGGTCAGATGCAGCGGCCACCGTCGACCTCCATGGCAACGCCGGTGATCATCGAGGCGTCGTCGGAACAGAGGAAGGCGGCGGCGGCGCCCATGTCCTCGGGCGTCGAGAAGCGGCCGATGGGGATGGAGGCCAGGAACTTGGCCCGGACCGCGGGGGTGTCCTCGCCCATGAAGGTCTTCAGCAGGGGCGTATCGCCCGCCACCGGGTTCAACGCGTTCACCCGCACCTGGAAGGGGGCCAGCTCGACCGCCATGGCGCGCGTCGCCGTGATGACCCAGCCCTTCGAGGCGTTGTACCAGGTCAGGTTCGGTCGGGGGCTGACCCCGCCGGTCGAGGCGATGTTCAGGATGGCACCCGACCCTTGCGCCTTCATCCCCGGCACGAAGGCCTTCGACATCAGATAGATGGAGCGCATGTTGACATTGGCGATGCGGTCGAAGGCTTCGTCCGGCAGTTCGTCCAGCGGCTGGGGCGTGTGGCCGACGCCGGCGTTGTTGACCAGGATGTCGACCCCGCCGAGCAGGCGGTTGGCGGTTTCGGCCAGAGCGGCGACGTCTGCGGCGCTGGACACGTCGACCTTAACGCCCAGATCGGCGTCGCCCAGTTCAGCGGCCAGGGCGCGGGCGGCATCAAAGTTCAGGTCGGCGACGATGACGCGGGCGCCTTCCTCGGCGAAGCGGCGCGCGATTCCGGCGCCGAAGCCGGAGGCTCCGCCCGTGACGATCGCTCGCTTGCCCTCCAGTCGCTTCGATCTGTTCTCCCCCAAGACGCCTACTCCCTGCTATCCGTGATGGGCCGCGACGGTTTTCAGGGTGGTGAAGGCGTAGAGCGCCTCGAACCCCTTCTCGCGACCGTGGCCCGACTTGCCGACGCCGCCGAAGGGCAGTTCCACCCCGCCCGCCGCGCCGTAGTTGTTGATGAAGACCTGTCCGGCCCGCAGCCGCTTCGCCAGCCGCATCTGCCGCCCGCCGTCGGCGGTCCAGACCCCGGCGACCAGGCCGTAGTCGGTGCCGTTGGCGATGGCGACGGCCTGGTCCTCCGTCTCGAACGGGATGACGACGACGGCGGGGCCGAAGATTTCCTGCTGCGCCAGGGCATGATCCGGGGCCACGCCCGCGAACAGGGTCGGGCGCACATAGTGGCCGCCTGCGGGAGCGTCGGCGACGATCTCGCCTTGGGCCACGATCAGGCCGGCCTGCGCGCCAAGGTTCAGGTAGCGGTCGACCATCGCCTTCTGCTTGGCCGAGATCAGCGGGCCCACGTCGCGGTCGTCGACGGCGGCGCCGACCTGCAGCGCGCGATAGCGGTCCGACATTCGCCTGACGACTTCGTCATAGACGCCGCTCTGGACCAGCACCCGCGACCCCGCCGAACAGGTCTGGCCCGCGTTCTGGACCCCGGCGTTGACCAGGAAGGGCAGAGCCCTGTCCAGGTCGGCGTCGTCGAAGACCAGCTGAGGCGACTTGCCGCCCAACTCCAGCGTCACGGGCACGGCGTTGACCGCCGCCGCCTGCTGGATGGCCACGCCCACCCCCGTCGAGCCGGTGAAGGACAGGTGGTTGATCCCCGGATGCGCCGCCAACGCCGCCCCCGCTTCGGCGCCCGTGCCGGTCACGACGTTCAGGGCGCCTGCGGGCAAGCCGCAATCCGCTGCGATATGGGCGAAGGCCAGGGCCGTCAGCGAGGCCTGCTCGGCGGGCTTAAGCACCGCCGCATTGCCGACCGCCAGGGCCGCGACCACGGACCGCCCGATGATCTGCATCGGATAGTTCCAGGGGATGATGTGGCCCGTCACCCCGTGCGGCTCGCGCAGGGTGTAGACGGTGTAGCCGTCGAGAAAGGGGATGGTCTCGCCGTGCAGCTTGTCCGCCGCCCCGGCGTAGAACTCCAGATAGCGGGCCAGGGCGATCACGTCGGCCCGCGCCTGCTTCAGCGGCTTGCCGACGTCCAGCGCCTCCTGCTGCGCCAGCAGGTCGATGCGAGCCACGACCTCGCGCCCCATGCGCGCCAGCACCCGCCCGCGCTCGGCCGCCGTCATCCGCCCCCAGGGACCATCCAGCGCTGCCCGCGCCGCACGCACCGCCGCGTCAACGTCCTCGGCCCCGCCCGCCGCCAGCGCACCCATGACCTCGCCGGTCGAAGGGTTCTCTATGGGCAGGACACCGCCGCCGGCCGGCGCGCGCCACTGGCCGCCGATGAAGACCTGATCGGTAGGAAAGGGCGCGACCATCAACCATGCTCACCATCATCGCCCGCAGCAGCGAACGCTTCAGGGGCAGTGGGCATGATTATCGATTACGCAACAAGCCCTTTATGGCCGTGCTGCAAGTGGTTGATTTTGTGTTCGTAGTGATCAGAATTTCGAGCGATCGGCGGGGCCGTGATCATCCTTGACGTGCAGACTCTCGCGACCGCGCCGTCTCTAGGACGGCTTGGCGTATTGCTCGGCGTTCATCACCTCGATCGCCACGAAACGCTCGTCGCCCTCGACCCAGGCGTCATGGCCGGGCGGGATCGTGTAGGAGGTGCCGGGTGTAAGCGTCTTCTGGGTTCCGTCGTTCATTCTGACGTCAGGGCGCCGGACACGACATGACCGACATGCGCCACCTGGCAACTGTCTGTCTTGACGACGGGCTTGATGCACTCGGACCATTTCCAGCCGGGTTCGAAATTGAACCGCCCGAGCGTGGCGCCGGTAAGCCGGGCGATCTCGATGCGGGACTTGTCCGGCGTCCGGACCTCATCAGGGCTGTCGTGAGATCTGGTCTCAAATTTCGCGACGTTCATTCCACTATAGGCCATGGCGTCCTCCTGACACTCGACACGTAGTCTGACGTTTGCGGTCCCATAACGGCTGGCGCATCCGGGGTGTTCCCGACGGGGACGCGCCAAGGCTCGCGCGCAGGTCGCGGCAGGATCGGTTGAGGTTCAGGGAACTTGCTCGCCGTCAGTCTCTGACTGACGGCCGGTGGCGGAGAGGGTGGGATTCGAACCCACGGTAGGCTTCCACCTACGCCGCATTTCGAGTGCGGTACATTCGACCACTCTGCCACCTCTCCGCGGGGCCGATATTCGCTTGGTCGAGCGAGGGGGTTCTCTAGTCAAAGGCGGCGCTGGCCGCAAGCGATTCCAGTGAAGAAAATCGACAAAAGTTTCAGCGCTGTCCGGGCAGGGTCAGGCCGGGCGCGGGACCGCCCAGAGGATCGGCGCCGATGAAGCGGAACAGCTCGGCCGGACGCCCCCCAGTGTCGCTGGAAAACACCCCTGTGGCCTGCACCAGACCAGCGCGTTCGACGCCGCGACGGAAGTTCTGCTTGTGCAGGGAAAGGCCCGCCACGGCCTCGGCGGCGGCCTGCAAGGCGGACAGGGTGAAGGTCTCGGGCGTCAGGTCGAACAGGACCGGGCGGTACTTCAGCTTGGAGCGCAGGCGGCCGAGAGCCGTGGCGACGATGCGGCGGTGGTCCGAGGCCATCGGCAGGTCGGGCTGGCTCGGCGGCGCCGCACGGTCATGGTCGCGGGCGGACTCGGCGACCAGGCCGGCCTCGTAGAGCAGCTCGTAGCGTTCCAGCACCCGCTCCTCGTTCCAGCGGCGATCAAGGGTCAGGGCGAACAGGGTCTCGGCGCGGCCCAGGCGGCGTGCGTCGCCGTCGGCCCAGGCGCGCAGGGCGGTCTCCAGCGCGTTGAGGACGGGCGGGCGGCCCTCGCGCCAGTCCTCCCACGGGAAGATGTCGAAGACGGGCGTCCAGGCGGCGTCCAGGCCGGGGGCCTCGGGCGCGTCGGCGGTCAGGGCCAGATAGCCGACCGAGACCTCGCGCGCGCGCTCGGGGCCGGGCGTGGCGCGGGGCGAGGCGCGGCCCGCGTCGCCGAAGGTGTAGAGCTGTTCGACGAAGCCGAGGGGGAAGCCCGTTTGTTCGGTGACGAAGGCGCGCAGGGCCAGCTCGAAGGTGCGGTCGCGCGCCGGGTCGAACGGGCCGAAAGGCAGGGCCGGAGCGCCATCGGCGGCGTGGGTGGTCAGAACCACGGCCTGACCCGCGCGCAGGGCGATGACCACGGCCGACAGGCCGATCCGCACGCCCTGTTCCCCCCCTTGCGTCATGCCGCCCCTTATTCCGTGTGCCAGGCGTCGGCGCCGGGCAGGATACCGACAGCTTCGGCCAGAACGCGGTAGCGGTCCAGATAGCGTTGCTGCGCCACCGAGGCGGGCAGGGGGTCGATGATCAGCTCGTAGCCGGGGGGCGGGGCGCCGAAGATCTGCAGCGACTCGCGCCGGTTGAACCCGGCCAGCTGCGTCGCCTCATAGAAGGCGCAGGCGCGGTCGGCCTTCTTGATCAGGGTCTTGATCGTCTGCGGCGTCTTGGGCGGCAGTTGGAAGCGGACGTGGATGGCGGCCTCCAGACGAGCCTCGAAGTCCTTGTAGCCGGCGCCCAGCGCCGACTTGAACGGCGAGATCATGTCGCCGATGACGTATTCCGAGGCGTCGTGCAGCAGGGCGGCCAGACGCCATTTCGGCTCCAGCCCCGGCTTGATGTGGGCCGCGATTTCCTCGACCACCAGCGAGTGCTGGGCCACCGAGAAGGCGTGCTCGCCGATGGTCTGGCCGTTCCAGCGCGCGACACGGGCCAGGCCGTGGGCGATGTCCTCGATCTCGATGTCGAACGGCGAGGGGTCGAGCAGGTCCAGGCGGCGGCCCGACAGCATCCGCTGCCAGGCGCGCGGGGGCTTGGGCGTTCTCGGCTTGGGCTTGGGCGCCAGGTCTTCGTAGTCTTCGGGCAAGTTCGGCATCCTGCGCATGGGGCAGGTGAGGTGACGCATCCCGAACGCCCGATCAAGGGCAAGCGTTGCGATTCGTGGGGGTTAATCCCCGACGTTCAGCGTCACCAGAGCCTTGGCGGCGTCCATGATGCGGTTTTCGTTACGGTCCTTGGTGCGAACGGTGGCGACCACGATCGGGCCGCCGGCGGGGCCGCGCGCCTCATAGCCGACCATGCGCCAGCCCGTTTCGGCGTCGGCGCCGTTGGTGGTCATCAGGAAGGTGGCGCGAACCGATTGACCCGGCGCGCTGGTGCGGATGCGGGCGGCGCCGTCGTGGGCGTCGATGCTGACGGCCTCGTCGTCGGATCGGACCTTGACCTGACTCGAGCTGTCGTCGGCGCGAATGGTGATTCCGCCGATCTTGATGTTGGCGCGGTCGCCGTCGGCGTCGATCCGCATCCCGGGCAGGCGAACCGAGGCCTTGTCGTCCTGGGCGTCGACACGCACGCCCGGCGCGCTGACATGGGCGGTGGAGCCGGGACCGCCGTGGGCCTCGGCGCGCGCGGCGTCGGCTTCGGCTCGGGCCGCATC
>NZ_JBOHLI010000033.1:0-35238 GCF_050729455.1 Brevundimonas sp.
GAAGTCAGGTTCGGCCAGGCCCAGGCCGCCGGCCGTCTCGGGCGCCAGGACGCCGGTGAGGCCGGTCTCGGCGATCGCCGCCCAGCGCCCGGCGTCGAGCGCCGCGTCGCCGGCCATCTGCTCGCGCAGGGCGGCCGGAGGGCAGGTGTCGGTCAGCAGCTGACGGGCGACGTCCGCCATCATCAACTGTTCTTCGCTGAAGGTGAAATTCATCGGGCGACCTCAGCGGGGCAGACCGAGCATCCGCTCGGCGATGATGTTGCGCTGGATTTCATTGGAGCCGGCGTAGATCGGTCCGGCGAGCGCGAAGATGTAGTCGTCGAGCCAGTCGCCGACGTCGCCCGCGTCCGGCGCCTCCGGCAGCAGCTCGGCCCGCGGGCCCAGGATGTCGAGCGCGGTCTGGTGCAGCCGGATGTCCATCTCCGACCAGAAGATCTTGTTGGTCGAGGACTCCGGTCCGATGCTCCCGCCGGCGATCAGGCGGCTGGCGGTGGAATAGATGGACAGGGCATAGGCCTCGGCGTCCATCCAGGCGCGCGCGACCCGCGCCCGCAGTCCTGTGTCGGCCTTGTCGCCCTGGGCCTCGTAGAGGGCGGCCAGACGGCGGGCGGCCTCCTGGTAGCGAGCCGGGCTGCGCAGCATCAGGCCGCGCTCGAACCCGGCCGTCGCCATGCACACCGACCACCCCTGACCCTCGTCGCCCAGGCGGTTGAAGGCGGGGACGCGGACGTTCTCGAGGAAGATTTCGGCGAAGCCGACATGGCCGTTGATCTTGGCGATCGGATTGACCGTGACGCCCTCGGCCGAAAGCGGGAAGAGGATCAGGGACAGACCCTTGTGGCGCTCGCTTCCCGGCGTCCGAAACAGGCCGAAGGCCCAGTCGGCGAACACCGCCCGCGACGACCAGATCTTGTGGCCGCTGAGCAGGTAGTCGTCGCCGTCACGCACCGCCGTCGCCCGCACCCCGGCGAGGTCGCTCCCGGCCTGGGGCTCGGACCAGGCCTGGGCCCAGATTTCGTCGCCCGCCGCCATGGGCGGCAGGAAACGGGCCTTCTGCTCGGGCGTGCCGAATTCCATCAGGGTCGGACCCAGCAGGAAGATGCCGTTCTGGTTGACGCGCCCCGGCGCCCCGGAGCGGTAGTATTCCTCCTCGAAGACGAGCCACTGGATCAGGTCGAGGCCGCGCCCGCCATGGTCCTCGGGCCAGGTCACCATCCCCCAGCGCCCCGCGTTCAGCGTGCGCTCCCAGGCCCGGTGCGCCTCGAACCCCTCGCGGGTGGCGTCGAAATGCTCGAGCGGGGCGGCCGGGACATGGTCCGCGAGCCAGGCCCGGACCTCGGCGCGAAAGGCCGATTGTTCGGCGGAGTAGGAAAGGTCCATCAGAATTTCGCCGCCTGGCCCTTGTCGACGACGAAGGCGTCGCGAGCCGTCTGGCTGTCCTCGTGCATATACATTTCGAGTGTGAAGCCCTGCTCCCAGCGATACCCCTTCAGCGCGTCGCGGGCCTCCAGGCCGTTCAGGGCCTCCTTGGCGATCACCAGGGCCTTGCGGCTCTTGGCGGCGATGACCGCGCAGAATTCCCGAGCCGCTTCGAGAAGCCGCTCGGGGGGCACGACCGCGTGAACCGAGCCGTAGCCCAGCAGCTCCTCGACGGTGATCTTTCCGCCGGTGAAGAAGGCCGACCGCACCCTCTGCGGCGGCGCCATGCGTGACAGGAAGGAGGCGCCGCCCATGGCGCCGCGGTCGATCTCCGGCAGGGAGAGGAAGGCGCCCTCGGCGGCGATGACGACGTCCGAGGCTCCGGCGATGTTCACGCCCCCGCCGATGGCGAAGCCGTGAATGGCCGAGACGACCGGGACCGGGCACTCGACGATGGCCTTCAGCGTCAGGTAGTTGCCCTGGTTGAGGCGGGTGATCCGCTCCGGGTGGGCCTGCATCTCCTTGATGTCCACGCCGCCGCAGAAGCCGCGACCGGTCGCGCGGATGAGCACGCATCGGACTTCGGGATCGGCGCCGGCCGCCGCGATATGCTCGGGCAGGGCCATCCAGCCGTCCGAGTCGAGGGCGTTGACGGGCGGATGGTCGAGAATGATCTCGGCGACGCGGTCTCGGATTTCGACGAGGATCGGCATGGTCGGTGCTCTCAGCTCAAGGCGGCGGGCAGGTCGGACGCTGTCGCGCACAGGGCGGCGAGGCGCTGACGGGCCTCGTCCATGATGCGGTCAACGAGTTCGGCGCAGGTCGGCAGGTCGGTGATCCGCCCGCCGACCACGCCGGTGGCCATCACGCCGCGGTCGGGGTCGCCGTCCACGACGGCCCTCTGGATCATCATCGGCGCCGAGGCCGCCATCATGGCCTGGGCGAAGGTCAGGCCGCCGTGGGCGCGCATACCCTGGGCGGCGCGGATGAGTTCGGGCCAGCTCGCGCCGGTCTGGCGCTTCATGGCCAGGCCGCTCTCGAGGGCGCGGAGCCACATTCCCATCGCGCCGGAGCGTTCGATCCGGTCCAGCAGGGGCGTGCGGATCATCCGCTGGGGGATGCCGTCCAGCCGGGTGGTCAGGATGATGTCGTCGGTCGCCGCCTTGAGGTAGCGGTCCTTCGAGGCGCCGGGCACCGGGCTCTCGCGGGTCATGAGAAAGCGCGTGCCCATGGCGATGCCCACGGCGCCGTAGGCGAGGGCGGCGGCCAGGCCGCGGCCGTCGGCGAAACCGCCCGACGCCACCACCGGAACCTTCACGGCGTCGAGCACCTGGGGCAGGAGGACGGTCGTGGCCACCGATCCGGTATGGCCGCCGCCCTCGCCCCCCTGGACATTGATCATGTCCACGCCGAGCTCGACCATCTTTTGCGCGTGCTTGACCGCGCCGACGGTGGGGATGCAGAGGATGCCGGCCTCGCGGAAGCGCGCGATCATGGCCTTGTCCGGCCCGCGGCCGAAGCTGACGGCGCGAACCTGATCGCGGTTGGCGATCACCAGGTCGACGATCTGGTCGGCGCCCGGCTGGAACATATGGAAGTTCACGCCGAACGGCCTGTCCGTGCCGCGTCGCACGGCCAGAAGCTTCGTCCGGGCCTCCTCCGGGGTCATCACGGCGGCGCCGAGGAAGCCGAAGGCCCCCGCCTCGCAGGAGGCGATGACCAGCGAAGGCTCGGCGATCCAGCCCATCGCCGTCTGGATGACGGGGTAGCGGCAGCCCAGCCGCTCGACCAGGACCGTGCGCAGGGGATCCGCCATCAGGCCGGGTCCTTCGGCGTGGAGGCGGCCTGGGCCTTGTTGGCCGCCGCCATGGATCTGGCGTCCAGCCCGCCCAGGCTGTTCGAGGAGGTCAGATCGTTCTGGGCGTGGGCGAAGTGATGCATATGGAAGACAGCGTCCATGGCGGTGCGCTTGCCGCGCAGGTCCTCGACGTGATTGAGCGCCTGTTTGGTCAGCCAGGCGCCGAGCCGGGGCCGCGAGGCGAGCTCGGTCGCCACGGCGCGAACCTCGTCTTCCAGCCGTTCGCGCGGCGCCAGGCGGTTGACCATGCCGAAATCATAGGCCCGGCGGGCGGACATACGTTCGCCCAGCAGGATGAATTCCTTGGCGATGCGCGGCGGCAGCTCGAAGCCGTGGGCGAAATACTCCACGCCGGGAATGCCCATCCGGCCGACCGGGTCCTGGAAGAAGGCGTCCTCGGAGGCGATGATGATGTCGCAAACCCAGGCCAGCATCAGCCCTCCGGCGACGCAGGCCCCCTGAACCATGGCGACGGTCGGCTTGGGGATGTCGCGCCAGCGCCGGCACATGCCAAGGTATTGTTCCTGCTCGCGCGTGTAGAGGAGCTCGGCGGCGGGCTTGTTGACGTGGCGGCCCAACATCAGCCGCCGGTCGAAATCGGTGTGCAGGTCGCGGCCGGGCGTGCCGATGTCGTGACCCGCCGAGAAATGCTTGCCCTCGCCGCCCAGGACGATGCAGCGGACCGCATCGTCGTCCACGGCGCGGCGGAAGGCGTCGTCCAGGGCGTAGGTCATCTGCCCGTTCTGGGCGTTGTTGAAGGCCGGCCGGTTCAGCCTGATCCAGGCGACCGGGCCCTCGACGGCGTAGAGGACGGGCGCATCCGTCTCGTAGACGGCGTCTGCGTCCCTGGGCTGCACCAGATCGTCCATCAGCCGACTTCCGCCAGACGCCGGTCGCCGACCGGGTCGCCCTTGAGCACCTTGCGGCGCACGCCGTTCGGGTCGAGGCGGGCGATCAGCGCCAGTTCCTCCGCCGTCGGCGCCCGGGTCTCGGGGATGACGTCGGGCCGCTTGAGCGTGAAGCCCGTATTGTCCTGAACCTCGTCGAAGCTCACCCCCGGATGCAGCGACCGCACCTGGATGGCGTGGTCGGGGCCGGCGAAGTCCATCACCGCCAGATTGGTGACGATCAGCCGCAAATCCAGGCCCGGCGACGGCCGGCCGTTCAGGTAGCGATCCGGATTATAGCCGGCGCCGCAGACGTAATCGACTTCGCCCGCCACGAAGCTGCGCTTCGAGTGCTGGGGTATGAAGAAGCTGTTGGGATGGCAGATGGTGTTGCCGGGGAAGCCGCGCACGCCCAGCATCGCCGTCTTCGGGCGGGCGTGGTCGCCGATGACGCTGATGTTGGTCTGGCCGAAACGATCCATCTGGACCGGCGACAGCATGGCGTGCCGGCGTCCGCTCCACAGGATGTGGAACACCCGGTCATAGGGGCACCAGCTCTCGAACTCGGGCTGGCTCTGCCGCGGTCCTGGCGGAACCGGATCCGTGACGTACCAGGCCTCTCCGTCGGTCATCTGCATGGCCGGATTGAAGGTGGTCTTGGCCAGGCTGGCGGCGAGACGCGGGATCGGGCCGATGCCTGTGGCCTGCACCTCTCCGGCGTCGCGCCAGGCTTCGGCGCAGGCGACGATGAGCAGTTCGGCCAGGGAGTAGGGGGGATGGGATTGCGACATATCCGCCTCCGGTCAGTAGACGACGGCCGGCAGGGCCGACACGCGAGCGGCTCCGCCTACGGCGGCGAGATAGGCGGCGGGGTCGAGATCGACATAGCCGGACCGATAGCCGGTCCAGGCCTCCGGCGATCCCGCCGCTTCGATGTAGGTCTTGAGGTGCTCCAGATCGAGCGGATAGTCGGGCGAGGCGCTGGTCGGATGCGCCCCGAACGGGGCCTCGACCACGGAGGTCACGAGCGCGCGCTCGAACAGGTTGCGCGGCCCCTGGGCGGCGATGTCGAGGGCGGCGGTGTCCACGATCCGCTCGCTCGAGACGATCACCGTGTCGGCCGCTCTCGCCATCAGCTCGTCGAAGAAGGGGTCGGCGCTGAGGGTGACGGTATTGCCCCTGGCGTCGGCGCGGTGGACGTGCAGCAGGGCCGCGTCCAGCTTGATCGCCGGCATGGCCACCAGGGTCTCGCCGTCCGCGAAGGGGCTCTTCACGGTTCCGAACCCGTCCTGGCGGAGCAGGTCCGTGCCCGCGCCGACCCGGGACGGCAGGAAGGGCAGCTTCATGGCGGCGGCGCGCAGCCCCCAGTGGAGAAGCCCCTCGTCGAGCTCGAACACGGGCAGGCCGGCTTCGCGCGCCGCCCGGAAATGCGGGTCGAGCGGATACTGGTCGAGCGAGACGAAGGCGAAGACGAGCTTGCGCAGCTTGCCTGCCGCCGCCAGCAGGCCGACGTCCGGGCCGCCGAAGGAGACGACGGTCAGGTCCTTGAGGTTCGACTGGGCGATCGCGCGGACCAGGGCCATCGGTTTGCGGCGCGTCGCCCAGCCGCCGATGCCGATGGTCATGCCGTCAGACAGCCTGGCGAGGGCGGCTTCGATGGTCTCTCGCTTGTCCATGTTTCTTCTGTGCCTCCCGTAGGCGCGGCGCGACATCGCGACCGCGGCGCCCTGACGGCGCCTCGTCGACCCGTTCGGGCCTTCTCCTTAATAGCTAGCTGAACGGAGTGCGCGTATCAATCATATAATGGCTGTTTAGCCGTTATTTGCGTTTTTCGTAGGACTTGAAGCTACGCGGGCTTGGCTGCAGCCTGTCTTTCCACGATCTCGAGGAAGAGGGGCCGCTCGCCGCCGCCGTCGACATTGAGCCGGGCTCCGCTGATGTAGGCGGCCTGGGGTGAGGTGAGGAACAGCACGGCGCTGGCGATGTCCTCGCCCGTGGCCATGCGGCCCAGGGGCAGGCTGGCCGCGATCTCGGCCCGCCCTTCGGCTCCGCCGTAGGTGGCGTCGGCGGCCTCGGTGGCGACAAGGCCGACGACGATCGCGTTCACGCGGATCCGCGGCCCCCATTCCTGGGCGAGGCTCTGCGTCAGGCTGATCAGGCCGGCCTTGGCTGCGCCATAGGCGGCCGTGCCGGGCGACGGCCGCAGGGCTGCGACGCTGGCGATGTTCACGATCGAGCCTCCCTCGGCCATCCAGGGGTGAACGGCCTGGGACAGATAGATCGGCCCGAGCAGGTTGAGGCCGATGATCGCCTGGGAGAAGCGGGGCGAGGCGGTGGCCGCGTCGGCCGCGGGCGCTCCGCCGGCGTTGTTGACCAGGATGTCGATCCGCCCGCACGTCGCCCCGACTTCGGCCACGGCGCGCGCGACCTGGTCCGGGTCCCGGACGTCGCAGGCGATGAACCCGGCTTCGCGCCCTTCGAACGCGACGGGCGTTTCGGGGGCGGTGCGGCCGAACACGAAGACCCGGCATCCGGCGGCGAGCAGGGCGGTCGCCGTGGCGCGTCCGATGCCTTTGGTGCCTCCCGTGACGATCGCTACGGATCCCGGAGCCGGCAGGCCTGATTTCAACATGGCGCGCTTACCTTCGTCTCTCGTCGAAACTGACGGGTTAATGCTATGCATCGTTGCAGCGTGTCGGTCAAAGGTCATCATAATGCGTAGCGAAAGAACTTCTCAGGCGTCCTTTGAAGCCTTCGCTCTGGACCATCTTACGGTGATCGAGGCGACGCCGCTGGTCCTTGCCGAGACGGCCGCGCGCGCCGGCTTCCGTCGCCTCTGCACCTTCGTGCGTTCGATCGACGGCCTGGGCGGGCCGAGCTTCGACCTGACCAGGGACGGGGGCGCGCGGGCGGCGACGCGCGCGGCTCTGGACCGGCTGGGTCTCTCTGTCGACGTGGCCTATCCGTTCACGATTTCCGATCGGACCCGTCCGGGGGATTTCGAGGCCGATCTGGCCTGCGCGGCCGAACTCGGGGCGCGCTTCGTCAATCTGCTGGTCTTCGCCAGGGATTCCGGCCGGATCCAGGACGAGACGGCCCGTTTCTGCGAGCGCGCCGGCTGTCACGGCCTCGGCGTCGCGATCGAAATGGTCCCGGCTTCGACGGTCAGGACGTTGGCCCAAGCCGCCGCGCTCGTGCGCAGCCTGGGTTCGCCCGGCAATGTCGGCGTCAACCTCGACGTCCTGCACCTCTATCGCTCCGGCGACGATCCCCGAGCCGTGACGCCTTACCGCGACGACATCGTCTATCTGCAGATCTGCGACGGCCCGCTCGACCTGCCGGTGGAAGGGCGTCGCGCGGAAGCGTCGCTGCAGCGCCGCCTGCCCGGACGCGGCGACTTCGCCCTGCGCGAGCTTCTGGAGAGTCTGCCTCTCGTGCCGGCGAGCGTCGAGATCCCCGATGCGGCGGCCATGCGGGCGGGCCGCGACCCTGTCCAGCGCGCTCGGGCGGCGGGGGAGGCGGCGAGCGCGATCCTCGGCTGACTCGTCGTTCCGATGGGTGTTCTGTTGGCTTGCGTAGCATTCTGTGGTCCAATCGATGGAATCATTGAATTTTGTCGATGTCGGGGATGTGAATGCGGTTGAGAGCCGGCAAGCCTATCGCGGTCGCGGAGCTCGACGCCATCGACAGCGGGATCGTGGAGATTCTGCGCGAGAACGGACGCGCGACCAATCAGGAGATCGCCGAGCGGCTCTCGGTCACGCCGGCGACGATCTCGGTGCGGCTGAAGCGCCTCGAGGAGAACAAGGCCCTTCGCGTGGTGGCGGTGACCGATTTCGCCGCGCACGACCTCAACATCGTCATCGCCGTGGGGATCAAGGTCTACGGCCGCGACGCCCGGGACGTGGGCATGGATCTGGCCAAGCTGCCCGAGGTGTTCAGCATCAACGTCATGAACGGGGTCAATGATCTGGAGATGCTGGTGACCCTGAGCCGTTTCGAGGAGATCTCCCTCTTCTTGGTCGAGCACGTCGCGCCGATCCCGGGGGTCAGCCAGATCGAGCCGGGAATCGCGGCCGACATCGTCAAGTTCGAGTTCAACGTGGCCCCCCTATGAGCGCGCCCAAGCTTGATGAGCTGGATCGCCGGATCATCGCCACCCTGGGCATGGACGCCCGCGTGTCGAACCGGCAGATCGCGACGACGCTCGGTGTGACCGAGGGCACGATCCGGACGCGGCTGAAGCAGCTCCAGAACGCGGGCCTGCTCCAGTTCACCGTGGTCACAGACTTCCGGCTCGCCGGTTCGCCCAACCTAGTGTTCATGGGCATCCACGCCGAGCCCGCCAAGGTCAGCGCGCTGGCCCAGCAGCTGGCGGACATCGAGCAGATCGGCTCCGTGATGATCCTGCTGGGTCGCTACAACCTGATGGCCATGGGGCTCTTCACCAGCATCGAGGACGTCTACGAACTCATCCGCAGCAAGATCAAGCCGCTGCCGGGGGTGCGGCGCGTGGCCGCTTCGGTCTCCATCCACAATCTCAAGTACGACGTGCGGATGGCCCGGATCACCTCCCGGCCGGGCGCTCAGGGCGCCTCGAACTCCGAATAGTCCGTGTAGCCCCGTTCGCCGCCGCCGTAGAGGGTCGCACGGTCCGGGGACGCCAGGGGGGCGCCGCTCGCGAACCGGGCGACGAGGTCGGGGTTGGCGATGAACGGTCGTCCGAACGAGGCGGCCTCGGCCTTTCCGGCGGTGATGAAAGCGTCCGCCCGCGCGGCGTCGAGCTCGTCGTTCACGATGACGGGGCCGGACCAGTAGGCGCGGGTCAGCATCAGGGTGTCCAGGGCCGCCGGCGGGCGATGGATCAGGTGGACATAGGCGAAGCCTCGGCCTGACAAGCCCTGAAGCAGGGTCGCGTAGGTCGCCGCCGGCGCCTCGTCGGCCATGTCGTTGTAGTCGCTGCCAGGATTGATGCGGATGCCGACGCGACCATGGCCGATGGCCTCGCCCATCGCCTGCATCACCTCCCAGACGAAGCGGCAGCGGTTCTCGCGCGAGCCGCCGTAGGCGTCCTCCCGCAGGTTGGTGTTGGTCGAGAGGAACTGCATGGGCAGGTAGCCGCTCGCCGCGTGAAGCTCGACGCCGTCCATGCCCGCCGCGACGGCGTTGAGGGCGGCGTCGCGGTATTCCTGCACGACCCGGGCGATCTCTTCGGTCCGCAACGCCCTCGGAACCGAGCAGGGGCGCTGGACGCCGTTCGGGCCGTACAGAGGCGTGCGGCAGGCGATCGCCGATGGCGCGATCACTTCCGCATCCGCCGCCTGGTTCTCGCGAAGCGCGGCGCGGCCGCAATGCATCAGCTGCATCACGATGCGCCCGCCCGCCGCGTGCACGGCGTCCGCCACCTCCCGCCAGGCCGCGACCTGCTCGTCGGTGCAGACGCCCGGCGTCGCGGGGTAGCCCTGGCCGTCGGGGCTGGGAAAGACGCCTTCCGTCACGATCAGGCCGGCGGCGGCGCGCTGGGCGTAGTAGCGGGCCGTCATCGGCAAGGGCTGGCCGCGGCTTCCCGCCCGGCTGCGGGTCATGGGGGCCATGACGACGCGGTTGGCCAGATGCAGGTCGCCCAGGGCGACGGGTTCGAACAGGCGGCTCATCGCACGCGCACCGAAGGCGTGGCGGCGCCGTCGCGCATCCGCGACAGGAAGGCGTCCAGCGGCGCCGGTTCGGCCACGGGTCCGTCCGGAGCGCCGGTCCGGGCCCAGAAGCGATCCCAGCTGGGAAACAGGCTGTGGTAGCCGCCGTCATAGGCGGCCTGGCCGGGCCAGCGCATCTTCCTGTCGCCGACGGGCGGCGCGTTGAGGTCGGCGGCGTACCAGTAGAGCGGCAGGCGACGCCGGAAGAACCAGCGGCCGTCGATCCGTTCGTATCGGTCGAAATACATCATCTGCATGATGATCCACTGGTCGCCGGCCTCGTGCTCGTTCTTGGAATAGACGAGGCCGTCGGCGTGGTCGGCGTCCTGAAACTCGATGATGTGGTTGCCGATGTGGTGCGAGGTGCCGGTGAAGGCGCTGCGCATGGTCTGGTCGAACCAGGTCCTGAGCGCCTCGCGGCCGACGGCCCCGTCCGCGGCCTTCACGTCCTGCGGAAACAGGCCGACCCAGGCGTCGGCGTCGCGCATATCGAGCGCCAGGGCGTACTTGGCCGCCAGCTGGCGGATCTCGTCGAGGGATTCGAGCCGCTCGAGGCGGCGGAGGATATCGTCGTGGTCAGCCACGCGGCCGCTCCAAAAAATGAGGCCGGCGGATCACTCTGCCGGCCCCGATGCAGTTTCGCGGGAGGAAGCTCAGAAGCTCTGGTTGACGCTCAGGTAGAAGACGCGGCCGCGCGGATCATGAGTGACCGGATCGAAGCCGAGGTTGAGCTGGGCCAGGGGAGGGTCCTCATCCGTCACGTTGATGACGCCGAGGGTGAACTTGGTCGGGCCCGATCCCGCCAGGCCGTCGACCGATACATTGTACTGAAGGTCGAAGGTGGTCTGGCTGTCGATGCTGGCGTCGGTGATGCCGGTGCGGTCGTTGGTATAGCCGCTCACATAGTGGGCGAGGGCGACCAGTTGGTGGGGGCCCTTGCTCCAGGTCAGGCCGGCTTCGGCGCGATCGACCGGCAGGGACCGGCCGAGGTTGTTGAAGTTGACGCTGCCGGCGCCGTTGATCGGCGCCGCGCCCAGGGTGAACTGGATGTCGTAGCTGTTGACGTGGGTCCAGGCCGCATTGGCGGAGAAGTCGCCCCAGGACGTGTCCCAGCTGTAGCGGGCGGTGACGTCCACCCCGTCGGTCTCGACCGAGGAGGCGTTGATGAAGTTGGTCTTGATCAGCACCAGGGCGCCGGTCACGTCGCGCGTCAGGGCCCTCTGGGCCACGGTGCCGGTCAGGCCGGCCAGGGTGTCGGCGCGGGCCTGGTTGACGATCGCCTGGGGGTTCTCCTTGACGATCAGGTTGTCGTACTTGAAGCCGTAGAAGTCGACGCCGAGCTCCAGGCCCTGGATGGGGCGGAAGGTGGCGCCCAGGTTGTAGTTCGACGACTCCTCGGGCTTCAGGTCCTTGCTGCCGAAGGTCTGCGTGTTGACGAAGTTGAACACGCCGTTGTCGTTGATCGACGGCTGGGTCGCCTGGACGGCGACCTGCTGGTAGACCGAGGGCGCCCGGAAAGCCTTGCCGTAGGACGCCCGCAGCGACAGCTGCTCGAAGGGGCGATAGAGCAGGGCGGCCTTCGGGCTGACGTTGTCGAAGCCCTCGGCGTAGTTCTCGTAACGGGCCGACATCTGAAGCTGCAGGTCGTCGCCGAACGGCACCTGGAGCTCGCCGAAGACCGAGGTGGTCTCCTGCGAACCGGAGAAGTCCGGCGCCTGGCCCAGGGTGATCAGCTCCCCGGCGTTGACCAGATCGCCCCAGTCGTGGGCGAAGGTGCTGCGGCGGTACTGCACGCCCAGGGCGCCGGCGATCGTGCCGCCGACCCAGTCCATGATGTCCCCGCTGGTCACCGCATCAATGGTGAACAGGTCGGATTTGGCGTCGAGATTGGTGTAGCCGATCAGGCTCTGGATAAGAGCGTCGCTGTTCTGCGTGCCCGTCCCCAGCTGGGCGGTGGCGAAGGGGTTATAATAGACGCAGGACCCGACGCCCGGCGTGCCCGTGGCGGGATTGCAGCCCGCTCCGCCCAGGCCGCGCAGGGCGTTCTGGAGGTTGGTGGCGATGGTGTCCGGCTTGTCGTAGCGGTGATCCTGCCGGCTGTAGGCGGCGTTGACGGCCCAGCTCCAGCCGAAGCCGAAGGCGCCGTCCAGGCCGCCCGCGACGCGATAGGTGTCGTATTCATACTCGGCCACCGAAGCGCCGTAGGCCGGGCCGAGCAGGCGGCCGCGGAAACGGACGTCCTCGCCGAACGGGTTGTCGGGGTGGGTGCGCGGGACCACGGGCGAGACGGCGAGGATCGGGAAGGACGGCGACGAGCGGCCTTCGGCCAGGGCGTGGCTGTAGGCGGCCTCGAGGTTCAGCCGAATCCCCGGCGCGATGTCGCCGTTCCAGGTTCCGAACACCTGTTCGCGGTCTTCCTTGGGCGTCAGGTCGAAGAATTCCGAGAAGTCGAGCCGGCAGAAGGAGTCGGTCGGAGAGTTCCTGTAGCTGAACGGGAAGGCGGCGTTGGTGCAGTTCGGGTCGGGCGCGAAGCTGTTCGTGCTCGGACGGAAGTAGGATCCCGGCTGGCCGTAGCTGGACACCGAATGCCAGGAGGGCCGGCCGAACGTCGAGGCGCGCGAGAAGCTGCGTTCGTCGGTGCCGAGCGTGCTGCGGCTGAAGTAGCTCGCCGCCAGGACCAGGTCGCCTCCGGCCACCTTGCGCCCGATGATGCCCTGGATGTCGACCTCGTTGGAGCCGTCCATCGTCAGGTATTTGGCGGTGATCTCGGGACGGTCCACCGAGGTGCGCGTGATGAAGTTCACCACGCCTGCGACCGCGTCCGAGCCATAGGTGGCGGCGCCGCCGTCCTTGACCACCTCGATCCGGCGCATGGCGATCAGGGGGGCGAGGGAGTTGATGTCGACGAAGGTGCTGCCGTCGCCGGCCGCAGCCGCGCTCAAGGTCTGGCGCCGGCCGTTCAGGAGCACCAGGGTCGAACCGAGGCCCAGGTTGCGCAGGTTGAACTGGGCGGTTCCCGAGGTCAGGGGCTGGTTCAGGCCGTCGACCTGGGCTTCCGAGCCGGAGTTGGCCGGCAGCAGCTTCACGAGTTCGCTGGCGTTGGATATGCCGCGCTGGTCGACCTGATCGAGATTGACCACGTCGGTGGGCGAGGGCTTGCTCGACTGGCGAATGAGCGAACCGGTGACGACGATGTCGTCGACCTGGGCGGCCGCTTCCTGTTCCTGGGCCGGCGCCGTCGGCAGCGGCGCGGTCTGGGCCGCCGCTGCGCCTGCGGCGACGAAAGCTGCGCAGGTGCACAGCAGACTGGTACGGAAATTACGCATTTCGCAGTCACTCCCCAAAATCGTCCGACGTTTGCGGATCGTTGGGGCGATCTACGCGCACCAAAACGCGGAGCGCAAGTTAATTCTTGATCAATGCTTGGAATGCGTAGCGATCAAGGCTGATGCTTGCGCATGATCAGCCGGCGATAGGGTTTCAGGCCCCAGAAAGCCAGGGCGGCGCTGAGCGGGCAGCAGGCCGCCGCAATCAGGGCGATGGCGGGGCCCACGTTCTCGCTGCCCGCGAACAGGACGGCGTTGATCACGGGGACGGCGGCCGCGCCCAGAGACAGGCCGATCAGGTTGTTGACCAGCAGGAAGAGCGCGGAATTGGTCGCCCGCATCGTATTCGGCGTCGCCAGCTGCAGGGCGGCGATCGACGAGCCGAAGAAGCTGTTGGCCAGGAAGGTCAGGACGCAGAGCAGGGCCAGCGTCGCCCAGAGCGGGCCGGCCAGAGGGGCGAGGATCGCGGGAACGATCAGGGCGGCTGAAACGAGGCCCACGGTCAGCAGGTTGGCTTCGGGGCGGTCGCGTCGGGCCAGATGTTCCGACAGGAGCCCTCCGCAGATCGAGCCTGCGCTCCCGAGCGCCAGGTAGATGGCGCCCATGTAGAGGCCGGCCGTTCCCGGGGCGAGGTCGTGGTTGCGGATCAGCAGGGTGGGGAACCAGCTGGCGAGGCTGTAGCCGAGGATGCCGAGGACCGAGGACGTCATGTAGATGGGGACGAAGGCGCGCCACTGGCCGCCGACGTAGCGGGTCACCGCCTTGAGGCCGGGGCGGCTGGCCGTTTCGGCGGCGCCGACCAGGCTTCGCCGGGCCGGCTCCTTCACCATGGCGACCAGCGCCGCCACGAGGACGCCGGGCGCCGCCACGATCAGGAAGGCCATCTGCCATGGCCGCATCGCGCCGATGAGCGGAAGATGCGTCGTGTCGGCGTTGGCCACGGCGGCGACGACCGTGCCGCCGATCAGATAGGCCATGCCGCCGCCCAGGGTGATGCCCATGGTGTAGATCGCCATGGCCCGCGCCAGCTTGGCGGGCTCGAAGGCGTCGCTGAGAAACGAGTGGGCCGACGGCGACAGCGTCGCCTCGCCCACCCCGACCCCCATCCGCGCCGCGAAAAGCAGGGCGTAGTTGCCGGCGAAGCCGCAAAGGGCGGTCGCCGCGCTCCAGAAGACCACGCCGTAGGCGATGATGCGCTTGCGGACCGTCCGGTCCGCCAGCAGTCCGACGGGCACGCCGAGGAAGGCGTACAGCAGGGCGAAGGCGAAGCCCTGAAGCAGGCCCATCTGAAGGTCGCTGACCCCGAGGTCGCGCTTGATGGGATCGACCAGCAGGCTGAGGATCTGCCGGTCGACGAAGGACAGGATATAGGCCAGCAGGAAGACGCCGAGGGCGAAGTTCGCCTGGCGAGGGGTGATGGAGGGCTTCTCAGCCGGCGAGGAAAGGGGATCCGACACTGTACACGTCCTCCAACAGCCTCTAGCCGGGCTCTGCGAACCTTATCGGACATAAATTTTCGCAAATCCACACCTGCATACGACAAATCATCGTCTATGCGTTTTTATGGAGCCGGTTGAGCGCCGCGCTCGCCGCGCGGAGAGACCTCCCGCACGGCCTCGGCCTCCTTCGGGCGGGGCGCGTGGTTGGCGTCACGACGAAATTTCATGGCCGCCCGCTCTCGCCGTCGACCTGCGGCGCGCAGCCTTGCGTCGGTCGGGAGGGCCGGGGGTGCAGGAGGTCTCGTAGATCTGCATACGAAAAAGCCGCCCGGCCAGGGGCGGCATTGCGGAAACCATTCTGGCGACACGGCGGATCGGGCCGGTCTGCACCGAAGGCTGATTTTAAAGGGAGGGAAGAATGGTGGACGCGACAGGGATTGAACCTGTGACCCCTACGATGTCAACGTAGTGCTCTCCCGCTGAGCTACGCGTCCGCCTGTTCTGCGGCCCCTCGACTGATGTGTCGGTGGGCGGGAAGGCGGCGTCTATAACCCGCAGTTCGCGGGGGCCGCAAGGGGCTTGTGTCTTCTTTTTCCGTATTTTTCCGTTAGGCCGCGATCATGCGTTCGACCTCGTTCACCAGGTCGCGCAGGTGGACGGGTTTGGACAGGACCTTGGCCTGGGGCGTGGCCTGGGCGGCCGACAGGGCGACGGCGGCGAAGCCGGTGATGAACATGATGCGGATGCCCGGCTGGCGCACGGCGGCGACGCGGGCGACCTCGATCCCGTCGGCGCCCGGCATGACGATGTCGGTCAGCAGCAGATCGTAGGGACCCTGTTCCAGGGCGTCGATGGCGTCGTCGCCGTTCTCGCAATCCACCACGGCGTGACCGGCGCGTTCCAGCGCGCGGGTCAGGAAGCCTCGAAGCGAGCCGTCGTCTTCGGCCAGCAGAATACGCGCCATGCGGGGTCAAGTCCTTGAATACCGGATCGGAGCCTAGGCCTGCATCTGTAAACTCGCGGTGAAAATCCCCCTTGGGGCGAGCGCGTA
Organism: Brevundimonas sp.; assembly: GCF_050729455.1. GTDB lineage: Bacteria > Pseudomonadota > Alphaproteobacteria > Caulobacterales > Caulobacteraceae > Brevundimonas. The sequence goes on from NZ_JBOHLI010000033.1 coordinate 15,674, forward strand.
GAGGGCGCGGTCGAGGCTAAATCAGTCTATGGCCAAGCCATGAACCCTGCGCCGACCGACGCAACCTTCAGCATCACCCCCGCGCTGGCCGGGCGGGTGACGCCGCTGGTCTTCGCCTCGCCCCATTCCGGCGCGGTCTATCCCGATGACATGGGCGTGGCCGAGGGCCTGTCCGAGGCTTCGCTGCGCAGCGCCGAGGACGCGGCCGTGGACCGGCTGCTGGACGCGAGCGCGGCGGCCGGGGCGGCGCTGATCGCTGGACGGATCGGCCGGGCCTATGTCGATCTGAACCGCGCGCCGGACGAACTGGACCCGGCCCTGATCTTCGACTGTCCCGAGGACGCGCCGCCGGGGCTGAAGACCCTGGCCGGCTATGGCGTCGTGCCGCGCCTGGCGGGCGACGGGACGCCGCTCTACGACCGCCGCCTGACGCTGGAGGAGGCGAGGGGGCGCATCCAGCGGGTGCACGTCCCTTATCATGCGGCCATGGGCGAACTGATGCAGGCGGCGCGGATTGGCCACGGACGGGCGGTTCTGATCGACTGGCATTCCATGCCTGCGCGCGCCACGGGGCCGAGCGGGCCGGACGTGGTGCTGGGCGACCGGCACGGGACGGCCTGCGCCACCGAGCTGACGCGGCGTCTGCGGGCGCTGTTCGAGGCCATGGGCTGGCGCGTGGCGCTGAACCGGCCCTATGCGGGCGGTTACGCCACTCAAGTCTGGGGGCGGCCCGACGAGGGCTTCGAGGCCATCCAGATCGAACTGAACCGGCGGCTCTACTGGGACGAGGCGGCGGGCGGCCCATCGGTCGGCTGGGGGCGTTGCCAGTCGGGGCTGAACCGGGTGATCGCGGCGCTGGGGGCCGATTTCACGGCCTGATCGGCGGGTGACGGCCAAAAAAAAGCCGCGCCCGGAGGCGCGGCATAAAAGTCTATAGGGAGGAAACGCCCAGGAAGGGCAAGACGCCCGGAGGCGTCGAAAGCCAAGTTAGGTTGCAGCGCACAAAATTTCAAGTCCGGATGCCGGATGCGCCATCACGGGCTGTTACGAAGATCGACGCCGAGGCGAGGGCGGGAGCCTGTCAGCCGCGCTCCAGCAGCCGCCGCGCCGCTCGCACGGCCCGCGCCGCCGGCGACCCGGCCTGGCGCCAGACCAGCAGGCCGAAGGCCGAGATGACGCCGAGCGCCAGCCAGGCCGGACCGAACAGCCAGGCCGCCGCCGCCAGAGCGAAGTAGTAGCCCCGCACCCCCTGGCTGAACCCGCCCAGCGCGGGGTTCAGCACCTGGGCCACGGCGTGACCATAGGCGACCCGGTCGGTTTCGGTGTGAATCTCGGGCGCCGCGCCGATCAGGGCCAGGGCGTAGTTCATCTGGCGCAGGGCCCAGATGAAGTCGAGGAAGCCGCGCGCCAGACAGACCAGCACCAGCGCCAGCTTGGCCTCCAGGATCTTCATTGGCACCGCCTCGGCCCCCACGGCGGCGAAGCCCTTCAGCGCGTTCTCGCCGCCGAACAGGATGCCGGCCACCGCCGCGATCAGCAGCAGGTTTGTCGAGGCGAAGAAGGAGGCCGAGTTGATCGAATGGCCCATCAGCTGGCTGTCGATCAGCCGCATCTCGCGATGGGTCATGGCCGTCATCCAGCTGTCGCGGACGATCAGCATGTCGTCGTTCAGCGATCCGCTGCGCCGGGCGATCAGCTTCAGCAACGGCCCATAGCCCAGCCAGGCGATGAAGAAGAGGACGAGAGCGATCCAGTCGAGCAGGGTCATGCCCTGTTGATGCCTTCAGTCGGGCCTATGGAGCAAGGGCGAACGCCGCAGAAAGCTCGCCCTGAAGCTTGCTGTTCGGCGACGCAAAGCTTATCACGCGCCCCAACTCCCCGTTCGCACCTGCAACAAGAGCGTAACATGAACATCGAAGCCATTCCGGTCGGCCCGAATGCGCCGTGGGACATCAACGTCATCATCGAGATCCCGCAAGGCGGTCTGCCGGTGAAGTACGAGATGGACAAGGAATCGGGGGCTCTGTTCGTCGACCGCTTCCTGCACACCGCCATGTACTATCCGGGCAACTACGGCTTCGTGCCGCACACCCTGTCGGACGACGGCGACCCCTGCGACGTCATCGTGCTGAACCCGACCCCGGTGGTGCCGGGCTGCGTCATCCGCTCGCGCCCGATCGGCGTGCTGAAGATGGTCGATGAAGCCGGCGGCGACGAAAAGATCCTGGCCGTGCCGGTCGACAAGCTGAACCCCTACTACACCGAAGTTTCCAGCTACCGTCAGCTGCCCGCCATCCTGATCGAGCAGATCGAGCACTTCTTCACCCGCTACAAGGATCTGGAGAAGGGCAAGTCGGTCACGGTCAACGGCTGGGGCGACGCCGGCGAAGCCGCCGAGCTGATCGCCGCCGGCATGGCCGCCCACCAGGCCAAGCTGGCCAAGGCCGCCGCCGAAGCCGCCTGATCCGCTTCCGGTTCTGAATAGGAGAAGGCCCCGCTGGTTCGACCGGCGGGGCCTCTTTTTTGTGCGCTAACGCGCGCGACACGGTCGCGCGCTGCTTGAGCGCAAGTCTTGGTTTTACTTCACGCGGAACGCCGCGATCGCCTCGACGGTCTGGCGCACCTTGGCCTCGATCCCGGCCCAGTCCCTGGCCTGGATCGCCGCGTCGGTGATCAGTTTTGAGCCCATGCCCGCCGCCACGATGCCGGAGCCGAACCACTTGGCGATGGAGGCCTCGTCGGGATCGACGCCGCCGGTCGGCATGATCTTGGTCCAGGGCATGGGGCCCAGCACCGCCTTGACGAAGTCCGGCCCGCCGACCGAGGCGCCGGGGAAGAGCTTGACGATTTCGCAGCCCAGGGCCTGCGCCTCCGAGATGTCGCGCACCGAGCCGCAACCCGGCGAATAGGCGACCTGACGACGGTTGCAGACCTGGGCCACCTCGGGAACCAGGCAGGGGCTGATGACGAAGCGCGCGCCCGAGGCCAGGTAGAGAGCCGCCGTCGGCGCGTCCAGGATCGAGCCGACGCCCATGATGATGTCGGGATCGGTCTGGGCGAACTGCTTCGACAGGGCGGTGAAGGTCTCCCAGGCGAAGTCGCCGCGGTTGGTGAACTCGACGGCCTTGGCCCCGCCGCGGGCGCAGGCGCGGATCACCTCGGCGCAGACCTCCGGATCGGCGTGATAGAAGACCGGGACGACGCCCTGGCTTTCGAGGGCGGTCAGCACGCTGAGGCGGTCGTGGCGCATGGGGTCTCCTTCAGGCCTTGCAGCCCGCAGATCGACGGTTGGCGCGCCCGGCGTCAAGGGTGACCGGGATCAATCCTGGTAAGCGGCGCCTTATTCCGCCGTGGCCAGCGTGACCAGGCGCCGGACCATGCCGCTGTCCTTGTCGGCGAGCGGGTCCAGCATGGTGAAGTGGTCCAGCCCGTCCAGGACCTCGACATGGGTGTCGGCGCCCTTGCCACCCCACTCGGCGGCCATGTGGCGGCTCTGGCGGATGAACTCGTTGCTCTCGGCCCCGCCGACCCAGCAGTCCAGCGTCCGCCCGCCCGGCGCCCCGCCGTTCGGCGCGGGCCAGTGGATCGGCGACAGGGCCCGCGCCGTCATCACGTCCAGCCCCAGGGCTTCGTTCAGCGAGGTGTGGATCAGCGGCTCGATGTCGAACACGCCCGAGATCGCCAGCGCCGCCCGCGCGCGCCCTTCGGACAACATACAGGCCGCCATGTGCCCGCCGACCGAATGGCCGAAGACCAGGGGGCGCTTGCCGGTGCGGTCGCGCACCAGCTCCGTCGCCCGCCGCATCTGGCTGATGATGGCGCCGACCTTGACCGTCGGGGCGAGGTCATAGCCGGGAATGACCACGCTGATCCCGTGATCCAGCAGGGGGGGGGCGACCCAGGCGAACCAGGCCCGGTCCAGCGCCTGCCAGTAGCCGCCGTGGATGAAGATGGCGGTCGGCGAGCCCGCGCCGGCGTCGAACCATTCCATCTTCTGGCGCTCGCCGGGGCCGTATTCGACGGTTTCCGGCCTCAGGGCGTCAATGACGCGGGCCGAATCTTCTCGCCATCGTTTCAGGATCGCCGGGTGTCCCGGCACCCGTTCCCGATTGTTGTACGCCGCCTCGTAATCGACTGGAGGGGCCGTCAGTGTCGCCGGAGCCTTACCCATGCCGTTTCCATCCGCTATGCACCTCCGCTTGAACGGGAGGTTCCGACCATGATGACCGCCATTTTCGTCTTCATCAAATGCGAGTTGGGCTACGCCAACGACGTCGCCGCCGATCTGGTCGACAATGTTGAAAACGTGTCGGAAGTTTACTCGACCTCGGGCCAGCACGACCTGCTGGCCAAGTTCCAGCTGCCCAAGGACGCCGACATCGGCACCTTCGTGACCAAGCAGGTGCAGACGCGTCCCCACATACGCGACACCTTCACCGTCATCACCTTCTCGCCCTTCCTGCCCAGCAAGAAGTGACCTCTTTCCTCCCCATTTCATGGGGAGGTGGCGCGGCGCGATAGCGACGTGACGGAGGTGGCGACTCGACGGCTGATGTTTGCGTCGCCCCCTCCACCACTGCGTGGTCCCCCTCCCCACAAGTGGGGAGGAAAGCCCATTCCGTTTCCAAAAAAGACCGGCTAGCCTCCCTGCAACGAACAAGAACGCAGGGGAGAACGGCATGGCCGATCTGGAGACGTTCCGCGCCGAGACGCGCGCCTGGCTGGAGGCCAACTGCCCGCCCGAGACGCGCGGCCCGCGCGACGGCGACGAGGACTATGTCTGGGGCGGCCGCAACCCCGTCTTCAAGACCCCGGCGCACAAGCTCTGGCTGGAGCGCATGGCCGAACGCGGCTGGACGGCGCCGGAATGGCCCTGCGAATACGGCGGCGGCGGCCTGAGCCGCGAAGAGGCCAAGGTGCTGGCCTCGGAAATGCGCCGCATCCAGGCGCAGCTGCCTCTGGCCAGCTTCGGCGTCTGGATGCTGGGTCCGGCCCTGCTGGCCTTCGGGACCGAGGAACAGAAGCAGCGCTTCTTGCCGCCCATCGTGCGCGGCGAAATCCGCTGGTGTCAGGGCTATTCCGAGCCCGGCTCGGGCTCCGACCTGGCCTCGATCCAGACCCGCGCCGAAGATCGCGGCGACCACTGGATCGTCAACGGCCAGAAGGTCTGGACCTCCTACGCCGACAAGGCCGACTGGATCTTCTGTCTGGTCCGCACCGATCCCGAGGCGCCCAAGCACCTGGGCATCAGCTTCGTCCTGTTCGACATGGCGACGCCGGGGGTCAGCACCCGCCCCATCACCCTGATTTCGGGCAAGTCGCCCTTCTGCGAGACCTTCTTCGACGACGTGCGCGTGGAGAAGCAGAACCTGATCGGGACGCTGAACCGCGGCTGGGATGTGGCCAAGGCCCTTCTGGCGCACGAGCGGACCATGATCGGCGCCATGGGCGATGTCGGCGTCGGCCGTCCTCTGGGGCAGGTCGCAATGGACGCCCTGGGCGTGGACGAGGCCGGGCGGCTGGACGAGCCCCTGCTGCGCGCCCGCATCGCCGACTACGATATCGACGCCGCCGCCTTCCGTCTGGCGATGGAGCGGGTGGGGGATCAGGTGAAGGCCAGACAGGCCCATCCGGCGATCGCCTCCATGCTGAAATACTACGGCTCGGAGCTGAACAAGCGCCGCCACGAACTGGCCATGGCGGCGGGCGGCTCGGACGCGCTGGAATGGGAAGGCGAGCGCTCGAAGGAGGGACAGGCCGCCCGCGACTGGCTGCGCACCAAGGCCAACTCCATCGAAGGCGGCACCAGCGAAATCCAGTTGAACATCATCGCCAAACATCTGCTGCAACTGCCGGGAGCCTGAGCCCATGCCCCTGATCCTGACCGAAGAGCAGACCATGCTTCAGGACGCCGCCGACGGCTTCCTGAACGAACATGCCCCCATCAATCACCTGCGCCAGCTGCGCGACAGCCACGACCTCGACGGCGTCTCGCGCGACCTGTGGCGGGCCTTCGGCGAGATGGGCTTCGCCGGCGTCGTCATCCCCGAGGCGGACGGCGGCTCGGGCCTCGGCGCCGTCGAGGCGGGCGTCATCGCCGAAAGCCTGGGCCGCACCCTGACGCCCTCGCCCTTCATCGGCTCGTCGGTGCTGGCCGCCAGCGTGCTGAAGGCGGCGGGCTCGGAGGCCCAGAAGGCTTGGCTGAGCAAGATCGCGGCGGGCGAGGCCATCCTCGGCCTCGCTGTCGACGAAGGGCCGAAGCACGCCCCGGCGAAGATCGCCACGCGGGGCGAACGCGCCGGCAACGGCTTCCGGTTGAACGGCGCCAAGGGTTTCGTGCTGGACGGCCATGTCGCCGACGCCCTGATCGTCGCGGCGCAAACCGACGAGGGGCTAACGCTGTTCCTGATCGACCCGAAGACCCTCGGCGTCGCCGTCGAGCGCACCGTCATGGTCGACGCCCACAACGCAGCCCGCGTGACCCTGACCGATGTGGTTGTGGACGCCGACGCCGTGATCGGCGCCGTGGGCGCGGGGCAGGGGCCGCTGGACGCCGCGCTCGTGTTGGGCCGCGCCTGCGCCGCCGCCTCCCTGGTCGGGGCGGGGGATCAGGCTTTCAAGGTGACGCTGGACTACCTGCGCACCCGCCAGCAATTCGGCAAGCTGATCGGCGAGTTCCAGGCCCTGCAGCACCGCGCCGCCCACCTCTTCACCGAGCTGGAGCTGGCCAAGGCCGCGACGCTCGCCGCGCTTCAGGCCATAGACGCGGGCCGCCCCGACGCCGAACAGGCGGCGGGCGTCGCCAAGGCCAAGGCCGGCCGCGTCGCCGAACTGGCGGTGCAGGAAGCGGTCCAGATGCACGGCGGCGTGGGCATGACCGATGCGTTCGACGTCGGCCTGTTCATGAAGCGCGTCCGGGTCCTGAACGAACTGCTGGGCGACGCCGGCTTCCACGCCGAACGGCTGGCGCGCGCGCAGGGGTTCTAAATTCCTTCTCCCCTTGAGGGAGAAGGTGGCCTGCGGAGCAGGTCGGATGAGGGGTGGCAGCGGGATTGTTTGATGTGTTCACGTATCGCGTCGAACACGAGGTTCGGATTGCGCAGGATCACCGAATTGTCGAACCGCAGAACCGTATAGCCCGCCTCCGCCAGCCAGGCGTCCCGGTTGGCGTCGCGTTCTTCGTGCAGGTGATGAATTCCGCCATCGGCCTCGATGATCAACTTCAGGCCATGGCAGGTGAAGTCGGCGACATAGGGACCAATCGGAACCTGCCTTCGGAACTTGATGCCATGCAATCGCCGATCTCGCAGCAAGGTCCAGAGTGCGGACTCGGTCGTGGTCGGCGCGCTGCGAGAGCGGCGAGCGAAGGCGCGGCTTCTATCGGACGGCTTGTCCATGTGCGGAGCTTAGCTGGGAGGTGGCGGCGGCGACACCCCTCATCCGTCTCGCTGCGCGAGCCACCTTCTCCCTCAAGGGGAGAAGGGCGGTCATAGTTTGATCCAGGGCCAAGCTGGGCGGGGCCGGGGTGACGCATCGGTTTTGCCCGGCTAAACCTCCCGCGAGGGAGAAACCATATGACGCGATCCAACGCGCCCGCCTATCAGACCGGCTTCGCCAATCATTTCGCCACCGAGGCCGTCGAGGGCGCCCTGCCGGTCGGCCGCAACTCGCCGCAGCGCCCGGCCCTGGGCCTCTACGCCGAACAGCTGTCGGGCGCGGCCTTCACCGCGCCGCGCGACCATAACCTGCGCAGCTGGCTGTATCGCCTGCGGCCCTCGGCCCAGCATGGACCTTATCAGCCGTTCGCGCAGGGCCGGGTGCGCTCCGGCCCCTTCACCGAGACCTCGCCCAATCCCAACCGGATGCGCTGGGACCCGCTGACCATGCCGGATCAGCCGACCGACTGGGTCGAGGGCCTGACCACCTTTGGCGGCAACGGCGACGCCGATTCCGGCGCGGGCGTGGGCGTCCACCTCTATGTCGCCAACCGCTCGATGACCGACCGGGTCTTCTATTCCGCCGACGGCGAGCTGCTGATCGTGCCGCAACAGGGGGCGCAGCGCTTCGTCACCGAGATGGGCGTGATCGAGGCCGCGCCCGGCCACGTGGTGGTCATCCCGCGCGGCGTGCGCTTCCGCGTGGAAGTCGACGGCGAGGTGCGCGGCTACGTCTGCGAGAACTATGGCGCGCCCTTCCGTCTGCCGGACCTCGGCCCGATCGGCTCCAACGGTCTGGCCAATCCGCGCGACTTCGAGACCCCCGTCGCCTGGTTCGAGGACGTCGATCGCCCGACGGAGTGCGTCCAGAAATACGGCGGTCTGCTGTGGGCTGTGACCTTCGACCACAGCCCGCTGGACGTGGTCGGCTGGCACGGCAACTACGCCCCCTATCGCTATGACACGGCGCGGTTCAACACCATCGGCACGGTCAGCTACGACCACCCGGACCCGTCGATCTTCACCGTCCTGACCTCGCCCAGCGACACGCCGGGCACGGCCAACTGCGACTTCGTCATCTTCCCGCCGCGCTGGATGGTGGCCGAGGACACCTTCCGCCCGCCGTGGTTCCACCGCAATGTGATGAGCGAGTTCATGGGGCTGATTTTCGGCGAATACGACGCCAAGGCCGGCGGCTTCGCCCCTGGCGGCGCCTCGCTGCACAACCGCATGAGCGGCCACGGCCCGGACCAGGCCAGCTGGAACGGCGCGACCCAGGCGGACCTGAAACCGCACAAGATCGAGAACACCCTGGCCTTCATGTTCGAGACGCGGATGCCGATCCGCACCACGGCCTGGGCCGAGAAGACGCCTCTGATGCAGCTCGACTACGACGACTGCTGGACCGGGTTCGAAAAAGGAAAGGTCGGATGAAGCTGAAAGCCCTTCTCTTCGCCGCCGGGCTCGCGCTTGCGGGCTGCTCGCCGACGCCCGCGCCTGCGCCGGTCGTCCAGACGACCGAAGCGCCCGAGCCGCCGCCGACCATGAGCATCAGCACCTCGTCCTGCTCCGCGCGGGGCGGCGAGATGCGACAGGTCGGGCGGATGCAGACCTGGCAGTGCGTGGTCAAGTACGCCGATGCGGGCAAGCGCTGCACCGACGCCTCGCAATGCGAGGGCGACTGCGAGATCGCCGGCAACAGCGGCATCGCTGCGGGCGCGCGCGCGACCGGCGTCTGTCAGGTCGACAGCAACCGCTTCGGCTGCCGCACCACGATCAAGGACGGCAAAGCCGAAGTCACGCTCTGCATCGACTGAGGCGTCGAGGCGGGCTCAGCCCGCCTCGTTGAAGGCCACGCGCGCGGCGCCCAGCAGGGCGGCCTGTTTGTGCAGGATCACCTTGGTCGGGATGGCCTGCATATAGGGCTGGAACCGGCCCTTGCGCTCGAAACGCGTGCGGAACGGACTGGCCTTGAGGAAGGGCAGGATGCGCGGGGCGATGCCGCCGGCGATATAGACCCCGCCGCGCGCCCCGGTGGTCAGGGCTATGTCCCCGGCCACCGCGCCCAGGATGGCGCAGAAGCGGGCCAGGGTGTGGCCGCACGGGCTGTCGGGGTCCTTCAGCGCCGTCTCGGTGATCTCGGCCGGATCTTCGATATGGGTCTCGCGCCCGTCGATCTCGGCCAGGGCCTTGTGCATGTTCAGCAGGCCCGGGCCGCAGATCAGGCGCTCGATCGACACCCGGTCATAGCGACGGCGCAGGATGCGCAGGATCTCGTCCTCGACCGGATCGCCGGGCGGGAAGCAGGCGTGGCCGCCTTCCGACGGCATGGCCATCTCCTGGCCATGGGCGTCGCGCACCAGGGCCGAAACCCCGAAGCCGGTGCCGGGGCCCAGCACCGCCACGGTCGCGTGCGGGTCGCCGTCGACCGGCCCGCCCAGCGAGGCCAGTTCGACCTCCGGCACGATGGGCGCGCCCCAGGCCAGGGCCTCGAAATCGTTGATCAGCTTGACCGGGTTCAGGCCCAGGGTCTGCAGTTCGCCCTCCGACACCCGCCACGGCGAGTTGGTCAGGTCGATGGCCCCGTCCGTCACCGGACCGGCCACGGCGATGACCCCGCCCGACGGCTTGACCTCGCAACCGTCGAGGAAGGCCTTCACTCCGCCGAGGAAGGTCGGATGCTCATGCGCGGGGAAGCTGTCGTGATGCTCCAGCACGGGGCGGCCGTCGATCATGCGGGCCAGGGCGAAGCGGGCGTTGGTGCCGCCGACGTCGCCGACGAGAAGGATCTTGTCGTTCATGTGCGTTTCCTCGTTCGGGCGGCGGCTCAGGCGTCCACGGTGCGGTCGACCAGATTGGGGTCGGGCGGGGTGTCGGCGTGGCCGCCGGTGCCGATGGGGAAGGCGTAGCAGACGCTGGCGCCCTCTTCGGCGGTGGTCACCACATGGCGGAAGGCGGCGAACAGTTCGCGGCCATAGCCCCAGGCGGCGCCCTCGGCGTGAGCCTGCGACCGCGTCGCCGCCGGGCGGGCGGCGATGTCGCCGGCGCCGACGGTGCTCAGCACCCCGGCCTCGGCGTCCAGCCGGATGACGTCGCCGTCCTTGACGTGGGCCAGGGGGCCGCCCGCCAGGGCTTCGGGGCTGACGTGGATGGCGGCGGGCGTCTTGCCGCTGGCGCCCGACATCCGGCCGTCGGTGACGAAGGCGACCTTGAAGCCCTTGTCCTGCAGGACGCCCAGCGCAGGCGACAGGCTGTGCAGTTCCGGCATCCCGTTGGCGCGCGGCCCCTGGAAGCGCAGCACCACCACCACGTCGCGGTTCAGCTCCCCGGCCTTGAAGGCGGCCAGGGCGTCTTCCTGGGTTTCGAACACGGCGGCGGGGGCCTCGACGATGCGGTTCTCCGGCTTGACCGCCGAGACCTTGATGACGGCCCGGCCCAGATCGCCCTGCAGCAGCCGCAGGCCCCCGTCTTTCTGGAACGGATCAGAGGCGGGGCGCAGGATGTCGAGGTCGAGGCTTTCCGCCACGGTGTCCTTCCAGACCAACTCGCCGTCGATCAGGCAGGGCTCCTGGAAATAGGGCTCCATCCCCTGGCCCATGACGGTGGTCACGTCGTTGTGCAGGACGCCCGCCCGGACCAGTTCACGCGTCACGAAGGCCGTGCCGCCCGCCGCCTGGAAGGCGTTCACGTCGGCCGAGCCGTTGGGGTAGACCCGCGCCAGCAGCGGCGTCGCCGCCGACAGCTGGTCCATGTCGGTCCAGTCGATCAGCACCCCCGCGGCCCGCGCCATGGCCACCAGATGGATGGCGTGGTTGGTCGAGCCGCCGGTGGCCAGCAGGGCGACGATCATGTTGACGATGGTTTTTTCCGACACGACGTCGGCCATGCGGCCCTCGCCGCTGCGGGCCAGTTCGACCGCGCGCTTGGCCGCCGCCGCCGTCAGGGCGTCGCGAAGCCCCGTCTCCGGGTGGACGAAGGCGGTCGAAGGCAGGTGCAGGCCGGCGATCTCCATCATCATCTGGTTGGAGTTGGCCGTGCCGTAGAAGGTGCAGGTGCCGGGCGAATGATAGCTGCCGATCTCGCTGGCCAGCAGGGTGGTCCGATCGACCAGCCCCTGCGCGTATTCGGCGCGAACGCGGGCCTTTTCGGCGTTCGGGATGCCCGAGGGCATCGGCCCGGCGGGGGCGAAGACGACCGGCAGATGGCCGAAGGCCAGGGCGCCCATGAACAGGCCCGGCACGATCTTGTCGCAGACGCCCAGCATCATGGCGGCGTCGAAGGCGTCGTGGGTCAGGGCCACGCCCGTCGCCATGGCGATGGCGTCGCGGCTGAACAGGCTCAGCTCCATGCCGGGGCGCCCTTGGGTGACGCCGTCGCACATGGCCGGAGTTCCGCCCGCCACCTGGGCCGTGGCGCCGACCTCGCGCACCGCCTTGCGGATCACCTCGGGGAAGCGCTCGAACGGCTGATGCGCCGACAGCATGTCGTTGTAGGCGGTGACCACGCCGACGTTGGGCTTGGACCCGTCCATGGCGGTCAGCTTGTCAGCGATGGTCTGACCGGCGAAGGCGTGGGCCCAGTTGGCGCAGGACAGCTTGGCGCGACCGGCGCCGCTGTCGCGGGCGGCGTCCATGCGACGCAGATAGTCGGCGCGGGTCGTCTTGCTGCGTTCGACGATGCGGGCGGTGACCTCGGCCACCACGGGGTTCAGGGGAGGGTTGAGAGCCATCAGACGGCCTCCGTCCAAAGCACTTCAAGGGGAACCTTCGCCGCGATCAGGGCGGCGATGGGATGGACCATGGGATCGCCCTGGGCCTCGCGCTCGAAAACGGCGCGCTTGGCGGCGCCGCTCAGGGCCAGCACCACGCGGCGGGCGCCGATCAGCCAGGGCAGGTTGATCGACAAACGTTCCAGCGACGGCGCCATCCCGTCGCGGCCCGGCGGCACCCCATAGACGGCGGGCTTCAGATCCGGCGTCAGCAGGGTCTTCAACGTCGGGCTTTCGGGGAACATGGAGCAGATATGCCCGTCCTCGCCCATGCCCAGCAGGACGGCGTCCAGGCGCCCGCCCTCGGCCTTCAGGGCCTTCGACGCTTCGGCGGCGGCGCGGTCCACGGTGACCGAGGGCGAATACAGCGACAGGAAGCGCGCGGCCGAGGCCGGACCGGTCAGCAGGGTCCGCTTCATCAGGGCCGCGTTCGAGTCCGGCGAGGTCTCGGGCACGTAACGCTCGTCCACCAGCGTCGCCGTGACCTTCGACCAGTCCAGATCGGTCTGGGCCAGCCGGGCGTAGATGGGCGAGGGGGTCGATCCGCCCGCCCCCGCGAAGACGGCCCGGCCGTCGGCGGCGATCCCGGCGGCCAGCGCCTCGGCCAGCCGCGCGGCGGCGGCCTCGGCCCAGGCCTGGGCGTCGGCGAAGGTTTCGATCACGGGGCTATTCATCGCGCGTGTTCCACTTCCGACCGGTCCGCGACAGCAGCAGGTCCGCCGCTTCCGGTCCCCAGGTTCCGGCTGCATAGCCCAGCGGCTTGAAGCTGGCGCCCGACCAGGCGTCGGACACTTCGTCGACCCACTTCCACGCCTGCTCGGCCTCGTCGCGGCGCACGAACAGGGTGGAGTCGCCGCTCATGGCGTCCAGCAGCAGCCGCTCATAGGCGATGCGGCGGCGCGGCGGGGCGGCGTCCTTGTCGTTCTGGCCCCCCGGCACGCCCCAGGACAGGCTCATCTTGATCGGCTGCAGCTGCATCCGCTGATCCAGCCCCGGCTTCTTGTTCATCACCGACAGCGAGATGTCTTCCTCGGGCTGCAGTTCGATGACCAGACGATTGGCCTCGACCGCCCCGCGATCCCCGTGGTCGAAGATGGAGTGCGGCACCGGCTTGAACTGGATGACGATCTCGGTCCGCCTCTCGGGCAGGCGCTTGCCGGTGCGCATGAAGAAGGGCACCCCCGCCCAGCGCCAGTTGTCGATGTCGGCGCGGATGGCCACGAAGGTCTCGGTGTCGGACGGCTGGCCGCGTTCTTCCTGATAGGCTTTCGCCGGCTTGCCCTCGCTGGTCCCGGCCACATACTGACCGCGCACGGTGACGCGCTCGGCTTCTTCCAGCGTGATCGGGCGAAGGGAGCGCAGCACCTTGACCTTTTCGTTGCGCACCGAGTCGGGGTCGAGGTCGCTGGGCGGCTCCATCGCCACCAGGCACAGCAGCTGCAGCATATGGTTCTGCAGCATGTCCCGCAGGGCGCCGTATTCGTCGTAATAGGGCCAGCGGTCGCCGACGCCGACGGTCTCGCCGACCGTGATCTGGACGTGGTCGACCGTCAGATTGTTCCACAAGGGCTCGAAGATGGTGTTGCCGAAGCGCAGGGCGATCAGGTTCTGGACCGTCTCCTTGCCCAGATAGTGGTCGATGCGGAACACCTGACGCTCGTCGAAGGCGTGGGCCACGGCGTCGTCGATTTCGAGGAAGCTTTCCAGGTCGCGCCCGACCGGCTTCTCCAGCACGATACGGCAGTTCCTCTCAGCCAGACCCGCCGCCTTCATCGCCGTGACGATCCGGCCGTAGAGCGAGGGCGAGACCGCGAGGAAGGAGGTCACCGCGCCGTCGCCGCACTTGGCCTTCAGCGGCGCCAGGCTCTCGGGATCCGTGGCGTCCACGGCCAGATAGTCGAGGCGCGATTTCATCCGCGCCCAGCTGGCCTCGTCCCAGGCGCCGTCGGCCTCGGCCCGGGCTTTCACCGCCTCATGGACCTTGGCGACGTATTCCTCGGCGGTCTCGTCCGAGCGGGCGGCGCCGATGATCTTCAGCCCCTCGGGCAGCAGGCCGTCGTGGTCGAGGAAATAGAGCGAAGGCAACAGCATCCGCATGGCGAGGTCGCCGCCTCCGCCGAACAGAATGAGAGCCGCCATTCGTGTCGTTCCTCCCTCGATCCCGACATGCGGGATATGCGCCGTAAGGCCTAGCCGTCGTCCTTGGCCGGTTCCGCGCGCTTCGCCAAGACGACCAATACGTCCTGAAACACCATGTTACGGGCATGGAGAAGAACGAGCAGGTGATAGATCAAATCCGCAGCCTCGCTGGCCAGTTCCGCCTCGTCGCCCGCGGCCCCGGCCAGGGCCGTCTCGACGCCCTCTTCGCCGACCTTCTGCGCCGCCCGTTTCGGCCCCTGGGCGATCAGGCGGGCGGTCCAGCTGTCGTTGGGATCGGCCTGGGCCCGGACCTGGATGGTGCGCTCCAGACGGCCGATGCGGCCCAGCCCCGGCGCGTCCTCGTCGCCGAAGCAGCTGACGCGGTTCAGGTGGCAGGCGTTGCCTACCGGGCGGACCTTCACCACCACGGCGTCGCCGTCGCAGTCGGGCGTCACCGAGACCACGTTGAGGAAATCGCCCGAGGTCTCGCCCTTGCGCCACCGCCCCCCGCGTGAGCGCGAGAAGAAGGTGGCCTGGCCGCTGTCCAGAGTCTCGCGCAGCGCCGCCTCGTCCATATAGGCCAGCGTCAGCACCTGCAGGGTGTCGGCGTCCTGCACCACGGCGGGGATCAGGCCGCCGCCCTTCTTGAAGTCCAGTTGGGCGAAGTCGATCTGGCTGATGTCGAGGGTCATATCCTCACCTCCACCCCGACCTGATCGAGGTAACGCTTGAGATCCGGAATCGCGATCGCGCCCGAGTGGAAAACGCTGGCGGCCAGGGCCCCCGACACGTCCGCCTCCACAAACACGTCGCGGAAATGCTCGACCGCGCCGGCCCCGCCCGAGGCGACCAGGGGAATGGTCAGCCGCCGCCGCGCCTCGGCCAGTTGTTTGACGTCATAGCCGCGCCGCACCCCGTCCTGGTCGATGCAGTTCAGCACGATCTCTCCGGCGCCAAGGCTCTGCGCCTCGACGATCCAGTCCATGGTCAGCCGACCCGCGCCGCGCCGGGCGTCGGGATCGCCGGTGTATTTGTGCACCCGCCATTCGCCGTCCTGAAAGGCGCTGTCGACGCCGACGACGACGCATTGCCGCCCCAGCCGCGCGGCCATCTCGCCGATCAGTTCGGGGCGTTCCAGGGCGGGGGAGTTGATCGACACCTTGTCGGCGCCGTGATCCAGACAGCGCGCCGCCTGCTCCACCGTGCGGATGCCGCCCGCGACGCAGAAGGGGATGTCCAGCAGCCGGGCGATGTCCTGCACCCAGCCATAGTCCAGCGTCCGTCCCTCGGGGCTGGCGGTGATGTCGTAGAAGACCAGTTCGTCGGCCCCCTGATCGCGATAGCGCGCGGCCAGTTCGGCGGCGTCGCCCATGTCGACGTGGCCCTCGAAGCGCACGCCCTTGACCACCCGCCCGTCCTTGACGTCGAGGCAGGGGATGATGCGTCTCGCCGTCACGCCGCGACCGCCTTCAGCGCTTCGGCCACGGTGAAGCGGCCCTCATAGATGGCCCGCCCGACGATGGCCCCGTCGCAGCCCAGGTCGCGCGCGGCGGTCAGGTCGGCCAGCGCCGCCACCCCGCCCGAGGCCTGGATCTTCAGCTCCGGCCGCCGCGCCAGGGCCTCGCCCAGCAGGTCGAGGTTCGGGCCGGTCAGGGCGCCGTCGCGGCCCACGTCGGTCATCAGCACATGGGTCAGCAGGTTCGACGGATAGCGGTCCAGCACGGTCCACAGATCGACCCCGGCCGACTGGGTCCAGCCCTTCAGCGCCGGCACCGGAACCTCGTCCTCATACTTGACGTCCAGCGCCAGGGTGATCCGTTCCGACCCGAAGCGATCGAGCCAGGCCAGCACCTCGTCCGACTTGGTCACGGCCAGAGAGCCGACCACGACGCGGTCGACGCCGGCCGCCAGCAGACGCTCGACATCGGCCTCGGAGCGCACCCCGCCGCCGGATTGTATCTTCACCGCGCTTGATGCCGCCAGCTCGCCGATCAGGCCGTGCTGCATGGCGCGCCCGGCCTCGGCCCCGTCCAGATCGACCACGTGGACCCAGTCGGCGCCCTCGGCGGCGAAGGCGGCCAGACGCGCGGCGGGCGCCTCGTCATAGCGGGTCACCTGATCGAACCGCCCGTGCATCAGCCGCACGCAGACGCCGTCCTTCAGGTCGATGGCGGGGTAGACGATCATGCAGGCAACTCGAGGAAGTTCTTCAGGATACGCGCCCCCGCCGCGGCCGAGCGTTCCGGGTGGAACTGGCAGCCCCAGCGGTTGGCGCTGTTGACCACGGCGGGCACCGGGACGCCGTAGTCGGCGGCGGCGATCGTCGCCGGGCCGTCGGGGCAGACGAAGCCGTGCACGAAATAGGCCCAGTCGCCGTCCTTGATCCCCTCCAACAGCGGATCGGGACGGCGGATGCTCAGGCGGCTCCACCCCATGTGCGGCGAGGGCCGAGACGGCGCCGGCAGGATGGCCTCGACCCGACCGGGGATCAGACCCAGCAGGTCGGCGCCGCCATCCTCGGCGCTGGTCTCATACAGCAGCTGCTGGCCCAGGCAGACGCCGAGCAAGGGACGCTTGAACCGTCGCAGCGGCTCCACCAAACCGAGCGCGTTCAGCCGCTGCATCGCATAGCCCGCCGCGCCGACGCCGGGCAGGATGACCCGCTCGGCATCAATCAGATCGGCGGGGTCGGCGCTGATCCGCACCCGCGCGCCCAGCCGCTCCAGCGCGAACCGCACCGAGGCGACATTGCCCGAGCCGTAACCGATCAGGGTGACGTTGCTCACAACACCCCCTTGGTCGACGGCACGACGTCGCCCTCGACCCGGATGGCTTGGCGCAGGGCGCGGCCCAGGGCCTTGAACACGGCCTCGGTCTTGTGGTGGTCGTCGTCGCCGGTGACGCGGACGTGGATGGCCGCGCCCAGGTTCTCCGCCAGCGACCGCACCACGTGGGCCGTCAGATCGGTGCGGTAGTCGCCGATGAAGGGGGTCGCGAAGACGCCCTCGAACACCGGATAGGGGCGCCCCGACAGGTCGATGGAGATCGATGCCTCAGCCTCGTCCATCGGCAGGACAAAGCCGTAACGGGCGATGCCCTTGCGCTCGCCCAGCGCCTGTTTCAGCGCCTGCCCCAGAGCAATCGCGCTGTCCTCGATGGTGTGGTGCGGATCGGTGTGCAGGTCGCCTTCGCACGAAAGCCGGATCGAGAAGCCGCCGTGCGCCGCCACCTGTTCGATCATGTGGTCGAAGAAGCCGACGCCGGTGTGGATCGTCACCGGCCCGGCGCTGTCCAGATCGACGGCGCAGACGATGCGGGTCTCTTTGGTGTCGCGCACGGTCTGACCGACGCGGGTGCGGCGGACTTTCGGGGCGGACGCGCCCAGGGCGACCAGCAGCCGGTCGTTGACCTCGGGCTTCAACGAAACGGGCAGGCGTACGCGGTCGCCCGCCGCGTCGGCGCTCAGGCCGAAACGGCGCAGGTCGGCGACGACCGCAGCAGCATCGGACGGCCGGGCGATGATCACCGGCCCGACCCCGGCCTCCAGCGGCATCAGCCGCGACAGGGCCTCGACGACGCGGGCGCGCTCGCGGCGCACGCCGTCGATGCGCTCGGCGGTCTCGATCATCCGCGACGGGTCCAGCGCCTGCAGCGCCAGCCGCACCGAGACCTCGGGCAGGGCGTAGGGCTCCAGCACGCCCGCCAGCCGCGCCAAGGTCCGCGCCTGCGCTGCCGCAGCCCCGACCCGCGCCCCGGCCAGGCCGTAGGCCAGCGACAGGCTGCGCAGCACGATCAGGTTGGCGTGGCCCTTCACCATGCTCGCGGCGGACGGTCCTTCCGAAAACTCGACCAAGCCCTCGTCCACCACCAGCAGGGCCGGGGCGACGCGTTCGGCCATCTCGGCCACGGCCTCGGGCGAGCCCAGGGCGCGGATGACGACGGCGGCGGTTTCAGCCCCTTCGGCCGGACGGGCGTAGAGCGCCGCCAGCCCCTGATAGGGCTCGGCCTCCGGCGCCTGCACCTTCAGCCCGTCGCGGGCGGCCAGACGCCAGACCAGCTCCAGCCCGTGCGTCAGGCCGCGCACCGGCAGCACCTGATCGACGGCGACGCCATAGAGCTCGGCCAGACGGGCGGCCAGGGCGGTCGGATCGGCCGGATAGCGGTCCAGACCCTCGCCGCCCGACACCAGCGGCGCATAAGGGGCGGGAAGGGTCACGCTTCCGTCCTCAGATCGGCGGCCCGGGCGTGGGCCTCCAGCCCCTCCATCCGCGCCAGACGGGCGGCGACGGGGGCCAGGGCGGCGGCGCCCATCTGCGTCACCGTCTGCACCGACATGGTGGTCATGAAGCTGGCGGTGGTGACGCCGCCTAGGGTCCGCGCCCCGCCGTCGGTGGGCAGGACGTGGCTGGGCCCGGCCGCATAGTCGCCGAGCGTCTCGGCCGCCCATTGCCCCACGAAGACGGCGCCGGCGGCGGTGATCTTGTCGACCAGACGCTCGGCCTCCTCGGCCTGGATCGACAGGTGTTCGGGCCCGTAGAGGTTGGCCACGAAGCAGGCCTCGGCCATGTCGGCGACGCGGATGGCGCGGGCCTGCTCCAGCGAGGCGCGGGCGATGGCGGCGCGAGGCAGAGTCTCCACCTGACGCTCGACCTCAGCGACGATCTCGGTCAGGGCCGTGCCGCTGTCGGACACCAGAATGACCTGGGCGTCGGCGTCGTGCTCGGCCTGGCTCAGCAGGTCGGCGGCGACGATCTCGAAGTCGGCGTCGCGGTCGGCGATGACCAGCAGCTCCGACGGTCCCGCCGGCATGTCCTGCGCCGGGCCGCCCGGCAGGGACGAGGCGTAACGTTTGGCCTCGGCCACATAGGCGTTGCCGGGGCCGAACAGCTTGTCGACCGGCGCGATGACGCCCGCGTCCAGTTCGACGCCGAACGTCAGCGCGGCGATGGCCTGCGCCCCGCCCAGCAGCCACAGCTCGTCCAGACCCGCCTCGGCGGCGGCGACGACCATGGCCGGGTGGACCGAACCGTCCTTCGACGGCGGGGTGACGGCCACGCGCCGCCCGACCCCGGCCACGCCCGCCGGTATGGCCAGCATCAGCAGGGATGAAAACAGCGGCGCCGTCCCGCTAGGCACATAGAGGCCGGCCGAGCCGATGGGCCGCCAGACCAGCTTCGACTTCACGCCGGGCGTGGTTTCGATGAAGGGCGTGTCCTCGGGCC
>NZ_JBOHLI010000034.1:0-34284 GCF_050729455.1 Brevundimonas sp.
GCCCGCGAGAGCATCGAGCAGCGCGGCGCGCGCCCGGCGCGCCGCGAGACCCCGCTGGAAAGCCCCGAGCCGACCCCGTGGAGCCCGGCCGAGAGCCCGAGCGGCGACTGGCGCGCCGCCGCCTTCGCCGAACCGGTTGACCTCTGGTCCGACGACAGCCTGGGCGGGGTGCTGGACGCCGCGCCCTTCCCCTCGCCGACGATCCGCGATCCCGAACCGGTCTTCGCCGATCCGCTGGACGCCGAACTGAGCGCCTTTGCCGCGACGGCCGAGCCCGAGGCGGCGCCGACGACCCTGTTCGGCTCCGCGCCTGAGCGCGCCCGGTTCGGCGCCGTGTCGATGGACCTGGCGGACGAAGACGAGGTCGAGCCCGCTTTCGCCGACCTTGAATCCGGCGATTTCGGCGGCGCCGACGTCAGCGACGTCCTGGCCGAGGCGACCGACGAGGTCGTCGGCGGCCTGCCGTCCCTGGTCGACGGTCCCGAGGGCGACGACGGTGAAGACGGCTTCTCGGCCGAGATTGATTTCATCGACCCCCGCGCCTTGCAGGCGGGCGCCGCCGCGGGGCGGGCATCGACGCGCGACACCCTGGATGCGGCGCGCGCCGCCATGGCCGACGCCGACGAGGCCCCGCGCCAGGGCTTCGGCCTGAAGCTGAAGCGCGGGGGCAAGTCCAAGCTGCAGGAACGTCTGGACAAGCAGGCCAGCCGCGAAGGCTCGACCATGCGCAAGGCCCTGGGCGCCTCGGCCGTGGCGGTTCTGGTCATGGGCGGCGGCTACGCCTCGCTGCAACTGGCCGAGGGCTCGGGCCTGATCCTGCCGGACCTGGCGACCCTGACGGGCGGGTCCGTTCAGGCGACCGAAGCGTCCGAAGCCCCGATCGCGGCTGTGGCCCTCAGCGCGACGCCGACCGAGGCCGTGCCGTCGCCCGACGTGGCGGCGACCGAGGGCGCGGCCCTGTTCACCCGCGCGGTGCAGCTGATCGACAGCGGCGACGACAGCGGTCTGGAGCCGCTGAAGCGGGCAGCCGACCTGGGCTACGGCCCGGCGCAGATGCGTCTGGCCGTTCTCTATCAGGAAGGCGGCGCCGGCCTGACGCCCGATCCGGTCGAGGCGCGGACCTGGGCCCGACGCGCGGCCGAGGGCGGCGAGCCCCGGGCCATGCACCATTACGCCATGCAACTGTATGACGGCGAAGGCGGCGCCCGGAACCGGGTTGAGGCCCTGGGCTGGCTCAAGAAGGCCGCCGAGGCGGGCCGCGTCGACAGCCAGTACAACGTCGCCCGCCTCTACGAAAAGGGCGACGAGGGCGTGGCGCCGAACGCGACCGAAGCCTTCAAATGGTACATGATCGCGGCCCGCCGCGGCGACCAGCAGGCGCTGGCGGCGGTGCAGCGGCTGACGCCCGCGACCTCGGCCGAGACGCGCCGCGTCGCACGCGAAGCCGCCGACGCCTTCACGGTCGAGCCGGTCGCGTAACGAGGCGCGTCGAAGCGGCGGCGGGGGTGGCGGTTCGTCGCGGCCCTCGCTAAGACCAGAGGCCTAGTCGCCTTTCCGGCGCTGTTCTGCGTTCCCTTCCAGCCGAAGGCGCGTGCCGTGGATATTTACCTGCCGATCGCCGAGGTTTCGGTGAACTGGCCGCTCCTGGTGATGTTGGGGGCGCTGGTCGGCTTTGTCTCGGGCCTGTTCGGCATCGGCGGCGGCTTCCTGATGGCGCCCGTCCTCGTCTTCATGGGCATCCCGCCGACCGTGGCCGTCGCCAGCCAGGCCAGCCACGTCGTCGCCTCCTCGACCTCGGGCGTGATCCGCTACTCCGGCATGAAGGCGGTCGACTATCGCATCGGCGGCATCATGGCCGTGGGCGGGGCCCTGGGGGCCCTGGCGGGGGTCGAGCTGTTCCGCTACCTGCGCCTGTTGGGCCAGGCCGATCTGGTGGTGGCCGTCTCCTACCTGATCTTCCTCGGCTCAATCGGCAGCATGATGCTGTACGAAAGCCTGACCCAGATCCTGCACCGGGTGCGCGGCGAGACCCCCCCGCGCAAGGAACGCCGCCGCCCCCTGTGGCTGTACGGCCTGCCGTTCCGGATGCGCTTCCCGCGCTCGGGCCTCTATATCAGCGCCATTCCGCCCTTCGGTCTGGGCGTCTTCGCCGGGGTCCTGTCGGCCATCATGGGGGTGGGCGGCGGCTTCATCCTGGTGCCGGCCATGCTCTATGTGCTGCGGATGCGGGCCAGCGTCGTGGTCGGGACCAGCCTGTTCCAGATCATCATCACCACCGCCATCACCACCATCCTGCAGGCCGGGCGCAACCAGACGGTGGACATCGTCCTGTCGACCATCCTGCTGCTCGGCGGAGTGGTGGGGGCGCAGTACGGGGCCAAGCTGTCGGGCCGGTTCCGCGCCGAAGAGATGCGCGCCGTGCTCGGGCTGATTGTCCTGCTGGTCGGCATTCAGATGGGGCTGGAGCTGTTCGTGCGCCCCAGCGATCTCTTCCTGCTGGCGCCGGGGGTGGGGGACTGATGTTCCAGGCCCTGCCGCCCGAACCCGCGCCCGTCGTCGCGCCTTCGCCGCTCAACACCGCTCCGGGCGTGATCGAACGCTCGGTCGCCACCGAGGGCGAGGTGCGCGTCGCCGCCGCCCTGACCGACGCCCAGGTCAAGGTCGACTCCAGCTTCCGCGGCGCCTCCATCGTCCTCTACGGCGCGGTGTTCAATCCGACCGATAGGCCCGCGGACGTGGTGGTGGTGGTGCGCGGCCCCGACGCCCCGGTGCGTCTGGTCAAGAAGACCCGCAACATGGGTGTCTGGCTGAACAGCCGCCCCGTCCTGTTCGAGGGCGCGCCGGGCTTCTACATGACCGCCTCGACCCGGCCCCTGTCGGACGTGGCCGACTTCGGCCAGCTGCGCCGTCTGGGCGTCGGCGTTGATCACCTGCGCATCGACGCCCCGCAGGAAAGCCGCACCGTCACCCGCTACGGGGTGCGCGACGTGGTGGTCAGCCGTCTGGGCGAGAACTACCTCGACTGGCGCCGCGCCGTGATCCGGCTGAAGGAGGCGGCGGCGCTTTACAACACCGATCCCGACGGGGTGCAGTTCGTCGACAAGGGCCTGTTCCGCGCCGAGGTCGAACTGCCCACCGTGGCCCCGACCGGCAAATACTACGCCGAGGTCTGGCTGTTTCAGGAGGGGGCGCCGGTCTCGGTGTCCAACCTGACCCTGACGGTCGAGAAGGTGGGGCTGGAGCGCGACATCTATGAGTTCGCTCACCGCCGACCGTGGTCGTACGGCGTGCTGTGCGTCATCCTGGCGGCGCTGACGGGCTATGCGGCGTCGCGGGTGTTCAGAAGCCGCTGACCTACCCTGATCCGTCATCCCGGCCGCAGCGTAGCGAAGAGCCGGGACCGCCCCAGACGCCGTCGCTTACTGCGGTCCCGGATAAGCGCTGCGCGCTTTCCGGGATGACGAGCGGTGCTCAAGCAGCGAGCCGCCGCGCGGCGAGCGATAGCGCAAAAGAAAGGGCGGCTCTTGCGAGCCGCCCTTTCCATTTCAGCTCGAAGTCAGCCCGATCAGGCCGCCTTCTTCTCCGGGGCGAAGCGGCCGTAGAAGGTCTCGCCCTTGGCGGCCATCTCGCGCAGCAGCTCCGGCACCTTGAAGCGGTCGCCGTAGGTCGCGGTCAGGCGGTCGGCGGTCTCCACAAAGGCCTTCAGGCCGGTCTGGTCGATCAGGGTGATCGGGCCGCCCGACCAGGGCGCAAAGCCCCAGCCCAGGATGGCGCCCAGGTCGGCTTCGCGCGGGTCGTCGATGACGCCCTCGGCCCAGCAGCGGGCGACCTCGACGGCCTGACGATAGAGCAGGCGCGTCTTCAGCTCCTCGACCAGTTCCGGCGTCGAGTCGTCGAACTTGACCGGGGCCAGTTCTGACAGGCCGGCCCACAGGGTCTTGGGCTTGCTGTCGTAGTCGTAGAAGCCCTTGCCGTTCTTGCGGCCGTAGCGACCGCCTTCGACCATTTTGGCGACAATGTCGGCGCCCTCGGCCGGGACATAGGCGTCGCCCAGGTCCAGCGCCGTCTGCTTGGCGATCTTGTAGGACAGGTCCAGGGCGACGTCGTCGTGCATCTCCAGCGGGCCGCGCGGCATGCCGGTCATGCGGCCGACATTGTCGATCAGGGCCGGAGCATAGCCTTCCTCGAGCATGGCCATGCCTTCCATCAGGAAGGTGGAGAAGCAGCGCGAGGTGTAGAAGCCGCGGCTGTCGTTGACGACGATCGGGGTCTTCTTGATCTTCAGGACATAGTCGATGGCCTTGGCGATGGCGGCGGGGCCGGTCTTCTCGCCGAGGATGATCTCGACCAGCATCATCTTGTCGACGGGCGAGAAGAAGTGGATGCCGATGAAGTCCTCGGGGCGAACCGAGGCCTCGGCCAGGCCGGTGATCGGCAGGGTCGAGGTGTTGGAGCCGAAGACGGCGCCTTCGGCCAGCTGGGCCTCGGCGCGCTTGGTCACGTCGGCCTTGATCTCGCGGTTTTCGAACACGGCCTCGATGACCAGGTCCGAACCCTTGATGTGATCATAGTCGGTGGTGGCGGTGACCAGGGCCAGGGTGGCGTCGAACTTCTCCTGGGTCATCTGGCCGCGCGACAGACGCTTCTTCAGCAGCTCCTCGACGTGGGCCTTGCCCTTGTCGGCGGCTTCCTGGGTCTGGTCGATCAGCACGGTCTCGATGCCGGCCATGACCTGCACATAGGCCACGCCCGCGCCCATCATGCCGGCGCCCAACACGGCGACCTTCTTGGCGTCCGACTTCGGCACGCCCGCCGGGCGCACGGCGCCCTTGTCCAGTTCCTGCTTGGACAGGAAGAGGCTGCGGATCATGGCCTGAGCCTGCGGCGTCATCAGGGTCTTGATGAAGTAGCGGGTCTCGATGCGCAGGGCCGCGTCCATCGGCACCTGAACGCCCTCATAGACGGCCTTCATCAGGTTGGTGGCGGCCGGATAGTTGCCGTAGGTCTGCTTGCGGATCATCGCGTTGCCGACCAGGAAGTTCTGGATGCCCGCCGGGTGGTAGGGGCCGCCGCCGGGCAGCTTGAACGACTTGTCGTCCCACGGCTGGACGGCCTTGCCGCCGTTCTTGATCCAGGTCTTGGCGGCCTCGACCGACTGACCCTTTTCAGCGATCTCGTGGACGATGCCCGCGCCCTTGGCGTCGTTGGGACGGAAGGACTTGCCCTCGGTCATGGCCATCATGGCGGGCTGGACGCCGATCAGGCGCGTCAGGCGCTGGGTGCCGCCGCCGCCGGGGAAGAGGCCGACCTTGATCTCGGGCAGGCCCAGCTGGATCTTGTTGTCGTTCTCGACCACGCGATAGTGGCAGGCCAGCGTCAGTTCCAGACCGCCGCCCAGCGCCAGGCCGTTGATGGCCGCAGCCACCGGTTTGCCGCAGGTTTCCAGCGCGCGCAGGGCGCCGTTCATCTTCCAGCCGGCGTCATAGGCGTCCTGCAGGCTGGCGCCGCCGATCATGCCGCCGGCGATGTCGCCGAGGTCCGCGCCGGCGCAGAAGCCGGAAGGCTTGCCCGAGGTCAGGACCGCGCCCTTGATGGCGTCGTCGGTCTTGATGCGTTCCACCAGCTGCGGAATCTCGGCCATGACGGACGAGGTCAGGGTGTTCATCGAGCGTCCGGGGACGTCGAAGGTGATCAGGGCGACGCCGTCGGCGTCCACGTCGATCTTGAAGTTTTCCATGGTCAGTCGCTCCCGATCAGACGCGTTCGATGACGGTGGCGGTGCCCATGCCGCCGCCGATGCACAGGGTGATGAGGGCGGTTTCCTTGTCCGAGCGTTCCAGCTCGTCCAGCACCACGCCGGTGATCATGGCGCCGGTGGCGCCGAGCGGGTGGCCCATGGCGATGGCGCCGCCGCAGACGTTGATCTTGTCGTGCGGGATGTCGAGCGCCTGCATGTAGCGCAGGACGACGGCGGCGAAGGCCTCGTTCAGCTCATAGAGGTCGATGTCGGTCGACTTCATGCCCAGCTTGCCGAGAAGCTTGTTGGTCACGAACTCGGGGCCGGTCAGCATGATCGACGGCTCCGAGCCGATCGAGGCGGCGCCGCGGATCTTGGCGCGCGGCTTCAGGCCCAGGGCCTTGCCGGCTTCCAGCGAGCCGATCAGGACGCCCGCCGAACCATCGACGATGCCCGAGGAGTTGCCGGGGGTGTGGACGTGGTTGACGCGCTCGACCTCGGGGTAGCGCTGGTTGATCACGCTGTCGAAGGCCATCTCGCCCATCATGGCGAAGGAGGGGTTCAGCGCGCCGAGCGTCTGCATGTCCGTGGTCGGACGAATGGTTTCGTCGCGGTCGAGGCGGACCAGACCCAGCTGGTCCAGCACCGGGATGACCGACTTGTTGAAGCGGCCCTCGGCCCAGGACTTGGCCGAACGCTTGTGACTCTCGACCGAATAGGCGTCCACGTCGGCGCGGCTGAAGCCCCACTTGGTGGCGATCATGTCAGCCGAAACGCCCTGGGGCACGAAATAGGTCGAGAAGGCCGAGGACGGATCGACCGGCCAGGCGCCGCCGTCCGAGCCCATCGGCACGCGGCTCATGGCCTCGACGCCGCCGCCGACGGCGAAGTCGGCCTCGCCGGACTTCACCTTGGCGGCCGCCATGTTCACGGCTTCCAGACCCGAGGCGCAGAAGCGGTTGATCTGGACGCCCGCCGTGGTCTGGGCCCAGCCGGCGTTCAGCACGGCGGTGCGGGCGATGTCGGCGCCCTGCTCGCCCACCGGCGAGACGCAGCCGAGGATGACGTCGTCCACCTTCGACGTGTCGAGGCCGTTCCGGTCGCGCAGGGCCTGCAGCACCTGGCTGGCCAGCGACAGGGCGGTGATCTCGTGCAGCGAGCCGTCCTTCTTGCCCTTGCCGCGCGGGGTGCGCACGGCGTCGTAGATGTAGGCGTCGGCCATGTGGCGTCTCTCTTTGTTTCTAGGGTCCCTATCGCTCGCCGCGCGGCGGCTCGCTGCTTGAGGGACGGGTCTGGAATTGAAACTGGGTGCTAGAAACCCGACGTTTACGTCAACGTCAAGTAACAAGGCGCGTGAGGCCGTCGGCGGACGGGGCGAGGCCTCCGTCCGCCGCAGAGTCCTTATTGCTTCGAAAGACGGACCAGCTTGCCGTCTTCCTCGTCGGTGATGACCCAGACGGCGCCGTCGGCGGCGACGGCCACGTCGCGGATACGGGCGTTCAGGTCGGTCAGCAGGCGCTCTTCGCCCGCGACGCGGTCATTCTCCAGCACCAGCCGGGCCAGCTGCTTGCCGCCCAGGCCCGTGACCAACAGGTTGCCGTTCCAGCCGGGGAACATGGCCCCGCTGTAGAAGGTCATGCCGCCGGGCGCGATGACCGGGTCCCAGTAGTAGACCGGCTGCTCCGTGCCTTCCTTGGCCGTGACGGCGTCGGGGATGGCCAGGCCGTTATATTCGATGCCGTAGGCGACGCCGGGCCAGCCGTAGTTCCTGCCGGCCTGATCCAGATTGATCTCGTCGCCGCCGCGCGTGCCGTGCTCGACGGTCCAGATCGCGCCCGTGCCCGGCTGGACGGCGATCCCCTGCATGTTGCGGTGACCCAGCGACCAGATTTCCGGCCGGGCCCCCGCCTGGCCGACGAAGGGATTGTCGGCGGGGACGCTGCCGTCGGCGTTGATGCGGATGGTCTTGCCCATGTGCGAGCCCAGGTCCTGGGCCTGCGGCCGCATCGGCTTGTCGGAACGTTCGCCGAGGGTGATGAACAGCGTGCCGTCCGGCGCAAAGGCCAGCGCCGAGCCGAAATGCTTGTCGCCGTCATAGGTGGGCTGGGCGTGGAAGAGGACCTGGACGTTCTCGACCCGGCTCAGATCGTCGGACAGGCGGCCGCGCGCCACGGCGGTCCCGTTTCCGCCGTCACGGGGTTCGGCGTAGCTCCAGTAGATCATCCGGTCCTGGGCGAAGCTCGGGCCGACGATGACGTCCAGCAGCCCGCCCTGACCGCGCGCGGCGACGGCGGGCAGGCCGGCGATGGGAGCGCCGATCTGACCCTGGGCGCTGACGACCCGCATCCGGCCGGGCTTTTCCGTCACCAACCACTGTCCGTCCGGCAGCCGGGCCAGACCCCAGGGATGGACCAGCCCCGACGCGACCACGCTGTGGCTCAGCGCCGCCTCGGTGCGGACGCCCGGCGCGCGGGTCTGATCCGCGAAGGCGGGCTTCTGGTCCGGGTTGTTGGCGGGGCGGGTCTCGACCGGGGCGCCGGGGGCGTCCTGGCCGTTGGCCCCGCAGGCGGCGGCGAGAACGAGGAGCGAGGCGGAAGCGGCGAGGACGATCGGACGCATGGAGCTCTCCTGAACAGCAAGGGCGTGCGCGTCAGAATGAAGCCTCGCCGTTCCAAGCGCGAGCCGAAACCGTCCGCGATGCCCCGTCTCGCGCGATTTCCCTGCTTAATCGGCTTGAACCCGAGGGAAGGCGGCGATATACGCACGCCTCTCGCGCGCTCCGGTCGTCACGACCTTGCGCGGGGTCCCGTAAGGGGTTGGGTAGCTCAGATGGTTAGAGCGGTGGATTCATAACCCACAGGTCGGCGGTTCGATCCCGCCTCCAACCACCACTGGTTTTCTTTAATGAAATCAGTGAAGTGCAGTTTTTCGGGCGAACTGCAGCTTTAGACCTACATCGGCTGTGCGTTTCGTTCGCAATCGTGCGATGGGCTACGGCGCTTTGCGTTGATTTACGCTGGGGCAGCGAAAGCGGGCGCGTGAACTGTCGGCTAAGGGTGGTTAGCGGAAGTTGACCCGCGCTGCGGTGACGCTCAGGCTGCCACGATGTGGAAGCCGCCGCTCTTCGTGCTAATCGCCTTCATCGCCGCCGGTTGTTCAAACGGCTGCGGGAACAACATCCTCGCCAACGTGGCATCGCCGAACGGCAATCTGAGTGCGGTCGTATTCGAGCGGAGTTGTGGAGCCACGACAGGTTACTCGACGCAGGTTTCTGTCCTGCCGTCCGGGAGCCTGCCCTCAAGCGCTGGCAATGCCTTCGTGGCTGACACAGATGGCCGAGCGGCGGCTTTTGATGCAAGCGGCGCACCGTGGGCTGAAGTCGTCTGGGTCGGGGATGATCGTCTGACCGTTAGACACGACGCCGAAGCCCGTGTGTTCACTCAGAACAGAGAGGTTTCTGGGGTTCAGATTTCCTACCAAGCCGTCGAACGCTGAGTGTCTCCTACGGGTCCGCAAACGGACATCGTGCAATCCGCCGGAATGCGGCCCTAAACGGCGATCTTCACGGCATGATCCCTTGTGGCTCTAAGGAGGTAGTCGCCTCCAACCACTACGGATTTCCTCCCTGTCACTGGTTAGCCGCCGCTGGGTCGCAGGAATTCGGATTGGCGGGCTTTTTATCTATCCGCCTTGTGCGAAATGACCGTTTCTCATGGACACGATCGGCGGCGAATTGAATCTGACGGCCGGTCTGACCCTGAAGGCCAGCGTCGGCGCCAAGCTCGGCGACCGGACCCTGGTGTCGCTGTTCGCCGGTCCTTCGGTCGTATTGGCGGACGTCAAGACGACCCAGGCCTGGGCCTACGACACCCTCTACACCTACCTGCCGCCGGGCGGGATGCACTTCCAGTATGTTTCCAACGCCTTTTCCGAGAGCGTCTCCGCCTCGCGGAGCGAAACCCTGGTCGGGGGCGTCTTCGGTGCGGAGGGCCGGTATCGGCTGACCGATTGGGTGACGTTTCGCGCGCAGGCGAGCGTCAGGCGTTATTCGCCTATCGACGTCGCGATCAACGCGGGGGGCGGGGATACGCGCCTGTCGATGGAGCCGCAGACGGTTTCCGGCGGCTTCGGCGTCCTGTACCGCTTCTAGGCCTCGTCCCGTCGAGCGCCGGATCCCTCTGGATCAGGAGGTCGATGCGGGTCGGGTGGGATAACGACGGCGGCCGTCGTCCTGTCGGGCGGCGGCCGTTCGTTCTTTGCGATCAGGCCGTTCAGCCCTGCGGAATGCGCGTGGCGGGGCCGGTGATCTTGCATACGTTGTCGGTCTGCGGCCGGCCGGTCATGGAACCGGTGGGGGACAGTATGCCGCCGCGCGCGGTGCATTCGGCCGACAGCTTGTCGAGTTCCTGCTGATAGGTGGGGTGGGTCTTGCCGGTGGCGCAGGCGCCGAGGGCCAAGGGGGCGGCCAGGGCGGCGAGGATCAGGGGGGCTGCACGCATGACGGTGTCTCCTTGCGACTGGCGGCTTAACGGTCAGCCGACGGCGGACGTTCCGTCAGCCGCGCCCCTGATGCAAGCTGATCCTCAGAGCGTCAGCACACCCAGATGCTCCAGCAGGATCTTGAGGCCCAGGACGATCAGGGCGACGCCGCCGATCAGTTCAACGATCTTGCCCAGTCGCGTGCCCGCCGCCTTGCCTATGAGCAGGCCGAGGGTGGCTAGGGTGAAGGTGGTGGCGCCGATGCAGGCGGCGATCAGCCAGATGTTGGAGCCCAGCAGGGCCAGGCCGACGCCGACGGCGCCCGCGTCGATGCTGGTCCCGACGGCGGTGGCGACCAGGGCGACCAGGCCGCGCGACACGGCCTTTTTCGTCGCGGCTTCTTCTTCGGCCTCGTCCTCGGGCTTCAGCGCCTCCCAGATCATCTTGCCGCCGACCGCGCCCAGCAGACCGAAGGCGATCCAGTGGTCGATCGCGGCGACGAAGCCGGCGGCGGCGAGCCCCAGGCCGAAGCCGATCAGCGGGGTGATGGCCTCGATCGCGCCGAACACCAGGCCCGAGCGCAGGGCTTGCGGCAGGGTGGGGCGGTGCTGCGCCCCCCGGCCGATGGCGGCGGCGAAGGCGTCGGCGGACATGCTCAGCGACAGGATGGCGATGGCGACAGGGGTCATGGACGATTCATTCAGCCGGGCGCGTGACAGCACGTCCGGGCGCAGGCCGGCTCGGCCCCCGGATCGTGCTGGTCTCGCTAGGCGGATGTGATCCGGTGATCGCGCCATGCTTCCGTGCGGAGGCAAGTGTGTTGACGCGATCCCGGCTGACAGACGCCGGAAGCTACTCCCCAACGCGGCCCCTCTAGCGGCTGGGCGCGGCGGGTTCAACCCCGCCGGACTGGCCGGAGGCGACAGGACGCCCCATCTGTGCTAGACGCTCGCTCCTCCCCTCCCGCCGCAGGATATTCAGCCTTGAGCATCACGCTCGACCTTTCGCGCGCTTCCGCCGCAGTTAAAGCCCCCGTCAACCTGTCCGGTCTGACGCGCGAGGGCCTGCGCAATGCGCTGATCGAAGCGAAGATCTGCCCGCCCGAGAAGGCCAAGATGCGCGCCACCCAGGTCTGGCGCTGGATCCACCACTACGGCGTCACCGACTTCGCCCTGATGAGCGACATCGGCAAGGAGACCCGCGCGGCCCTGGCCGAAGCCTTCACCCTGGCCCGCCCCGAGATCGTCGAGCGTCAGATCTCCAAGGACGGCACGCGTAAATACCTGATCCGCACCGCGCCGGGCATCGAGGTCGAGGCCGTCTATATTCCCGACGTGGGCCGGGCCGGCGCCCTGTGCGTCTCGTCCCAGGTGGGCTGCACCCTGAACTGCACCTTCTGCCACACCGGCACGCAGAAGCTGGTGCGCAACCTGACCGCCGCCGAGATCGTGGCCCAGGTCCAGGTGGCCCGCGACGACCTGGACGAATGGCCGTCGCCCAAGGAAGACCGCCGTCTGTCCAACATCGTCTTCATGGGCATGGGCGAGCCGCTCTACAATCTGGACAATGTCGCCGACGCCATCGACATCATCTCGGACAACGAGGGCATCGCCCTGTCGCGCCGCCGCATCACCGTCTCGACCTCGGGCGTGGTGCCGCAGCTTCAGGCCCTGGGCGACCGCACGGCGGCCATGCTGGCGATCAGCCTGCACGCCACCAACGACGCCCTGCGCGACGTTCTGGTGCCGCTGAACAAGAAGTATCCGCTGGACCAGCTGATGGCCGCCATCCGCGCCTATCCGGGTCTGGCCAACACCCGCCGGGTGACGTTCGAATACGTCATGCTGAAGGGCGTCAACGACAGCCCCGACGAGGCCCGCGCCCTGGTCAAGCTGATCGAGGGCATCCCGTCCAAGGTCAACCTGATCCCGTTCAACCCCTGGCCCGGCACCGACTACGAGTGCTCGGACTGGAAGACCATCGAACGCTTCGCCGCCATCCTGAACAAGGCCGGTTACGCCTCGCCCATCCGCACCCCGCGCGGCCGCGACATCCTGGCCGCCTGCGGCCAGCTGAAGTCCGAGAGCGAGAAGCAGCGGGCCAGCGCACTCAGGAAGGCCGGGCAGGCGGCGGCCTGACAGCCTGTCGGTAAGCCAGCCGCCACACTGTCCAACTCGCGGCCGCGCCCGGAAGGACCAGCCAGATCAGGCCGATCATGCTCCAGCCGTTCAGTCCAGCCATGAGCACGATGCTGGCGATCAAGGCGCCCGTCGCACCGGCGACAATTGCGACCCTCTGCGACCTGAACCCGATGGCATGCAAGAGCGCCCAGACCGGCCAACCGAGCACGCCCATGGCGAGGATGAACCCCGGTAAGGCATAGAAGCCGACGAGCAGGGGCATGACCATTAGGAGAGCCAGTTCACGTGGCGACGCCCCCCTTAGCAGGGCTTCAACAAAGACAGCGAGCGTCCATTCCAACGACAGGAGAGCGCCGCCGACCGCGCCTCCGGCGAGAACCGCTCCGACGTTGCAAAGAGGCGAGGTCTTCATGGCTGAGTACTCACAAGCTGCTCACGCTCCGCCATGGTTTCCGGCGTTCGCACGTCCCAAGCCAACCCCAGCCGCTCCAGAAGCTGGATGAAGCGGAAGCCCCAGTCGCTCTGGCCGGGGTAGAGGCCGATCCGGGCGGAACCGGGCCAGGCGTGGTGGTTGTTGTGCCAGGCCTCGCCCATGGTCGGGATGGCGGCCCAGGGCACGTCGTGCGCCTGAACGCCGGCCTCGCGCACCAGCCAGGTCTGCGGCCCGCGTCGGTGGGCCAGATGGCCGACGAACCAGTGGCCGATGACGCTGATCGAAACGCGGGCGCAGACGCCCCAGACGACGAAGCCCCAGCCGCCCGTCAGCCACAGCAGCGCCGCGACCGGGACCTGTTGCAGCATCCAGGTCCGCTCCAGAAAACGATAGAAGGGATCGCGCCCGATGCGGCCCAGATCGAAGCGCGGCGGACGGTCCAGCTCCAGCCGTCCATGCATCTGCCAGACGGCGTCGACCGCCATGGGCCGCCGATGCGCCAGATAGTCATGGCAGTCGGTCTGGCGTTGAGCCCAGTCGCGCAGGTCGTGGGTGCGGATCATCCAGAAGGGGCCGCTCATGCCCACCAGCGTCCCGAACCAGACCAGCGTCCGCTCCAGCCACAGCGGGCAGTCGAAACTGCCGTGGATCAGCCGCCGATGAAACCCGACCGAATGGCCGAGCAGCAGGGTGGCGCCCGTCGTGAGGATGAACACAGTGAAGGCGCCCAGGCTGAAGGTCGTCGCTCCAAAGGCCAGCGTCGCCGTCAGCATCCCGCCGTTCCACAGTGAATGGACCGGGTCCCAGACGACGCGCCCCTCCGTGGGGCTGCTATCGGGCGTCTCGATCAGGCTGTTCACCGCGCAGGGATCGTGGTCGTGCATCGGACTGTTCCGAGAAGGTATTTAAGCAATAACTTAAACACCGAATTGGCGGACTGGCAAGCCGTTAGCAAATCACTTAAATAGCACCCATGCAGCGCGTGTTCGAAGCCCTCTCCAGTCCTGTCCGGCGCAAGATTCTGGCCTATCTGGCCCATGCCGATCTGACGGCGGGCGAGATCGCGGCCAAGTTCGAGATCTCCAAGCCGGCGGTGTCGCAGCACCTGTCGGTGCTGGAGGTCGCGGGCCTGGTGACCAGCGAGAAGAAGGGACAGTTCGTCCACTACAGCCTGGCGCCCGATCATCTGGCCAATACGCTGAACGGCTATGTTCAGGAGGTCTGTCCGGTGTCCAAGCCGCTGAAGCGCGAGAGCGCGGCGATCGCCAAGGGGCGGCGGGGCGGCGACGATGCACCCTGAGTGTCGCCTAACGTCGTTTTCCTGATCGGGTGTGGCGCTTCTGCCCTTGCGGAAAGGCGCGTGGATCGGGCATGGCTGTTTTGCTTTCGTTCCGTTTTCAGCAGGGGGCTGCGGGCTCGCACATCATGGACTCGTCGTCTCTGCCCAGCGTGCTGTCCAGCCCCGAGGTCCAGGCCTTCGCCACCGGTTTTCCCGTGCTGATCCTGCATCTGATCGTGACCTTCGGCCTGCTGGGCATGGGAGCGACCGTCTATGCCCTGCTGACGCCGTGGCGCGAGGTGGCGCTGATCCGCCAGGGCAATCTGGCCGCCGCCGTGGCCTTCGCCGGCGTCCTGGTCGGTCTGGCCGTCCCGCTGGCGATGTCGATGTCGGTCGCGACCTCGATTCGCGACATCGTCATCTGGGGCGTGGCCACGGTGGTGTTGCAGCTTCTGGCTTTCCGCGTCGTCGACATCCTGCTGACCGGCCTGCCGCAGCGGATCGAAAAGGGCGAATTGCCCGCCGCCATCGTCCTGGCGGGCGCCAAGCTGGCCACGGCCCTGATCCTGGCCGCCGCCCTGACGGGCTGAGGCGGCGCCCCGATGCGCTTTCCCCATCTTCCCGACTGGACCATCTATGCGGCCGTGGTCGGAGCCATTCTGATCGTGTCCCTGGGCCGACGTGAAAAGGCCGACGCCCCCCATGCGCCCGAGGACGACGAGGCGCACGGCCCCCTGCTGGGGCCGGTTACGCCTTTCGACCCGTCCGTCACCGTCATCGCGCCGGACGGCCCCTTCCAGCCCTCGTCCGGCACCGCCTTCTCCATCGCCGGGGACGGCCGCTGGGTCACGGCCCGGCACGTGGTCGAGGGCTGTCGCCGTCCGGCCCTGGTGATCGGCGGCGGGCGCGCCCTGGCCGCCGACGTGCGGCTGGCCGAACGCGCCGACGTGGCCCTGTTGCTGACCGAGGGCGGGCCGCCCGCCCTGCCGGTCGCCGTGCACGCCCCGCTCTACAAGGGGCAGCGCGCCTTTCATCCTGGCTTCCCCCAGGGGGAACCGGGCGAGGTGGCGTCGCGTCTGTTGGGGCGCGAGACACTGAAGGTTCGCGGGCGCGGCGAACGCGACGAGCCGGTGCTGGCCTGGGCCGAGGCCGGGCGCACCAGGGGGCTGAAGGGCACGTTGTCGGGCCTGTCCGGCGCGCCGGCGCTGGACCGGCGCGGCCGGGTGCTGGGCGTGACCATCGCCGAGGCGCCGCGCCGGGGGCGGATCTATACGACCGCGCCCGACACCTTCGCGCCCGCCATCCGGGGCGAGCAGCGCGCCGACGAGAAGGCCCTGGGCGAGGCGGTGACGACCGAGAACTACGGGGCCGTCGCCGACCGCCTGCGTCGCGATCTGCGCGTGGCCCAGGTGGTCTGCCTGACGGCTTGATCGTCATCCTCCGGTCAAGCCGGAGGATGACGGAAGATCTCCCCGCCGCGCGTGACGGGGAGGTTTGAGGTCTCAGCGCAGCGTCGCGCTGTCCAGGTTCAGCGCGGTCAGGGGAATGACCTCGACGTTCGGATGCTTCGCCCGCAGGGCGTCGATGAATTTCGACGCGTCGCCGACGATGACCAGGCTGGCGCGGTCGGCCGGCAGGTGTTCGGCGAAGGCGGCCTGGATGGCGGCGGCGTCGACCGCCTCCACGTCTCCGACATAGCCGGCCAGGTCGCTCATCGGCAGGTCATAGAGGGCCAGGTTGGCGACCAGCGCCCCCAGACCGTCCACCGTCTCCAGCGACTGGCCGAAGGCGCCGGTCAGGATGGCCTTGCGGGTGATCATTTCCGACGCCGTCGGCTGGGTCGAGCCCAGGCGCGTGATTTCGGCCAGGATCAGGTCCGACACCTCGACGGCTGCGTCGTTGCGGGTCTGGGCCGAGGCGGTGAACAGGCCCGCCTCGCGGCGCACGCCCAGCGACGAGCGGGTGCCGTAGCTGAGGCCGCGCTTGATGCGGATTTCCTGGTTCAGGCGCGAGGTGAAGCTGCCGCCCAGCAGGGTGTTGCCGACCGCCAGCGGGAAGTAGGCGTCATCGGCGCGCGGCACGCTGCGCAGGGCGGCGACGACGGCGGCCTGACCGGCGCCGGGCTGGTCGATGACGACGACGCGCGGGGCCAGGACCTGACCCGCCGGAGCGGCGGCGGGGACCGGGGCGGCGCCGGCCGGACGCCAGTCGCCGAACGTCTGTTGCGCCAGGGCGCGCGCCGCCCCGGCCGTGATGTCGCCCGTGAAGACGAGGGTGGCGTCGGACGGCCGATAGCGAGCGGCATGGAAGGCGGCGATGTCGTCGCGCGTGACGGCGGGCAGGCTGGTCAGGGTGCCGGCGCCCGGCGCGCCATAGGCGGCCTGGCCATAGATGACACGGCCGGCGGCCTGGCTGGCGACGGGGCCGGGGCTGCTGAGCTGAACCTTGAGGTTGTCCAGCGTCTGGTCGCGCTGGCGGTCCAGCTCTTCCTGGGCGAAGGCAGGGTTGCGCACCAGATCGGCCATCAGGGCGACGGTGCGCGGAAAGACGTCGGTCGGGGCGTTGGCGTAGAGGTTGGTGAAGTCGGGGCCCGAACCGGCGCCGACGCTGGCGCCCAGCTGTTCGATCTCGGTGGCGATCTGGGGCGCGGTGCGGGTGGTCGTGCCCTGACTCAGCAGGGCGGCGGTCAGGGCGGCGACGCCCGTCTTGCCCGCGACCTCATCGGCCGTGCCTGCGTCGAAGGACAGGCGTGCCGAGACCAGCGGCAGGCCGGCCTTGGGCGCGACAAGGACGCGAAGCCCGTTGTCCAGACGGAAGTCGGCCACGGTCGGCGTGATCGGCGCCACCGCCGCGCCCGGTTCGGGCATGGCGGCGCGCTGTTCGGGCGGCAGCAGGGCGAAGACCTGACCCATCGGGGCCAGGTCGGCGATCTTCACCGGTGCATCGACGTTCAGCTTCTGCTGCGAAGTCGGGTGTTCGGCGTCGGCGTTCAGATAGCGGATGGTGACGCCGCGCTGGTCGGTCAGATAGCGGCGGGCGACGCGCTGCACGTCGGCGGCGGTGACGGCCTGGATCTCGGCGATCTCGCGGTCGGCGACGGCGGCGTCGCGGGTCATGATCAGGGCGAAGCCCAGGGTGCGGGCGCGGTCTTCGATGGTCTCGCGCTCGCGTAGGGCGTTGGCGATCAGTTCGTTCTTGGCCTCGGACAGTTCGGCGGCGGTGACAGGCGCATCGCGGAAGCGGGCGACCTCGGCCTTCAGCGCGGCGATCCCGGTGTCGGGCGACTGGCCGTTGGCCATGATGGCGTAGACGTTGAGATTGCCCGCCTGCTGCGAGAAGTCGGGGCTGGAGCCGATCTGGGCCGCGATCTGCTGGTCATAGACCAGCGAACGATACAGGCGGCTGCTCTCGCCCGTCGACATGATGCCGTCCAGAACCGTCAACGCCGCGCGATCGGCGATGGCCGGATAAGCGATGACCACGGCCGGCAGCGGCACATTGGGGGCGTAGAAGGTCGCCTCGCGCGGGCCGCCCGGTTCCGGCTCCTTGACGTCATTGACCGGCAGCGGGCGGGCGGGGTTCTTGAGCGGCGTGAAATACTGGTCGACCCAGCCGTTCAGCTTCGTCTCGTCGAAATTGCCTGCCACGATCAGGATGGCGTTGTCGGGCCGGTAATAGGTGGCGTGGAAGCGGCGCACGTCCTCGATGGTCGCCGCGTCCAGGTCCTCGATCGAGCCGATGGTGGTGCGGCGATAGGGGTGGGCCTGATAGATGGTCTCGGGCATGAAGACGCTGAACAGCCGGCCGTAGGGGCTGGCCAGGACGCCCTGGCGGTATTCCTCCTTCACCACGTCGCGTTCGCTCTTGAACACGTCCTCATTGACCACCAGCGAGCCGAGTCGGTCGGCCTCGGCGAACAGCAGGCGCTGCAGGTGATTGGCCGGGACGGTCTCGTGATAGGCGGTGACGTCGTCCGAGGTGAAGGCGTTGTTATTGCCGCCGACGTCCTCGGTCAGCCGGTCGAAGGTCTCGTCGGGGAAGTTCTTGGTGGCCTTGAACATCAGGTGTTCGAACAGGTGGGCGAAGCCCGAGCGGTTGGCCGGATCATCCTTGGACCCCACGCGATACCAGACCTGCACCGTGACGTTCGAGGTCGAGGCGTCGCGGGCGGTATAGACCTCCATCCCGTTGGCCAGCACGCGCTTGTGGAAACCCAGCGGCGGCACTTCGACCCCGCCCTGCGCAGCGGCGGTTGCGGCGGCGGGCGGCGATCCCTCCGCGAAGGCGGCGGCGGGCAGGCCCAGCAGCAGCGCCGAGGCGCAGGCGGTCAGGATCAGGCGGGTCTTCATGGGCGTCAGGTTCCGGTCGCCCCGCAAGCTGCGCCGGGGGCAGGTCGCCGGACCCTATCAGCGCTGAAACCCGCCGCGCACCTTACGGTGCTGTAATGAAGCGCGGCCGTGCGGCGCCGAGCCCTATCGCCCGAACACCTCGACCCCGACCTCGCCGTCCGTGGTCAGCCAGGCGCGCTTCATGCCCTGGCTGTTGAAGGGGTGGGCGATATTGCCCTCGCGGTCCAGGGCGATCAGGCCGCCGTCGCCGCCCAGGCCGCCGATGCGGTCGATGGTCGCCTGCGACGCTTCGGCCAAAGACTGGCCGGCGGCCACGCCGAAGGCGGTGCGCGCGGCGGCGGCGACGCGGATGAAATACTCGCCCTGACCGGTGCAGGACACGGCGGCGCTGTCGTCGGCCCAGGTGCCGGCGGCGGGGATGGGGGTGTCGCCGACGCGGCCCGGCATCTTGCCGAAGACGCCCGCGGTAGAGGTGGCGGCGGCGAGGCGGCCCTGGCTGTCCAGCACGCAGCAGCCGACGGTGCCGTGGCTCAGGCCGCCGGGCGGATGATTGTCCTCGCCCTGGCCGGCGCGGGTGAACCAGGCCTCTTCGTCGCCGATCGGCTCCAGCCCCTGGTCGTGGGCGAACAGGGCGGCGCCCTCGCCCGCCAGCATGACGTGGGGGGTGCGGTCCATCACGGCGCGGGCGGCGACGACCGGGTTGCGGAAACCCTGCAGGGCCGCGACGGCGCCGGCCTTGCCGCTCGCGCCGTCCATCAGGCTGGCGTCCAGCTCATAGGCCCCGGCCAGGTTGGGCGAGGCGCCGCGACCAGCGACATAGAGGCCGGAGTCTTCCAGCATGACCACGGCCTCGACGGCCACGTCGACGGCGGAGGCCCCGGCGTCCAACCGCGCCTTCATCGCTTCGACCACCTGACGCATGTGCACGACCTCGGCGTCGTAGTTGCGCTCGCGCCGGGCCCCGGCGCCGCCGTGGAGGATGAGGGCGGTTCGCGCCATGGTCGTCTCCTGAAACTCGGATCGCCCTCTTTGCATCGGGCCGCGCGCTGATTAGCGTCGCAATCGTGTCGGCGCCATGGCCCGACGGGGGATCTACGGGAAAAGAGACGTCATGCGTGCAGTATTGTCCAAGGCCGCCGGCGGCCCTGATAGCCTTGTCGTCGAAGAGGTCATGGACCCCACGCCCAAGCCGGGCGAGGTGGTGATCGAGGTCAAGGCTGTGGGGATCAACTATCCCGACACCCTGATCATCGAGGACAAGTACCAGTTCAAACCCGAGCGCCCCTTCTCGCCGGGCGCCGAGGTGGCGGGCGTGGTCGATGCCGTGGGCGAGGGTGTCAAGGGCGTGTTCCGCGGCGACCGTGTCATCGCCGTGCCCGGCTGGGGCGGTCTGGTGGAACGTCTGGCGGTTCCGGCCTCCAGCCTGATCCCCATGCCCGACGGCATGAGCTTCGAGGAAGCCGCCGCCCTGACCATGACCTACGGCACCAGCTACTACGCCCTGAAGGACCGGGCGAAGCTGCAGCCGGGCGAGACCCTGCTGGTGCTGGGCGCGGCGGGGGGCGTGGGCGCCGCCGCCGTCGAGCTGGGCAAGGCCATGGGGGCGCGCGTGGTCGCCGCCGCGTCGACCAACGACAAGGTGGAGTTCGCCCTGGAGCTGGGGGCCGACAACGGCCTGATCTATCCGTCCGGCCCGATGGACAAGGCGGCGCAGAAGGCCCTGTCGGGCGAACTGAAGCTGGCCACGGGCCGCGACGGCGCCGACGTGGTCTATGACGCGGTCGGCGGCGACTACGCCGAGCCGGCCCTGCGCGCCATGGACTGGAACGGCCGCTATCTGGTGGTCGGCTTCCCGGCGGGCATTCCGTCCTTGCCGCTGAACCTGACCCTGCTGAAGTCGGTCTCGGTGATCGGGGTCTTCTGGGGCGCGGCGGTGGCCCGTGATCCCCAGGCCCACGCCGCCAACATGGCCGAGCTGATGCAGCTGTGGAAGGACGGCAAGATCAAGCCGCGCGTCAGCCGCACCTATCCGCTGGAGGACGCCCATGACGCCATCAAGGCCCTGGGCGACCGTCAGGCGCTGGGCAAGATCGTGGTCGTGACCGAGGGATGAGCGAAGTGCTGAAATTGGCGGTCGGCGAGGTCGAGTTCGCCGCCGCCGCCGACCGTCTGGCCCGCACCGGGCGCACCCGCGTCCCCGGCCTGTTCGGCGACGGGGCCGAGGCCCTGCACGCCGCCGTGACCACGCCGGACCAGGCCTGGGTCCGCACCTTCCTCAATCCGCTGGGGGCCGACATCCCGGTGGCGACGCTGGACGCCTCCTCGCCTGAGGATCAGGCCCATGTGACGCAGCAGGCCTACGCCGGGGCGACCGAGGGGCTGCAGTTCCTGTTCGACCGCCTGCGGCTCGGCCCGGCGCGCGAGGCCGGCATGGCCACGCCGCAGATCCTGTTCGACCTGCTGGATATGTTCAACACCGAGGCCTTCCTGGATTTCGCCCGGCGCCTGACCGGCGACGACCGCATCGCCTTTTCCGACGGCCAGGTGACGCGCTACCTGCCGGGGCATTTCCTCAACCGGCACAGCGACGCCAACGCCAAGACCGAGCGGCTCTACGCCTATGTGCTGAACCTGTCGCCGGGCTGGCGGGCGGAGTGGGGCGGCCTGCTGCAATTCCTCGACGAGGGCGGCGAGATCACCGAGACCTTCACGCCCAGCTTCGGCGCCCTGAACGTCTTCGCCGTGCCGCAGATGCACGCGGTCTCGACCGTCGCGCCGTTCGCCGGCGGGCCGCGCTATTCCGTCACCGGTTGGTGGCGGGCCAAGCCGCTCGATCGAGGCTAGGTCTCGGCCTCGTCTCGGACGCGCTTCAGCGCCGCCTCGGCCTGTTCATGGTGCTTGCGCTTCACATGGGCGCCCAGGGTGGCCAGGACGGCGGCGATCACCGCCGCGTCGTCGGTGAAGCCGATGCCGGCGAAGAGGTCGGGAATGGCGTCGACGGGCATGACGAAATAGGCCAGCGCCCCCAGCATGACCCCCTTGGCGGCGATGGGGGTCTTGGGATCCTGCGTGGCGTACCAGGCGGCCAGGGCCTGACCCGCGAAGGGGATGCGCGACGCGGTGCTGCGGAGCTTGGGCCAGAAGCCTTTTCTCACGCGCATCTCATTGACCCTCTGCA
Organism: Brevundimonas sp.; assembly: GCF_050729455.1. Taxonomy (GTDB): domain Bacteria; phylum Pseudomonadota; class Alphaproteobacteria; order Caulobacterales; family Caulobacteraceae; genus Brevundimonas. The sequence continues at coordinate 21,597 of NZ_JBOHLI010000034.1, forward strand.
CCGTCGGGACCAGAGCCTTTTCCGGGTCGATGGCGTCGGTGGGGGAAGCAGGTTTGGCTTTGGCGGTCATGGCCGCTAAATCCTCGCGCAGACACTCAGTTCACCAGAATATAGGGACGATCTTCATGAAACTCGACGGTTCGATTGCGGCGGTGGTGACGGGCGGGGCTTCGGGCCTGGGCGAAGGCACGGCGCGCGCCCTGGCGGCGAGGGGCGTCAAGGTCGCCCTGTTCGACCTGAACGAGGAGCGCGGCGAGGAGATCGCCCGGGAAATCGGCGGCGTCTTCTGCAAGGTGGACGTGACCTCGGACGAGAGCGTCGCCGCCGGCTTCGTCAAGGCCCGCGCCGCCCACGGCCAGGAGCGCCTGACCGTCAACTGCGCCGGCATCGCCACCGGCCAGAAGACCGTCAGCCGCAAGCGCGACACCGGCGAGGTCCGCTCGCACGACATGGCCTCCTTCGAGCGCACCGTCTCGATCAACCTGTTCGGCACCTTCCGCGTCCTGTCGCAATCGGCCCTGGGCATGGTCCAGGCCGAGCCGATGGCCGACGGCGAGCGCGGCCTGATCGTCAACACCGCCTCGGTCGCGGCCCAGGACGGCCAGATCGGCCAGGCGGCCTATTCGGCGTCGAAGGGCGGCGTCTACGCCATGACCCTGCCGGTCGCGCGCGATCTGGCCCAGGACGGCGTGCGTGTGAACACCATCCTGCCCGGCATCATGTGGACGCCGATGATGGCCGGCATGGACCAGAAGGTTCAGGACAGCCTGGCCGCCGCCATTCCCTTCCCCAGCCGACTCGGCACCCCGGCCGATTACGCCGCCCTGGCCCTGCACCTGGCCGAGAACGTCTACATCAACGGCGAATGCATCCGTCTGGACGGGGCCATTCGTCTGGCGCCGCGCTGATAGCGCGACGCGAAGGGCGCTAACGCTCGCCGCGCGGCGGCTCGCTGCTTGAGCGGGCTGGCGCGCGGGTCTGATTTGCAGAGACTGTTTCAGGCGGCCCTCGCGGTTTTCCTTTCGGGGGTGTTGCAGGGGTGTTTCGTTTGAAATTTCAGGACTATTCGAAAAAGAGCGGGGGATAGCCTGAAAAACCAAAAAGGGGGTTGCGCGGTCTGAGAAGGGTCGGCTAAAAGCCCCTCCTCGACGGGGCGCAGCACACTGCTCCCTACGGAGTGCGGGCGTAGCTCAGTGGTAGAGCACAACCTTGCCAAGGTTGGGGTCGGGCGTTCGAATCGCCTCGCCCGCTCCATGTCGAGACTGGGAACACGGGGTCCGATCGCAAGATCGGGCCCCGTTTCGCATTTCAGCCCCCTGCATCGAAACGCTCAGCTTGCAGACCGATTGTCGCCGGACGGTCGGCAAACCAGCGAATCCTCTTCGCGAAACCGTCGCGGCCGCGTCGCTGCATCCGGTTAGCGAGCCCGACAGCGAACGGCCGCGCTTGAGCCCGCTCGCATCTTCGGGGATCGACATCATGAAACTGGGTCTTCTGCTGGGCGCCGCCGTCGCCCCTCTCGCCCTTGCGGGCGCCGCCAGCGCCGAGGCCGTTCGCGCGCCGGACTATAGCGACGGCCCGGTCACGGCGGTGGCCGAGGTCATCGTCACGGGGCGTCCGGTGCTGCGCAACCGCACGGACGACGCGGCGCCGACCCTGTCCTACGACCTGGAGTATTTCCAGCGCTTCGAGCCTCTGACCGCCGGCGACGCCCTGAAGCGCGTGCCCTCGGTCGCCTTCCTGTCGGATGTGCTGGAGTACGACGGCGTGCGCCTGCGCGGCCTGGACTCGGGCTACACCCAGATCCTGATCAACGGCGAGCGCGTGCCGGGCGCGGGCGTCGACCGCTCCTTCTTCGTCGACCGCATCCCCGCTGAACTGATCGAGCGGGTCGAGGTGGTGCGCTCCTCTTCGGCCAACCGCTCGGGCGACGCGGTCGCGGGCGCCGTCAACATCGTGCTGCGCGACGCCCTGTCGCTGGACGGCGGCTATGTCCGCGCCGGCGCCCTGATGTTCGACGACAGCGAATACGGCCAGTGGGGCGGGACCTTCGGCGCCGTCTGGGGCGGCCAGGTCGGGCCGGGCCGCCTGCTGGTCGGCGCCAATGTTCAGGATCGCCGCAACCCCAAGGTCAAGTTCAGCCAGCGCTTCGACGCGCCGGGCGGCGCGCTCCAGAACGTCGAGGCCCAGACCGACGTTCGCGACGGCGCCGACTATTCGTTCAACGCCGCCTATCAGGTGGACGTGGCCGGCGGCGAGCTGGCCCTGTCGGGCCTGTTCGTCCGCACCGACCGCTTCCAGGACGAGGACTCGCTGGAGTACCGCAACGGCGTTCAGAACCAGGCCAACCTGCTGTCGATCAACGATAACGACCTGGACATCCTGACCGACAACCTGTCGCTGGACGCCCGCTACAGCCGCGACATGTTCGGCGGCAAGACCAAGATCAAGCTCGGCTACGCCATGATCGACGACGATCAGTACGAGTTTGAGAACGAGTCGGAATACCTGCGCGACGGCACGCCCTATCCGGACGAGGACCGCTTCACCGCCGACGCCACGGACGTCCGGATCAAGGACGAGGAGTGGTCGGGCGCCGTCGAGCACAAGCGCGACCTGAACGGCCTGACCCTGGACGTCGGCGTCCAGTGGGCGATGAAGGAGCGCGACAGCCTGATCCTTGAGGCCCCGCGCATCCGCTTCAACGTGCCGAATGCGCCGGGCGTGCGTCCGACCGTCCCGCCCTTCGGCGCCTTTGCGGCCATGCCGGGCGGCGACAGCCTGATCGAGGAAACCCGCGTCGACCCCTATGTCATGCTGTCGGGCGACCGCGGCGCGCTGAAGTGGGAGGCGGGTCTGCGCTATGAGACCACGGACGTCGCCATCACCGACGAGACGGCCGACGCCGCCGACCGCGTGACCGACGTGGACTACGGCTTCCTGCTGCCCTCGGCCAGCCTGCGCTACCGCCTGAACGACACCGACCGGCTGATCGTCTCGGCGGCCCGCACGGTGCGTCGTCCCAGCTTCGACCGTCTGTCGCCCGCCCTTCTGGAAGAAGAGTTCGGCGACAGCGACTTCATCGGCAACCCGAACCTGAAGCCGGAATCGGCCTGGGGCGTGGACGTCGGCTTCGAGCGCCAGCTGGGCCGTCGCGGCGTGGTCGGGATCAACGCCTTCTACCGCTCGATCTCGGACCTGGTGGAAGAGGTCAACACCGGCGACGAAGGTAGCGCCGGTCCGGGGACCTTCATCTACACCGTCGACAACGTCGGCGACGGCAAGGTCTGGGGCGTCGAGTTCGACCTGTCCACCCCGCTGGACTTCATCGGCATGGAGACGACCGGCGTCTTCCTCAACTACTCGTGGCTGGACAGCGAGGTCGAGGACTTCATGGGCGCGCGCCGCTTCAACAGCCAGTCGGACTATGTGCTGAACTTCGGCTTCACCCACGACATCCCGACCTGGGGCGCGGCCTTCGGCGCCACCTACCGCAAGCAGGGCGAGGCCGCGGCCCGCGTCCTGGCCGAGGAGGTCCGCACCGCCTACGGCGCCGATCTGGAGGTCTTCCTCGAGAAGCGCGTGGCCAGCAACGTCGTGGTGCGCCTGACCGGCTCCAACCTGCTGAACGCCTCCAAGGACGAGGTGTTCGACAAGTTCGCCAGCGTCCAGGATCAGATCGACCGGTCCTACGACGAGTATGAGCTGGAAACCGAAAAGGGCGGCCCGGTCTATCAACTGGTGGCGCGCGTCGCCTTCTGAGGCGGCTGAACCCTGCGACCGGGCCGGGCGGCGACGCCCGGCTCTTTTTGCGCTTGAAGCTTTGGCTTTCGTCGGCATGGCCCCGGCGAGGATCACGGCCTATATGGAGCCTGGCGGTTGACCCCGCCGGGGTCGGCGCTAGTGTCCGCGCCGCTCCTTCCCAGCGCCAGACCGATCAGAGGAATTCCATGGCCGACGCCGCTCCCCAGACCTACGACGTGGTGATCATCGGCGGCGGGCCGGGCGGCTACAACGCCGCCATTCGCGCCGGCCAGCTGGGTCTGAAGGTCGCCATTATCGAAATGCGCGCCACGCTGGGCGGCACCTGCCTGAACGTCGGCTGCATGCCGTCCAAGGCCCTGCTGCACGCCTCGGAGCTGTATGAGGCCGCCAACACCGAATTCGCCGGCATCGGCATCGAGGTGAAGCCCAAGCTGAACCTGGGCCAGATGCACAAGGCCAAGGACGACAGCGTCGAAGCCCTGACCAAGGGCATCGAATTCCTGATGAAGAAGAACAAGGTCGTCTGGCTCAAGGGCCGCGGCCGCATCGCAGGTCCGAACAAGGTCGAGGTCGAGGCCGCCGACGGCGCCAAGACCACCTATGAGACCAGGAACATCGTCATCGCCACCGGCTCCGAGCCGACCCCGCTGCCGGGCGTCGCCTTCGAGGACGGCAAGGTGATCGACTCGACCGGCGCCCTGTTCCTGCCCAAGGTTCCGAAACACCTGATCGTCATCGGCGCGGGCGTCATCGGCCTGGAGCTGGGTTCGGTCTGGCGTCGTCTGGGCGCGCAAGTGACCGTGGTCGAGTTCCTCGACAAGGTCGGCGCCGGCATGGACGCCGAGGTGGCTGTCGCCTTCCAGCGCGGTCTGACCAAGCAGGGCATGACCTTCCGCATGGGCACGAAGGTGACCGGCGCGACCTCGACCAAGGACGGCGTCGAACTGACGATCGAGCCTTCCGCCGGCGGCGCGGCTGAAACCCTGAAGGGCGACGTGGTTCTGGTGGCCATCGGCCGCCGCCCCTACACCGCCGGTCTGGGTCTGGAGACGGTCGGCATCGAGACCGACAAGCGCGGCGTCATCCCGAATAACCACTTCAAGACCACGGCGCCGGGCGTCTGGGTCATCGGCGACGTCACCTATGGCCCCATGCTGGCGCACAAGGCCGAGGAAGACGCCGTGGCGGTCATCGAACTGATCGCCGGCAAGCCGGGCCACGTCGACTACGACCTGGTCCCCAGCGTCATCTACACCGGCCCGGAAGTGGCCTGGGTCGGCAAGAACGAAGAGCAGCTGAAGGCCGCAGGCGTCGCCTTCAAGAAGGGCAAGTTCCCCTTCGCCGCCAACAGCCGCGCCAAGATCAACCACGAGACCGAGGGCTTCGTGAAGGTCCTGGCCGACGCCACGACCGACAAGGTCCTGGGCGTGCATATCTACGGCCCGCAAGCCGGCGAGCTGATCGGCGAAGCCTGCATGACGATGGCCTTCGGCGGTTCGTCGGAAGACATCGCCCGCACCTGCCACTCGCACCCGACCCGCTCGGAAGCCGTCCGCCAGGCGGCCATGGCCGTCGAAGGCTGGGCCATGCAGGCCTAAGGCCAGGCCCTCAGCCCGAACGCATTACGGCGCGCTCCGCAAGGGGCGCGCCGTTTTCGTTTGGTGGGCGTCGCATGTCGGTGTTGACCGCTGTTATATCTGCATCGAAGCTCCGCAGTCGTGTCACTCATGGAGCGACGGATGAAGGGTTTTCAAATCGCTGCGTGGATGGCGACTATCGCTGTTTGCGCGCCGGGATCGACGGTCGCGAGTGGTCCCTTTGACCCGGACGAACTCGTCCGGTTGGCTGACCGTTACTGTCTTGGGCCCGATGGCGACCATGAATGGACGTGGGCGCTAGCGACGCATGATGGGTTCAGCCCGCTTTCGCCCGACGGCTTTTCCGGGTTGCGTCTGCCGGCGGCCCGCCAGCTCAGAGGTTTCGAGAAAACCATCGACGGCGCCAAGGTTCGCATCCTCACCGCCAACAACCGGATTTCAGGGGGCGGCGTCGGCCGCTCCTATTTTCATCTTTGCTGGGTGAGCGCCGAGCCGACGGATAGGCGAAGCGTCGATGCGGCGCTTCGCTCATTCCTAGACGTTGGACGCATCCGGCAGGAGGGGGCCTTTGCCTACCTCTGGATACCGCAGGACGATGGCACGCGTGGCAGGGTGAGCCGAAAGTCCTTCAATCTTCGGGGGCACGCTCTCGCGCGCGAAGAAGGTATGCGCATGGCGTTGACCAATAACGTCGGCCTGATGGTTGCGGTGACCTACATGCGCGCCGTCGATGATTGCGCAGACTGGTGCTACTGACTCCTCGTAATTAGGCACGTCCATGACCATGTCGGGCGCTGACCTTTCCACGGCATTGGATCATCTTCATGGACCTTCAACTCACCGGCAAGCGGGCCCTGATCTGCGGGGGCTCCAGCGGCCTGGGGCGGGCGGTGGCGACCGCGCTGGTGGCCGAGGGGGCGCAGGTGGCCCTGCTGTCGCGCGACGCGGTCAAGCTGCAGGCCGTGGCCGACGACTTGAACGCCATGGGGCCGGGGCGGGCGGTCATCGCCCCCGCCGATCTGGCGGATCACGAGGGGCTGCTGAAGGCGGTGGACGGGGCCGAGGCCGCTCTGTGCGGGCCGATCCAGATCCTGCTGAACAACACCGGCGGGCCGCCGCCGTCGGGCGTCAACGGGCTGGACCCCTCCGTCTGGCGCGACCACTTCGAGTCCATGGTGCTGTCGGTCTTCCGGCTGACCGACCGGGTGTTGCCGGGGATGCGGGCCATGGGCTGGGGGCGCATTCTCAACGTCGCCTCCATCACCGTGATCGAGCCGGTCGGGACGCTGGGCGTGTCCAACACCCTGCGCGCCTCGGTGGCGGCCTGGGCCAAGACCCTGGCGGGCGAGGTCGCGGCCAATGGGGTGACGGTCAACACCCTGCTGCCGGGCCGCATCGACACCCCGCGCATCGAGCGTCTGGACGCCGCCCGCGCCGCTGCCACCGGGGTCGAGCCGGCCGAGGCCCGCGCGGAATCCGTCAAGTCCATCCCCGCCGGCCGCATCGGCACGACCGAAGAGTTCGGCGCCGTCGCCGCCTTCCTGGCCAGTCCCCTGGCCGGCTATGTCACCGGCTCGCTGATCCGCGTGGACGGCGGGGCCGTCAGGGCGATCTGACGGCGGGGGGCGGCGGGCGTCTCAGCAGGCCGCCGAAGGCGATGCGCGACTGGCCGTAGTCCAGGGTGATGCGGCTGAACCGGGTCAGGATGTCGGCCCCCAGCAGCAGGGCGGGTCGCTCGATCAGGCCCAACACCTGAAAGGCGTGCAGGTCGCCGAACAGCAGGGGCGTGGGGCCCATCTCGCGTCGCGCCAGCCGCAGGCGCGAGACGGCCCCGCTGTCCACCATCAGCGACTGCCCGATGACGCCGTAGACCCGGACCTGCTGACGCGCAGCGGGCCCGACGCGGGCGTCCACGGCCCGCATCAGGGCCAGGTTGCCGATCGAATACTGGGCGCCGCTGTCGATGAAGGCCACGGCGTCGACGCCGTCCGCCTGGACATTGGTCAGGATCAACTGGCCGAAGCGGCCGGTGCGGGTGTCGGTGATGTCGTTGCGGACCCGGCTGGCGCGACCGAAGGCGATGCCGCGCGCCACCACGTCCGGCCCCGAGGGCGCCAGCATCACCCGCCGCTGGCGCAGTTCAAGCGTCAGCCGGAAGCGCGACAGGACGTCCAGTCCCAGCAGGCCGTCGGCGCCGAGGAGCTCATGGGGAAAGACCGGCGGGGTCATATTGGTGAAGCGCCGGCCGGAAAAATCCAGATGCGGCAGTTCGACGGTGCGGACCACCTCGGCCGCCGTAATGCCGTGGACCAGGATGGGCGGGCCGGGGCGCAGGTTGAGTTCGGCCGCCAGTCGGTCCGAGATGGCGGTGCGTTCGGCGCCGGTGTCGATGACGAACAGGGGCTCGCGGAGGCCGCCGACATTCACCTTGACGCCCATCCGGGTCAGCAGGTTTTCGAGCAGGCGAGCGGTCTCGTCCGGTTCGGGCAGGGCCGGGGTGGCGGGAACCTGCGCGGGCGCGGGCTGGGTTTGGGCGCCGACGTCGCGACCAAGGGCCAGGGCGACCGCTCCGCCGGCCGTCAGGGCGAGCGCGGCTCGGCGGGAGGGCGGAAGGCAGGAATCCGTTAGGCGCAAAAGACGTGTCTCCCCACACCGCGACCGATCCCCGCCGCGATACTAGGCGCCTTTTCGTCCGTCTGGATAGTCAGGCTCTCGGGTGGGCTCCGGCGTAGGCGGCCAGCAGGCGGGCGGCGTCGACCTGGGTGTATTTCTGGGTGGTCGACAGGCTGGCGTGGCCCAGCAGCTCCTGGATCGATCGCAGGTCGGCTCCGGCCCCCAGCAGGTGGGTGGCGAAGCTGTGACGCAGGGCGTGGGGGGTGGCCGAGGCAGGCAGGCCGAGGCGGCCGCGCAGGCGCTGGACCGTGGCCTGGACGTGGCGCGGGCTGAGCGGCCCGCCGCGCCTGGCGCGGAACATGGGTTGGTCGGCCTCGAGGATGAAGGGCTGCTGGGCCAGATAGGCGTCCACCGCCTCGCGCACCTGGGGCAGGACCGGGGCCAGCCGCATCTTGCCGCCCTTGCCGGTGATGCGCAGGGCGTCGGGCAGGGGGGTGTCGGCGCGTTTCAGCGACAGGGCCTCGGAAATGCGCAGGCCGCAGCCGTAGAGCAGGGTCAGGACGGCGCGGTCGCGCGCGGCCTCCCATGGCTCGGCGTCGGGGTCGGTCTCGGGTTCGTGCAGCAGACCGCGCGCCTGATCCTCGCTGACCGGGCGGGGCAGGGAAGGCTTCACGCGCGGGCCGCGCACCAGGGCCAGCTGCGGCGCGGGCGTGCCGCAGCGCCGGTCGAGGAAGCTGTGGAAGCCCCGAATGGCGGCCAGGGTCTGGCTGAGCGAGCGGGCGTTCAGCGGGCGGTCGCCGCTGCGGCGCTCGGCCAGATGGGCGCGAACCTCGGCGGCGGTGACGGCGCCGAGGTCGGCTAGCGACTGCGCCCCGCCGCGATGGCGTTCGAGAAAGGCGACATACAGCCGCCCGATGTGGCCATAGGCCTCCAGCGTGCGCGGCGACAGGCGACGCTCGTGCGCCAGATGCTCGAGCCAGGCGAGGAGGGCTTCCGGGGCGGTCAGGCCTGAAGCGCTTAGACCTGCGTCGGCCATCGCTCGGCCATGCGTTCCACCACCCGGGTGATGAAGGCCACCAGTTCGCAGCCCATGGCCGGGGTGAAGCCGTCGTCCTCATGCGAGCCGAAGGCGCACAGGGCGGGGCGGGCGCCGTCGGCGCCGGGCAGATGCAGGCTCATGCGCACCAGGGCCACCGACTTCACCTCGCCCTCGGCGGGGCCGAACAGGTCCAGACCGGTGAAGTTGGGTCCCAGCCATTCCAGACCGTCGTCGCCCAGCAGGGCGTCGACGCGGCCCGGCTCCAGCGACTTCCAGCCGAAGGGCGTGGCGCCGGGCTTTTCAATGGCGATGGCGCCGCCGGCCAGACCGAAGCGGGCCTGGGACGTGGCGTCCAGCTGACGCGACAGCTCGGCGTGGCTGGTCGCCTCCATCAGGTCCAGGGCCGAGACGTGGGTCTGGGTCTGGGCGGCGAAGTTGGCGCGGGCGATCTCTTCGATCTGCTTGCGGGCGCCGGCCTCGCGCTGGACCACGGCCTCCAGCCGGGTCAGGGCGGCGCGGCCGAAATCGACCACGTTGCGGCCGGTGGCGCGCAGGCCCAGTTCTTCGAGAAGGGTGCGGTCGTCCAGCAGACGATCCGGGTGGGCGTGCAGCCAGGCCCGCACCTCGGGCCAGTGAAGGCCCTCGGCGGCGTCAGGAGAGAGGTCCAGGGAAGTGCTCAAACAGGACCTCTTTCCGGGGTCGGCGTTACAGGATGGACTGACCGGACTTGCCCCAGTCGGCCAGGAAGGCATCAAGCCCCTTGTCGGTTAACGGGTGCTTGACCAAACCCTTGAAAACGTCGGTCGGCAGGGTGGCGGCGTCGGCCCCGGCGATGGCGGCGGCCGAGACGTGGCCGGGGTTGCGCAGGCTGGCGGCCAGGATTTCGGTGTCGAAATCATGGATGTCGTAGAGGGCGCGGATTTCCTCCAGCAGGCCCACGCCGTCGGCGCCGTGGTCTTCCAGACGGCCAACGAAGGGCGAGATGAAGGTGGCGCCGGCCTTGGCGGCCAGCATGGCCTGGGCGGCCGAGAAGCACAGGGTGACGTTGGTCTTGATCCCCTTGTCGGCGAAGGCCCGCGTGGCGCGCAGGCCGTCCCAGGTCAGGGGCAGCTTGACGACCACGTTGGGGGCGATGGCGGCCAGCTTGTCGCCCTCCTTGACCATGGTCTCGAAATCGGTCGCCACGGCCTCGGCGGAAATCGGCCCCTCGACGAGGGCGCAAATCTCAGCGATGACCTCGGCGATGTTCCGACCCGACTTGGCGATCAGCGACGGATTGGTGGTGACGCCGTCCACCATCCCGGTGGGCAGCAGGTCCTTGATGACGGCGACGTCGGCGGTGTCGAGAAAGAGTTTCATGACCGGGTTTCTACCCCTTCAGGACGCGCGGTGAAAGTCGCCTCCGTCCTCATTCCCCTGCCGGTGCCCGAGGCCTTCGATTACGAGGTCCCGGAGGGGGTGACGCTTGTGCGCGGCGATCAGGTGATGGTGCCCCTGGGCCCGCGTCTGATCCGGGGCGTCGCCGCCGAAGTGTTCGAGACCACGGGATCGAACCGGCGGCTGAAGGCGATCGATCAGGTGCTGAGCGAGCATCGCCTGCCGGAACGGACCCTGGACTTCGTCGAATGGGCGGCGCGCTGGACGCTCAGCCCGCCGGGCGAGATGGCGGCCACGGCCTTGAAGGGCCTGCGCGCCCCCCGGCCCCGGCCCGAGCGGCGGGTGAAGCGGGTCGAGGGCCGCAGCCCGGCCCGCCCCACGGCGACGCGGACGGCGGTGCTGGAGGCCCTGGGCCAACGGTCGATGACCGGCGCCGATCTGGCCCGCGCGGCCAATGTCTCGGCGGGCGTGGTCAAGGGACTGGTCGACGAGGGCGTGCTGACGGTTATCGAGATCGAGGCGGTCGCCGCCTTCGACGCCCCGGATCCCGACCATGCCCCGGCGACCCTGAACCCGGATCAGGCGGCTTCGGCCACGGTCATTGCGGACGCGGTGGCCAAGGGCGGCTTCGCGCCCTTTCTGCTGGACGGGGTGACAGGCTCGGGCAAGACCGAGGCCTATCTGGAGGCGGCGGCGCGAGCCTTGCGCGCCGACCCGGCGGCGCAGGTGCTGATCCTGCTGCCCGAAATCGCCCTGACCCAGGCGGTGATCGAGCGCATCGCCGCCCGCTTCGGCGTCGCGCCCGCTGAATGGCACTCTGGTGTCGCTGCGCCGCGTCGGCGCCAGGTCTGGGAGGCGGTGGTCGCCGGGCGCTGCAACATCGTGGTCGGGGCCCGTTCGGCCCTGTTTCTGCCCTACGCCAACCTGCGGCTGGTGGTGGTGGACGAGGAGCATGACGGCTCGTTCAAGCAGGAAGAGGGGCTGGTCTATCACGGCCGCGACCTGGCCGTGGCCCGCAGCCGGATCGAGGGCGCGACCGTGGTCCTGGCCTCGGCCACCCCGTCGCTGGAGACGTTGTGGAACGCGCGTCAGGGCCGCTACGGCTGGCTGAAGCTGGCGGCGCGGCACGGGGCGGCGGTGCTGCCGGACATCGATCTGGTCGACCTGCGCACCTGTCCGCCCGACCCGCAGACCTGGCTGTCCCAGCCGCTGCGCGACGCCATCGGCGAGACCTTCGCCAAGGGCGAGCAGAGCCTGCTGTTCCTCAACCGTCGCGGCTACGCCCCGGTGGTGCTGTGCCGCGCCTGCGGGCATCGTTTGACCGCGCCGGACACGGACAGCTGGCTGGTCGAGCATCGCTACACCGGGCGGCTGGTCTGCCACCTGACCGGCTTCTCCATGGCCAAGCCCAAGGCCTGTCCGTCGTGCGGAGCCGAGGATTCGCTGGTCCCGGTCGGGCCGGGGGTCGAGCGGGTCGAGGAGGAGGTGCGCCGTCTCTTCCCCGAAGCCCGCACCGCCATCTTCAGCTCCGACACCGTGCCGGACGGCCAGTCGGCCCGCGCCCTGATCCAGTCGATGGCCGAGGGCGAGATCGACATTCTGGTGGCGACGCAGGCTGCCGCTAAGGGCCACAACTTCCCGCGCCTGACCTTGGTGGGGGTGGTGGACGCCGATCTGGGCCTGCGCGGCGGCGACCTGCGCGCGGCGGAACGCACCTATCAACTGCTGGCTCAGGCCACGGGCCGGGCCGGGCGGGCGGACAAGCCGGGCCGCGCCCTGCTGCAGACCTGGACGCCCGAACACCCGGTGCTGATGGCCTTGGCGGCGGGCGACCGCGACGCCTTCGTCGAGGCCGAGATGGGCGAGCGCGAGGCGGCGTCCCTGCCGCCGCACGGCCGTCTGGCGGCGATCATCCTGTCCAGCGAGAACGCCATGGCGGTGGAGAAGGTCGCCCGCGACCTGGCTGAGGCCATTCCCAACGCCGAGCGGCTGGAGGTTTATGGCCCCGCCGACGCGCCCCTGGCCCTGGTGAGGGGGCGCCGCCGCAAGCGGCTGCTGGTCCGGGCCGACCGCGACGTCAACCTGCAGGCCTTCCTGCGCGCCTGGCTGGCGCGGGTGAAGGTGCCGGCCTCGGTGCGGCTGACGGTGGACGTGGACCCCTATAGTTTCCTGTAGGGGCGCTATCGCTCGCGACGCGGTCGCTTGCTGCTTGAGCGCAGGCGGGCCTGCTTGGGGGGAGCGTGCATTCGCGCTCAAGCAGCGAGCCGCCGCGCGGCGAGCGCTAGCGCCCCTAAAA
>NZ_JBOHLI010000035.1:0-34247 GCF_050729455.1 Brevundimonas sp.
GGCCGACCCGCTGCGCAGGATGAAAGCTGCGCGGCCCGGCCTGTTGCTCACCCCACGCTGCGAGGCGTAACTAACCCAAGGACTCTGGTCGCCGCTGGATGAAACCTCAGAGGCACGTCACCGTCGATATCACGCGTGAGCGGCGGGGGGCTCGATCGCCATGAGACATGCCCAAGTGCATAGGGCTTGATGTCCATGGCGTGAGCTGCGCGCAGGAACCACGATGAGAAGAGCTCGTCGGTTCGGGGGCACCCTCGAAAGGGCCATGGAGTGTAGAAGTTGGGCGCTTTGTCGACCAAGACGCGCCCTCCGCCTGAGCTAGACGGCCTGGATCATGTCGGGGGTGATGCGCTCTTCTCCTGACAGGATTGCACGAATAGCGGCCTCCCTGAGAACATCAGACAGATCGCCAATCCGGCCGCTCGACACTTCATAAAGCGTCGTGGCCATCTCGGGCTGGGCGAGGGATGAAGGATGCTTGAGAGGGATCAGGCGCTCAAAACTTCGCAGTAGTTTTCGCCAGTCGTCATTGTCTCGCCAAGCCTCAAGTTTGATCCGTGAAAATCGCCGATGAAGCTGGTCCTCTTTGTTGAAGACCATTTCGACCGCCTCGACGCCCGCGACCACTAGGGGAATGCCCGCCTCGTTTGTCAGATTCTTGATGACGACGTTGAAATGAAGGCGCTGATCGAACCGTCCCGACAGAGCGTTGTGGAACTCATCCAGCATGACGATTTTGGTCTGGTTGTTTGCCAAAAGCTTGAGCACGGTCTGGCATTTGGCCGACGCCGAATAGCTGATCGGCAGGGGAAACCCCATCGCCCTGAGGATGTTGTCGTACAGTCGGCCTTCGTCGCCCTTGGGCGGGGTCTGTACCCTCACGACCGGCAAGACCGCCCAATCTCCCATAGTTTCGGGATCCTCGGCCTCGGCCGCGACGGCCGCCTTCTGATTTACCGCTTCGGCCCAACGTTCGAGGATGGTCGATTTGCCGACGTTGGATTCGCCATACACTAGCAGGTTTTTAGGGCGGCTCGACGGCGGCGTTTTGAGCATCATGTCCAGCTTCGCATGGACATGCTTGGCGTCGTGATGCCCTATCCAGATAGACTTCCAATTGTTGAGAATACGATCCTCACCTGGAGTGGCGAGGTAGGTTCTCGTTTTCTCTGTCAGGTGCGCGCCGTCGTCGGATGTGATGTCAGGCATTAGCTGTCCAGGTCATCGAAAACGTCGTCGCTATCCACGACCTTATGCGGGGCTGGTGTGATGGACATCTGTGTTGCGGTCGGTGCTATCGTCGAGCGGGGGCGCGGATCAGGTCGGGAACTTTCGATCACCGCCTGCTGCCGCGTCCGGGTGCGGGCGTGGTGTTTCTTCTGTTCGGCGGCGCGCCGTACACGGACGGTCTCTTTTTCTGCGGCCCGAACGCGGGCTTGGCGTTCCGTTCGCTCCTTGTGAGCATCGAAGATGTTGTTCTCATCCGGGCGCGCGTGGCCCTGCTCCTGCGCCCGTTTCTTGGCGGCGCGATGCTCCCATATGTTCATGGCGACGCCACGCGGGTTTCGCAGGGGCACGGTGAGATAGACTTTGGCGTCTTCATCCCAAACATAGACTTCGGACAGGTCGTGGGGGTCGCGCCTGATGATGAAGTCCTTCTCCGGGGTTCGGGCATACCGCTGTCGGATGATGACCAGGGCTTCGGAATCGTAGTGCAGCATGTCCCACTGAATGCCGTAGTGCTGGAGCTTGCGCATCGTGACCGGAAGAAGCTCCTTGCGGAGCCTGGCCAGATCGTCCGCCTCGGGGGGAAGTTTCTGAATCTGACGGCCAGTCTCCACATCGAAGAAGAACGACCGCCACTTTTCCAGAGGCGACATGCCCAGTTCCTTCCTGGGCGTATTGATGTGTTCCTTGATGACGCTCAGCAGGTAGAGTTCCAGATCGGCCAGCGTGAGCCTTGCGGTCTTGCGCGGCTCGGCCTTTTTCGCACGCTCAGCGATGTTCGATCCTGTAGCGCCAGGCAGGTGCTTCACGCTGTGGGCTAGCTTGCCGAAGTACCTCTCGATGTGCGGTCCATAGCGCGGCGTCTTGACCTTGCGGTTTACGAGCTTGGTGTTCGCGTACCGCACGAACCTTTGCATCATTGCGCCGCGGAACTCCTTGGCGTTGTCTGCGTGGATCATCTTCATGACGCCCCAGACGGGCCAGTCCATGGCGACGCCCAGCTTCGTCAGCCACTTTTCCTTGCGTGTTATGGAATGGAAGATCGCCATGCCGGCGCTGGACGCGCCGGGCGGATCTAACGACAGATAGTAGCCGGTGGGCATGAAGCTGAACGTGTCGATGCACATGGCCAGCCAAGGGCGCCCGATGGGTTGCCGCGTGGTTTCGTCGACGATCTCGATGTCATACTGCCAGTAATCGATCTGGACTGAGCTGAGCGGCGATCCTGCGAACGGATAGCTTCCCATCAACCGCTTCTTGGCGTCCCTGGCGGCGCGCTTTCCTTCGCGAGCTTCGAGCACCACCAGAGGATCCAGCTTCTCGATACGTCGGAAGAATGTCGCGCGGCCTGGAGGTTGAATCCCCGCATTTTTGAATGCGGGCCTCATGTACTCATCCCACACGGTTGTGGGCGTCGGCTGTTTGCGCTGGAGATAGTGTTTTCGAATGACCTCCTGCATCACGGCCTCGGTCGCCTCATCGAGACGAGAGCCTGATCGTCCCTGACCTCCTTCCGGCAAAAGGGTCATGGGGTCAGCTGGGTCGCAATCCTTGATCCGGCGATAGACAGTGGCGCGGCTAACTCCGAGAGTTTCTGCTGCCTTGTCGGCGAGGGCAGTCCTTTCTCCTCGCCGAATGCCGCCGTCCAGAAGTGGTTTTACCGCATCGAACCAGCGAAACGCCTCGGCCTTCTCATCCGGCGTGTAGTCGTCGAACGCGCGTTTCGGCGTCTCGACCGACGCGACGTCGTCGATTTCAGCCCTGCTGACCGATCGCAGATCACCGCTTTTGAAGCGCACCAGGTAGCGGTCGAGATCTATGACCTGGACCAGTTCAGCCGGGCGACCATCAACGGAGACCTGTTCGCCGACTTCCAGTTTAAGTCCCGTCAAATATTTCCTCCAGCGCCGCGTCCACCCACCATGTCACGACCGTCTCATCTGTGATTGGGGCGTCCAGATCACATAGCAGCCGGCGAAGTCCGATGAGGTTGTATGCCGCCTCCATAATGGAGCCGCGAATTGCGCCTTCGTCTTCGAGGCGGAGACGTATTTCACCTAGTCGCTTCGGTCCTTTGTGACGTACGAGCGCCCGGACACGCTTTATCATTTCGCGGTCCTGCGGTTGGAGCATCACTGGCGCGATCAATTCGGCATTGGCCAAGCGCGGAGTGCGGATCGTGCGCTCCGTCACGACGCGGTAGCCGATGCCCATGCGGGCGAGGTGACGCTTGGCCGCGCGATATTTGGGCCAGAGCGAAGCCCGTTGCTCGCGCAGGACCGAGAGAGGCTTCACCTCAAACATCACTTGCCGCTGCGGGAAGGGGCGCGGCATGGCGCTGTGCCAGGAAACCAGAACATCAGGGGTGTAGGTGCGTGCCTGGCCGTCGACCTTCAGCTGCAAGGTGGTCGGCTGGGTCACGACATCATGAATGCCGTTGTCGATCTGCAACAGCGTGAGGAAGTCCATTTCCAGTTTGGACTCAAACGGCAGATGCCCGCTTGGGAAGCGTGAGGGCAGCGCTCCGGTAATCGAGCGATGGCCCGGCGGGATTCGACGGCGGGTTTCCATGTCCCGATCTTGTCGCATAATTCGCGAGATTCCTAAATTTTTTCGCGTCTCTTGAGAGACTAAACTGTTGTCAAAAGGGCTTTTGGGGCGGGGTAGAGGCTCAGAAAGTTCGCATTACCTGTGAGATTAGACAGGCGGCCTGCGGGCCAAGCCGGGCGAGGCGTCGCTGGCCCACAACGGCGTGCTCTTCCTCGACGAACTGCCCGAATATTCCGCCCAGGCGCTCGACAGCCTGCGTCAGCCGCTGGAGACGGGCGAGATCGTGGTGGCGCGGGCCAACGCCCATGTCCGTTATCCGGCGCGCTTCCAGCTGGTGGCGGCGATGAACCCCTGTCGTTGTGGTCTGGGCGGATCAGGGCGCGGCGCCTGCGGCAAGGCCCCGCGCTGCCGGAAGGACTATCAGAACCGCATATCCGGCCCGATGTTCGACCGCATCGACCTGACGGTCGAGACCCCGCCCGTCACCGCCGCCGACATGGCCCTGCCCGCCCCCGCCGAGGGCACGGCCGAGGCTGCCGCCCGCGTGGCTACGGCCCGCGCCCAGCAGGAGGAACGGGTCCGCGCGGCGGGCTTCGACCCCGACAAGGCGCGGGATCAGGCTATCAACGCTCGCGCCTCGGGCGAAACCCTGGATCGCTTCGCCGCGCCCGACGACGCGGGTCGCGCCCTGCTGATGCGAGCCGGCGAGGCCGGGGGGCTGACGGCGCGCGGCTGGACCCGGACCCTGCGGCTGGCGCGCACCATCGCCGATCTGGACGGCGCGACCGGGGTGCTGCGCCGCCACGTGGCCGAGGCCCTGATGTATCGGCGCACGACGGTGGGGGCGCAGGGCGATTTCGACCGCCAGACGGCGCATCGCAGTGAGACGCCCGCCTTCTGACGTCTGAAATCCTCGTTCGGCCACGCTTAACCCTTGGGCGCTAGGGTGGCTGTCATGGGACAGGCACGCAGAACGCACGCACCGACCGACATCACGCCCGCCGCGCCGTCGGACGCGCCGGAACAGCAGTTTCTGCGCCTGATGAGCCATGAGATGCGAACCCCCTTGAACGGGGTGATCGGCATGCTGGGCCTGCTGTCGCGGACCAAGCTGGACGGCGCTCAGCGCGCCTATGCCGAAGCGGCGCAGAAGTCGGCGGAGCACCTGCTGGGTCTGGTCAACGACCTGCTCGACTTCGCCCGACTGGAAGCCGGGGCGCTGGAGTTCGATCCCGCCCCTGTCGATCTGGAAGGCCTGACGCGCGGCGTGGCCGAACTGCTCAGCCCCAAGGCCCACGACAAGGGGCTGGAGATCGTCTGGTCCGTCGCCGCCGACGCGCCCGACGTGATCGCCGACGAGGGCCGCCTGCGTCAGGTCCTGTTCAATCTGGCGGGCAACGCCGTGAAATTCACCGACCGGGGCGGGGTCCGCCTGACGGTCGAACGCGCCGGCGGGACCGCCGCCCGCCCGCGCCTGACCTTCGTCGTCGACGACACTGGCCCTGGGGTGCCGGAAGAGGCGCGCGGCCGCATCTTCGACGAGTTCGGCCACGCCGACGCCTCGGACGCCGCCCGTTTCGACGGCGCCGGTCTGGGTCTGGCGGTGGTGCGGCGTCTGGCCCAGGCCATGGGCGGCACGGTCGCCGTGAGCGATAGGCCCGACGGCCCCGGCGCCCGGTTCCGGTTTGAAGCCCCCTTCCCCGTCGCCGACACCGCGCCGCGCGCCCGTCCTCTGGATGGCGTGGTCGTGGCGGTGCGCACCCCTGACCCCTTCGTGCGTCAGGCGGCGACGGCCCAGATCGAGGCCTCGGGCGGCCGCGTCGCGCGTCAGGCGGGCGTGACCCTGATCGACCACGCCATGGCCGAGGACGGCGTGCTCGCCGTCAAACCGGCCCAGGGCGAGGCCGTCATCCTGCTGAAGCCCAGCGAACGCGACCTGATCGACCGTTACCGGACGGCGGGCTTCCACGGCTATCTGATCAAGCCCCTGCGCCGCGCCTCTCTGGCCGAGCGGGTGCTGGCGGCGGCGGGCCGACGTAAGGGGCTGGCCGTCGCCGTCGGGCGTGGTCAGGACGACGATCGCGTGGCGCCCGTCGCCTTCAAGGGGCTGCGCGTGCTGTTGGTGGAGGACAATCCGGTCGGCGCCCTTCTGGCCCGCACCCTGCTGCGCCGCGAGGGCTGCGTGGTCCAGACCGCCGCCGATGGGCATGAGGCCTTGCAGACGCTGAAGGACGCCCGGTTCGACCTGATCTTCATGGATATGCGGATGCCGCGTCTGGACGGGCCGGGCGCGGCGCGGGCGCTGCGGGCGCGGGGCGAGCGCACGCCGATCGTGGCCCTGACCGCCAACGCCTTTGCCGAGGACCGCGTCGCCTGTCTGGAGGCGGGCATGAACGACCACCTGACCAAGCCGCTGGAGGCCGACGCCCTGCGCGCCGCCCTGACTCGCTGGACGAACGTCGGCAACCGCGCCAAGGTCGGGGCTCAGTAACCACGACCGCCCGTGTCCGGCGGCGTCCGCCGGAGACCTGCATGCTTGATCCCAAGACGCCCGCTTCCGAGGTCGCGGCCCTGCAGCCGTCGCCCAAGGGCCTGGGCGTGCTGAAGGCGGCCTTCCGCGAGCGGCGCACCCTGGCCATGCTGCTGCTGGGCTTCTCCGCCGGCCTGCCCTTCGCCATGCTGTTTGGCACCCTGAACGCCTGGCTGTCGGACGCGGGCGTGTCGGTCGCCACCATCGGCGTCCTGTCCTGGGTCGGCCTGTTCGGCGCCTTCAAATTCCTCTGGTCGCCGTCGGTTGGCCTGACGCCGCCCATCATCGGGCGGATGGGACGGCGCCGTGCGTGGCTGATCCTGTGTCAGGTCGTGCTGGTCGGCGCCCTGTTGACCATCGCCCTGTCGCATCCGGGCACGGGCGCCATCGCCATGCTGGCGGGCGCGGCCGCCCTAGGCGCCTTCGCTTCGGCGACCCAGGACATCGTCATCGACACCTGGCGGATCGAGGTGGCGGACGAGCGGGTTCCGGTCGACCTGCTGTCCACCGTCTATCAGCTGGGCTTCCGCACGGCGGCCCTGGTCGGCGGGGCGGGGGCTCTGGTGTTGGCGGATCATCTCGGCTGGTCCTCGACCTTCGTCATCGGCGCGGGTCTGATGGGCCTGGGCCTTCTGGGCACCCTGATCGCGCCCGAGCCCAAGCCGGCCCCGAAACAGGCCATCGCCCGCGAGCGCATCGGCTCGCCGCGTCTGCGCATGACGGCTCTGGCCGTCACCCTGGCCGCCTGGGTCTGGGCCGCCTTCATGCTGATCCGCTTCATGGTCACGGCCCTGAGCGTCACCCCGGCGCCGAGCGCGGGCGAGTTCACCGCCACCTGGGGGCCGTGGATCGTCGGCGGGGCGGTCATCCTGCCCGCCCTGCTGGCCGGGCTGATCGTCTGGCGCGGCGGCAAGACCGCGTCGGCTTCGACTGCCCGCGACGCTCCGGCCCTGGTCAACACCCTCTACGACGCCATTCTGGCGCCCCTGGTCGAGCTGATGGGGCGTCTGGGCTGGGGCGCGATCATCGTCCTCGGCCTGATCCTGACCTACCGCATCACCGACGGGGTCTGGGGGCCCTTCGCCTTCCCCTTCTACATGGGCGACACCGGCGGGGCGCTGGGCCACACCAAGACCGAGATCGCCCTGGCGTCCAAGACCTTCGGCGTCGTCATGACCATCCTCGGCATCGGCCTGGGCGGTTGGGCGCTGCTGGTGATCGGGCGGATGGCCAGCCTGCTGCTGGGGGCGGCGCTGTCGGCGGCGACCAATCTGCTGATGATGGATCTGGCCCTGGGCGCGCCGGTCATCCACGGCTTCATGCAGGTCAGCGGCCTCTACAAGCTGTTCGGCCTGTTCCACCTGGGCGAGCCGATGGCGCGGCTGATGCTGGCCATCGCCGGGGAGAACATCGCCGGCGGCTTCGCGGGCGCCGCCTTTGTCGCCTATCTGTCGGCCCTGCCGAACAGGATGTTCGGCGCGGTCCAGTTCGCCGTCTTCACCTCCCTGACCCTGCTGATCGGCACCCTGGGGCGCGGGGCCCTGGGCGAGCTGATCGAGCGTCAGGGCTACGCCGCCATGTTCGTCATCGCCGCCTGGCTGGGCCTGATCGCGGTGGTGTTCTGCGCCGCCGAGTGGGTGCGCCAGACGCTCGAACTGCGTCGCCTGAAGCGGGAAGCCTGAAGCCCAAACGCAAAGAGGCGGCCCGAAGGCCGCCTCTCATCGCGTTCGCATGGGCGATGCGTCAGTCTTCGACCGGCGCGCCTTCGGCGTAGGCGGCGAAGGTGGCGGCGGTGATGATCTCGCTGACCGAGGCGCCCAGGGGCACGATCTGCACCGACTTCTCCAGGCCGACCAGCAGCGGGCCGATCACCGTGGCGCCGCCCAGTGACTGGACCAGGCGCGTCGAGATGGCCGCCGAATGGATGGCCGGCATGACCAGGACGTCGGCGTCGCCGGTCAGGCGCATGAAGGGATAGTTGGCCCGCGCCTCGGGGTTCAGCGCCAGCTCGGGCGGCATTTCGCCTTCGTATTCGAAGTCGACGTCCATGCCGTCCAGGATGCGGATGGCCTCGCGCACCTTCTCGCCGCGGTCGCCGGGCGGGTCGCCGAAGGTCGAGTAGCTGAGGAAGGCCACGCGCGGCTTGCGGCCCAGCTTCTTGACCGTGGCGGCGGCCTTGACCGCGATCTCGGCCAGTTCGGCGGCGTTGGGCAGTTCGTGGATCGAGGTGTCGGCCACGAACAGGGTGCGGCCCTTGGCCAGCAGGATCGACAGGCCGATCATGCGGTCCTTGACGTCCAGGACGCGGCGGACCTCCTTCAGGGCCATGTTGAAGTTGCGGGTCACGCCGGTGACCATGCAGTCGGCGTCGCCGCGCGCGATCATGGTGGCGCCGAAATAGTTGCGGTCCTGGTTGATCATGCGCTGCACGTCGCGACGCAGATAGCCGCGACGGCTCAGGCGTTCATACAGCCAGTCGGTGTATTCGACGTTGCGGCCGGAGGTGCGGGCGTTGACGATCTCGATGCCCAGGTCGTCGAAGTTCAGGCCCGCCTCGGCGGCGTTCTGGCGGATCAGGTCCTCGCGGCCGACCAGGATGGGTGTGCCCAGGTCGCCCTGCTTGAAGGCCCAGGCGGCGCGGATGACCGCCTGTTCCTCGCCCTCGGCGAAGACGACGCGCTGCTTCGGTCCCGAGCGCACGGCCGAGGAGATCTTCTGCATCAGGGCGGCCGACGGATCGACCCGCTGCTTCAGGGCGATGCGATAGGCGTCCATGTCGGCGATCGGCTTGCGCGCCACGCCCGTCTCCATCGCCGTCTGGGCGATGAAGGGCGGGATGTACC
Source organism: Brevundimonas sp. (assembly GCF_050729455.1). GTDB lineage: Bacteria > Pseudomonadota > Alphaproteobacteria > Caulobacterales > Caulobacteraceae > Brevundimonas. Next base: position 9,151 of record NZ_JBOHLI010000035.1, read on the forward strand.
AGATCAGGCGCGGGTCGAACGGCGTCGGGATGATGTATTCCGGGCCGAACTTCAACTTACGGCCGCGATAGGCGGCGGCCACTTCGTCCGGCACGTCTTCGCGGGCCAGGGCCGCCAGGGCCTGGGCGCAGGCGATCTTCATCTCGTGGTTGATCTGGCGCGCGCGGACGTCCAGCGCGCCGCGGAACAGATAGGGGAAGGCCAGGACGTTGTTGACCTGGTTCACATAGTCCGAGCGGCCGGTGGCGATGATGGCGTCCGAACGCACCGACTTGACGTCTTCCGGGGTGATCTCGGGGTCCGGGTTGGCCATGGCGAAGATGATGGGATTGGGCGCCATGGAGGCGACCATTTCCTTCGAAATGGCGCCCTTTGCGCTAAGACCGAGCACCACGTCGGCGCCGACCATGGCCTCGGCCAGGGTGCGCAGATGGGTGTCGGTGGCGTGCGCCGCCTGCCATTGCGAGACGTTGTCGCGGCCCTTGTAGATGACGCCCTGGCGGTCGCAGATGACGGTGTTCTCGGCCTTGACCCCGGCGGCCTTCATCAGGGCGATGGACGACAGGCCCGCGGCTCCGGCGCCCGACAGGACGACCTTCACGTCCTCCAGCTTCTTGCCGACCACGTGGCAGGCATTGATCAGGCCGGCGGTCGAGATGATGGCCGTGCCGTGCTGGTCGTCATGGAAGACGGGGATGTCCAGCAGGTCCTGCAGCTGGGCTTCGATCTCGAAGCATTCCGGGGACTTGATGTCCTCCAGGTTGATGCCGCCCCAGGTGTCGCCGATGTTCTTGACCACGGTGATGAACTCGTCCGGGTCGGTGGTCTCCACCTCGACGTCGAAGCTGTCGACGTCGGCGAAGCGCTTGAACAGGACCGACTTGCCCTCCATCACCGGCTTGGACGCCATGTGACCCAGGTTGCCCAAGCCGAGGATGGCCGTGCCGTTCGAGATGACGGCGACCATGTTGCCCTTGGACGTATAGTCGTAGGCCTTGTCCGCGTCGGCGGCGATGGCCAGGACCGGCACGGCCACGCCCGGCGAATAGGCCAGCGACAGGTCGCGCTGGGTCGCCATCGGCTTGGTCGGGGCCATGGAGATCTTGCCCGGGATCGGATCGCTGTGGAACTCCAGAGCGTCGTCGTCGGAGAAGGTCTGTTTGTCGGTCAATTCGGGCATTTCGATCTCGGGAAGGGCAGGCGCTCTTGTTCCTAGATCGTGGGACCGATGGGGACAACCGCTGACGCTACGTCAGGGGCGATTGCTCAGCCTTGTGGCAAAAGCCCCGTGCGCTCGACCTCGACCGGGCCGGTCATGAAGACGTGGCCCGACGCCTCGTCCCAGTCGATGACCAGTTCGCCGCCGTCGACCACGATCGTCGCCTTGCGCTCGGTCAGGCCGCGCCGCGCCGTGGCGACCAGGGCGGCGCAGGCGCCCGTGCCGCAGGCCAGGGTCAGGCCCGCGCCGCGCTCCCACACCCGCAGCCGGATGTGCTCGCGATCCAGCACATGGGCGAAGCCGACGTTGACCGCCTCCGGGAACAAGGGGTGGTGCTCGATCAGCGAACCCACGCCGCGCACGAAGGCGTCGTCCTGCTGGTCGGTGAAGAAGACCACGTGGGGATTGCCCATCGAGACCGCGCCGGGCGTGTGCAGGACGGGGGCGTCGATCGGCCCGACCTGCAGTTCGATGCCGCGCGTGTCCATCTCCTCGGCCAGCGGCACCTGGGTCCAGTCCAGGCGCGGCGCCCCCATGTCGACGGTCACATTTCCCTTGGCCGCGGTCGTCGGCCCTTCGGGACCTCCCGATCCGACGCGGCCTAGTGCACGCTTGGCTGTCGTCGGCCCGGCCAGGGTGTCGATGACCACCTCTTCCTTGTCGGTCGCCTCCAGCAGCAGCCAGCCGACGCAGCGCAGGGCGTTGCCGCAGGTCTCGACCATGGAGCCGTCGGCGTTCCACACCCGCATGAAGGCGTCGGCGCTCTCGGACGGCTCGACCCCGATCAATTGGTCGCAACCCCCGGTCGGCGAGGCGGGATCGCACAGGGCGCGCACCTCGGCTTCCGTCGGGTGGAAGGCCTCCTCGAAGGCCTGGACGACGATGAAGGCGTTTCCGGCGCCGTTCATGCGGATGTAGGGGCGAGCAGCCTGGGTCATATCCGCCTTCATATAGGATTTTTCCGGCTTTCATGTATCGCTGGCGGTGATGACGTCCGAACCGAGCGACACCGACCATCATCAGGGCCTGCGGCTGCGGGCGCGGCTGCGTTATCTCTATCACGGGACCCAGCCCAGGGCGGTGAAGTTCCGCCTGATGGTCATCGTCATCGACCTCGCCATCATCGGCTTCTTCCTGGCGACGCCGATCCTGAAGGAGGCGGGCTGGGTCTTCTATGTCGCCGACTATGTCATCGCCGCCATCCTGGCGCTCGACCTGGCGGCGCGGGCCTATGCCTGGTCCGACATCCGGGACTGGCTGAAGCGGCCGATCGTCTGGGTCGACCTGTTCGTTCTGGCCACCCTGCTGTTTCCGGTCTGGCTGGCCAACCTCGGCTTCCTGCGGCTGCTGCGGCTGTGGAGCCTGCTGAACAGCGACCTGTTCTGGCGCACTATCGGCCGACGCTTCGACGACACGAGGGTCGAGGAGATCACCCGGGCCCTGGCGGCCCTGATCACCTTCGTCTTCGTCGTGACGGGCTTCGTCTATGCGGCCTTCCGGGGCAAGGCCGAGCACATCGACGGCTATTTGGACGCCCTCTATTTCACCGTCGCCACCCTGACCACGACCGGGTTTGGAGACATCACCCTGCCCGGCAACTGGGGGCGGGTCACCTCCATCATCGTCATGCTGGTGGGGATCACGCTCTTCATCCGTCTGGCCCAGACCCTGATCCGGCCGCACAAGGTGAAATTCCCCTGTCCGACCTGTGGCCTGCAGAAGCACGATCCTGACGCCGTTCACTGCAAGGCCTGCGGCCAGATCCTGTGCATCCCCGACGACGGCGGCTGAGGCCCGACAGCCCTTTCTGCGACGAAAGATGACAGGCTTGTAAGGTTGCACCCGCTTGCCGCCGGCTTTTCCTCTCGCCAAGGTGCCATCAATTTTTTTGGGGAATGAAACACATGATCCGTTCGCTGGCGTCCGCCGCCGCCCTTCTTCTCGCCGCCGGAGCCGCACCCGTCGCCATGGCCCATACGTCCGACACGCCCGCCGCCGCCCCCGCCGTTAGTTCGTCCACGCCGGGCTTCGCGACCAGCGACGCGACCGACCCCTACATCTGGCTGGAAGAGGTCGAGGGCGAGCGCGCCATGGACTGGGTCAAGGCCCACAACGCGACCTCGCTGGGGACGCTGCAGGGCGACCCGCGTTACGACACCCTGCACCAGCAGGCCCTGGACATCGTCCAGTCGCGCGACCGCATCCCCTCGCCCGGCTTCACCCACGACGGCCACGTCGACAACTTCTGGCAGGACGCCGAACACGTGCGCGGCGTCTGGCGTCGCACGACGCTGGATAGCTATCGGACCGATGCGCCGACCTGGGAGACCATCCTCGACATCGACGCCCTGTCGGCCGCCGAGGGCGCCAACTGGGTCTACAAGGGCGCGACCTGCCTGCCGCCCGAAGAACGCTACTGCCTGCTGTCCCTGTCGAACGGCGGCAAGGACGCGGTGACGATCCGCGAGTTCGACAGCGTGACCAAAACCTTCGTGGACGGCGGCTTCAACCTGCCGGAATCCAAGGGCGGCGCCGCCTGGATCGACAAGGACACGGTCCTGATCTCGCGCGACTTCGGCGAGGGCTCGCTGACGGACTCGGGCTATCCGCGCACCGTGCGTCTGCTGAAGCGCGGCCAGAGCGTCGATCAGGCGGTCGAGGTCTTCGCCGGTCAGAAGACCGACGTCTCCGCCTCCGGCTACACCCTGCGCGACGCCGACGGCGTGGTGCAGGCGGTGCTGCTGAACCGCGGGATCAACTTCTACGAGAGCGAGACCTGGCGTCTGAACGCCGACGGCACGACCACCAAGCTGGAACTGCCGCTCAAGTCCAGCATCAACGCCCTGGTCGCGGGTCAGATGGTGGTGACGACCGATCAGGACTGGACCGCGCCCTCGGGCCAGGAATTCAAGACCGGCGACGTCATCGCCTGGAACCTGCAGGCCTGGCTGGCCGATCCCAGGACCCCGGCCCAGCTGGTCATCCGTCCCGGCGCGCGCGAGGCGATCGAGGGCATCAGCGCCACCCGCAATCGCCTGGTCGTGGCCCTTTATGAAAACGTGCGCGGCTCGGTCTACGTCTACGACCCGGCCGGCTGGAGCCGCACCCGTCTGGACCTGCCGCAGAACGTCACCGTCGGCGTCGGTTCGGCCTCGGAGCAGGACGACAAGATCTTCGTCAGCGTCGCCGGCTATCTGAACCCGTCCAGCCTCTATCTGGCCGACGCGGCGACGGGCGCGGTCGCCCTGACCAAGTCCCTGCCCGCCAAGTTCGACGCGACCGGGATGAAGGTGGACCAGTTCGAGGCCCGTTCGGCCGACGGCACCATGATCCCCTATTTCGTCGTCCATAAGGACGCCATGGCCATGGACGGCTCGAACCCGACGCTGCTGTACGGTTACGGCGGCTTCCAGTCGTCGCTGCTGCCCGGCTATTCGCCGACGGTCGGCAAGCTGTGGCTGGAGCGCGGCGGCGTCTATGTCATCGCCAACACCCGCGGCGGCGGCGAGTTCGGACCCAAGTGGCACCAGGCGGCCCAGCAGGAAAACCGCCAGCGCGCCCACGAAGACTTCCAGGCCGTGGCCCAGGACCTGATCGCGCGCGGCGTCACCAGCCAGCCGCATCTCGGCGTCATGGGCGGCTCGCAGGGCGGCCTCTTCATGGGGGCCATGCTGACCCAGCGCCCCGACCTGATCAATGCGGCGGTCATCCAGGTGCCCCTGTTCGACATGCTGCGCTTCCACAAGCTGCTGGCCGGCGCCAGCTGGATCGGCGAATACGGCAACCCGGACATCGCGGAACAGCGCGCCTGGATCGAGCAGTACTCGCCCTATCAGAAGCTGGCGGCGGGTCAGCCCTACCCCGAGGTCTTCATCCACACCTCGACCAAGGACGACCGCGTCCACCCGGGCCACGCCCGCAAGGCGGCGGCGCGTCTGGAGGAACTGGGCTATCCGGTGCTCTTCTATGAAAACACCGACGGCGGCCACGCGGCCGGCGCCAACCTGCGCGAAACGGCCCGCCGCATCGCGCTGGAATACACCTATCTGACGCGCCGCCTGATGGACGAACCGGCGCAGCAGTAGTCCCATCCGCCCATCTCCGTGAAAGCGGAGATGGGCGCACACCTCCTCGGCGGTTCAGTCGAAGCCCTGGATCCCCCGCTTCTGCGGGGGATGAGCGGAGAAAATCATGAAGTCCCTGTTCCTGTCCGCCGCCCTGCCGGTGCTGATCCTCGCCGCCGGGCCGGCCCTGGCCCATGCGCCCGCCGACCCGGCCGCCGTCGCCGCGACCACGCCGCCGCCGCACTTCCCGCGCGACCTGTCGCCCGAGGGGGTCAAGGCCGCCGACGATCATCTGGCGCTGGAAGCGGTGGACGGGGCCGAGGCCCGCGCCTTCGTCGCCGCCTCGAACGACAAGGCGTTGGCCGCCCTGACCGGCGACCGCCGCTACGAACCCTTCCGCCGGCAGGCCGAGGCCATTCTGACGGCCACCGACCGCATCCCCGGCGTCAGCTTCCTCGGCGAGGGTCTGGGCAATTTCTGGCAGGACGCCGCCAATCCCAAGGGCGTCTGGCGCCGCACGACCCTGGCCTCCTATCGCACCGCCCAGCCGCAGTGGGAGACCCTGCTGGACATCGACGCCCTCGCGAAATCCGAAGGCCGCGACTGGGTGTTCAAGGGCGCCAACTGCCTGGCCCCCGACGAGACCCGCTGCCTGATCAACCTGTCGGACGGCGGCAAGGACGCGGTGGTCGTGCGCGAGTTCGACCTGACCACCAAGCGTTTCGTCGATGATGGCTTCGTCATCCCCGAGGGCAAGCACCGTCTGACCTGGCTGGACCGCGACACCCTGCTGATCGCCACCGACTTCGGCACGGAGAACGGCAAGGGCACGATGACGGAGTCGGGCTATCCCTTCATCGTCAAATCCCTGAAGCGCGGCCACCCGCTGGCCCACGCGACCGAGGTCTATCGCGGCCAGCAGTCCGACGGCGGCTACGGCGTCTCGCCCATGGTCTTCCGCGACAAGGCCGGGGCGGTCGAGGCCGTCCTGTTCAGCCGCCCGCTGGACACCTTCCGCTCGGAGACGTGGGAGTTGGTCGACGGCAAGCCGGTGCAGCTGGATTTGCCGCAGCGCGTCACCCTGTATGGGGCGACTAAGGGTCTTCTGGTCCTCTCGCCGGAAGAGGACTGGAGCCGTTCGTATCTCGGTCGCCGTGTTGGGCCGGTGACCGCAGCCGGCAGTCTGCAAGCCTATCCGCTGGCCACTCTGCGTATCGGGCCTGAGATCTCGGTCTCGAACCAGGCGACCGAGATCTTCCGGCCTGCTGAACGGCAGTCGATCAGCGACGTCGCCGTGCTCGATGGCGAGGTCCTCGTCGCTATTTCCGACAATGTGGTCGGTCGCCTCGCCCGTTTCCGCAATCGCGGCGAATGGGGCTGGGCGCGCACCGACATCGCCGTGCCCGCCAACAGCGCCGTGGGCCTGGGCGACAGCTCCAAGGCCAAGGGTCAGGTCTTCGTCTCGACCCAGGGCTTCCTGACGCCGCCGACCCTCAGCCTGGCCGAAGTCTCGAGCGGGGCCCTGACCGAGCTGAAGTCGGCGTCGGCCAAGTTCGACGCCTCGACCCATGTGGTCGAGCAGTTCGAGGCGACCTCGACCGATGGCGTGAAAATTCCCTACTTCGTCACCCGTCCGAAAAACCTGGCGATGGACGGGACCGGCCCGACCATCCTGTTCGGCTACGGCGGCTTCCAGGCCAGCTTCCCGCCCGCCTACAAGCCCGAGATGGGCAAGCTGTGGCTTGAGAACGGCGGCGTCTTCGTCCAGGCCAATATCCGCGGCGGCGGCGAGTTCGGTCCCGGCTGGCACCAGGCGGCCCTGCGTGAGAACCGCCAGCGCGCCTTCGACGACTTCGCCGCCGTGGCCCGCGATCTGGAGCAGCGCAAGCTCACCAGCCCCCGCCATCTGGGCATCTACGGCCGTTCCAACGGCGGGGTCCTGACCTCGGTGTCGATCACCCAGCACCCGGAGCTGTTCAACGCGGCGGTGATCGAGAGCCCGCTGATCGACATGCTGCGCTATCAGGACCTGCCCGCCGGCGCCTCGTGGATTGGCGAATACGGCGACCCGCGCATCCCCGGCGACGCCGAATTCATCGCCCGCTATTCGGCCTATCAGCAGCTGCGGCCCGAGACGAACTACCCGCGCGTCTACATCACCACCAATACGCGCGACGACCGGGTCCACCCCGGCCACGCCCGCAAGTTCGCGGCGCGCCTGGGCGATCAGGGCCACGACCACCTCTATTTCGAGGACACGGCCGGCGGTCACTCCAACGACGCCGACCCGGTCGCCAACGCCCGCCGCTGGGCGCGGCACTACGTCTATCTGGCCCAGCAGCTAATGGACTGAGAACCCCGCGCGTCATCCCGGAAGCGGCGCAGCCGCTATCCGGGACCGCCGGGGGCGCTGACGTCGGCGTTCTGGGCGGTCCCGGCTCTACGGCCGGGATGACGATGAGGGCTCGGCGCTCAAGCGGTGAGCGACCGCGTCGCGAGCGTAGCGCCAAAAGAAGGTTTCACCCTTCACGGTTTTATGAGCGGCGTGGACGGATCGAGGGGCTAGGATCGCGAAAATGACGGCATGGAGCATCAGGACCGGGTGGATCGCGGCGGCGGTCGCGGGCGCAGGCCTGCTGACTGTCGCCGCCGCGCCGGCGCGTGAGCGGGACGCCGCGGTCCAGCCGGTGGTGGTCGAACTGTTCACCGCCCAGGGCTGCGCCGGCTGTCCCGAGGCCAACCGAGCCCTGGAGGCGGTGGCGAGCGAGCCGGGCGTCATCGCCCTGACCTACGGCGTCGACTACTGGGACTATCTGGGCTGGTCCGACACTTTCGCGCGGCCGGAGTTCGCCGCGCGGCAGCAGGCCTATCGCCAGGCGATGAGGCTGAGGAACGTCTCGACCCCGCAGGTGGTGGTGGACGGTCGGCGGCATCTGTCGGGCGCCCGCCCGCCCGAGCTTCAGGCCGCCATCGAGGCGGGGGCCGCCGATCGCCAGTGGCCGCCCGAGATCGAGTTCCGCGAGACCGGCGACCGCGTCGGCGTCGGCTCGGGCCGCCCGCCGCGCGGCGGGGCCGAGGTCATGGCCGTGGTCTATCAACCGGGCCTGCAGACGGTCGAGGTCAAACAGGGCGACAATCGCGGCCAGGCGGTGCGGCACGTCAATGTGGTGCGCCAGGTGCGCCGTCTCGGCGACTGGACCGGCCGCCCCGTCCTGTTCGCCCTTCCGGCCGATTCCGCCTCTGAAGACAATGTTGTAGTCCTGGTTCAGTCCAAGCTGGACCGTCGCATTCTTTCGGCCGCCCGGCGGGCGGAACCGAGGGCCGATTGAACCGCTGACGGAAAGCGGCTAAAGGCCCGCCGCTCTTGATGGGCGCGCTCTCCGCGCGACCCGGAGGTTATGCATGGCCGGGGACACACCCCGCGGCGACGCTCAGTCCGCCGCAAACGCTTCCGAAAAGTCGAACGCCCAGAATCCGTCGCCGCCCAATCACGGCGCCGGTCACGGCAAGGCGACCCATCGCGCCCTGATTCTGGGCGCCATCGGCGTGGTCTTCGGCGACATCGGCACCAGTCCGATCTACGCCCTGCGCGAGGCCATCGGCCACGCCCAGAAGGGCGTCGGCGGCGAACTGGCCATCATCGGCGTGGTCTCCCTGGCCTTCTGGGCCCTGATGATCGTGGTGACGTTCAAATACGTCATGTTCCTGATGCGGGCGGACAACAAGGGCGAGGGCGGCACCCTGTCGCTCATGGCCCTGGCCCAGCACGCGGTGGGACGACGCAGCGCCTGGCTGTTCATTCTCGGCGTCTGCGGCGCCGCTCTCTTCTACGCCGACGGCGTCATCACCCCGGCCATTTCGGTGTTGTCGGCGGTCGAGGGCCTGAAGGACGCGCCGGGTCTGAACGGCGAGCTGGACCCCTTCATCCTGCCGATCTCGGCGGGCATTCTCATCGTCCTCTTCCTGTTCCAGTCGCGCGGCACCGCCGGCCTGGCCCGGTTCTTCGGTCCCATCACCGCCGTCTGGTTCCTCAGCCTGGGCGTGCTGGGGCTGACGCACATCTTCGACGATCTCTCGATCCTGCGCGCCCTGTCGCCGACCTATGGGGTCGAGCTGCTGCTCAAGGACGGTTTCCTCGGCTTCGTCATCCTGGGCAGCGTCTTCCTGGCCGTCACGGGGGCCGAGGCCCTCTATGCGGACATGGGCCACTTCGGCAAGGCGCCGATCCGCCAGGGCTGGCTCTATGTCGTCCTGCCCTGCCTGACGCTGAACTATCTGGGCCAGGGCGCCTTCCTGCTGGACAACCCCGGAGCGGCCGACAACCCGTTCTGGAACATGGTGCCGCAGATGGTCTACTGGCCCATGCTGATCCTGGCCACGGCGGCGACCGTCATCGCCAGCCAGGCGGTCATCACCGGCGCCTTCTCGGTGACGCAACAGGCGGTCCAGCTGGGCCTGCTGCCGCGCATCGACATCCGCAACACCTCCGAGACCCTGGCCGGCCAGATCTATGTCCCGGCGGTCAACAGCCTGCTGATGATCGGCGTGCTCTTCCTGCTGCTGACCTTCCAGTCGTCGCACAATCTGACGGCGGCCTATGGCGTGGCGGTGACCGGCACCATGCTGGTCAACACCCTGATGGCCTGGTCGGTGGTGACCAAGAAGTGGAAGTGGCCGATGTGGGCGGTGCTGGGCACCCTGGTCCCGTTCGGCTTCATCGACGGCGTCTTCCTGACCTCCAACCTGCTCAAGATTCCGGACGGGGCCTGGATGCCGCTGGTGTTGGGCGGCGGTCTGGTGCTGATCATGTGGACCTGGGTGCGCGGCACCCAGATCCTGACCGAGAAGACCCACAAGGACAGCCTGCCCCTGGGCGATCTGATCGAGATGCTGAAGGCCCGTCCGCCGCACCGGGCGCCGGGCACGGCCATCTTCCTGACCTCGGACCCCGAGGTCGCGCCGGTGGCCCTGATGCACAATCTCAAGCACAACAAGGTGCTGCACGAGAAGAACGTCATCCTGACGGTTCACACGGCCGACCGGCCGCGCGTGCCCGACGATCAGCGCGTGTCCATGGAGCCGATCAGCGACGACTTCAAACGGCTGACCATCACCTACGGCTTCATGGAGACGCCGAACGTGCCGCGCGCGCTTGGTCTGTGCCGCAAGCAGGGACTGAAGTTCGACATCATGTCGACCAGCTTCTTCCTCGGCCGTCGCTCGGTGGTCGCCTCGGCGCGTCAGGGCATGCCGCTGTGGCAGGACAAGCTGTTCATCTTCCTGATGCGCAACGCCGCCAATCCGACAGACTTCTTCCATATCCCGCCCGGCCGCGTGGTCGAACTGGGCACGCAGGTCTCCGTATGAGTGGTGGAACGCCCAAGGGCAAAAGCTCGGCCGCGCGCGGTCGTCGCATGGCTGAAAAGGCGCGTGGACCGCGTCGTGAAGCCCAGCCCCGGGTAGTCGCCGACGATCCGCACGCTGACATCGGCGTCGATGCGCGTCTGGTCGCCGGCATCCTGCTGAACGCCGCCCTGGAGAAGCGCACCGGTCTGGACGAGGCTCTGGGCCAGTCGCCGGCCAGGGACCTGCCCGGTCCCGACCGCGCCTTCGCCCGCGCCACGGCCATGGCCGCCCTGCGCCGCCTGGGCGAGATCGACCAGATCCTGGATCGCCGCCTGCAGAAGGCCCCGCCGGCCCCGGTGCGCACCATCCTGCGCATCGCCCTGGCCCAGACCCTGGTGCTGGAGACGCCCGCCTTCGCCGCCGTCTCGACGGCAGTGAAACTGGCCGAGCGCGACGCCAAGACCCGCCCCTACAAGAACCTGGTCAACGCCGTCCTGCGCGGCGTCGACCGCGACGGTCCCGGCCTGACCACGGCGGAATCCAACCTGCCCGACTGGCTGGCCGCGCGCTGGAAGGCGACCTATGGCGAGGCCGCGCTGCTGGGTCTGGCCCTGGCCACCCGCGACGAACCCGCGACCGACCTCAGCGCCAAGCCGGGCGTCGATCTGGCCGGCCTGGCCCAGGACGTCGAGGGCGAAGTCCTGCCCGGCGGCACGGTCCGCACCGGCAAGCGCGGCGACGTGGCCGGCTGGCCCGGCTTCGAGGCCGGCGACTGGTGGGTGCAGGACGCCGCCGCCGCCGTCCCGGCCCGCCTGCTGGGGGTGAAGCCCGGCGAGACCGCCCTGGATATGTGCGCCGCGCCCGGCGGCAAGACGCTGCAGCTGGTCGCCGCCGGCGCCGAGGTCGTCGCCGTGGACCGCTCGGCGGCGCGCCTGAAGCGCCTGCGTCAGAATTTCGACCGCACCGGCCTGCCGGTCGAGGTCGTCGCCGTCCCGGTCGAGGACTGGGAGGACGACCGCACCTTCGACGCCGTCCTGCTGGACGCGCCCTGCACCGCCACCGGCACCTATCGCCGCAACCCCGAAGTCCTGCGCGCCACCCGCCCCGCCGAGGTCGCCAAGCTGGCCGACGTGCAGCACCGCCTGCTGGACGTGGCAGCGGACAAGGTGAAGCCGGGCGGACGTCTGGTCTATTGCGTCTGCTCGCTGGAACGCGAGGAGGGCGAAACCCAGGTCATCGCCTTCCTGCGCCGCAACCCGGCCTTCCGCACCGTCCCCGCCGTCCCGGCCGAGATCGGCGCGCCGGACGAGGCCCTGACCCCCGAAGGCTGGCTGCGCATCCTGCCCTCGCAATGGGCGGAGCGCGGCGGCGTGGACGGCTTCTTCGTCGCCAAGCTGGAGCGGATCGAGGGTTAGGGCAGCAGCCGAATGGCGTCCGCGTCATCACGACGGATGACACGGTTCGACCGAATGGCTAAGCTTGGGTTCGATCTCGCGATGGGCCTGAATTTATACTGGATCGCTTTCCCAATTCAGCAGGATTCGCCTCGGTATGAAATTGATGATCGCGGCCCTGGCCGCCCTCGCCTGCACCGCCGGCGGGGCCTTTGCGCAGGACAAGACCCCAGAAGAAGTCGCCGCCGCTGAGGCCGCATCGGCCGCCCGAGCGTCGGCCTTGCTGGAGGCCAACACCCGGCCGATCGCCTTTGACGGCGGCCTGTCCGGCCCCGGCGCCGACTTCCTCCGCGACCAGACGCAGAAGGCCCAGTTCGTCCTGCTGGGTGAGAGCCATAACGATCACGACACCCCCCTGTTCACCGGGGCGCTGTTCGACAGTCTGCGGGACTGGCGCGCTTTCGACACCCTGGTGGTGGAGATCGATCCGGTCGCCGTCGACACGCTGAAACAGCCCGCTAATCGCGGCAAGGCCGAGGCGGCGGCCGATCTCGCCCGGCGCTATCCCAACCATATCGGCTTCGCCTCGGACCAGGATCTGGAACTGATGGCCCATGCGACGGGTGTGGCCGACCTGTGGGGCGTCGAACAGGTGCAGAGCGCCCAACCGCTTCTGGAAGAACTGGCGGGCCTTGCGCCCAATGATGCCGTGCGCGGTCAGGTCGAGACCCTGCTGGCCCAGGTGAAATCGCTTGAGACGCGGCGCGATCAGTTCGGGGCCTTCCTCTACGGGGACGCGGAAACCCTGCCCCGGCTCCAGGCGCTGACGACAGCCTTTGCCGCCGAGCCTGAATCGAGGGCGGCCTTCCTGCTGGAGACGGTGACGACCTCGGCTGAAATCTATTCCTACTACCGCCGCGCACGGGCGGGCGAGCCGGTCGGCCTGTTCAACAACACCGTACGCGAGGCGCTGATGAAGCGCCTGTTCCTGCGCCAATATCGGGCCGCCGAGGCCGCCGGCCGCACGCCACGCGCTTTGTTCAAGATGGGCGCCTTGCATATGTACCGGGGGCGCAACCCAAATCAGGCCTTCCCGATCGGCAACTTCGTCCACGAGTTCGCCATCAGCAACGAGACCGAGGCTTACGGCGTCTATGTCCAGGCGCTGGGCGAGGATTATGCGGATGTCAGAGACCTGCCCTCGTGGATGGCGCCCCTGGTGTCCAGGCCGGATCAGCCGGTCGTGATCGACCTGCGCGCGCTGCAGCCGAGCGCCAAGTTGTTCGTCGATCAGGTGCCGGTCGAGCAACGGCCGGCCTTGCGTGACTTCATTTACGGCTTTGACGCTCTGGTGATCCTGCCGAACAGCCGCAAGGCGAGCTTTGATCGCACGGGCTTCCCCGCGCGCTAGACCACGCGGCGGCCGCCTCAGTCCTCGTCGTCCTCGATGTCGTGGATCTGGTCGTCGTCGAGGCCGAGGTGGTGGCCGATCTCGTGGATCAGGACGTGGGCGATGATCTCGGCCAGGCCGACGTCGCCGCGCTCGCACCATTCGTCGAGGATGGGACGGCGGTAGAGGAAGATGCGCGACGGCTCTGCCGCCGGGCCCATGGCGTCGCGTTCGCCGATGTGGACGCCGGAATAGAGGCCGGTCAGGTCGAACGGGTCCTCGATTTCCAGATCGGCCAGGGTCTCGTCGTCGGCGAAGTCGTCGACGCGGATGACGACCTCGCCGGCCGCTTGGCGGAACAGGTCGGGCAGGGCGGCGAAGGCGGCTTCGGCCAGGCGGGCGAAGTCGTCGAGGGAGGGGGCGGACTGGTCGTTCCACGCCGGGTTCAGGGTTTGGCTCATGGCCTGGATATCGCCCGCCCGCCGCCGCGCCGCAATCGGCTGTCTCGCCGCATCGCAAATCGCGCAATCAGGGTATGGTAAATGCGAATCGGTCGGTGCCCCGTGCGGGTCCGGTTGTTTCGATCGACGAATTTTCCGGGGACAGGATGGCCGAGGCCGACATCGCCTATGTGGCCACTGCGGGGGCGGCGGGTCTGGCGCTGGCGATCAGCGCCTGGGCCTGGCGGCTGCGTAAGCGGCTGGGCGCGCGCGAGGCCGAGGTCGAGGCCTGGCTGGCGGGCGAGCGCGCCCAGGCCGCCGCCTGCGAGGGCGCCCTGAACGTCTTTGATGACGTGCGGCTGGCCCTGACGCCCGAGGGCGAGGCCCAGTCGGTGTTCGGCGCGCCCGAGGCCCTGGCGGTGCTCGCCCCCGGTCGCGAAGGCGCGGCGGCGGCCGAGGCCATCGTGCGGGCGCTGAACGAAACCCACACCGGACACATGGACGGCCTGGTCCATAGGGGCGAGCCGTTCGAGACCCTGCTGGAATCCGCCGACGGCGCCTGGGCGGTCGAGGGCCGCGCCCTGGGCGGTTCGGTCTGGCTGCGGCTGTCGAAGCTGGGCGGGGCCGAGACCGCCGCCGACGCCGGCCTGGGCGCCCTGGCCGAGGCCTCGCCCGCCCCGACCTGGGTGGTGGACGGGGCCGGACAGTTGATCTGGGCCAACAAGGCCTGGCTGAACGAGGTGCGGGCGGAGACTCTGGCCGAGGCCCACGAGGCCGGACTCAGCTTTGATCGCGGCGCCGACCTCATCGTGGCCGAGGCCTCGCGCCTGAACGCCCGACAGGACGGCTTCCGCTGGGTCTCGTCGGACGGCCGGCGCAAGGCCTGGCGCATCCTGGCCGAGCCCCTGGCCGGTGGACGCGGCGCCGTCATCGCCTTCGCCATCGACATGACCGAGGCCGAGGAGACGCGCGACACCCTGCGCCGCCACGTCGAGGCTCATGACGAGACGCTGAACCATCTGGCCGACGCCGTGGCCATCTTCGGTCCGGCCAAGCGGCTGGCCTTCCACAACACCGCCTTCCAGTCGCTGTTCGCCATCGACCCGGCCTGGCTGGACGAGCGCCCGACCCACGCCGAACTGCTGGACCGCCTGCGCCAGAAGCGCCAGCTGCCCGAGGTCGTCGACTACGCCGGGTGGAAGGCGCGCGAGCTGGAATTCTATGGCGCGGCCACAGCCTCGCCCGACGACAGCTGGTCCCTGCCCGACGGGCGGACCCTGCGCGTGGTGCGCCAGCCGCATCCCCTGGGCGGCATCCTGCTGATCTTCTCGGACATCACCGACGAGTTGCAGCTGCGCAGCCGCTACAACGCCCAGATCCAGGTCCAGACGGCGACGCTGGACAAGCTGAACGACGCGGTGGCCGTGTTCGGCTCGGACGGGCGGTTGCGGCTCAACAACGACGCCTTTGAGAGCTTCTGGGGCGTGTCCGCGGAACGGCTGGCCGAGGCCGGGGATTTCGACGCCGTGGCGGCTCTGTGCCGCCCGGTGCTGGACGACGCCGCCCTGTGGCTGGGGTTGAAGGCGCGCGTCGCCGATCCTGATCCCGAAAGCCGCGTGCCGATCTCGGGCGAGGGACGCACCGACGACGACCGCGTGGTGGCCTGGCAGACCCGTCCCCTGCCCGACGGCGCCACGCTGGTGGCCTTCTCCGACGTCACCGCCCGGCGCGAGCTGGAACAGGCCCTGGCGGCCAAGGAGGCCGCTCTGGCCGAGAGCCAGGCGCTGAAGCGCGAGTTCGTCGGCAGCGTGTCGTATGAGTTGCGCACCCCCCTGACCACCATCGTCGGCTATTCCGAACTGCTGGAGGCCATGGGCGACCTGCCCGAGCGCAGCCGCCAGCACGCCGGGGCCATCCGCGTGGCCGCCAGCCATCTGGCGCGCTCGATCGACGACGTTCTGGACATGGCCCAGATCGACGCCGGCGAGATGGAGCTGGCGCTCGGCGATATGCGCGTCTGCGACCTGCTGGAAGCCGCCGCCGACAAGGTGCGGGCCAAGGTCGAGGGGCGCGGCGCCGTCCTGACCGTCGCCTGCCCGCCCCGGCTGAAGCCGATCCGCGCCGACGCCCGCCGCATCGGTCAGGCCGTCGATCACCTGCTGGAAAACGCCTGCCGCGCCGTGTCCGAGGGCGGGGCCGTGACCCTGACCGCCGAGGTCGGGCCGGGCGAGGTGCGCATCCGGGTCGAGGACACCGGCCGCGGCATCCCCTATCACCTGCAGGCCCACGTCTTCGACCGTTTCGTGCGGCGCGAGCGCGGCGGGCCGGGCGTGGCCCTGGCCCTGGTCAAGGCCCTGGTGGAGCTGCACGGCGGTTGGGCCGAGGTCCAGTCCGAACCAGGCAAGGGCGCCGCCTTCATCCTGCACCTGCCGGTCGAGGCGACGGCGCCGACGGCGGCTCCGGAACTGCTGCTGGGCTGATGTTCGCCGGATGTCGTGCTAGAGGGCTTGTCCAAGCCTTCAGGACGCTCTCATGGCCGACACCACCCGCCCCCTGCTCAAGACCGCCATCATCTATGATTTCGACGGCACCCTGGCGCGGGGCAATATGCAGGAGGTCAGCTTCATTCCCTCGATCGGGATGACGCCGGCCCAGTTCTGGAACGAGACCGTCCGTCCACGGACCATCGCGTCCGACGGCGACGGCATCCTGATGTATATGCAGATGATGCTGCTGGCCGCGCGCGAGCAGGGTTCGCCGGTGACGCGCCAGACGCTGCGCGACCACGGCCGCGACGTGGCCCTGTTCGAAGGTCTGCGCGACGGCAGCTGGTTCGACCGCATGAACGCCTTCGGCGCCCAGTACGGGCTGGAGATCGAGCACTACATCATCTCGGCCGGGCTGGAGGAGATGATCCAGGGCTGCCCCATCGCCGGGGCCTTCACCCACGTCTTCGCCTCGAAATACGCCTATGACGCCGACGAGGTGGCCGTCTGGCCGGCGGTCGGCGTCAACTACACCACCAAGACCCAGTACCTGTTCCGCATCAACAAGGGCGTGCACAACCACTGGGACGACGAGCGCATCAACCGCTTCATCCCGGACGAGGAACGCCCCATCCCCTTCGACCGGATGATCTTCCTCGGCGACGGGGACACCGACGTGCCGACCATGAAGATGATGCACACCAAGGGCGGCTTCTCGATCGCCGTCTATGACCCCGACAACACCCCGCGCGACCACAATAAGATCCACCGCCTGATCTCGGAGGACCGGGTCAACTTCGTCGCCGAGGGCGACTATCGCGAGGGCACGCCGGTCGACCTGATCGTCAAGGGCCTGATCGGCCGCATCGCCGTCAACTATGTGCGGATGCCGGCGGACTAAGGCGGGAACCTATCACCGCTCATCCCGGCGAAGGCCGGGATCCAGATTGTAAGTCGCGCCGCATGTTCTAGGCGGCGCAAGTTCACCCTTCAAAATTCCTGCTTCGCCATGTGATCTGGATCCCGGCCTTCGCCGGGATGAGCGGGTTGGGGGTGATGCCCGGATCTAGGGCCTTAGGGTGCGATCACTATCCAACTGGACCGTTACATCCGCTCGCACGCCGCCGGCCAGCATATGGCGGGTGATGCGCTCGAAGGCCTGAATGAAGACGGCCAGTTCGGCGCGACGCTCGGGCGGCAGGTCAACGGGCGCCAGTCCCATCAACTCCGCCTCCTGCTCGCAGCGCCAGTCCAGCACGGCCTCGAACGACGGCGCCTTCAGGAACAGGACGGCGTCGAAACGAGCGAAGGCCTGGGCGTAGGGGCGGGCCAGTTCGGCGTTAACGACGCGGCGCCAGACCCCCTGCCCGTCCTGCTCGCGCTCGAGGGCGTTGATCGGGGCGGCGAGGTCGGCCTCGGCCTGCGCCGTCGCCCCCAGACACCAGCCGTCGACCAGCACCGCCGTCGGGCGGCCCGTGAATACCGGCCAGTCGGCCTCGGGGCGGCGGTCGTCAGTCAGCTTGTCGAAGGACGGCAGCGGCGTGCGGCTGTCGGGTCCAGCGGCGCGCAAGGCGGCGACGGTTGCGGCCAGCAGGCCCAGGTCATGCGTGCCGGGCGGACCGCGCACGGCGAACAGAGGATGGAGCACCCTACCCTTCGCCTCGCGCTCGGCTTTCGTCAGATAGACGTCGTCCAGCGACAGGTGCGCCGCGTCCAGGCGTTCGGCGGCGGCGCGAGCCAGGGTGGTTTTGCCCGACCCCTGCGCCCCGGCGATCCCGATCAGCGGGATATGGTCGGGTCGAGCGTGAGCGGCGACCAGAGACCCGACCGCGTCCAGCAGCCGGGCGTCGATCATCTCAGTGCTGGCTTTGCGGCAGGCGCACGATCAGGCCGTCCAGATCGTCGCTGACGCGGATCTGGCAGGACAGGCGGCTGTTCGGCTCGACGTTCTCGGCGAAGTCGAGCATGGACTCCTCCATGGCCGAGGGGCGGCCGGTCTCGGCGGCGAAATTCTCGTCGACATAGACGTGGCAGGTGGCGCAGGCGCAGGCGCCGCCGCAGTCGGCGTCGATGCCAGGCACATTGTTGCGGATCGCGCCTTCCATGACGGAAAGGCCGTTCTTGACCTCGACCGTGTGCTCGGTGCCGTCGTGCTCGATGTAGGTGATCTTGGCCATGCAGGCGTCTTAGCCTCGCCTGCGAAGGAGGCAAGCCCCGGCGCGCGGCGGGCATGAAAAACCCCCGGAGCCTGACGGCGCCGGGGGCTGTTCGGATGGCAAGGTTGAAGGCTTAGGCCGCCGTGCGCTTGCGGCTCGGCGCGACCATCAGCTTCTTGGTCTCGGCGATCGCCTTGGCCGGGTTCAGACCCTTGGGGCAGACCTGGGCGCAGTTCATGATCGTGTGGCAGCGATACAGCTTGAAGGGGTCCTCGAGGTCGTCGAGGCGCTTCTGGGTCGCGTCGTCGCGGCTGTCCGAGATCCAGCGGTAGGACTGCAGCAGGGCCGCCGGGCCGAGGTACTCTTCCTGGTTCCACCAGTAGCTGGGGCAGGAGGTCGAGCAGCAGGCGCACAGGATGCACTCGTACAGGCCGTCCAGCTTCTCGCGGTCGGCGGGCGACTGCAGGCGCTCCGTCTCCGGGTCCGGCTCGTCGGACTGCAGGTAGGGCTGGATCGAGTCGTACTGGGCGTAGAACAGCGACAGGTCCGTCACCAGGTCCTTGACCACCGGCTGGTGGGGCAGGGGGGCGATGGTGATGTTGTGCGACGAGCACTCGTCCATGCCCTTGGTGCAGGCCAGGGTGTTGCGGCCGTCGATGTTCATCGAGCACGAGCCGCAGATGCCTTCACGGCACGAGCGACGGAAGGACAGGGTCGGGTCGATCTCGTTCTTGATGTGGATCAGGGCGTCCAGAAGCATGGGGCCGTGATCGTCGGACGAGACCTCGAAGCTGTCCCAGCGCGGATCGGAATCCACCTCGGGGTCATAGCGATAGACCTTGTAGGTCTTGACGTTCTTGGCGCCGGCCGGGGCCTTGTGGACCTTGCCGTTCGAGGGCTTGGAGCCGCGCGGGAGGGTGAGTTGAACCATCTGCCTGCGCCCTTAGTAAACCCGAGCCTTGGGCTCGATGTAGGAGACGTCGTCGGTCATCGTGTACTTGTGCACCGGACGGTAATCGATCTGGACGCCTTCGCCCGGACGCTTCCACGCCAGGGTGTGCTTCATCCAGTTGACGTCGTCGCGGTCCGGATAGTCCTCGCGAGCGTGGGCGCCGCGCGATTCCGTGCGGTTGGCCGCGCCTTCGATGGTGACCAGGGCCTGAGCGATCAGGTTGTCGTACTCCAGCGTCTCCATCAGATCCGTGTTCCAGATCAGGCCGCGGTCCGTCGTCTTGATGTCCGAACCGGCGGCGTCGATCGAGCGCAGCTTCTGGACGCCTTCGTCCAGGGTCTTGCCGGTGCGGAAGACGGCGGCGTCCGACTGCATGGCGCGCTGCATCTCAAGACGCAGGTGGGCGGTCGGGGTCGAACCCGAGGCGTTGCGGAAGCGGTCCAGGCGCGCCAGGTGCTCGTCGGTCTGGGCCTTGGAGGCCGAGGGCACGGCCGAGTTCTTGTCGACGACCTCGCCGCAGCGCAAGCCGACGGCGCGGCCGAACACGACCAGGTCGGTCAGCGAGTTGGAGCCCAGACGGTTGGCGCCGTGCACCGAGACGCAGGCCGCTTCGCCCACGGCCATCAGGCCCGGAACCACGCTGTCGGGGTTGCCGTCGCGCAGCGTCAGGACTTCGCCGTGATAGTTCGTGGGGATGCCGCCCATGTTGTAGTGGACGGTCGGCAGGACCGGGATCGGCTCCTTGGTCACGTCGACGCCGGCGAAGATCTTGGCCGACTCCGAGATGCCCGGCAGGCGCTGGTGCAGGATCTTGGGATCCAGGTGGTCCAGGTGCAGGAAGATGTGGTCCTTGTTCGGACCCACGCCGCGGCCTTCGCGGATTTCGATGGTCATGGAGCGCGAAACCATGTCGCGCGGGGCCAGGTCCTTCACGGTCGGCGCATAGCGCTCCATGAAGCGCTCGCCTTCCGAGTTGGTCAGGTAGCCGCCTTCACCGCGGGCGCCCTCGGTGATGAGGCAGCCGGCGCCATAGATGCCGGTCGGGTGGAACTGCACGAACTCCATGTCCTGCAGGGGCAGGCCGGCGCGCAGCACCATGGCGTTGCCGTCGCCGGTGCAGGTGTGGGCCGAGGTGGCCGAGAAGTAGGCGCGGCCGTAACCGCCGGTCGCCAGCACCACCATCTTGGCGCGGAACTGGTGCATCTGGCCGGTGTCGAGCTGCAGGGCGGTGACGCCGGTGCAGGCGCCGTCCTGCATGATCAGGTCCAGGGCGAAGTATTCGACGAAGAACTTCACCTCGCGGCGGACCGACTGGCCGTACAGGGTGTGCAGGATGGCGTGACCGGTGCGGTCGGCGGCCGCGCAGGTGCGCTGCACCGGGCCTTCGCCGAAGTTGCGGGTCATGCCGCCGAAGGCGCGCTGGTAGATCTTGCCTTCTTCGGTGCGCGAGAAGGGCACGCCCCAGTGTTCCAGCTCGTAAACGGCCTTGGGCGCGTTACGGACCAGGTATTCGATGGCGTCCTGGTCGCCCAGCCAGTCCGACCCCTTGACGGTGTCGTACATGTGCCACTGCCAGCTGTCCTCGCCCATGTTGCCCAGCGAGGCCGAGATGCCGCCCTGGGCGGCAACCGTGTGCGAGCGGGTCGGGAAGACCTTGGTGACGCAGGCGACCTTCAGGCCCTGCTGAGCGGCGCCGAGGGCCGCGCGCAGGCCGGAACCGCCCGCGCCGACGACGACGACGTCGTATTCGTGATCGATAAGCTCGTAAGCAGCCATGACGGGATCAGACTCCGGCGGGCAGCGGGGCGGAGCCCATCGCCACACGCACGATGAAGAAGATGCTGGCGGCGGCCAGCACGAGGAAGACCAGGTTCGACAGGTTGATCAGGGTCGTCCGGGCCGAGGGCGTCGGGACGTAGTCCTCGATGATGACCTTCCAGGCCAGGCTGGCGAACAGGAAGAAGACGATGGCGGTCAGGCCCAGCAGGCCGGCGTTCAGGGCGTTGCCGAACCAGGCGAGCACGGCCTCGTAGCCGGCGCCGGCCAGGGTGAAGCCCGACGACAGGACCCACAGGCCCAGCGGCATCAGGGCCGCCAACGCCAGCTTCTCGATCTTCCACTCGCCGGCGCCGTGGCGCTCGGAGATCTTCACATTGTTCTTGAACTTGGGGGCGGCGCTCACAGCGAAACCTTTCCGGCGGCGAACAGGACGACCCAGAACAGGACGGCCAGGACCAGGGGGCCCCAGACGGCGATGTTGGCCATCAGATTGGCGGACTTCAGATCAAGGCCCTTGCCGGCGTCGTTGATCAGGTGGCGGGCGCCGTTCAGCAGGAAGGAGAACAGGACCAGCGTCAGGCCGAACCAGACGAAGAGGCCGAAGGGCGAGGCCGAGCAGGCCAGGAGCTTGGCGTAGGCGTCAGGCCCGGCGGCGACGGCCGCGACCCAGGTCAGCAGCAGGACGGCGCCGACGGTGGCCGCGCCGATGGTGACCCGGAACAGGATGGAGGCCGTCATCGTAATGTGCCACCGCCAGACGTCGGTGAAGGGCGACATCGGCGCGACATGGCCGTTGGGATGGCGGACATAGCGGTTGGTCTGGCCGCTGGCGTCGCTCGCATCCTTGGGATGGTTCGGCATTGCGAATGATTCTCAAAAAACCTGTGGAAAAACAGGGCCGGTTGCAGTGCGATAGGCTTTAGTGACCGCAAAGGCCGGGTGTCAACGAACCCGGGCGGATAAGCGCCGCTGATCGCATTTTCCTGATCAGGCCTCGCGAATCGCTCGCAACAAGGCCGTCAAATCGTCTTCGGACAGACGGACCGCGCCCGGACGGCCCCAGATTGGGTCGGGCCACAGGCCGTCGTCGCGGCGGCGGCCCACAACATGAATGTGAAGTTGGCGGGTGACATTGCCCAGGGCCGCGGTGTTCAGCTTGTCGACGGGGCGGCCCGCCGCCTGGCCCAGGGCGCGGATCAGTTGGCCCGCCCGCACCATCTCTTCCATCAGGGCCGCGCGCTGTTCCGGCGTCAGGTCGTCCAGCTCGACCGCGCCCGCCACGCGGGGCAGCAGGATCAGCCAGGGGAAGCGGGCGTCGTCCTGCAGCCGGACCTGGCACAGGGGCCAGTCGCCGGCGAAGACGGAGCCGGCCTCGAAAGCGGGATCAGCGGTAAACTCGGTCATGTCAGATGCTCGTCCTCGAACCAGCGCAGGCGATAGGCGTTCATCGCCGTCGTCGCCAGCCGCGTCGTCAGCCGCCAGTTGACCACGGCCCCGACCGGCGCGCCGATGACCGGGATCAGCTGCGCCAGCTTGGCCAGGTCGATGTAGTCCCGGTACTCCAGCTGGAACTTGCGCCAGTCGAAGTCCTGGATGCGTTCGGGCTGGTGCAGGCCCTTGCCCGCCGCCTCCAGCGCGGCCAGGGCCTCGGGCCGGTGCCTGGCGCTGGAAAAGGCCATCTGGAAGATACGCAGCAGGAAGAGGCGCTCGCTCAGATCCTTGCCCGAATGGCCGTACAGGGCGCCGATCTCGAACAATAGCTTGACCTTGATGGCCAGAAGGGCCGGAAAATCCGCCGCCGCCAGCAGGAAGCCGCCCGCCCCCGCCACCCCGCCCTCGACGCTGGCCGTGGTGCGGTAGAAGTCGACGCGGGTCTGGATCAGTTCCTCGCGTTCGCGCAGGCTGCCGTGGGTCAGGGGCTTGGCCGTGGTCCAGTCGGCGCCGGTCATGATGCCGCGCGTCGTCAGCTCGACGCCGGAGGTCACCACCTGGTGCACCCGCTCTGGGATGATCCGGTTGATCCGGTCCTGGGTCGCCCGCGTGGCCATGTCCCACAGGCCGGGACGGCGCAGCTGGCGTTCGCGCCAGGCCTCGGCCTCGGCCAGGACCCGCGCCTCATAGTGTCGATCGTCGTCCGCGGCGGTCATGACGCCCTCTGTGTTCAGGCGACCCTCGCAGGGGCCGACCAAAGGCGCAACGCCCGACGCTTGCTCCCGCTCCGCTGCGGGTCTAGACCGCCCGCCATCGAGTACCGTTTCGCACACGCAACATCGACTGGAGAGACCTGAATGGCTCGCGCGAAGATCGCCCTTATCGGCGCCGGCATGATCGGCGGAACCCTGGCCCACGTGGCCGCGCGCGAAGCGCTGGGCGACGTCATCCTGTTCGACATCGCCGAAGGCACGCCGCAAGGCAAAGCCCTCGACATCGCCGAGGCCTCGGCCGTCTTCGGTCAGGACGTGGCCCTGAAGGGCGCCAACGACTACGCCGACATCGCGGGCGCCGACGTCTGCATCGTCACCGCCGGCGTGCCGCGCAAGCCGGGCATGAGCCGCGACGACCTGATCGGCATCAACCTCAAGGTCATGAAGGCCGTCGGCGAGGGCATCAAGCAGCACGCCCCCAACGCCTTCGTCATCTGCATTACCAACCCGCTCGACGCCATGGTCTGGGCCCTGCAGAAGTTCTCGGGCCTGCCCAAGGAGAAGGTCGTCGGCATGGCCGGCGTGCTGGATTCGGCGCGCTTCGCCTACTTCCTGGCTGAAAAGACCGGCGTCTCGGTGCAGGACATCCACGCCTGGACCCTGGGCGGTCACGGCGACGACATGGTGCCGATGGTGCGCCACTCGACCGTGGGCGGCCTGCCGCTGCCGGACGCCGTCGCCGCCGGCTTCCTGTCGCAAGCCGACCTGGACGCCATCGTCGAGCGCACCCGCAAGGGCGGCGGCGAGATCGTGGCCCTGCTGAAGACCGGCTCGGCCTTCTACGCCCCGGCCGAAAGCGCGATTGCGATGGCCAAGTCCTACCTGCTGGACCAGAAGCGCGTTCTGCCCTGCGCCGTCTGGCTGTCGGGCGAGTACGGCCTGTCCGACCTCTACGTCGGCGTCCCGGCCCTGATCGGCGCCGCCGGCGTCGAGAAGATCGTCGAGTTCACCACCAACGACGACGAGAAGGCCATGTTCGCCAAGTCGGTCGAGTCGGTGAACGGCCTGATCCAGGCCTGTAAGGACATTGAACCCTCGCTGGCCTAACGCCGGCGAGAAGGGCGCTATCGCTCGGCTCGCGGAGCCTCGCTGATTGAGCGCATGAGCGTCTGAATGTGAAGGGGTCGTGCTGGAAGGCGCGACCCCTTTTTCGTGCATCCGCTCGACAGGATCAGCGCGACGGCGTTGGCAGGGTCGCGGCGCCTTCGACGAAATAGCCGACGTGCAGAGCGAAGACGGGCAGCAGGCTGCGCCAGATGGCGACGCTGTCGGTCAGCTGCGACGGGCCGATGCCGTTCAGCAGCACCACGTCCTGCTGGAAAATGGCGGCGCCGTCCGTTCGTCCGCCCGAGGGGGCCTCGTAGAAGGCTTTGGTGAAGCGGCGCTCGGCGTTCCAGGCGTTGACCCTGTCCAGCGTCACCTGCGGATTGCTGAAGCCGGCGCCGAACTGCAGATCGCCGCAGACCTGATTTTCGCAGCTGTTGAAGGTAACGGTCCAGGCTAGGTCCGCGCCTTCGCGCACCTGGACGTAGGGCTGGTCGCCGCCTTGAATCTCGCCGACGGTCAGGCCCTGGGCCTTCAGCCAGTCAACCACGGCGGCGACGGGCAGGCCGGTCGGCGCGGGCGTCGCCGCCGCGGCGGGCGCCGGCGCGGCCGGGGTCTGGGCC
>NZ_JBOHLI010000036.1:0-34170 GCF_050729455.1 Brevundimonas sp.
CCCGAAGCCCAGGCCGTGGCCGAGGCGGCGCTGGAAGGCGACCTGGCCCTGACCTTCGCGCCGCGCGACGCCGAGGCCCTGACCGACGCCGCCCTTGAAGCCCGCGCCGCCCTCCACCTGCCGAGCCTGGCCGCCGTCGCGGGCGAGGCCTTCGATGAGGCCCTGGACGACCTGACCCGGCTCTGGGTCATGGCGCTGGAGATCGAGACCGCCGTCGGCGTCTGCGCCGACGCCCGCCGACGCGAAGCCGCTCGCCCCATCGCGCTGGGCCTGTCAGGACTGGCCGATTGGGCCGTCACCACCAATGCCGAAGACCCGATCACCCTCGCCGCCTCTGTCGGCGCGCGGGTAGCCGCCGCCGCCAGCGCCGCCTCTGTCGAACTCGCCGCCAGCCTTGGCCCCTGCGCCGAATGGGACGCGGTCAGCGACGAGGTCGTGGACGCCGCCGCACATCGTGGTCAGGATACGAAGGCGATGAAACGCAGCGGCCGTCGCCACGCCGCCGTCAGCCTGTTCGTGCGCGACGCCGAGCTTGAACTGCGCCTCGGCGCCTCGCCCTTCGCCGCGACCGACCTGTTCCAGACCGAGGACGGCGAGACCGAGCGTCGTCTGCGCCCTGCCCTGGCCCGCGCCATCGCCCGCGCGGGCGGCGACGTCGAGGACGCCGAACGGCGCCTGTTCGGCCGCCGCACCCTGGTCGGCGCGCCCGGCGTCAATCATTCGGCCCTGCGCGAACTGGGCTTCACTGATGTGGAGCTTGAGGCCGTCGAGCATGCCTTGTCGCAGACCGATCGGTTGTCGGCGGTCTTCGCCCCGCCCGTGTTGGACGCGGGCTTCATCGGCGACGTCCTAGGCCTGTCGGTCGAGGACGGCGCGGACCTGCTGCCCCGGCTGGGCTTTGACG
Organism: Brevundimonas sp.; assembly: GCF_050729455.1. Lineage (GTDB taxonomy): Bacteria > Pseudomonadota > Alphaproteobacteria > Caulobacterales > Caulobacteraceae > Brevundimonas. The sequence goes on from NZ_JBOHLI010000036.1 coordinate 905, forward strand.
AGGCCGCCGTCGAGGCCGCCCGCGCCGCCGCCTTCGGTCACGCCGACCTGTCCGGCTGGGAGGCCGCGCCCGAGGCCCTGCGCGGCCTGCTTTCCGCCGATCCCGCCGCCTTCGAGGCTGAGCTGCGCCGCACGGTCGAGCCGTTCAGCGACATCCCCGACATCTCGCCCGAACTGATCGACTGGCGCGCCGGTTCGCTTCAGGCCGCCCGCGTCCTGGGCCAGGCCGCCCGCGAAGGGCGCCGCGCCGTCGTCCTGCGCCGCGCCGCGCCGCCCGCCGACTTCCGGCTGGACCTGACAGAATCCGACGCCCCCACCCAGCGCCGCGCCGACCCCGAAGCCAAGACTGTCGAGCGTGTGATCGAGAAGGTCATCGAGCGCGACCGCACCCGCCGCAAGCTGCCCGACCGCCGCAAGGGCTATATCCAGAAGGCGGCCGTCGGCGGCCACAAGGTCTACATCCACACCGGCGAATACGAAGACGGCGAACTGGGCGAGATCTTCATCGATATGCACAAGGAAGGCGCCGCCTTCCGCAGCCTGATGAACAATTTCGCCATCGCCATCTCGATCGGCCTGCAATACGGCGTGCCGCTGGACGAATTCGTCGACGCCTTCGTCTTCACCCGCTTCGAGCCGGCGGGGCGCGTGACGGGCAATGATTCGATCCGCTCGGCGACGTCGATCCTCGACTACATCTTCCGCGAACTGGGCGTCTCCTATCTGGAGCGTCAGGAACTGGCCAACGCCGAGCCGGAGAGCAATCCCGACGGCCTTGGCGCAGTCGCGAACAATGACGCGGAACCAGTGCCGGCGGCGCGGTTCATCTCCAAGGGGTTCGCGCGCGGCGCGGCGCCCGACAACCTCGTGGTCGTCCCATTTGGACGCAAGGCCGAGACGCCGCGCCCCGCCGCGCCGACCGAGGCCGTCGCCTGTCCCGAGTGCGGCGACTTTTCTCTGCAGAATCGCGGCGGCGGCTGGGTTTGCGACACCTGCGGGGCCGCACCGCAAATGCAGGGCTAGGCGAGACGCCTCTGCGGCCCGCTTCTTGCTGTTGATGCGTCAAAGCCCGGAGCCCTCGCATGAAACGTCTCGCAATCGCACTCGTCGCCTCGCTGGTCACCGCCACGGCCCTGCCCGCAGCCGCCCAGAACGCCTCGCAGATCAGCCGCGTCCGCAACGGCGCCAGCTGCCCCGGCTGCAACCTGTTCCAGGGCGACTTCTCGGGCATGGAGGTGCGCGGCCTCAACCTGGCCGGCGCCCGCCTGCGTCAGGCTGATCTCAGCCTGACGGTCATGAACCGCACCCGCTTCTCGCGCGCCGACATGCGCGACGTGGAGGCCTATGGCGGCGTCTTCTCGGGCTCGAACTTCGCCGGCGCGGACCTGACCAACGCCAGCTTCGTCGGCGCCTATCTGGAAGGCGCGACCCTGTCCGGCGCGCGGCTCAGCGGGACCAATCTGTCGGGCGCGCAACTGGCGCGCGCCGTCGGCCTGACCCAGGGCCAGCTCAATCAGGCCTGCGGCGACGACGCCACCGTCCTGCCGTCCGGCTTGCGCATTCCGGCCTGCTGAAGGTCGCCTTCGTTACCACGATTTAAGTAGGGTTTTTCGGGCGATGGGAGCATTGAGGTGACGTGATGAAACGCGCACGCACCCTCCTCCGTCGCCTGGCTCCCGCAGCCGCCGCCCTTTCCGGCGGCCTGGCCGGCGTGCTGGTCGCCGCCCCCGCCTTCGCCGGGGTGGTGAGCCTGTCGCAGATGCAGGATCGCGACGTCGCCCGCATGGTTTCGCTGGGCGGCAGCTGCAACCGTTGCGAACTGTCCGGCCGCGATCTGTCGGGCGCCACCTTCACCGGGGCCAGCTTCACCAACGCCACCCTGGTCGGCGCCACCCTGCGCGGGGCCGAACTGATCGGCTCGAACTTCAGCGGCGCCGACTTCAGCCGCGCCGATATGCGCGGCGTCGAAATGGTCGGCGCCAACTTCACCAACGCCAAATTCACCAGCGCCAATCTGGCAGGGGCCGAGGCCACCGGCGCGACCCTGATCGGCACGAATTTCCAGGACGCCAACCTCTCGTCGGCCGAGGTGAACGGGGCCAATTTCAACCGCGCCGTCCTGATCCGGGCCAAGTTCAACAGCAGCGAGATGTTCGGCTCCACCCTGGCTAATGTCCGCGCGACGGGCGCCGACTTCTCCAGCGCCGAAATCAACGCCTCCAACCTGTCGAACGGCGTGTTCGACAGCGCCTCGTTCCGCAACGCCTCGCTGGACAGCGCGCGTCTGACCGGCGCCAGTTTCGATCGCGCCAACTTCTCCGGTGCCTCGATGAACCGGACCGACATTCGCGGCGCTGATCTGTCGGGCGCGCGGGGTCTCACCCAGGATCAGGTGCACGAGGCCTGCGGCGACGGCGCGACCCGCCTGCCCGGCGGACTGACCGTGCGCTCATGCAGCGGCGCCAGCATCCGCATCATCCGCACGCCCCCGGCTCCGCCCGCGCCGCCTATCCCGCCGCGCCAGCGCAATCTGGTCGTCGCCTCGGGCCACTAACCAGCCCACCCCCCAAACAAAAAAAGGGCGGCCCGCCAAGGCCGCCCTTTCCAATTTCAGCCGGCCGCCGCGGCTTACTTGAGCGGCGGGGCCGTGCGGATCGACAGTTCCTTCAGCTGCTTGTCGGCGGCCTCGGCGGGCGCGCTCATCAACAGGTCCTGGCCCTGCTGGTTCAGCGGGAAGGCGATGACCTCGCGGATGGCGGTCTGGTTGGCCAGAAGCATGACGATGCGGTCGATGCCGGGGGCCAGACCGCCGTGCGGCGGGGCGCCAAAGCGGAAGGCGTTCAGCATGCCGCCGAACTGCTCCTCGACCACCGAAGCGTCATAGCCGGCGATCTCGAAGGCCTTGAGCATGATCTCGGCCTTGTGGTTCCGGATCGCGCCCGAGCACAGCTCATAGCCGTTGCAGACGATGTCGTACTGATAGGCGCGGATGGTCAGCGGGTCCTGCGTCTCCAGCGCCTCCAAACCGCCCTGCGGCATCGAGAAGGGATTGTGGCTGAAGTCGACCTTCTTCTCTTCTTCCGACCACTCGAACATCGGGAAGTCGACGATCCAGCAGAACTTGAACTGCTCCTCGTCGACCAGCTTCAGCTCCGTGCCGACGCGGGTGCGGGCCAGACCGGCGAACTTGGCGAAGACCGACGGCAGACCGGCGGTGAAGAAGGCGGCGTCGCCCTGGCCCAGCCCCAGCGAGGCCATCAGGGCCTCGGTCGGCTCCTGGCCCAGGTTCTTGGCGATGGGGCCGCCCCAGGCCTGCTGATCGTCCGACCAGAAGATGTAGCCCAGGCCCGGCTGGCCTTCGCCCTGCGCCCAGGAGTTCATGCGGTCGCAGAAGGCGCGCGAACCGCCCGTCGGCGCCGGGATGGCCCAGACGGCGTTGCCGGCGTCGGCGTCCAGAATCTTGGCGAACAGGCCGAAGCCGCCACCGCGGAAGCTTTCCGACACGTCCTGCATCTTGATCGGGTTACGCAGGTCCGGCTTGTCCGAACCGTACCACTTCATCGACTGGGCGAAGGTCAGACGCTCGAAGCCCTTGTGCTCGAACGTGTCGCCGAAGTCGTTGATGAAGGTATGCGTCCCGTCGATCGGCGAGACCGGCTTGCCCTCGCCGAACTCGTTGAACACGCCGTTCATCAGCGGCTCGATGGCGGCGAAGACGTCTTCTTGCGTGACGAAGCTCATCTCGACGTCGAGCTGGTAGAATTCCAGCGAACGGTCGGCGCGCAGGTCTTCGTCGCGGAAGCAGGGCGCGATCTGGAAGTAGCGGTCGAAGCCCGAGACCATCAGCAGCTGCTTGAACTGCTGCGGGGCCTGCGGCAGGGCGTAGAACTTGCCCGGGTGCATGCGCGACGGCACCAGGAAGTCGCGCGCGCCTTCCGGCGACGAGGCCGTCAGGATCGGGGTCTGATACTCAAGGAAGCCCTGCTCGACCATGCGCTGGCGGATCGAGTGGATCACCTTGGAGCGCAGCACGATGTTCTTGTGCAGGGTCTCGCGACGCAGGTCGAGGAAGCGGTTCTTGAGGCGAATCTCTTCCGGGTATTCCGGCTCGCCGAAGACGGGCAGCGGCAGTTCGGCGGCTTCCGACAGGACCTCGACCGACAGGACGCGCACTTCGACCTCGCCGGTCGGCAGGTTGGCGTTGGTGGTTTCGGCCGAACGGCTGACCACTTCGCCGTCGATCTTGATGACGCTTTCGGCGCGCAGGCGCTCGACGGCTTCGAAGCCCGGGGTCTCGGGGTGCAGCACCAACTGGGTCAGGCCGTAGTGGTCGCGCAGATCGATGAACAGCAGGCCGCCGTGGTCGCGCTTGCGGTGAACCCAGCCCGACAGACGAACATTCGAGCCCGCATCCGTCGAACGGAGGGCGCCGCAGGTATGGGTGCGATAGGCGTGCATGATCGGATTTCGTCTGAAAACGGCTGGAGAACAGCGTGAATTAGGAGGGGGCGAAAGGCCCATCATCGCCCCGGAAAGTCAAGGCTGGCGGCTAAATCCACAGCGCCGCACGGTTGTCCACCGCAGCAGGGAAGCTGCCCACAGCGCGTCCGGCGGCCTCTGCTATGGTTCAGGTCATGACCGCACTCGGTTCCGACATCCAGCAACTGCGCCTGCCCCTGCGGCAGGAAGCGTCGCAACGCGCGGCCGATTTCGTCGTGTCCGAATCCAATGCGGCCGCGACCTCGGTGCTGGCGACCTGGCCCGAGACACCCGGTTCGGTCCTGTCGATCTTTGGTCCGCCCGGCAGCGGCAAAAGCCATCTGGCCGCCGCCTGGGTCGAGCGCATCGGCGCCGTCGCCTTGCACGGCGCGGAGGCCGCCATCGTCGATCCGCTGGAGCTGGAGGGCCAGATCGTCCTGCTGGACCGCGCCCAGGACGCCGACGACGAGAGCCTGTTCCACCTCATCAACCTGACCCAGTCGGGGGGCGGCGCCCTGCTGCTGGTGTCGCGCGATCCGCCCGCCGCCTGGGCCTGCGACCTGCCCGACCTGCGTTCGCGCCTGAACGCCATCCGCACCGTGGGCGTGGACGCGCCCGACGACGCCGTCCTGGCCGCCATGCTGAAGCGCGCCTTCGCCACTCGCAACATCACGCCGGGCGAGGAGGTCGTGGACTATCTGGCCCGGCGCATCGACCGCTCGGCCGACGCCGTCGAACGCATCGTCGACCAACTGGACGCCTTCCATCGCCCGGTCACGCGCGTCCTGGCCCGTCAGGTGCTGGAAGACAGCGACGAACTGTCTGACTGATCGCACCAGATCGCGGTTGCAGCCGTCACAGGCCCGCGCGACAACAGCGACATGACCGAGATCGCGCCTATCGCCGTCGACACCACCGGCGAGGAAGTCCCCTCCTCGCGCGCCCCGCAGTTGGATCTGTCCGAGGCGCTGATGAACTCGCCCGAGCGCTTCATCAACCGCGAACTGTCGTGGCTGGCCTTCAACGGGCGCGTGCTGGAAGAAGCCGCCAACGAGGGCCACCCGTTGCTGGAGCGGGTCCGCTTCCTGTCCATCTCAGCCAACAACCTGGATGAGTTCTTCATGACCCGCGTGGCCGGCCTGAAGGGTCAGGTGCGCGAGCGCGTCCGCGTCGTCTCGCCCGACGGCCTGACGCCGGCCGAACAGCTGGAACAGGTCAACGCCGCCGCCGGGGGCCTGATGGCCGAACAGCAGCGGCGCTGGCGCGTCCTGCGCAAGGAAATGGCCGCCGCCGGGATCGAGGTCGTGGACGGCGGCAAGATCACCCGCACCGAGCGCGAGCGGCTGGAGCCCGAGTTCCTGAACCAGCTGTTCGCCGTTCTGACGCCGATGGCGATCGACCCGGCCCACCCCTTCCCCTTCCTGCCCAACCTCGGCTTTTCACTGGCGCTGAAGCTGCGCCGTAACAGCGACCACCGCATCCTCTACGCCCTGGTGCCGGTGCCGACCCAGGTGCGACGCTTCTGGGCGCTGGCCACCGATGGCCGCTCCGCGCCGGGCCGCAAGCGGTTCGTCTCGCTGGAAAACCTGCTGCTGCTGTTCATCGACCACCTCTTCCCCGGCTGCGAAATCCTGGAGAAGGGCTTGTTCCGCCTGATCCGCGACTCGGACATCGAGATCGAGGAAGAGGCCGAAGACCTGGTCATGGAGTTCGAGGAGGCGCTGAAGCAGCGCCGCATGGGCTCGGTCGTCCGCATCAAGATCCAGGCCTCCATGCCCGAGGACCTGCGCAACTTCATCATCGCCGAACTGCACGCCCAGCCGCAGGACGTGGTTCTGGTCGAGGGGATGCTGGGCCTGGCGCAACTGGCCGAGTTGATCCCCGGCGGACACCCCGACCTGAAATTCAAGGGCTATGAGCCCCGCTATCCCGAACGCGTCCGCGACAACGGCGGCGACATCTTCGCGGCGGTCCGCGAAAAGGACATGCTGATCCACCACCCGTTCGAGAGCTTCGACGTGGTGGTGCAGTTCCTGCGTCAGGCGGCCCGCGACCCGAACGTCATCGCCATCAAGCAGACCCTGTACCGGACCTCCAAGGACAGCCCCATCGTCGCCGCCCTGATCGAGGCGGCCGAGAACGGCAAGAACGTCACCGCCCTGATCGAACTGAAGGCGCGCTTTGACGAAGAGGCCAACCTGCGTTGGGCGCGGCAGATGGAACGGGCCGGCGTCCACGTCGTGTTCGGCTTCGTCGAGTACAAGACCCACGCAAAGCTGAGCGTCGTGGTGCGGCGCGAGGGTGACGCCCTGCGCACCTACTGCCACTTCGGCACCGGCAACTATCACCCGACGACGGCCAAGATTTACACCGACCTCAGCCTGTTCACCTGCGACCCGGCGCTGGGCCGCGATGCGACGCGGGTGTTCAACTACATCACCGGCTACGCCGAACCGGACGAGTTGGAGGCCCTGGTGGTCTCGCCGCTGAACATGAAAACCAGCTTGATCGACATGATCGGCAAGGAGATGTCGGCCGCCGCCAAGGGCAAGCCCGCCGCCATCTGGGCCAAGATGAACGCCCTGGTCGATCCCGAGATCATCGACGCCCTGTATCGCGCCAGCCAGCAGGGCGTGCGGATCGAACTGGTCATTCGCGGCATCTGCTGCCTGCGTCCCGGCGTGCCGGGCCTGTCGGAGAACATCAGGGTCAAGTCGATCGTCGGCCGTTTCCTGGAACACAGCCGCATCGTCGCCTTCGCCAACGGCCACGACCTGCCCAGCAACAAGGCCAGGCTGTTCATCTCGTCCGCCGACTGGATGCCCCGCAACCTGGACCGCCGCGTCGAGCTGATGACGCCGATCCTGAACGCCACCGTCCACGATCAGGTGCTGGATCAGATCATGGTCGCCAACCTGAAGGACGACGCCCAGAGCTGGGTGCTCGAACCCGACGGCGCCTATCGCCGGGTCATGTCCAACGGGACCGAGCGTCCCTTCTCGGCCCACAAGTATTTCATGACCAATCCCAGCCTGTCGGGCCGCGGCCGCAAGGTGAAGACCCTGCCCGGCGCTCTGTCCTACTCGGGGCTCAAGCCCCGGAAGCGCCGCTGATGGGCGTCGAGGCCGAATATCCGTCGCGTCAGATCGCGGTTATCGACATCGGCTCCAACTCGGTGCGCCTGGTGCTCTACCGGCTGGAAGGCCGCGCCGTCTGGACCATGTTCAACGAGAAGGTGCTGGCGGGTCTGGGCCGTGACCTGGCCGCCACCAAACGCCTGTCCGTGCCGGGCGTCGCCTCGGCCATGACGGCGCTGCGCCGTTTCGCCGCCGTCATCGAGGGCGTGCAGCCGGACCAGACCATCGTCGCCGCCACCGCCGCCGTGCGCGAGGCCGAGGACGGGGACGACTTCTGCGCCCGCGTCACCGCCGAGACCGGCCTGCGCGTCCGTGTGCTCAGCGGCGAGGAAGAAGCCCGCTATTCGGCGCTGGGCGTGCTGGCTGGCGCGCCGCAGTCGCGCGGGGTCGCCGCCGACATGGGCGGCGCCAGTCTGGAGCTGACCCGCATCGGCGACGGCGCTCGGAACCGCCCGCTGGGCGAAGGCGTGACCCTGCCGCTGGGGCCGTTCGCCCTGACCGACCCCAAGGGTTTCGACGCCGACCGTCTGCGCGCCCGCATCGCCAAGCGGTTGGCCCCGGTGGCCGACGCCTACGCCACGACCGACCTGCACGCCGTCGGCGGGGCGTGGCGCAGTCTGGCCCAGATGCACATGGCCCAGACTGACCACCCGCTGAGGATCGTGCACGAATACGCCATGACCGCCGCCGACGCCCGCGACCTGGCCCGGCTGGTGGCGAGGCAGTCCAAGGCCTCGCTGGAAAAACTGCCGGGCGTGTCCAAGCGCCGGGCCGAGACCCTGCCCTACGCCGCCCTGGTGCTGGACGGCCTGATCGAAGCTCTGGGGCTGACGACCGTGACCTTTTCCGCCTGGGGCGTGCGCGAGGGCCTGCTCTACGCCGGCCTGTCGCCGGACATGGCGGCGGTCGATCCCCTGCTGGCCGGCTGTTCCGCCTGGGGCGGACGACAGGGCGTGGACCCGGCCCTGCCGCGTGCGTTGGACGGTTGGCTGCAGCCCGTCGTCTCAGCCATGCCCGAGGCCTTCGGCGAGGAACGCGACGCCCTGCTGACCGCCTCGGCCTGCCGTTTGGCGGACCTCGGCGCGCGGTTGCACCCGGACCACCGGGTCGATCTGGTCTTCGATCAGGTGTTGCGCTCGCCCATTCCGGGCCAGACCCACGCCGAGCGCGCCTTCCTGGCCGTGGCCATGAACGCCCGCTACGGCGGCGAGGCCAAGACGCCCTCGCCGAACGTAGTCGACCGGCTGCTGCCCGCGCAGGGCCAGAAACGCGCCCGCGCCCTGGGCCTGGCCATGCGGCTGGCCTGCGACCTGTCGGGCCGCTCGCCGCAACTGTTGGCCAACGCCGCCGCCACGGTCGAGAAGGGCGCGCTGCGGATCACGGCGGCCGAGGGCTACGCCGACATGCTGCTGGGCGAACAGACCCGTCGCCGCGCCAAGGCCCTGGCCGAGGCCATGGGGCTGAGCCTGAAGATGCAGGAAGCGACGCCGCGCTGACGCCCAAAACGAAAGAGGCCGGCGTCTCCGCCGGCCCCTTCTTCGCCGACCTGATGTTCAGCCTTCGATTTCGACGACTTCGACCCGCGAGCCGTTCAGCACCAGGGCGATCTCGCCCTTCTTGAGCTTCAGGGCATCCTCGCCGAACAGCTGGCGACGCCAGCCCTTCATGGCCTCGACCTCGGCGTTGTCGTCGATGGCGATCTTTTCCAGATCGGCGACGTTGGCGATCAGCTTGGTCGCTACGCCGGCGTTGTCGCTCTTGGCCTTCAGCAGCACCTTCAGCAGTTCCACCACCGAAGGCGGCGCCGGCTGGCTGTGCGCCGGGCGCTCCAGCTTGGGCGCGTGGGCTTCAGGATCGGCCATGACCCGCTTCAGTTCAGCGGCCAGCTCCAGGCCCAGGCGCGAACCGCCGAAGCCCTTGGGCACCGAGCGCAGGCGGTTGAAGGCCTCGGGATCGGTCGGGGTCTGCACCGCGATTTCGTCGATGCCCTCGTCCTTGAGGATGCGGCCGCGCGGCTGGTCGCGTTCCTGCGCCGCGCGCTCGCGCCAGACGGCGACGGCGACGAAGGCGGCCAGATACTTGGCGCTGAACTTCTTGGGCTTCAGACGCTTCCACGCATTCTCGGGCGTGGTGTCGTAGAGGGCCGGATCGGTCAGGGCGCCCATCTCGGACATGACCCAGTCCAGACGGCCTTCCTTCTGCAGCCGGTCGCGCAGCTTGGGATAGAGGGCGGCCAGATGGGTCACGTCGCCCAGGGCATAGACCAGTTGCGCGTCCGACAGCGGACGACGCGCCCAGTCGGTGAAGCGGCTGCCCTTGTCCAGTTCCTGACGCAGCATCTGGCGAACCAGCTGCTCATAGCTGACCTGATCGCCGAAGCCGGCGGCCATGGCGGCGACCTGGGTGTCGAACATCGGCTTGGGCATGGCGCCCAGGCGGTTGAAGATTTCCACGTCCTGACGGGCGGCGTGGAAGACCTTGATGATCGATTCGTCGCGCAGCAGGTCAAGGAAGGGCGCAAGGTCCAGATCCTCGGCCATCGGGTCGATGATGGCGGCGTCCGTCGGCGAAGCGGCCTGGATCAGGCACAGCTTGGGCCAGTAGGTCGTCTCGCGCATGAATTCGGTGTCGACCGTGATGAACGGGGCCTTGGCCAGCCGTTCACAGAACTCGATTAGCGCGTCATTGGTGGTGATTGGCGTCATTCCGATGCTATAGCCCCGCGCGACGCCGTTGTGGCAAGAGCGCCGCAACAGATTTTCGCCCCCGATATCGAGCCGTGACCGATGAGCGACACCCCCGAAGCCCTGAAAAACGGCCTCACCTACGCCGATGCAGGCGTGGATATCGACGCCGGAGAAATGTTGGTCGATGCGATCAAACCCCTGGCCAAGTCGACTCGCCGCCCCGGCGCCGAGGCTTCGCTGGGCGGATTCGGCGCCCTGTTCGACCTGAAGGCCGCCGGGTTTGAGGACCCGCTGATCGTCACCACCACCGACGGCGTCGGCACCAAGCTGAAGATCGCCATCGAGACCGGCCGTCATGACGGCGTCGGCGTCGATCTGGTCGCCATGTGCGTCAACGACCTGCTGGCGCAGGGCGCCGAGCCGCTGATGTTCCTGGACTACTACGCCACGGGCAAGCTGGACGTGGACGCCGCGCGCCGCGTCGTCGCCGGCATCGCCGAGGGCTGCCGCCAGTCGGGCAGCGCCCTGGTCGGCGGCGAGACCGCCGAAATGCCGGGCATGTATTCGGGCGGCGACTATGATCTGGCCGGCTTCTCGGTCGGCGCGGTCGAGCGCGGTCAGGTCCTGCCCTATCTGGATCAGCAAAAGGCCGGCGACATCATCATCGGCCTGGCCTCCTCGGGTCCGCACTCGAACGGCTATTCGCTGATCCGCAAGGTGGTCGAGAAATCCGGCCTGGCCTGGGGCGACGACGCCCCCTTCGCCAAGGACCGCACCCTGGCCCAGGCCCTGATGGAGCCGACCCGCATCTATGTGAAGCCGGTCCTGCCGCTGATGAAGGCCGGCCTGGTCAAGGGCGCGGCCCACATCACGGGCGGCGGCCTAATCGAAAATCCGCCGCGCTGCATCGCCGAGGGCCTGCAGGCCGCGTTCGACTGGAACGCCTGGTCCCTGCCCCCGGTCTTTGAATGGCTGGGCGTCGTCGGCGGCATCTCCGACCACGAACTGCGCCGCACCTTCAACTGCGGCGTCGGCTTCATCCTGATCGTCTCGCCCGAGAACGCCGAGCCGGTGCTGGCCGCCCTGCTGAACGCGGGCGAGGAAGCCTTCATCTGCGGACAGCTGGAAGCCGCCTGAGCTTCCACCGCCTGAAATGAAAAAGGCCCCGGTCTCGCGACCGGGGCCTTTTTCTTTACCGCCGGAACGTCAGCGAACGCCGCCGTTCTGGGTCTCGTCATAGAACTTCGCCAGATCGACGTGCAGTTCCTCGAGCGCCTTGCGGCTCGTGTACATCATGTGCCCGCCCTCATAGTAGGTGAACTCCAGGTTCTGGCGCAGCTTGGGCTCCAGCATCATCTGGGCCAGGTCGAACTCGGTCGAGAAGAAGGGCGTGGCGGCGTCGTAGTAGCCGTTCAGCGCCAGCACCTTCAGATGCGGGTTGCGCCGCATGGTCGTGGCCAGATCGATCGCCGTGTTCGGCGTGGTCTGCATCCCGCCCACCGGCGGACGGTGGCTCCAGTTCCAGTTGAAGCCCGGCAGGCCGCGCGCCGACTGACGATAGTCCATGTCCGTGCGGAAGTTCAGCGTATTGGCGATGTAGTCGTTGAAGACGCCGAAATAGGCCCCGGTGATGGCGCTGCTCGACGGGTCTTCCTCCGGCTCGCCGCCCACGGCGTCGGCGTCCATGCCCAGGTAGCGGGTGTCCAGGCGGCCGATGGTCTCGCGACGATCCCGCAGCAGCTCCTTGCGGAACGGCGACAGCTCGACCCGCAGGTTGGCGTTGTCGATGAAGGTCGGCGAGAGGCCGATCAGTTCGCTCATCTGCTGGGCGATCTGGGCGCGCTCGGCGTCCGAGATCATGTGCCCCTTGGCCAGGGCCGCCGCATAAGGGCCCATGGCGAACTCGCGCGCCCGCTGAACGTGGGCATCGACCGTCGCCGGACGGTTCGGCACCTTGTTGTGATACCAGGCCGTCGCCGCATAGGTCGGCAGCAGGGTGATGAAGTTCTGCGCATAGCCCGGCTGGCGCACGCCGTAGTTCATGATTGACGACAGCAGAATGACGCCGTTCAGCGACATCCCCCGGCTTTCCAGCTGATGCGCCACCGCGCCGGTGCGCAGGGTGCCGTAGCTTTGGCCCAGGACGTATTTCGGGCTGGACCAGCGGTTGAACTTGCTGGTGTAGCGCATGATGGCGCGGGTGAAGGCGTCGGCGTCCTGATCCACGCCCCAGAAGGTCGAACCCGGCGTCTCGGCCAGGGGACGCGAGTATCCGGCGCCGACCATGTCGATGAAGACCAGGTCGGTCTTGTCCAGCAGGGTCATGTCGTTCGGGCCGACATTGAACGGCGCCGGGCGCTCGACCACCGGATCATCGGTCAGCACCCGCACCGGGCCAAAGGCGCCCATGTGCAGCCAGACCGTCGGCGAGCCCGGCCCGCCGTTGTAGAGATAGGTCACCGGACGGCGGCCGACCGGCTGACCGTCCAGGGTATAGGCGACGTAAAACAGGCTGGCCGTCGGCATGCCCGCGTCGTCGCGAATGGTCAGGGTGCCGGCCGTGGCCTTGTAGCGTATGGCGCGGCCGTGGGCGGTGATCGAATGGCTGGTCGTCACCTCCTTTTCCTCGACGCTGGCGCGGGCCCAGTTGCGTTCTACCTGCTCGGCGTTGGCGTTGCGCAGACGGTCGGCGGCCGAGCGAACCGGGCCGGAACCGCCGCCGGACGCTTCCTGAGCCATGGCAAGCATGGGCGCGGCGAGCAGCGCCGTCGCGCAGACGGCGGTAAGCAGATGACGCATGATTGGAACTCCCCCTGAACACGCCGGACGGTCCGGCGCGGGGACGCTAGCCTCAAGCCGGTCCATCCGGCAACGGACTTTATAACGCTGCGGGCTTGCCAAGCCGCCGTCGCGGCCGCATCCCTCGCCTCCTCCCCCGATCCGTCGCCCGAGCCATCCCATGCCGACTGAAACCGCCAAGCCCAAGACCCGCGTGGCCGTGCTGATCTCCGGCTCCGGCTCGAACATGGCCTCGCTGATCGCGGCGGGTCAGGCTGCGGACGCCCCCTATGAGGTGGTGGCGGTCGTCTCCAACATCGCGAACGTGGCTGGACTGGAGAAGGCGCGCGCTGCTGGCGTCGAGGCCCTGACCGTCGAGCACAAGCCCTTCGGCAAGGACCGCGAGGCGCACGAGCGCGCCATCGACGCCCTGCTGGTCGAGCGCGACGTCCAAGTGATCGCCCTGGCCGGCTTCATGCGCCTGCTGACGCCCTGGCTGGTGCAGAAATGGGCGGGGCGGATGCTGAACATCCACCCGTCGCTGCTGCCCCTCTATCCTGGCCTCAACACCCACGCCCGCGCCATCGAGGCCGGCGACGCCGAGGCGGGCTGCACCGTCCACGTCGTCACTGAAGGCGTGGACGAAGGCCCCATCCTGGGCCAGGCGCGCGTGCCGATCCTGCCGGGCGATGACGCCGACACCCTGGCCGAGCGGGTCAAGACGGCGGAACACGTGCTGTATCCGCAGACGCTGGCGGCCTTCGCCGCGCAGTGAAGGCGGCGCCTCCTGGGTGACGGCTGGGGGAGCACAAAAGAAACGGCCCGCCTCCGTTGCCGAAGGCGGGCCGCGTTATCCCTGCCAGGCCGCATCGGGTCGCAAAGGCGGAGCCTTTGGACCGCGGCCCAACAAAAAACCTTAGCCAACGATGTCGGCGTCGGTGAAGAACTGAGCGATTTCGATGCCGGCGTTTTCCAGCGAGTCCGAACCGTGGACCGAGTTCTCGCCGATCGACAGGGCGAACAGCTTGCGGATCGTGCCTTCAGCGGCGTCGTTCGGGTTGGTGGCGCCCATGACTTCGCGGTACTTGGCGACGGCGCCTTCGGCTTCCAGCACCTGCACGACGACCGGCTCGGCGATCATCTGCGACACCAGTTCGCCGTAGAAGGGACGCTCGGCGTGCACTTCGTAGAACTTCTTGGCTTGGGCTTCGGTCAGCTTGATGCGGCGCTGAGCGACGATGCGCAGGCCAGCGCCTTCGATGACGGCGTTGATCGCGCCGGTCAGGTTGCGGCGCGTGGCGTCGGGCTTGATGATCGAGAAAGTGCGTTCGGTCATGGGAAGACTCTTTGCGGTTTGGTAGTTTGAGGGTCGCGGGCTTATAGCGGCGCCCTCCCCGCTTTCCAACCGCCACCTGTAACGTCAGACGCACTCCATGCTCCAGATCACCAACCTGACGTTCAACGCCTGGGGCCGCCAGTTCCTCGACGACGCCTCCGTCAGCCTGCCGCCCGGCTCGAAAGTCGGCCTGGTGGGCCGCAACGGCATCGGCAAATCGACCCTGTTCAAGCTGATTCTGGGCGAACTGGCCGCCAACGGCGACGAGGTCAGCCTACCCAAGACCGCCCGCGTCGGCTCGGTGGATCAGGAACACCCCGCCACCCCCGACAGCGTGCTGGACACCATCCTGGAAGCCGACGTCGAACGCCACGATCTGCTGACCCGTCTGGAAACCGCCGAACCCGAGGAGATGGGCGAGATCTGGGCGCGTCTGATCGACATCGACGCCGACTCGGCCCCGGCCCGCGCCGGCGAGATCCTGGCCGGTCTGGGCTTCAGCCAGGCCGATCAGCAGCGTCCCATGTCCGAGTTCTCGGGCGGCTGGCGGATGCGCGTGGCTTTGGCGGCGGCCCTGTTCTCCGAGCCGGACATGCTGCTGCTCGACGAACCGACCAACTATCTCGACCTGGAAGGGGCGCTGTGGCTGGAAAGCCGGCTGCAGAAGTATCCGCACACGGCCCTGATCATCAGCCACGACCGCGAGCTGCTGAACAACAGCTGCACCCACATCCTGCACCTGGCGAACCGCAAGCTGGAGCTCTACACCGGCGGCTACGACATGTTCGAGAAGGCGCGCGCCGAGAAGGCCCGTCTGCAACTGTCGGCCAAGGCCAAGCAGGACGCCGAGCGCGCCCACCTGCAGGCCTTCGTGGACCGCTTCAAGGCCAAGGCCTCCAAGGCCGCCCAGGCCCAGTCGCGGATGAAGCGTCTGGCCAAGATGGAGCCGGTCTCGACCACCATCGAAGAGCGCGTCGCCCCCTTCACCCTGCCCTCGCCGCCGCGCCCGCTGGCGCCGCCGCTGATCCGTCTGGAACGGGCCAACGTCGGCTATGAGACCGGCAAACCGATCCTGCGCAATCTGAACCTGCGCATGGATCTGGACGACCGCATCGGTCTGCTGGGCGTCAACGGCGCCGGCAAGTCGACCTTCGCCAAAATGATCGCCGGCGCCCTGAACGTGTCCGAGGGCGAACTGCATCGCGACAAGAAGATGCGCGTGGGCTGGTTCCACCAGCATCAGATCGAGGCCATGGACCCCACCGACACCCCGCTGGAGATCATCCGCCGGGCCATGCCGGACGCCAGCGAGAGCAGCCGCCGCTCCAAGCTGGCCCAGTTCGGCCTCGGCTACGAAAAGCAGGAAACTACGGTCGACAGCCTGTCGGGCGGCGAACGCGCCCGCCTGCTGCTGAACATGGTGGCCATGGACGCGCCCCACGTCCTGATCCTCGACGAACCGACCAACCACCTAGACATCGACAGCCGCCGCGCCCTGCTGGACGCGCTGAACGACTACAGCGGCGCCGTCATCCTGATCACCCACGACCGCTCGCTGATGGAGCTTGTGGCCGACCGCCTGTGGCTGGCCGCCGACGGCACGGTGAAGCCCTACGACGGCGACATGGACGACTATCAGGAGTTCGTCCTGGATCGCGCCAAGGCCGCCGCCGTCAAGCCCAGCCAGATCAAGCAGGAGGCGGCTGCCGCGGCCCCCTCGCAAGGCGGCAAGAAGAAGAACGACAAGAAGTCCGGCCCCTCGCCATCGACTTTGCGCCATGCGGTGAAAAAGGCCGAGGAACGTATGTCGGCGCTGGCGGCCGAAGTCGCCCGCATCGACGACGACCTGGCCAACGCCGCCGTATCCAACCCCAAGGCGCTGGAAGGCCTGACGCGAGCCCGCGCAAAGACCCAGTCCGACCTGGAGGCCGCCGAGGCCGCCTGGGTCGAGGCCGAGGAAGCCCTGGCCGCCGTTTCCTGATGAGCAGAGCGTCCTGATGACCAAGCCGATCCAGTTCACCAAGGAAGAGCGGACCGCCATCGGCGGGCGCATCCGCGACTTCTTCAGCAAGGAGCTGGATCAGGACATCAGCCAGCTTCAGGCCGAGATGGTGCTGGAGTTCTTTGGCGGCCAGATCGGCGGCTGGTTCTACAATCGCGGCCTGGCCGACGCCCAGGCCGTGGTCACGGCCAAGGCCGAGGACATCGCCGACGCCATCTATGCCCTGGAACGCGAAAGCGGGACGGGCCGCTAAACCCGCCCCGCTCTCTGGCGTCGCTCGAATAGAAAGCTCGATCAGCCGCAGCTGACGCGCGTCACGACGTTGGTCTTGTCGTCGTAGGTGAAGTTCACGCGGTTGTCGCGGAAGTCCATCGTGGCCGCGCAGCTGCTGCACAGGACGCGGAAGATGCGGCCAGCCGGGGCGTCGGCGGGGATGGTCGAGCGATTGCGGCCGACATATTCCTGATAGTCGCCGGCCTTGCAGGCGACGGGCGTGGCTTCGCCGCCCGGCGCGGGCGTGGCTTCTTGCGTCGGCGCACAGGCCGAGAGCGCCACAGCGCCCGCGAAAGCCGTCAGCATCAGAATCGTCTTCATGGCGTCTCTCCGTTTCGGCCTAGCCGCAGCTTACGCGCTCGACGATGCCGGTTTGCTGATTGTAGAAAATATTCAGGCGGTAAGGCGAGTAATCCTCGGTGACGGGACACGTGGTGCAGGCCACCCGACGGTTCACCACGTCCACCGGAACGGGAATCTCGGTGCGTGGTTTCCCGACCAACCACTGAAGTTCGCCCGCCTTGCACATATCCGCGTCGGTTTGCGGCAGACGCGCGCCGACTGGCTGGTTCTGACGCGCCTGTTCGACGATGCGGGGCGCGGTCGGCGCGGACGAAGCCGAGGAGCAGCCGGCGACCGCCAGCAGTCCGAGAATGATCAGGCCGCCTTTTCCCAACGCCCTTCGTCCGTTTGTTTCCAGTAGGCCAGGTTGGCGTTCGCCGCCTTCAGCGTGCGCCAGCGCCCGCGCGCGTGCTGCAACGCCTGTTCGTTTCGGCCGTCGAAAATGATGAAGCACCGCTCGTACCCCTCCGTGGCCCCCAGATCTGACTCATCGACGATGAACAACGCCTGAGCACGATTGAGATTTTCGCCCGATTCGGACAGCAGGATCGGCTGACGCGAGGCGTGCTCGTCCTCAGCCCGCCCGTGCGGCAGGAAGCTGTCGTCGCGATAGGTCCACAGGTGTTCGTCGATATCGTCGAGGCGATGCGAAACCGCCCCGCGCACGAGCGCGCGCCAGCCCCGCTGGAGGGTCTTTTCCAGCAGGCCCGGCAGCACCTGATCCAGCGTCGAGCGCTCCAGGTGGTAGAACCAGATTTCCGGCTTTGCGTCAGACACCCGGCCCTACCCTCTGAATGCGTCGGATCAGGCTTCGTAGGTATCAGCGACCATGCGGTCCAGCAGGCGCACGCCCCAGCCCACGGCGCCGTCCGGCACGGTCGGGTTGCGGCTGTCCTTGACCCAGGCGGTCGGGGCGATGTCGATGTGCGCCCACGGCACGCCGTTGGTGAAGCGTTGCAGGAACAGGGCGGCGGTGATCGAGCCCCCGGCGCGGCCGTTGCCCATGTTCTTCACATCGGCGATCGGGCTATCGATATGACGCTCGTACTGGGCCGGGATCGGCATACGCCAGACGTTCTCGCCGACCTTGGGACCGGCGGCGGCGATGGCGTTCGCCACATCGTCGTCGTTCGAGAAGACGCCCGCGTATTCCAGGCCCAGCGAAATGATCATGGCGCCCGTCAGGGTCGCCAGGTCGATCATGAATTTCGGCTTGAAGCGTTCCTGCGTGTACCAGAGCGCGTCGGCCAGAACGAGGCGGCCCTCGGCGTCGGTGTTCAGCACCTCGACCGTCTGACCCGACATCGACACGACCACGTCGCCGGGACGCTGGGCCTTGCCGTCAGGCATGTTCTCGACCAGGCCCAGGACGCCGACGGCGTTGACCTTGGCCTTGCGGCCCGCCAGGGCGTGCATCAGGCCGGCCACGGCGGCGGCGCCGCCCATGTCCCACTTCATTTCTTCCATGCCGTCGGCGGGCTTCAGGCTGATGCCGCCGGTGTCGAAGCAGACGCCCTTGCCGACGAAGGCGATGGGAGCCTCGCCCGCCTTGCCGCCGTTCCACTGGATCACGGCCAGCTGGCTTTCACGCTCCGAGCCCATGCCGACGGCCAGCAGGGTGTTCATGCCCAGCTTTTCCATCTCGGCCTCGCCCAGGATCTCGACCTTGGCGCCCAGGGCTTCCAGTTCCTTCACGCGACGCGCGAACTCGGCCGGATAGAGGACGTTGGCCGGCTCGGCGACCAGGTCGCGCGAGAACAGGACGGCGTCGGCCACGGCCGACAGCGGCTGGAAGGCGGCGTCGGCGGCCTTCACGTCCGAGGTGACGACGCGCACCGTGGTGACCGACGGAATTTTGTCGGCCTTCTGCTTGGTCAGATATTTGGCGAAGCGGTAGGCGGCCAGACGCACGGCGAAACCGGCGCGCGCGGCGTGTGCCGGCGACAGGTGGGCGGCGTCGAGGGTCAGGACTTCGGCGCCCGACAGCTTCACCGCCTGATAGGCGGCGGCGGCGGCGGTCTCGACCGCCAGATCATCCAGCTTGTCCGCCGCGCCAGCGCCGACCAGCAGAATCGAGTTGGCGTCCACGCCGGCCGGGGCGGCGACAGTCAGGGTGGAGTTGGCGGAGCCGGTGAAGCGGCTGTTCGTCATCGCCTTGGTCAAGGCGCCCGACGCCGCGGCGTCCAGAGCAGGGCCCGTCCCGGCCAGCGCACGGCCGTCGTGGGCCAGGACGGCAAGGATTTCGGCGGCGCTGGGGGAAGCGACGAACTCGATTTTCATGAAACCTACTCCAGGCCAGGGTTCCATGCCCCGGTCGTGCTTGAATCAGGGCGCACCGGCTGTTTCGCCGTTGCGCTTGGATGTGTATTACATGGCCCGCATCGCTCGCGGCTGCAACTCAGTCGCCCCCCGAAACGCTTCCTTTCCCGACCATGACGCTGATTCAGGGCTATCTCTTCCGCCAGATCGGTCTGCCCGTCGTGGCAGCGTGCGCGGCGCTGGCCGGAATCGGCCTGCTGAGCCAGAGCCTGGATCAGCTCGAGGTCATCGTCGAGCGCGGTCAGAGCATCTGGGTCATGGCCAAGCTGACCCTGCTGACCCTGCCCCAGCTGATCGCCGTCATCCTGCCGATCGGCCTGTTCGTCGGCGCCCTGATCGCCCTGACGCGGCTGCAGCGCGAACAGGAACTGACCGCCGCCTACGCCGCCGGAGTCAGCCGCTGGTCGCTGATCCGCCCCGCCATCCAGATCGCCGTCATCGTCGCCGTGATCGCCCTGATCACCAATGTCTTCGTCCAGCCCTGGGCCCAGCGCGAGGCGCGCCGTCAGGCCTTCGCCATCCGCACCGACCTGGCCGCCCTGCTGGTCGAGGAAGGCCGTTTCGTCCAGGGACCGGGCGGATTGACCGTCTATGTGCAGCAGATCGAGCAGAACGGCCTGCTCAAGAACCTGTTCGTCTATCTGGACAACGGCAAGACGGTGACGACCTGGGACGCCGAAAGCGCCCGCTTCGGCCGCATCGACGGCGTGCCGGTCCTGACCATGCAGAACGGGTCGATGCAGCGCTATTCGTCGCGCGCCGTGCTGAACCAGCTGTCGTTCGACCAGCAGGTGTTCGACCTGTCGCCCTATACCAGGACGACCGAACGCATCCGCTTCAAGCCGTCCGACCTGTGGCTGACCGAACTGTTCGACCCCACGCCCGCCCTGCTGGAAAGCGCCGGCACGCGCGGCGAGCTGCTGGCCGAGGCCCATTCGCGGCTGGCCTCGCCCCTCTATGCGCTGGCGGCGATGGCTCTGGCCCTGACGGCCATCCTGGGCGGTTCCTTCAGCCGCACCGGCTACAGCGGCCGGATCGCCAAGGCGGCAGGCGTCTTCCTGGTGGTGCGCGTGGTCGGCTACGGCCTGGTCGCGGCCAGCGCCTGGAACGGAGCGCTGAACCTGCTGCAATATCTGTTGCCGCTGGCGACCTGTTTCGTGGCCCTGCGCCTGCTGTTCCGCGCGCTCAAGCCGCATCGGCGGCGCGTCTGGGCGCCCTATGAACGTTTCAAGGCGAGGTTCGCATGAGGCTCCGTCTCGGCCGAATCGAACGCTATGTTCTGGTCCAGCAGCTTCGCGCCCTGGCCGTCGCCCTGGCCGTCATCTCCGCCCTGGTGATGCTCATCGACTTCGTCGAGGTGTCGCGCGGATTGAACTCGTCCGGCGAACTGTCCAGCGCCCGCATCTTCGGCTTGGTGCTGCTGAAGTCGCCGTCGGTCATCATCCAGCTGCTGCCCTTCGTCTTCCTGTTCGGGACGCTGGCGGCCTTCGTCGGGTTGAACCGACGCAGCGAGCTGGTCGCCATGCGGGCGGCGGGGGTTTCAGCCTGGCGGTTCGTCCTGCCCGCAGCCGCCTGCGCCCTGGTGCTGGGCGTGCTGACCGTGACCACGCTCGGCCCCATGGCTGCCGCCGGCGACGGCCTGTGGCAGCGCGAGCGTGGCCGCATCTCGGGCTCGACGCCCGGCGGCGAAACCCAGAAAGCCGTCTGGCTGCGCGAGGGCGACGCCACGCGCCAGATGATCATTCGCGGCGCCCGCCAAGATCCGGCCAGCGGACGTCTGCTGGACGCCAGCTTCTTCATCTACACGACCACGACCGCCGGCCGGCGCAGCTTCACCGAACGGATCGACGCCGCCTCGGCCTCGCTGACCGCCGGACGCTGGCGCCTGACCGACGCCACGGGCGCCCAGACGGGCCAACGCGCGGTGCGCTACGCCACCCTCGATCTGCCGTCGAACCTGGCGGACAAGGAGGCGTTCCAGCGCTTCGCCCGGCCCCAGTCGACACCCTTCTGGTCCCTGCCGAACCAGATCCAGCGAATCGAGGACGCGGGCTTCGCCTCGACCGCCTATCGCCTGCGTCTGCAGCAACTGCTGGCCACGCCGCTGATGTTCGCCGCCATGTCGATCTTGGCGGCGGCCTTCTCGCTGCGCCTGATGCGTTTGGGCGACCTGGCCAAGATGACCGTGGCCGCCGTGGTGCTGGGCTTCGCCTTCTTCTTCGTGAACCAGTTTTCCTCGGCCATGGGCTCGGCCGAGGTCGTGCCGCCCTTCCTGGCGGCCTGGCTGCCCCCTGTGCTGACGGCGCTCGCCGCCTTTACCTTGCTGTTCTATACCGAAGACGGCTAATCGGACGGTTTCCGGTCGCCCGGCAATGAGTGGATTCCGCATGAGTGATCGCCGCATTTCCCGAGAGGGAGCCCTGCGTGCCCGGCTCCTGGCCGGAGCGGCCCTGATCGCTTGCGCGCCTGCCCTGCCGGCCATGGCGCAGGTCGCGCCCGCCCAGCCCCAGGGCGCCGCCCCTGCGAGCGTCCCTGGCCCCGACGGCCTGACGCCGGGCGCAATCTATGTGAACGCCGATTCCGCCAGCCGTCAGGGCGACGTCGTCACCGCCGACGGCGCCGCCCAGGACCGGGTCTTCGCCCGCGTTCGCGACCACAGCGTGCGCGCTGAGCAATTTACCTACGATACGCAAACTGGCGTCGCGACCGCCTCCGGCCACGCCGAAGTGGTCGCGCCCGACGGCTCGGTCCTTCACGCCAGCCGTGTCGAACTCGATTCGGACCTCAAGGCCGGGGTCGCCGTCGATCTGGCCATGCGCCTGGCCAACGGCGCCAGCCTGATGGCCGCCACCGCCGTTCGCCGTTCGGAAAACGTCAGCGAACTGAACCAGGTCATCTTCACCCCCTGCCCGATCTGCGACGTGAACGGGCCGAAACAGCCCAGCATCTCGATCCAGGCCGACAAGGCGGTTCAGGACCAGGATCTGCGCGCCATCCTGTATCGCAACGTGGTCTTCCGCGTCGGCGGCGTGCCGGTCTTCTACCTGCCGGCCTTCGCCCATCCTGACCCCAGCGTCGATCGCGCCTCCGGCTTCCTGATTCCCCGCGCGGACTATGACGAAGGACGCGGCGTCTCGGTCGAGGTTCCCTATCTGCTGGTGGTTTCACCGTCCGAGGACTGGCTGATCAGCCCCCAGATCAACACCCGCGTCGCCCCCCTGCTAAACCTGCAATGGCGGCGGCGTTTCAACAACGGGACGATTGTTGCGCGCGGCGGCTACACCTATGGGCGCAACTTCGGCGACTTCGACCTGGACGGCGACGGTGATGCGGAAAGCAACGTCCGCTTCGGCGACCGCACCAGCCGCAGCTACCTGCTGTCGCACGGCAAGTTCGACTTCAACGGGCCATGGCGCGGCGGCTTCACCGTCGAACGGGTGTCCGACAAGACCCTGTTCGACCGCTATGACATCAACTCTCCTTATCAGGACAACGGCC
Organism: Brevundimonas sp.; assembly: GCF_050729455.1. GTDB lineage: Bacteria > Pseudomonadota > Alphaproteobacteria > Caulobacterales > Caulobacteraceae > Brevundimonas. The sequence continues at coordinate 23,755 of NZ_JBOHLI010000036.1, forward strand.
TCTACTACGGCGACCGTCGCCGCCTGATCAGCCAGATCTACGCCGAGCGCCAGACCGAACGATCCTATCTGTCGGTGGCCGCCTTCTCGATCCAGAGCCTGCGGGTGACGCAGTTCGATCCGGTCACGCCCGCGCTGAACATCTTCGAGGACGACAACACCCTGCCGCTGGTCGCGCCGATCATCGATGCGCGGTGGGAGCCGGAGAGCCCGGTCTTCGGCGGGCGTCTGCGGCTACGCGGCTCGGCCGTGGCCCTGACCCGCGACGCCTATGTCGGCTTCCCGACCCTGGCTCCAGAACTGATACCTCCCGGCCCGACCGACGGTCTGCCCGGCGTCGACAGCCGCCGCATCACCGGCCAGGTCGACTGGCGCCGCACCATCATCTCGCCGATGGGCCTGCGCTGGGAGCCGTTCGCGGACGCCCGGCTCGAGGTCTATTCGGTCGACGACCTGCCGCCGATGCTGGGCAAGACCTCCGACGTCCTGACGCGCGGTCGCGCCAGCGCCGGGGTCGACGTCAGCTATCCCCTGTACCGCCGCCTCAGCGCCTCGTCCGACCTGGTGCTGGAGCCCATGGCCCAGTTGTCAGCTTCGACCGAGGCCGATCTGGACCCCCGCATCCCCAACGAAGACAGCCAGACGCTGGAACTGGACCACGTCTCGCTGTTCCGCATGGATCGCTTCCCCGGTTACGACCTGATGGAAGGGGGCTTGCGCTTCACCGCCGGCGCCCGCGCCACCTTGCGCTGGGACGACAAACGCTCGGCCAGCCTCTTCATCGGCCGCAGCCTCCGGGCCGAGCGTCAGCGCGAATTCCTGACGCCGATCCCTGACGCCCCTGCGAACCTCTACGACCCGTCCGGCCTGGCCTCGCGCAACTCGGACTGGGTGGTGCAGGCGACCTTCTCGCCGTCGGACCGCATTCGCGGCTGGGGCCACGCCACCATCGACGGCAACGGTAATTTCCGTCGGGCCGAGACGACCGTCGACGGCCGCTGGGGCCGCCGCAATCTGGCCAGCCTGAGCTACATCATCGACCGCTCCAATCCGGTCAGCGGCCCCCTGAACCGAAACTACGAATTCGTGCAGCTTTCCGGTCAGCAGTTCGTCCATGGCAACTGGGGCGTCGCGGTGAACGGCATCGCCGATCTGGAGCGCGACGTCATCACCCGCTCGGAAGTCGGCCTGCTGTTCGACGACGATTGCTTCCGGTTCGAGCTGGGCTGGCGTCGCGACAACACGCGGGTGCGCCCGACCGGCCCTTCCGAGGGCATCTATATCCGACTTAACCTCGCCACTTTTGGAGGTTCAGGCTATGATCGAAATGATATGCGGTAAGCATGGCGTGCAGGGGCGTGCGCCCTCCGGGGTCCAGGACTTTTGATGGCGCTGCTGGACCGGGTCGAGACCGCTTTAGGGAATCAGGACTGACGATGCGTTTGATGCGTTACACGACGGGCGTGGCCATGGCCGCCCTGATGGCCGGCACGGCTGTCGGACAGTCCCTGGCCCAGACAGCGCCGGCGCAACCTGCGCCCGCCGCAGGCACGCTGAACCCCGCCGCCGAGGAAGCGCCCCAGCGCACTGCGACGGCCCCTCAGTTCCGCCTGTCCGACGGCATCATCGCCACGGTCAACGACCGGATCATCACCGGCTACGACCTGCGCCAGCGGATGCTGGTGCTGATGGCCATGACCCAGGTCCAGCCGACCGAAGAAAACATCGGCGCCATCCAGCAGCAGGCGCTGAACGACCTGATCGAACAGCACCTTCAGGCCGCCGAGATCGCCAAGTTCGAACAACTGAAGATTTCCGACGCCGAAGTGGATCAGGAAATCGCCGGCATGGCGCGCGAGGCGGGCACGACGCCCCAGAACTATATGGCCTTCCTGGAACAGGGCGGCATCCGGCCCCAGGCCTTCCGCGAGCAGCTGCGCACCGAGATCGGCTGGCGCGAACTGGTGGGCGGCCGTTTCCGCGACCGCGCCAAGGTCACGCGCGCCCAGGTCGATCAGGCCATGCGGCAACTGACCGAATCAGCGACCAAGCCCCAGTACCTGGTCGGCGAAATCTACCTCGAGGCCAGCCGCGTCGGCGGAATGCAGGAAGCGATGAACGGCGCCCGTCAGCTGGTCCAGCAGATGGTCCAGGGCGCGCCCTTCATGAACGTGGCCCGTCAGTTCTCGGCCGCCCCCTCGGCGGCGCGCGGCGGCGACGCCGGCTGGGTGGTCCAGGGCACGGTCCAGCCCGCTCTGCAACAGGCGATGGAGACGCTTGAGGTCGGCCAGCTGTCCAACCCCATCCCCGTCGATGGCGGCGTCTACATCCTCTACATGCGCGACAAGCGCTCGGGCGCGGCCACCAGCCTGGTGCAGATGAAGCAGGTCATGGTCGAACTGCCCGAAACCGCCAGCGAGGCCGAGGTGACGGCCGCGACCCAACGCCTGGAAGCGATCCGCGGCGGCTTGACCTGCGACAACATCCTGGAACGCGCCCGTTCGGAGCAGGGTCTGCTGGGCGCCGATCTGGGCGAGAGCGACGTGGCCAACCTGCTGCCGCAGTTCCAGCAGGTCGCCCGTTCGGCCGATGTCGGCACGGTCAGCAGCGTGGTCCGCACCCCGCTGGGCGTGCACGTCCTGGCCGTCTGCGGCCGTCGCCTGGGCGGCCCCGAGGCCCCTTCGGCGCAACAGGTCGAATCGCGCCTGCAGGGTCAGAACTACGCCATGCTGGGCCGCCGCTATCTGCGCGACCTGCGGGCCGACGCCCTGATCGAAATCAAGCAGTGATGACCATGCGGCCGCTCATCGTCACGATGGGCGACCCCGCCGGCGTGGGGCCGGAGATCATCGCCAAGGCGTGGCCGATCCTGGCCACGCCGCCCGGTCCTCTCGCCCCCGTCACGCCCTTCGCCGTCGTCGGCGACGCCGATGTCCTGGCGGCCCAGGGCGCGCCGGTGGAGCAGATATTCAGCCCGTCGGACGCCCGCGCCGCCTTCGGCCGCGCCATCCCCGTCCTGCACCACCCCGCCCCCGCCCCGGTCACGCCGGGCCACCCCGATCCGCGCAACGCCCCGGCCGTGGCCGACTGGATCGAGCGCGCCGTCGATCTGGTCATCTCGGGCGAGGCCGGCGGCGTCGTCACCGCCCCCATCGCCAAGGCGCCCATGTACGCCTCGGGCTTCCGCTTCCCCGGCCATACCGAATTCATCGCCGAACTGACCGTCGACATGCCGTATTCCGGCACGCGCGGCCCGGTCATGATGCTGACGGCCAAGGACTTGCGCGCCTGTCTGGTGACTATCCACGTCGCCATCGACCAACTGCCCGAGCTTGTGACGGCGGATCGCGTCATGCGCGTCGCCCGCGTCGTCCACGAATCGATGAAGCGCGACTTCGGCATCAAGGCGCCGCGCCTGGCCATGGCCGCCCTGAACCCTCACGCGGGCGAAGGCGGCTCCATCGGCCTGCAAGAGGTCGAGATCCTGCGCCCCGCCGCCGCCGCCCTGCGCGCCGAGGGACTGAACATCACCGACCCCCTGCCCGCCGACACCCTGTTCCACGACGAGGCCCGGGCGCGTTACGACGCGGTCGTCTGCCTCTATCACGATCAGGCCCTGATCCCGGTCAAGACGCTGGACTTCTGGGGCGGGGTCAACGCCACCCTGGGCCTGCCCATCGTCCGCACCTCGCCCGACCACGGCACCGGCTTCGACATCGCCGGCAAGGGCATCGCCCGCGCCGACAGCTTCATCGCCGCCGTGCGTTTGGCCTCAGAGATGGCGGCGGCGCGCGCCACGCGCTAAGGCGTCCCGTATGACGGACCTCCCCTCCCTTCGCGAGACGCTCGACGCCCACGGCCTGCTGGCCAAGAAGAGCTTCGGCCAGCACTTCCTGCTGGACCTCAACGTGACGCGCAAAATCGTCCGCTACGCCGGGCCGTTCGAGGGCCGCGCCGTGATCGAGGTCGGCCCCGGCCCCGGCGGCCTGACCCGCGCCATCCTAGAAAGCGACGCGGGCAAGGTGGTGCTGGTCGAGAAGGACCCCCGCTTCATCCCCCTGCTCAGCGAACTGGACGATGGCTCCGGCCGCCTGACCATCGTCGAGGCCGACGCCCTGAACGTTCGTGAGGCCCAACTGACCGAGGGCCCGACGCATCTGGTGTCGAACCTGCCCTACAACGTCGGTACGCCCCTGCTGATCAAGTGGCTGACTGGCCCGTGGACGCCCTGCGCCCTGACCCTGATGTTCCAGAAGGAGGTGGCCGAACGCATCGTGGCCGCCCCCGGCGACGACGCCTATGGCCGTTTGGCCGTCATCACCCAGTCCGTCGCTGAGGCCCGCATCGTCATGCACCTGCCCGCCGCCGCCTTCACCCCGCCGCCCAAGGTGGCCTCGGCGGTCGTGCACGTGGTGCCGCTGGCCGATCGCCCCTCGCCTGAGCGCCTGAAGAAGCTGGAACGCGTCACCGCCGCCGCCTTTGGCCAGCGCCGCAAGATGCTGCGCTCCAGCCTGAAACAGCTCGGCGGCGCCGCCCTGTGCGAAGCCGCCGGCATCGAACCCGACGCCCGCGCCGAAGTCATCGACATCGCGGGCTTCCTCCGCCTGGCCGACGCCCTGAAGTGACCGCCTGACATGACCGTTGAGATCGAACCCTTCCGCGCCATCAGCGTCAGCCGCCTGGCCCATGAGCTGAAGGCCCAGGGCCGCTCCATCATCCATATGGAGTTCGGCCAGCCCTCGACCGGCGCGCCCGCCGCCGCCATCGCCCAGGCCCACCGCATTCTGGACAGCGAGCCCGGCGGCTATTGGGAAAGCCCGGCCCTGCGCGCCCGCATCGCCAAGCTCTACGACGACCGCTATGGCGTGACCGTCGATCCGGAGCGGGTGGTCATGACGGCCGGCGCTTCGCCCGCCCTGGTGCTGGCCCTGATGATGCGTTTCCAGCCCGGCGACCGGGTGGCCATCGCCCGTCCCGGCTACGTCGCCTATCGCAACACCCTGAAGGCCCTGCACATGGAGCCGGTCGAGATCGACTGCGGCCCCGAGGTGCGCTTCCAGCTGACCGCCGAGGCCCTGCGCGCCCTGGAGCCCGCCCCCGCTGGCGTCATCATCGCCAGCCCCGCCAACCCGACCGGCACCATCATCCCCGAGGCCGAGCTGAAGGCCATCGCCGAGGTCTGCCGCGAGCGGAACATCTCGGTCATCTCGGACGAGATCTACCACGGCCTGTCTTACGTCGGCCCGACGCCGTCCATGCTGCAGTTCGAGCCCAACGCCCTGATCGTCAACAGCTTCTCCAAATACTGGAGCATGGCGGGCTGGCGTCTGGGCTGGCTGATCCTGCCCGAGGCCGAAGTGCCGCAAGCCCGCGCCCGCGTCGGCAACATGTTCCTGACCCCCGCCACCCTCAGCCAGCACGCCGGTCTGATCGCCATGGACGAGGAGGAGGAGTTGGAGGCCAACATCGACGTCTATCGCGCCAACCGCGCCCTGATGCTCGACGCCCTGCCGGCCATGGGGCTGCGCTCCATCGCCCCGCCGGACGGCGCCTTCTACATCTACGCCGACATCGGCCATCTGACCGACGACAGCATCGGCTTCTGCGAGGCCCTGCTGCGCGAAACCGGCGTGGCGACCGCGCCCGGCGTCGACTTCGACCCGGTCAACGGCCACCGCTTCATCCGCTTCAGCTTCGCCGTCTCGACCGCCCAGGTCGAGGACGCCCTAGCCCGCATCAAGCCCTTCTTCGCGGCGCGCAGCTAAGCGCTCTTCCCGTCGTCCCGGAAGCGGCGCAGCCGCTATCCGGGACCGCAGGAAGCGCCTCGGCCAGGCATCGCGTCTGGAGCGGTCCCGCCGCTCCGCCTCGCTACGCGAAGCGGCGGCCGGGACGAAAGCGTGGCTTCAGACCACTTCCTTCAGCAGGGCGGCCTTGTAGGCGTCGACCCACAGGTTGCGGTGACGGCGGCTGCGCTCGGCGTGATAGATGTGGGCCAACTCGGCGTAGGAGCGGTCGAAGTCCTCGTTGACCAGGACGTAGTCGAACTCGTCGCAGTGCTCGATCTCGCCCTTGGCGTTGGCGACGCGGCGTTCGATCACGTCCTCGGCGTCCTGCGAGCGCGTCACCAGGCGGCGGCGCAGTTCCTCGAGGCTGGGCGGCATGACGAAGACGCGCACGGCGTCTCCGGGGCATTTCCCGGCCACGTCGCGGGCGCCCTGCCAGTCGATGTCGAACAGCACGTCGCGGCCCTCGGCCAGGGCGCGGTTCACCGGCGCTGCGGGCGAGCCGTAGCGGTTGCCATGCACGTCGGCCCATTCCAGGAAGGCGTCGCCGTCGATCAGGCGCTGGAATTCCTCGTGAGTGACGAAGTGGTAGTCGCGGCCGTCGACCTCGCCCGGACGGATGCCGCGCGTGGTCATGGAAACCGACAGTTCCAGCCCCTTGTGATCCGCCATCAGGCGGCGGCACAGCGACGTCTTCCCGGCCCCCGACGGACTGGCCACGATCAGCAGGACGCCACGGCGGGGGGTGCGGTTATTCGACATTCTGAACTTGTTCTCGAAGCTGCTCGATGACGGCCTTCAGTTCGAGGCCGATTCCGGTGAGCGGCGTGGTAGCGGATTTCGAGCAGAGCGTGTTCGCTTCCCGCATGAATTCCTGCATCAGGAAGTCGAGTTTTCGCCCGGCGGGGGGTTGCTGCAACAGTGTGCGGGCCGAGGCGACGTGCGCGGTCAGGCGATCCAGCTCCTCGCGCACGTCCGCCTTGGTGGCCAGGGCGGCGGCTTCGAGGAAGATTCGCTCATCCAGCCCCGGGGCGTCGGGAGCCAGTTCGCTGATGCGGCGGGTGAAGCGCTCGCGGATCGCCTCGGTCTGGCTTGAGGCCTCCAGCTCGGCGCGCGCTGTCAGAGCCTCGATGGTCCCAACGAAGTCGTGGATCACCGGCGTCAGTTGTTCGCCCTCGCGCTGACGCGACAGCTTCAGGGCGTCCAGCGCCTGTTCTACGGTGGCGAGGATGGCGGCCTCGAGCGCGGCGTGGGCCTCCGGGTCCTCGACCTCCTCGGCCACTTCGATGACGCCGCGCAGGGACAGCAGGCCGTCGGCCGAAGGCGGCACGGCCCCCTCTTCCGCCAACTGATTCGCCAGCTTCAGATACGTTGCCAGCACCGCCTCGTTGACGCGCGGCGCGGGCTCGCTGCCCTCGGCCCGCTTGGCCTGGACGCCCAGCGTCACCTGGCCCCGGTTTAGACGGCCCTGAGCCGCCGTCTTGGTCAGCCGCTCCAGATTGTCGAAGCTGCCGGGACCGCGATAGCGGACCTCCAGCGAGCGCCCGTTGACCGAGCGCGCCTCGACCGTCCAGGTCCAGCCGTCCAGCGCCCCGTCGGCCCGGCCGAAACCGGTCATGCCGGAGATGGCGCTCATTGTGGGGCCGCCGTCGGCACGGAGATGACCCTGGCGCCCGGCGGGATGACCACGGGTGCCGCCTCGCCCTCGCCCATCGGCGTCGGCGCGGCGCCGGGAACCGAGGCCGTCTGCCCGGGCGGCAGACCCGCCTTGCGGCGCTCGATCTCGCGCCAGCGCGCCACGTTCAGCAGATGCTCGGGATAGGTGCGGGCGAAGACGTGGCCGCCGGTGCCGTCGGCGACGAAGAAGACGTAGTCCGAACGCGGCGGGTTCAGCACCGCCTTCAGCGCCTCCTCGCCGGGGTTGGCGATAGGCGTCGGCGGCAGGCCGTCGATCAGATAGGTGTTCCACGGCGTCTGGGCGCGCAGTTCCGAGGCGCGGATGCCGCGGCCCAGCGGGCGGCCCTTGGTCACGCCGTAAACGATGGTCGGATCGCTCTCCAGCCGCATCCCCAGCCGCAGACGGTTGGTGAAGACCGCCGCCACTTGGGGCCGTTCCGAGGCCAGACCCGTCTCCTTCTCGACGATGGAGGCCAGGACCATCGCCTCCTCCGGCGTGGTGACGATGGTGTTGGGCGAGCGCTGGGCCCACAGGGCGTCCAGCTTGGTCTTGGCGGCGCGCTGCATCCGCGCAACGACCGAGGCGCGAGTTTCGCCGCGCGAGACCTCATAGGTGTCGGGCCACAGGCTGCCCTCAAGCGGAACCTCGACCTCGCCGGTCAGGACCGGCTGTTTCATCAGGATGTCGACCGCCTGGGCCGAGGACCAGCCCTCCGGCAGGGTCACGTAGTGGCGCACCGCCTTGCCGTCGACCAGCAGACCGACCACGGTCGCCAGCGAGGCCCCCGACGGCACCTCATACTCACCCGCACGGATCTTGCGGTCGGCGCCGGTCAGGCTGACGGCGACGCGGAACAGATCGGTCGAGCGGATCACGCCCGCCGATTTCAGACTGGCGGCGATGGCCGGCACGCCCGCGCCCGACGGCAGGCTGACGACGGTCGCCTCGCCCACCTTCGCCGACGGTCCCGGCCCCCAATAGACCGCCCACAGCGCGATCAGGGCCGCGACCACGAACAGGCCCAGCGTCCCGGCGGCGGTGATCAGCCCGACGCCGAGGCTGGACTTGCCGGCTCCGCCGCCGCCCCGCTTCGGCACACGGTTCTTGGGGACGCGAACCTTGGGCGTGGAACGACGCGACGGAGCCTTGGCCAAATCAGTCGACCTTCTTGAAGATCACGGCCGCATTGGTGCCGCCAAAGCCGAAGCTGTTGGACATGGCGACATCGATCTTCATCGGCTTGCCCTTGTGCGGGACCAGATCGATGACCGTCTCGTGCTCGGGGTCGTCCAGGTTGATGGTCGGCGGGGCGATCTGATCGCGGATGGCCAGAACCGAGAAGATGCTCTCGATGGCCCCGGCGGCGCCCAGCAGGTGGCCCGTCATCGACTTGGTCGAGGAGACGGCGACGTCCTTGGCGTGATCGCCGACCAGACGCTCGATGGCCTTCAGCTCGATCCAGTCGGCCATGGTCGAGGTGCCGTGGGCGTTGACGTAGTCCAGGTCCGACGGCTCCATCCCGGCCCGCTTCAGCGCCGCCTTCATAGCGCGCAGGCCGCCGTCGCCGTCTTCCGACGGGGCGGTGATGTGATAGGCGTCGCCGCTCATGCCGTAGCCGACGACCTCGGCGTAGATCTTGGCGCCGCGCGCCTTGGCGTGTTCGTACTCTTCCAGCACCATGATGCCGGCGCCCTCGCCCATGATGAAGCCGGCGTGGCCGCGGTCATAGGGGCGCGACGCCTTCTCGGGCGTGTCGTTGTAGGCGGTGCACAGGGCCTTGCAGGCCAGGAAGCCGGCGATGCCGATCGGCACGACCGAGCTTTCGGCACCGCCGGCCACCATAACCTCGGCGTCGCCCAGGGCGATCATCCGGGCCGCATCGCCGATGGCGTGGGCGCCGGTGGCGCAGGCGGTGACGACCGAATGATTCGGCCCCTTCAGGCCGTGGCGGATCGAGATCTGGCCCGAGGCCAGGTTGATCAGGGCCGAGGGAATGAAGAAGGGGCTGACGCGACGGACGCCCTGTTCCTTCAGCACGATGGCCGTGTCGGCGATGGGGCCCAGGCCGCCGATGCCGGAGCCGACCATGACGCCGGTCGCTTCCTTGTCGTCCTCGGATTCCGGCTTCCAGTTCGCGTCGGCCAGAGCTTCGTCAGCGGCGGCGATGGCGTACAGGATGAAGTCGTCAACGCGCTTGCGGTCCTTGTGCGACATCACCTGGTCGGGATCGAAGACGCCGGGCTGATCCGGCGCGCCGCGACCGCGACCGTCCACGGACGGCACTTCGCCGGCGATGGTGCAGCCATAACCTTCGGTATCGAAGCAGGTGATCGGACCGATGCCCGAGCGCCCCTCGACAATGCCCTTCCAGACGTGCTCGACGCCCGTGCCGAGCGGGGTGACGAGGCCGAGGCCCGTAATGACGACGCGGCGCATGGTTCGCGCTCCTTGGACTGCAGAATCGTGACCGAAAACAATAATGGCCGCCGGACGGTCCCGCTAGGGGCCCGCCACGGCGGCCATCACTTAGGAAGTGCGACGGATCGCAGCTGGATTAACCAGCCAGCTTCTCGTCGATGAACTTCACAGCGTCGCCGACGGTCTGGATGTGCTCGGCGGCGTCATCCGGGATCTCGACGTCGAATTCTTCTTCGAAGGCCATGACCAGTTCGACGTTGTCGAGCGAGTCAGCGCCCAGGTCGTCGATGAAGGAAGCCTTTTCCGTGACCTTGTCCGGATCGGCGTCCAGGTGGTCGATAACGATCTTGCGGACGCGTTCGAGGGTGTCGGACATGAGTGTCTCTCTGCCTGTTTGTTGTCGCCGTGAAGGCGGGGTCTCAGTGTTCGCCGTGTCACGGCAGCGCCGACGACGCAAGCCTCGAGGGACTCACTTCGCGCGGAACGTCTCCGCCCTTTAGCACAGCCGCCGGGACGGGAAATAGTCTGTTGCGCGTCG
>NZ_JBOHLI010000037.1:0-33481 GCF_050729455.1 Brevundimonas sp.
CCCCGGTTCAGGGCGCGCCGTCGCAGCGCTTCGGCGGCGGCTCCAGCGGCTGGCGCTGGCGTTCCAGCCACGAAGTCATCGCCGCCCCGGCCGCCGCCCGCGTCGCCTACGCCGGGCCGTTGAAGGAGTGGGGCGAGGTGGTCATTCTGGACCTCGGCCCCGGCTGGCGCGTGGTGGTGGCGGGGCTGGACCAGCTGTCGGTTGAGACCGGGCAGAGGGTCGGCGACGGCCAGGCCCTGGGCCGTACGGGCGAGGAGGGTGAGGCCTATTTCGAGCTGCGCCGTGACGAACGGCCGATCGATCCCGCGCCTTGGCTTCAGTAGGGGCTGCAATAGCGCGAAAGTCCTTTCAAATCCGCGCCGAGGCTGATTGTATCGTCCCATCCGACGTCGGCGTCTGAACGCGCCTGCGCCTCCCTGGACGACCGGAGCCCGCGCGGGTCCGATGGAAAGACACCGAATGCGTAAACTGCTTCTCATCGGTTGCGCCGCCCTGGCCCTGGGCGGATCGGCGGCGGCTGTCGCCAGCCAGACCCCGCGCAACGAGACCTTCCGGATGCTGCAGATGTTCGGCGACGTCCTGGGCATCGTCGAGCAGGCCTATGTGGTGCCGGTCGACAACAAGAAGCTGATCGAGGCCGCGCTGTCGGGCATGATGACGGCGCTGGACCCGCACTCCAACTATCTGCCGGCCAAGTCCTATGGCGACCTGCGCGAGCGGACCACGGGCGAGTATTCCGGCGTCGGCCTGACCATCACCTCCGAGGGCGGCCTGGTGAAGGTCATCTCGCCGATGGACGACAGCCCCGCCGGTCGCGCGGGCGTCCAGGCGGGCGACGTCATCAGCGCCATCGACGGCCAGAACGCCGCCGGCCTGACCGTGTCCGAAGTCTCCGAAAAACTGCGCGGCGCCATCGGCGCCAGCGTCACCGTCACCTTCCTGCGCGACGGCGAAGAGCCGCGCGAGGTCGTCCTGACCCGCGAGGTCATCAAGGTCGAATCCGTCTCCGGCCGTCTGGAGGGCGACTTCGGCTATCTGCGCATCTCGACCTTCAACGAGAATACGGGCCGCGAACTGACCGAGACGATCAACCGTCTCAAGGCCGAGAAGCCCGGCATCAAGGGCTTTGTTCTGGACCTGCGCAACAACGGCGGCGGCCTGCTGACCGCCGCCATCGACGTGTCGGACGCCTTCCTGGAGCGCGGCGAGATCGTCAGCCAGCGCGGCCGCAAGCCCGACGACATCGAACGCTACGCCGCCAAGTCGGGTGACCTGACCGGCGGCCTGCCGGTGGTGGTTCTGATCAACTACGGTTCGGCCTCGGCCTCGGAAATCGTCGCCGGCGCCCTGAAGGACCAGGAGCGGGCCACGGTCGTCGGCCTGACCAGCTTCGGCAAGGGGTCGGTGCAGACGGTGATCCCCTTGCGCGGCGGTTCGGACGGCGCCCTGTCGATCACCACGGGGCGCTATTACACGCCGTCGGGCCGCTCGATCCAGAAGATCGGCATCGAGCCGGACCTGGAGGTGGCGCGATCCGAGGCCGAGGCGCGCATCGTCTCGCGCTCCAGCTTCATCTATTCCGAGGCTGCCTACGCCACGGCGCTGGACGCCTCCATCGGGGCCGAGCGTAAGGGGCCGCACACCCCGCACGAGGCGCCGGGGCCGGAGTTCGACAAGACCAAGGACTATCAGCTGCAACGCGCCCTGGACGTGCTGCGCGCGGGCGGCGACCTGACCCGCCTGGCCGCCGCGCCGACGAACGTCGTGGTCACCGAACCGGGCGCCAAGCCGATCGAGACGGCCGAGGCCGGGACGCCCAGCCCCGACGGCGCGACCCCGGACTGATCGGTTTCGGTCCGGCCCGGCGGCCGGCGTCAACGTGGTGAATGCAGCGTTAGGGTTTCTTAACCGGCGCTGGGGATAAGTGAGGATCGAGGGGAACCGCGTCGTGCGGCGCCCCAGTCCCGCCCCTGTCGTCCGAGCGCCGCCCTGTCCATGTTCGCCAAGCGCCAGTCCGCTCTCGCCGCCGCCGCCGGCCTGCCGCCGGAGGCCCGTTCGCGCGCCAGCCTCGACACCTTCGTCGCCGCGCTGAAGAAGCCGCCGGTCGCCGTGGCTGCCGCGGGCGTCTTCGTCCTGGCCGCCGGGGCCCTGTTCGTCGCCGTTCTGGGCGACCCCGGCGCGGGCGCCCCCTCGGCTCGGGTGGCGCTGCAACGCCCGGCCGCCGCCGCCGATCCGGCCCCCACCGGCGCCGACGCCTTCGCCATGAGCGGTCTGGACCTCTATCAGGATCTGGCTGGCGGCGATCCGCTGGACCCCAACGGCGCCGCCGGGGGCGAGGCCCTGATCACCCTGCCGGACGGCGCCAGCGTGGCGGGCGGCTCGGCCATCGCCGCCCCGGTGCGGGCGCCCTCGAATCCCCTGCCCAAGGCGCCGATCGCCGGCCTGTTCTCGCCCGGTCCCAACGGCCCCCTGCCGCGCATCGCGCCGGACGGCCGCGTCCCGGCCCAGGCCTATGCCCGCCCGTTCCGTTCGAACGGCAAGCCCATGGTGTCTCTGGTCGTCGGCGGCCTGGGGCTGAACGCCGTCACCACCCGCGCCGCCATCGAACGCCTGCCCGCCGAGGTGACGCTCAGCTTCGTCCCCTACGCCGAGGGGCTGCAGGGCTGGATCGACCTGGCCCGCGCCCAGGGCCATGAGGTGATGATCGAGCTGCCGATGGAGCCTACCGGCTATCCCGACAACGATCCCGGCCCCTACACCCTGCTGGCCAGCGGCGGCGCCGACGACGTCGAGGCCAAGCTGGACTGGCTGCTGGGCCGCGCGACCGGCTATTTCGGCGTGACCAACTATCTGGGCGACCGCTTCGCGACCTCGGATGAGGGCATGGGCGCCATGCTGACCGTGCTGCGTCAGCGTGGGGTGGCCTTCCTCGACGACGGCTCCATGCGCAGGAAGCCCGGCGCCTTCGCCCGCGCCAGCGCCGACCGCGTCATCGACGAGACCCAGAACCCGGCCGCCATCATGGGCCAGCTCAACGCCCTGGAAGCCGCCGCCAAGACCCGCGGCGCCGCCATGGGGGCGGGCTTCAGCTATCCCGTCACCGTCGAAGCCGCCGCCCGCTGGACGGCGGGGCTGGAGGCGCGCGGCCTGCAACTGGCGCCGGCTTCGGCCATGACGCGGCGTCCGGGACGCTAGAGGGCTAGACCAGGGCCGCCGAGAGGCAGGCCGCGCCAAACGAGGTGGTCGCCAAAATCAGGAGCAGGCCCTCGAAGGGGGAGAGCGTCCAGGCTGAGCGTCTGCGGCGGGTTCTGATGTCCATCGATGCCTCTCGCAACTGAGTATGACCTTGAGGGCCAGAGCCGGCGCGCCGCGGATCGGCAGGGGCTGACCGTAGAGGCCTCGCCACAGGGCGTCCATTGCGCGGTCAGCTTCCCCCAAGGGTTCCATGCGCGCATTGGCCATCGTCCGGCCGCGGCCGTCGCCATCAAATGTTAGGCGCTGTGGATAATGTTGGTTTTTGTGTTCGACGCCAGCGGCATGGCGCCGCTGCGGCTGTGGATCACCCCTGCGCCGCCGCCTCGCGAATCCGTCCGACCATGCTGTTCAGGCCGTTGGCGCGCTGGCGGGTGAGGGCGGCGGGCAGGCCGAGGCGGTCCAGCGCCGCGCGGGCGTCGAAAGCCAGGATCTCGGCCGGGAGGCGGCCGGAATAGAGTTTCAGCAGCAGGGCGATATTGCCCTTGGACAGGGCGCTGTCGCTGTCGGCGTCGAAGAACAGCCGGCCGTCGGCGCGGCGGGTCGACAGCCAGACCTGGGCCGCGCAGCCCGGCACCTTGTTCGCCTCGACGCGGGCCTCATCGGGTAGGAGCGGCAGACCCTTGCCCAGGTCGATGACGTATTCGATCCGGCCTTCCCAATCGCCCAGCAGATCGAACTCCTCGACCAGTTCGGCCAGGGTTTCGTCGAGGGTCAGGGCGGGAAGGGCGTCGGTCGAGGTCATGCGGGCGACATAGGGCCCGGCGGCCCGGACGACAACCGCCCACGCGCCTTCCCGGATCGATGTCCTGCGCCGTTTTGGGACAGTCGCCCGCGAGGCGAGCGGCCTTTGGTCGGCCTTGGTCGGGGGCTAGACTGCGCGGTTGAAGCAACCGTCTCAAAGGCTCGGATTGAAGCCTCCGCCCGCCCTGTTCGAGCCGATCCGTTCGCCCGACGCGCCTGACGCCCGGGACGGCGCCGCCGTGGCCGCCTGGCACGCGGGCTGGGCGGCGGCGGTGGGGCTGACGGCGCTGGCCGGGGACTGGCTGGGACGCGAGAGTGGGGCCGCGGGCCTGGGCGCCTCGGCCGCCCTCGCCATGGCGACGCCGGGTCTGCTGGGGCTGGTCCTGCTGGCGCGCGACGGGCGCAGCGTGAGAGCAGCCCTGCTGGCGGCCTGGTGTCTGGCTGCGGTCGCGGCGTCGGGGCTGTCGGGCGGGCTGACCGGGCCGCTGGGCGGCTTCGTCTTCATGTCTCTGGCCGCCGCCGTCGCTCTCGGATCATCGCGCTGGGCGCCGTTCGGTCTGCTGGGGACAGCGATGGCGGCGGTGGTCGGTCTGGCGGCGACGGGGGTGAACGGCGCGCCCGCCGCCTCGCCCGGCATGGCGACCCTGTCGGCCCTGCTGACGGTCGGCGCGGCGGCCCTGGCCTTCCGCCTCAGCGCCGGGACGCAGGCCCGCCGCCTTGACGCCGTCGAGGGGGCGGTGGCCCAGGTCGAGACGGTGCTGGCCGGTCAGCCGGGCCTGACCCTGGTGTTGGACGCCTCGGGGGCGCCGCTGGCGGCCTATGGCGCGGCGCCGGCGGCCCTGCCGGTCGACCCCCTGTTCGAGGAGGGGCTGGTCGCCGCCGTCCATGCGCCCGACCGTCCGGCGGTTCTGGCCGCCCTGGCCAAGGCCGTTGCCGGGTCAGAAGCCCAGGTGCGGTTCGCCCCGCGTCTGGCGCTGGATCGCCGCATCCTTCTGGTGCTGCGCCGTCAGGCGGCGAAGGCGGGCGAGCCGCCGCGCCTGATCGCCGTGGCGCTGGACGCCAGCTTGCAGCACGCCCGCGAGGAAGGCCTGGACGCCGCTCGTCTCGAGGCTGAGGCCCAGAGCGCGGGCAAGACCCGCTTCCTGGCCCATATGAGCCACGAACTGCGCACCCCCCTGAACGCCGTGATCGGCTTCTCGGACATCATGCGCCAGCGCCTGTTCGGCCCGATCTCCGACCGCTACGCCGAGTACGCGGACTCGATCCACACGGCGGGCGGGCACCTGCTGGCTCTGATCAACGACGTGCTGGACGTCAGCCGGATCGAGGCGGACCGATACGATCTGAGCATCGAACGCTTCGACGTGCGCGAGGCGGTGTCGGCGGCCCTGGCCCTGGTGCGGGTTCAGGCCGACGACAAGGGAGTCGAGCTGGCCGCTGTCCTGCCGCCCGAGGCCCTGACCGTCGCCGCGGACCGCCGCGCCGTGAAGCAGATGCTGCTGAACCTCTTGTCCAATGCGGTGAAATTCACGCCGTCGGGCGGTTCAGTGACCGTCACCGCCGAGGCCTTGGGCGCGACCCTGGAGCTGAGCGTGGCCGACACCGGCGTCGGCGTCGCGCCCGAAGACCTGGCCCGGTTGGGCCGCCCGTTCGAACAGGCCGGCGGCGCCGAGCAGAGGGCGCAGGGGACCGGGCTGGGCCTGTCTCTGGTCCGCTCCCTGGCCGAACTGCATCAGGGAACGATGAGCCTCGACAGCACGCCGGGCGCGGGCACGGCCGTGACCATCCGACTGCCCGTCGTCGTGGCTCGCCCCGCCGTGGACGGCGAGGCCGAGGTCATTCCGCTGAACCGAAGCGCCTAGCCCCGCGCCTCGACCTTCAGCGGCATGGGCTTGAGGTCCAGAAGGGCGAACAGCTTGGCGTCGTCGTCCTCTTCCGGGTTGGGCGTGGTCAGCAGCTTGCCGCCGACGAAGATGGAGTTGGCGCCGGCCAGGAAGCACAAGGCCTGCATCTCCGGCGTCATGCCTTCGCGACCGGCCGACAGGCGGACCATCGACTGCGGGCAGACCAGACGGGCGACGGCCACGGTGCGGACGAACTCGATCGGGTCGATCTCGCCCTCCTTCAGCACCCGCTCGCCCAGGGGCGTGCCGCCGACGGGGACCAGGGCGTTGACCGGCAGGCTGTCGGGGTGGGCGGGCAGGGTGGCCAGGGCGTGCAGCAGGCCGGCGCGGTCGCGGCGCTTCTCGCCCATGCCGACGATGCCGCCGCAGCAGGTGCTCATGCCCGCGTCGCGGACGTGCTGCAGGGTCTCCAGCCGGTCCTTATAGGTGCGGGTCGTCACCACCTCGGCGTAGTATTCCGGCCCGGTGTCGAGGTTATGGTTGTAGTAGTCGAGGCCCGCGTCCTTGAGCTGTTTCGCCTGGTCGGCGTTCAGCATGCCCAGGGTGGCGCAGGTCTCCAGACCCAGCGCCTTCACGCCCGAGATCATGGCCGCCAGCTTGGGCGTGTCGCGGTCCTTCAGCTCGCGCCAGGCGGCGCCCATGCAGAAGCGGCTGGCCCCGCCGGCCTTGGCCGCCATGGCCTCGGCGATGACGGCGGTCGGCTCCATCAGCTTCTCGGCCTTGAGGCCGGTCTTGAAGCTGGCCGACTGCGAGCAGTAGCCGCAGTTCTCGGCGCAGCCGCCGGTCTTGACCGACAGCAGCTGGGACTTCTGCACCTCGCTGGGGTCGAAGGCAGCGCGGTGCACCGTCGCGGCATCGAACACCAGCTCCATGAAGGGGCGGGCGAACAGGGCCTCGACCTCCTCCAGCGTCCAGTCGTGACGGGGGATCGAGAGATCGCGGGCGGGTCGGATCGAAGCGTCGTCAGCCATGGAACGACGGATTAGCCGCGCACGGCGACGCGGCCAAGCCGGAAGTCACGCGCTGCCGTTCTTTGGCTCAGCGCTCGTCCTTGTAGATGCGGCCGTCGCGCATGACGAAGGCCACGGTCTTCAGCGTCGTCACGTCGCTCAGCGGGTCGCCCGCCACGGCGATGACGTCGGCCCGCTTGCCCGCTTCCAGGGTGCCGATCTCCTGCGACAGGCCCAGAAGGTCGGCGGCGTTGACGGTGGCGGCCTCGATGGCGGTCGCCGGGGTCATGCCGTTCTTGACCATCAGTTCGAATTCGTCGGCGTTGCGGCCGTGCTTGGACACGCCCGCGTCGGTGCCGAAGGCGATGCGCACCCCGGCGGGGACGGCGCGCTGCAGCGACTGGCCGGTGATCTGGATGCGCCAGCGGATCTTGGGCAGGACCTCGGGCGGATAGGCCTCGGGGTCGGCGGCCAGCCGCTCGGTGTAGCCGTTCACCACCGACAGGGTCGGCACGTAGTAGGCGCGCGTGCGGCGCAGAAGCTGCAGGGTCTCGTCGTCGAAGATGGTGCCGTGCTCGATCGAATCGGCGCCCATCCGCAGGGCCAGGTTGATGCCCTCGACCCCGTGGGCGTGGACCGCGACCTTCTTGCCGTACAGGTGGGCCGTGTCGATCAGGGCCTTGGCCTCGTCCTCGAACATCTGGGCGCCCAGGCCGGCGCCGATGCGGCTGTTGACGCCGCCGGTGGTGGCGATCTTGATCAGATCGACGCCGCGCCCGACCTGCAGCCGCACCGCCTCGCGGCAGCCGTCCACGCCGTCGCAGACATTGTCGTGGGCCACGTGCTCGCGCAGGTCGTCGTTGAAGCCCAGCCGGCCGTCCATGTGGCCCGAGGTGGTCGAGATGCTGTTGCCCGCGTCGAGAATGCGCGGCCCCGGCAGTCGGTGGGCCGCCGTCTCGGTCCGCAGGGCCAGGGTGACGCCGCCGCTGTCGCCCAGATTGCGCACGGTGGTGAAGCCCGCCATCAGCGTCTTTCGCGCGTTCATGGCGGCGCTGTAGGCGTGGACCGGCAGATTGTCCGTCACCCCGGCCAGGAAGCCGGCCTGGCCCGCGACGTCCGACACCAGGTGCACATGGCTGTCGATCAGGCCGGGCAGGACGAAGCGGTCGCGCTGATCGACGACGGCGGCGCCGGGGAAGCTTGATGCGTCGACGAAGCCGTCGCGGATCTCGACCACCTTGCCGTCGCGCACCACCACGGTCGAAGGGCCGCGCGGCGCCCGGCCGGGATGGTCCAGCAGCCGCCCGGCCTGGATCAGGGTCACGGCGCCGGGCGTGGGCGTCGTCTGGGCCGACGCGGTTTGGGCCGCGACAGGCAGGGCCGCCGTCAGCGCTAGGGCGCAGACGGCGCTCGTCAGCATGGTCTTCATGGTCGAAACTCCCCCTTGAACTTTCGGGGGAGTTAAGCCGCGCGCCGCGTCATGCGCCAGTCTCTAAACGCAGCCCTGTGCTTTGATCAGTTGACCGCGCGCAGATGCGGGGCGCCGGACGCACCGCGATCCAGACGGAAGCGTCCGACCTGCTGGTTCAGGCTGACCGCCTCGTTGGCCAGCTGACGGGCCGCGGCGGTGGCCTCTTCCGTCATGGCGGCGTTCTGCTGGGTGATGTCGTCCATCTCGCCCATGGTGCGGCGGACGCGGGCCAGGCCCTCGGCCTGGTCCTGGGCCGAACCGGCGATGCCGCCGGCCAGGCCGTCGATGGCCACGACGCGGCCGCCGATGCGCTCCAGCGCCTCGCCGGTGCGTTCGACCAGATCGACGCCGCGCGCTACCTGGGCCGAGGAGGTCGAGATCAGGGTGCGGATTTCGCCGGAGGCCTCTGACGAGCGCTGCGCCAGGGCGCGGACTTCCTGGGCCACCACGGCGAAGCCGCGACCGGCGTCGCCGGCGCGGGCGGCTTCGACCCCGGCGTTCAACGCCAGCAGATTGGTCTGGAAGGCGATCTCGTCGATCAGGCTGGTGAAGCGGGCGATGCCGGTCGAGGATTCGGCGATGGCGTGGATGGCGGCGACGGCCTCGCCGACCACCTGGCTGCTGTCCTCGACATCGACGCGGGCGGCGGCCAGGGCTTCTGCGGTCTGGCGGGCGTTGTCGGCGGTCGAGGCCACGGCGCGGGCGATGGCGTCGGCCTCGGCCACGGTGCGTTCCAGGTTGGCGGCCTGACGCTCGGTGCGGCTGGCCAGATCTTCCGAGGCGGTGGCCAATTGGCTGGAGCCGGCGCTCAGGCCCTCGACGCTGTCGGCCACGGAGCGGACGGCGGTGCGCAGGGCGCGGGTGGCGGCGTGGAAGTCGTTCTGCAGGCTGCGGTATTCCTCGGGGAAGACGCCCGGAATGGTCGCCGACAGGTCGTTCTCGGCCAGATCGTGCAGGGCGGCGCCCAGGGCGCGGACCACCTCGGTCTGACGCGCCTCGGCTTCGGCGTGAGCGGCCTGAACCTTGTCGCGCTGCTCTTGCAGCACGTCGAGGTAGATGGAGATGGCCAGATCCATGTCGAGCATGACCCGCTGGGTCAGTTCGGCGATCGCCTCGGCGGTGACGCGGTCGTGCTCGCGCCTGTTGGCCCAGAATTTCCGCGGCCGTTCGGCGATGGCGCGGGTCAGGTGGGCCAGGATGACGCTGTAGCCGCCAATGTACCAGCGCGGCTCCAGGCCGATGCGGGCGTGGACATGGCCGATGGTGCGCACGGACTTGGCGTAGTCCTCGTCGGCGCGGCCGTCGATGATGGCGTCCCAGTGGCGCTGCTGGGCCTTGCTGGCCGCGCTTATATGGGTCTCGTCGCGGAAGAAGCTGCGCGTGATCGGCTCGGCCCGCACCCGGTCATAAAAGGCGGCCAGGGCCAGCGGCGTCTCGCGGCGCAGCAGCGGTCCCATGGCGCTATAGCCGGCTGAAGCCTGACCCAGGCCCATGAAGCCCATGCGGTGGCCGATGTTTTCGCCCGCCATTTTCGTCGTCTCTTCTGGAACTCGGGCGCAGGGGAGCGCGCCCAGATATCCATTTATTTCTTAGGGGTATTGCGGTCCTTAAGGAGGGGGTGCGTAGAAACCCGTAGGCGCTTCGAAGCCTCTGCTGGGACTGTCATATAAAGCTATCCTTATATGTTGATTGCCCCGTCGGGCCGGGCGCGCTATAGCGACGCCTTGAAAAATTCCGCCGCGAGAACCCCTTCATGACCGACTACATCGTTCGCGACATTTCCCTGGCCGATTTCGGCAACAAGGAAATCGCCATCGCCGAAACCGAAATGCCGGGCCTGATGGCGCTGCGCGAGGAATACGGCGCGGCCCAGCCGCTGAAGGGCGCCCGCATCGCCGGCAGCCTGCACATGACCATCCAGACGGCGGTCTTGATCCAGACGCTGGAAGCCCTGGGCGCCGAAGTGCGCTGGGCCTCGTGCAACATCTTCTCGACCCAGGACCACGCCGCCGCCGCCATCGCCGCCGCCGGCACGCCGGTCTTCGCCACCAAGGGCGAGACCCTGGTGGAATACTGGGACTACGCCCACAAGATCTTCGAATGGGCCGACGGCGGCTATCCGAACCTGATCCTCGACGACGGCGGCGACGCCACCCTTCTGTGCGTGCTCGGCCCGAAGGCCGAGAAGGACATCTCGGTCCTGTCGAACCCGCAGAACGAGGAAGAAGAAGCCCTGTTCGCGGTGATGAAGCGCTACATCGCCGAGAAGCCCGGCTTCTACTCGGCCATCCGCGACGCCATCGGCGGCGTGTCGGAAGAGACGACCACGGGCGTCCACCGCCTGTACCAGATGGCCGAGCGCGGCGAGCTGCCCTTCCCGGCGATCAACGTCAACGACAGCGTCACCAAGTCCAAGTTCGACAACCTGTACGGCTGCCGTGAGAGCCTGGTCGACGCCATCCGTCGCGGCACCGACGTCATGCTGTCGGGCAAGGTCGCGGTGGTCTGCGGCTACGGCGACGTGGGCAAGGGCTCGGCCGCTTCGCTGCGCAACGGCGGCGCCCGCGTCATCGTTACGGAAATCGACCCGATCTGCGCCCTGCAGGCGGCGATGGAAGGCTATGAGGTCCAGACCCTGGACGACGTCGCCGACAAGGCGGACATCTACGTCACGACGACCGGCAACAAGGACGTCATCACGGTCGATCATATGCGCCGGATGAAGAACAACGCCATCGTTTGCAACATCGGCCACTTCGACTCGGAAATTCAGGTCGCGGGCCTGAAGAACTTCAAGTGGGACAAGATCAAGGATCAGGTCCACCACATCGAATTCCCGGACGGCAACAAGATCATCCTGCTGTCGGAAGGCCGTCTGGTGAACCTGGGCAACGCCACGGGTCACCCGTCCTTCGTGATGAGCGCCTCCTTCACCAACCAGACCCTGGCCCAGATCGAGCTGTGGACCAATGTCTCGGCCTACGAGAACAAGGTCTACACCCTGCCCAAGCACCTGGACGAGAAGGTCGCCTTCCTCCACCTGGCCAAGCTGGGCGCCAAGCTGACCAAGCTGACCCAGGCCCAGGCCGACTACATCTCGGTCCCGACCGAGGGTCCGTTCAAGCCGGAACACTACCGCTACTAGGGCCTGCCGTAGGCCTGAACGAAAGAACCCCGCGCCGGCGACGGCGCGGGGTTTTTCTTTGTTCGCTTCGGGCCTTACGCCGCGTCGCGCGGGTCGTAGGCGTCGGTCTCGCGGCCCATCAGCCCGGTCTCGAAATCCATGAAGATGTCGATCAGCTCCTCGACCCCGACCGGCGGGGCCTTGGGTCCGAAACGGAAGCGCCAGAAGCTGACGATGTGCTGCACCGCGCCCAGCTGGTCGCCCAGCCGCGCGAACAGGGTCGGGGCTTCCAGAAGGAAGTCCCGGAAGGCGATGGGATTGCCCTCGCGCGTCAGCCCCACATAGGCGTCGTCGTAGTAGCGCAGAGTGCGGCTGACCTCTTCGCAGGTCTTCATGATCCGGCTGCGCAGGACGGCGCGGCCGCGTTCGATATACTCCTTGGCGGCGCGGTCGCTGGGACCGACCGGCTGCACCGCCCCCACCTCATCGGCGACGTTGACGATGTCGATCATCAGGCTGGCCAGGGCCCACTTGTAGTAGAGGAAGCCCTTCCAGCAGAAGACGCCCTCCTGGTATTGCTCGGGCTCGAGCTTGAGGGTCGTGCGCAGCGCTTCCAGCCGGTCGCCCGGCGCGTTGGACAGGATTTTCGACGCCATGCGCGCGGTCGAGCCGACCGCCGCCACCCCGCCGCCCATGCTGAGTGTGACCAGGGGTTCGATCTCCTTCTGCACGAAGGCCAGCATTTTCTCGAGGTCGGCCTGACTGAGCGCGAAATAGCAGGGGGCGGCGTCCACCTCGCCACGCCGCAGCTGTTCGCGCAGCAGGAAGGGATCCAGCGACGGCAGCTGATCCATCAGCCGCAGGGTCTTCAGGTCAGGATGGTCAGGGGCGATGCCGAAGGCCTCCTGCATGGCGCGCTCGAAGCCGATCTGGTTGACGAAGACGAAGCGGCCCCCGGTCTTCAGGTCGGCGCCATCGATCGGCACCACCACCTTGGTCGCCACCTGGCGCCGGCCGGGAAAGGAGTCGGTCTCGTTGCGGCGCAGCCGGTGCTTGATGATCAGGGCGGTGTTCAGCGCCGGGGTGCGGAACATGGGGCGCTCGGCCCAATCGTCGGTCTCGCCATGTTCGTCAAAGACCTTGAGCAGGTTCAGCACCCGCGCCGTTGAGGCGGAGCGGCGCAGATGTTCCAGATTGCGGACGGCGCGATCAGTCATGTCGGCCTGTCTGCCCGGCAAAGATGACTAACGGCTTAGCTGAAAAGAAAGAGGGCCGCCTCAGCAGAGGCGGCCCTGTCAGTTTGGGGAGGAAAGGGGGATCAGAAGGTCGTCGTCACCGACACCCAGAGACGACGCGGCTCCTGGTTGTTGGCGTATTCCGGCGCATAGGCGACCGGCGCGCCGTAGGGCTTGAGGCTGACGAAGTCCTTGTTGAACAGGTTGTAGATCGTGGCGTTGATCGTGACCCGCTCGGTCACGTCGTACGATCCGCCCAGGTGGAACAGCTCATAGGCCTTGTAGTCGCCCCAGGCGTCGCGGGCGGCGCCCAGGCCGCGGAAGCGCTCCGAGCGATATTCGCCGCGCAGCCACAGGTTCATCTGGTCCGTGGCGTTCCAGCGCAGGCTGGCGTTGACCATGTGCTCGGGGGTGTCGGTCAGGGGCTGGCCCTTGGCCGCGCCCGACTTCTGCTCGCTGTCGGTGTAGGTGTAGTTGCCCGACAGGGTCCAGTCGGGCGCGAAGCGCCAGCGCGCCGCCGCCTCGACGCCGCGCGTGACGGCCTCGTCCACGTTCACCTGCTGGCTGAAGGTGGCGTAGGCGGCCCAGAAGCCGACGTCGGTGCAGCCAGTCTTGTTATAGGTCCCGGCGTCATACTGCGCCCGCGTCAGGCCGAAGGTGCAGTTCGTCAGCGGCGCGCCGGCGGCGATCTTGTCCTGGAATTCGTTGTTGAAGACGGTGACATTGGCGCGGAAGGTCGAGCCGTTGTCATAGAAGACGGCGATTTCGCTGGAGGTCGAGGTCTCGGGCTTCAGGCCCGGCGAGCCCAGCAGGGGGAGGCGGCCTTGCGCGCCGAAGCCGTTGATGCCCTCGGCCAGCTGTTCCAGGCGCGGGGTCTTGAAGCCCTGGCTGACGCCGCCCTTGAGGGTCCACTCGGGCGAGGCGTTCCACACCAGATAGGCGCGCGGGCTGAAATGGCCGCCGAACTTGGAGTGATCGTCGTGGCGCGCGCCGAGCGTCAGGGCCAGGCTGTCGGTGAAGCGCCATTCGTCCTCGGCGAACAGGGCCCACTGGGTGTGCTCGAAGGTCGTCGGGGCCACGCCGTCGACCATCTCGGCGTCCCAGTACTGGCCGCCGACGGTGAAGCTGTGGTTGCGCCACTGCGAGAAGAGCTTGGTGTCGAAGATGGTGTTTTCCGACACCAGATCGCGCGCGCCGCCGGCCCCGGCCACGCCGTTGGGGATGATGCGGCCCACCGTCTCGGTCTTGCCATAGGACAGGTTGGATTCCAGCACGCCAAACGGCAGGCGCCAGTTGTGGGCCAGGGCGACCTGGTCGCGGTTGAACTCCAGCGCGTCGCCATAGCCGCCGGCGGTGGTGTTGGTGCCCATCTGGCCCTTGGCGTTGTCGTACCACTGGCGCGACACGTCCACGTCCAGCCACAGTCGTGGTCCGCGTGCGGGGTCAGGCTCAGGCGCCCGCCCAGGGCCCAGATCTCGTTCTCGGTCGAGCTACGGCCGAAGCCGGTCACGGGCGTCTCGACGCCGCCGACGTTCTCGAACGTCAGGCTGGACTGTTCGCGCGTCAGATAGGAACCGCGCACCGCCAGACCCAGCAGGTCCTTCACCAGCGGGCCGTTGGCGTAGAAGTCGCCGCCCCAGATGGCGCCGAACGTGTCGTCGCCCTGCAGGGTGTAGTTGGCCGAGGCCGATCCGCCCCAGACGTCGCCGACCTTGCGGGTGATGATGTTGACCACCCCGCCCATCGCGTCGGATCCGTACAGGGTCGAGACCGGGCCGCGCACGACCTCGATGCGCTCGATGGCCGAAACCGGGGGCATGAAGCTGCTGGAGGTTTCGCCGAAACCGTTCGGCGTGACGCTGCCGGCCGTGTTCTGACGGCGGCCGTCGATCAGGATCAGGGTGTAGTCCGAGCCCATGCCGCGAATGTTGATGGTCTGGCCGCCGGTCTTGCCGACCGCCGCGCCCACGTCGACGCCTTCGACATTGGTCAGGATTTCGGCGACCGAGGTCGCACGCATCTCTTCGATCTGGGCGCGCGGGACGACGCTGATCGAGGCCGGGGCCTGGGTGATGCGCTGCTCGAAGCCCGAGGCGGTGACGACCACGTCGGCGACCTGAGTCGGGCTCTGGGTCGCGGTCTGCGTCTGGTCGAGGTCCTCCGCCATCGCCGCCTGACCCAGGGAGAAGGAGGCCAGCGCCGATGCGGCCAGCAGGGTCGAACGGCGAGAGAGTGCGAAGGAAGACATGAAGCGCCCCGGTAATTTTGAGAACGCCTCTCAACAGCGTAAGCGTCGCAGTGACAACCGGGGTGTGCGATTAGGTCGCAATCTCGCCATGGGCCGCAGTCGCGCGCGGACGCTGGCGCGCACAGGGCGGGAGGCCTAGAAGACGGGCATGGAAATCTTCGACATCCTGATCCTCATCGTCATCGCGGCCGTGGTCGTCACCCTCGGCTTCGGCATCTACACCCTGTATCGCGGCGGCGACTTCGCTCGCTCGAACTCGAACAAGCTGATGCGGCTGCGTATCGTCTTGCAGGCCACGGCGGTGCTGTTGCTGATCGGCGGGATGTGGTGGAAGGCCACGCACGGCGGCTGATCTCGCCCGGAAAACTGAATGATGGGGGGCTGAAGCCATGGTCACGCTGAACAAGATCTACACCCGCACCGGCGACGGCGGTCAGACTCGCCTGGCCTCGGGCGCGCCCGTGTCCAAGACCGACCTGCGGGTCGAGGCCTACGGGACAGTCGATGAGTTGAACGCCGTCATCGGCCTGGCCCGCCTGAACAGCGGCCAGAACGACCGCATCGACGCCATGCTGGGCCGCATCCAGAATGAACTGTTCGACCTCGGCGCCGACCTGGCCACGCCGCTGGACCCGGCCCCGACATGGGAGGCGCTGCGCATTCTCGCCTCGCAGGTCGAGCGCATCGAGACCGAAATCGACTGGATGAACGAGAGCCTGAAGCCGCTGGACAGCTTCATCCTGTCGGGCGGTTCGCCCCTGTCGGCCCACCTGCATCTGGCCCGCACCGTCTGCCGCCGGGCCGAACGCGACGCCATCCGTCTGATGGAATCGGGCGAGCAGGTGAACCCCGAAGCGGTCCGCTATCTGAACCGCCTGTCGGATCACCTGTTCGTCGCCGCCCGCCGCGCCAACGCCAACGGCGCCGCCGACATCCTGTGGAAGCCCGGCGCGACGCGCTGAGTTTGGGCCGCTTTTAGGCCGTCATCCTCGGGCTTGACCCGAGGATCGGATCGTCCGCCTGCTCAACGTCGGCAAGGCGAGCGCGCCCCAACGCTCGATCCTCGGGTCAAGCCCGAGGATGACGGCGGAGGAGGGGAGCGCGGAAAACCTACTGCTGCAGGGCCGCCACGCGGACCCGTTCGGCCTCGGTCGCGGCGGCGCGGGCGCGCTTCTCGGCGTTCAACTGATCCTCGATGACGACCAGCTCCTTGTTCTTCTCGGCCGAGGCCTGGGCGCGGGTGACGCCGATGGGGCGGCCGGTGATTTCGGCGATCGAGATGGGCTGGGCGCAGATGCGGCTCTCGATGTCGTACCACTTGCCCTGGGCCTCGCAGCGCTCGCCCGGCTCCATCCAGTAGCGCTGGAACACGAAGATGCCCGCGACCATCAGGCCGAAGATGCTGAAGAACAGGACGCTGAGGCGGCGGATCGTCAGGAAGCGTTTCATACGGGTCTCATAGATGAAAAATGCGCCCGCGACACGACCGCAGTTCACGTAGCGTTACGTTGACAGGCCGGTTTCGCCGGTCCAATCCCTCGAGCAATATTTCGATGACCAAGTGGATAGGCTCATGAAGGTACTCGTCCCGGTGAAACGGGTGATCGACAGCAACGTCAAGGCTCGCGTCAAGGCGGACCAGACCGGCGTCGACCTGGCCAACGTCAAGATGAGCATGAACCCCTTCGACGAAATCGCCGTCGAAGAGGCCGTGCGTCTGAAGGAAGGCAAGGAACACCATGCCGCAGGCACGGCGACGGAAATCGTCGTCGTCTCCATCGGCGTGACCCAGGCCCAGGAAACCCTGCGCACGGCCCTGGCCATGGGCGCCGATCGCGGCGTCCTGATCCAGTCCGACACGGATCTGGAGCCGCTGGCCGTCGCCAAGCTGCTCAAGGCGGTGGTCGACGAGGAGCAGCCGGACCTGGTTCTGCTGGGCAAGCAGTCGATCGACGGCGACAACAACGCCGTGGGTCAGATGCTGGCCGCCCTGCTGGACTGGCCGCAGGCCACCTTCGCCGGCAAGCTGGCGATCGAGGGCGGCAAGGCTGTCGTCACCCGTGAAGTCGACGGCGGTCTG
This sequence comes from Brevundimonas sp., assembly GCF_050729455.1. Classification (GTDB taxonomy): domain Bacteria; phylum Pseudomonadota; class Alphaproteobacteria; order Caulobacterales; family Caulobacteraceae; genus Brevundimonas. Next base: position 17,009 of record NZ_JBOHLI010000037.1, read on the forward strand.
CAGACCGTCTCCGCCGCCCTGCCGGCCGTGGTCTCGGTCGACCTGCGCCTGAACACGCCGCGCTATGCGTCGCTGCCCAACATCATGAAGGCCAAGAAGAAGGAGATCGCCATGAAGGCGGTCGCCGACTACGGCGTCGATGTCGCGGATCGCCTCAAGGTCCTGAAGGTGACGGAGCCGCCGAAGCGTTCGGCGGGCGTCAAGGTCGCCGACGCGGCTGAGCTGGTTTCCAAACTCAAAGACGCAGGGGTTCTGTAATGGCCGTTCTCGTCATCGCCGACCACGACGGTTCGGCTGTTCGCGACACCACCCACAAGACGGTGACGGCGGCCCTGGCCCTGTCGTCGGACGTGGATGTCCTGGTCCTGGGCAAGAACGCCAAGGGCGTGGCTGACGCCGCCGCCAAGATTTCTGGCGTGCGCAAGGTCCTGCTGGCCGAGGGCGACGCCGTCGCTCACGGCCTGGCCGAGGCCGTCGAGGCCACCGTCCTGCCGCTGGCCGGAAACTACGACGCCATCCTGACCCCGGCCAACACCGACGGTAAGAACTTCGCCCCGCGCATCGCCGCCAAGCTGGACACGGCGCCGATTTCGGACATCGTGGAAGTCGTCTCGGGCGACACCTTCGTGCGCCCGATCTACGCCGGCAACGCCCTGGAGACCGTCCAGTCGGGCGACGCCAAGAAGGTCATCACCGTGCGCCCGACGGCCTTCGCCGCCGCCGCTGAAGGCGGCTCGGCCTCGGTCGAGAGCGTCGCCGCCGGTGAAGCGCCCAAGACGGCCTTCGTCTCGGAAGAAATGGTCAAGTCGGACCGCCCCGAACTGGGCGCCGCCAAGATCATCGTCTCGGGTGGCCGCGCCCTGGGCTCGGCCGATGAGTTCCACGCCGTCATGGAGCCCCTGGCCGACAAACTGGGCGCCGCCATCGGCGCCAGCCGCGCCGCCGTCGACGCGGGCTACGCCCCCAACGACTATCAGGTCGGCCAGACCGGCAAGGTCGTGGCTCCGGCCCTCTACATCGCCATCGGCATTTCGGGCGCCATCCAGCACCTGGCCGGCATGAAGGACTCCAAGGTCATCGTCGCCATCAACAAGGACGCCGACGCCCCGATCTTCCAAGTCGCCGACTACGGCCTGGTCGCCGACTACAAGACCGCCGTGCCGGACCTGATGGCCGCCCTGGGCTAAGGACTGCACCATACACGGATTGGGGAGGGCGCGGCGCCGAAGGGAGCCGCGCCTTTTTCTTTGAAGCAAGCCAGCATCGCTCAATGGATTGAGGGGAGCGCGACAGCTAGAGTTGCGTGAGCTTAGGCAAGGCGGGAGGCGACCATGATAACCTTGATGGTGCTGGCGATCTCCGGTGCAGCGTTTTCCAGCACAGTTCATGAACTAGAGGGACCGGCGCGGTTCTGCGGCTACTCGCCGATCATCGACCTGTTGCCCGGTGAGAAGGTTACGACGCTTGAGGGCGGCATCCATGCCGGAAGCTTTCGCTGGGAGGGAGCGTTCGGTTCGCTCAACGTCGCGGGGATAGGGTGGGCTAGCCGACCGCCCGGGCGGATAGTCGTAGCTCAATCAGGCGCTCGGCCCGCGAGGTTTGCCCAACGTCGGGTGGACGACCGTTACGTGGTCGCCGTCTGGAACGGTGCCAATGGTGCCGCCTATTTCAGTTCGCCCTCGCCGCTGACGCCGCAACAGATCAGCGCCATAGGTCGGGTGACCTTGTTCGAGGAGGGGCAGGTTCCTTTAGGTTGCGACCTGCGGACGGCCTTTTCATGGGACTAAGCGTAGCCCGCCTCGCCATCAAGCTGACGCCCCGCGCCGCCGCCGACCGCATCGACGGTTGGGACGTCGATCCCGACGGCCGGTCGGTGCTCAAGGTCCGCGTCCGGGCCCAGCCGGTCGAGGGCGAGGCCAACGCGGCCCTGACCGCCTTTCTGGCCAAGGCTCTGGGCGTGCCCAAGCGCGACGTGACCCTGGCGCGCGGCGGTCAGTCGCGGCTGAAGATGATCGAGGTCGCGAGCCTCAGCGACGACGAGGTCCGCGACCGCTTGTCCGACCTCTGACATTCCCCCTTTACGACGGGGCGGAAGCCCCTTTGTATACGGTCCCATTGTCTGCCTGCCGTATGCGGGCGCGAGGGGGATCTCGCTCATGTTGCTTAACCGTCTGCGGGGCCCAAGCCTCGCTGTCCTCACCTGCGCGCTCGGCGCCCTGGCCCTGTCGGCCTGCGCCACGACCGGCGACGCCGCGCCCAAGACCGAGACGGCCTCGGCCGCGTCGTCCAGGGATCGCACCATGGCACCGGGCCTGGACGGCTGGGCCAACGCCGACCCCTATCCCTCGACCTATCGCGGCCTGCCGCGCGAGAACCTGGCCCTGGTCGGCGCCACGGTCCTGACCGGCACGGGTCAGAAGATCGAAGGCGGCGTGGTCATCGTCACCGACGGCCGCATCGCCGCCGTTGGCGGGGCGGACACCCCGGTTCCGACGGGTCACAAGGTGGTCGACGCGCGCGGCCGCTACGTCACGCCCGGCGTCATCGACATCCACAGCCACCTGGGCGTCTATCCTTCGCCCGGCGTCATGGGCATGAGCGACGGCAACGAGGCCACCAATCCGAACACGGCCCAGGTCTGGGCCGAACACTCGATCTGGCCGCAGGACCCCGGCTTCAACGCCGCCCGCGCCGGCGGCGTGACCACGCTTCAGATCCTGCCCGGCTCGGCCAACCTGTTCGGCGGTCGCGGCGTGACGGTGAGGAACGTCCCGTCGGTGACCATGCAGGGGATGAAGTTCCCGGGCGCCCCCTACGGCCTGAAGATGGCCTGCGGCGAGAACCCGTCGCGCGTCTATGGCGGCCGCAACACCTCGCCCGCCACCGGCATGGGCAATGTCGCCGGCTATCGCGCCGCCTTCATCTCGGCCCGCGACTACAAGGACAAGTGGGACAAGTGGCGCGAGACCGGTCAGGGCACGCCCCCGACCCGCAACCTGCAGCTTGAGACCCTGGCCGGCGTTCTGGACGGCTCGATCCTGGTCCAGAACCACTGCTACCGCGCCGACGAGATGGCGGTCATGCTCGATGTGGCCAAGGAGTTCGGCTACAAGGTCACCACCTTCCACCACGCGGTCGAGGCCTACAAGATCGCGCCCCTGCTGGCGCGTGAAGGCGTCTGCGCCGCCATGTGGACCGGCTGGTGGGGCTTCAAGATGGAGGCCCTGGACGGCATCGAGGAGAACGCGGCCCTGACCGACGCGCCCGAGGGCTCGTGCGCCGTCATCCACTCGGACGACGCAGAACTGACCCAGCGCCTCAACCAGGAAGTCGCCGCCGCCCTTTCGGCCGGTCGCCGCGCCGGGATGACCATCTCGGAAGAGCACGCCATCAGCTGGATCACCCTGAACGCGGCCAAGTCCATCGGCATCGACAAGGAGACCGGCTCGCTGGAGCCCGGCAAACGCGCCGACGTGGTGATCTGGAGCGCCGATCCCTTCTCGATCTACGCCCGCGCCGATCAGGTCTTCATCGACGGCGGCCTGGCCTTTGATCGCCAGAATCCGGCCTACCAGCCCGTATCCGATTTCGAACTGGGTCAGCCCGGCTTCGGCCAAGCCGCCGCCGGCGTCGCCCAGGGAGCTCGCTGAACCATGCGTATCCAAACCCTTCTCGCGGGCGCAGTTGCAGCCCTCGCCCTCGTCGGTCCCGCCGCGGCCCAGGACGTCGCCATCACCGGCGGTCGCGTCCTGACCGGAACCTCGGTGATCGAGAACGGCACCGTGGTCGTCCGCAACGGCCGCGTCGTCTCGGTCGGAACCGGCGCGGCGCCGGCCGGTCTGCGCACCATCGACGCGCGCGGCAAGATCGTGACCCCCGGTTTCGTCGCCGTCGACTCCGGCCTCGGCGGTTCCGAAGTCGGCTCGGTGCGCGGGTCCAACGACCTGTCGAACAGCGCCAACACCCTGAGCGCCGCCTTCGACCTGTCCTATGGCCTGGACCCCTGGTCCTTCACCCTGCCGGTCGCCCGCCTCGGCGGCGTCACCCGCGCCGTGGTCACGCCCCAGCACGCGGGCTCGGGCGGCGGCCACAGCCATGACGATAGCGACTTCGCCGGGGCCGGTCACGGCGGCTATCAGTCGCCGGGCCTGTTCGCCGGTCAGGCGGCGGTGATCAAGCTGGGCGGCGCCGACATCCTGGTGAAGCCGCGCGTGGCCATGGTCGCCCCCTTCGGCGAGGCCGGCAAGGGCGTCGCCGGCGGCGCGCGCGGGGCCGAGTTCGTCCTGTTCAAGGAGACCCTGGCCGAGGTCCGCCTCTACGCCCGCAACAAGGCCGCCTATGACCGCGCCGCCCTGCGCGACCTGTCGCTGTCGCGCGCCGATCTGGAGGCCCTGATCCCGGTGGCCAACGGCTCCATGCCGCTGATTGTCAGCGTCAACCGCGCCTCGGACATCCAGCAGGTCCTGCGTCTGGCCCGCGAGGAAGGCGTCAAGGTCATCCTCGACGGCGCCGCCGAGGGCTGGCTGGTGGCCAACGAGATCGCAGCCGCCAAGGTCCCGGTCCTGCTGCACCCGATCACCAACCTGCCCGGCAGTTTCGAGATGCGGGCGGCGCGGATGCAGAACGCGGCGGCGCTGAACGCGGCGGGCGTGGTCATCGCCATCAAGGGCAATGAGGGCTCGACCCATCGCGCCCGCGACATCCGCTACAACGCCGGCAACGCCGTCTCGCACGGCCTGCCCTTCGCGGCGGCCATTCAGGCGATCACGGTCAACCCGGCCCGCATCTTCGGCTTCGACGGCCAGTTCGGCGAACTGAAGCCCGGCGCGGCGGGCGACGTGGTGGTCTGGTCGGGCGATCCGCTGGAGCCGCTGAGCCAGCCCTCGGCCGTCTTCATCGACGGGGTGGAGCAGCCGCTGCAAGCCCGTAACCTGCTGCTGCGCGACCGCTATCGCACGGGCGGCGAAGGGGCCATGCCGGTGGCTTACCCGCAGTAGGAGACGCCTGCCTTGCCCTCTCCCGGTGGGAGAGGGCTTGAGCCTCCAAGAGCGAAGCGATTGGTTAGGTGAAAGGGTGAGGGTTCACGGCGGCCAGTCGGCGGACGCCGTCGCGCGGCGGCTCACGCCGACTGAAAGCGCCGACCCTCATCCGGCCCTTCGGGCCACCTTCTCCCATCGGGAGAAGGGACCAGATAGCGCGCGTCTTCTCGCCGCGCGCCCGACGCGCCATAAGACCCTCATGCCCATCACCCTCTACATCGACGCCGACGCCTGCCCCGTGAAGGAGGAGGTTTACCGCGTGGCCCGCCGCTACGGGCTCAAGGTCTTCGTGGTGTCGAACGCCTGGATCAACATCCCGCGCGAGCCGCTGATCGAACAGGTGGTGGTCGACGCCGGACCCGACGTGGCCGACGACTGGATCGCCGAGCGCGCCGTGACCGGCGACATCGTCATCACCGCCGACATTCCCCTGGCCGACCGCTGCCTGAAATCCGGGGCTCAGGCGTTGAAGGCGAACGGCCAGCCCTTTACGCCCGATTCCATCGGCTCGGCCCTGGCCGGGCGCATGGTGGGCGAGCACCTGCGCTCCATGGGCGTGGCCACCAGCGGCCCGCCGCCGTTCGCCGCCGCCGACCGCTCGCGCTTCCTGCAGGCGCTGGACACGGCGGTCGTCCGTGCACGGAAGGTCAGTCCGTGAGCCGCATTCCCGAGGACGAACTGGAGTTCCGCTTCTTCCGCGCCGGCGGGCCGGGGGGGCAGAACGTCAACAAGGTCGCCACCGCGCTACAGATGCGCTTCGACGTCAAGAACTCGCCCAGCCTGACCGAGCCGGTCAAGGAACGGTTGATGAAGCTGGCGGGCAGTCGCCTGACCCTGGACGGGATCATCCAGATCACCGCCGTCCGTTTCCGCACCCAGGAGCGCAACAAGGCCGACGCCATCGCCCGGCTGGACGAGATGGTGGCCGAGGCCTCGATCAAGCCGGTCTATCGCGTGCCGACCCGTCCGACGCGGGCGTCCAAGGAGCGGCGCCTGAAGACCAAGTCGACCCGTTCGACGATCAAGAGCGGACGCGGCAAGCCCTCGCTGGACTAGCCTCAGTCGCGGGGCTCAGTCCCGCGCCGGACGGAACAGCAGAGCGGCGATCTGATTGTCGTCGTTGAAGGCGATGACCCAGTCGGTGGCCTGTTTCTCGAACACCACCCGGAACAGGTCGGCGCCGTCCTGCTGGCCGACGTGGTCGATGGTCTTCAGGGCGCCGAACTGCTGCACCAGCGGGGTGACGGTCGTCGTCTGCTCCCGGATTTGCACCGCCAGATCGTCGCTGAAGACGGAATAGTCGACGTCGCCGGACTGGAAGGAGGCGATCGCCGCGCGCAAGGCCTGTTCCGAGCGGGCGATGTCGGGCGCTTCGGCGACCGGCGCCGGGCGGGGCGGGGCGGGGCGGGCTGCTTCGCCAAAGGCGTTCGGCAGGGTGGCCGCCGCACCGGGCGGCGCAACTGGCGTCGTCTGCGCGGCGACGGGCAGGGCCAGCAGGCCGGCGCCCAGCACGGCGGTGAGGATCGGGGTCTTCATAGGCGGCAGGCTCCGAAGAAACGTCAGGCGACGATCCACGGCCAAAGCGTTAGGACCAAGGCGGCGACCGACGCGCAAACGGCGACGGTGACGGCGGCGACCACCCAGGGCCGGGTTCCGGCCTTCTCGATCACTAACGTCTGAGATTGCGGCGGGTTCTGCACCAGACGCGACAGGGCCTTGAGGGCGGCGACGGCCTCCTCGACCGTCTCCTTCACCTGGGCCGAGGGGCCCAGTTCGCGCTTGATCCAGCGTTCGACCACGGGCTTGGCCGCCTCCCACAGGTCGTGGTCGGGGTTGAGGCGGCGGGCCACCCCCTCGACCGAGACCATGGTCTTCTGCAGCAGCACCAGTTCGGGCCGCATGTGCATGTCGAACAGGGCGGTGATCTCGAAAAGTTGGCCCAGCAGTCGGCCCATCGACACCTGGCTGGCCTGACGGCCGATGACCGGCTCGCCGACCGCGCGCAGGGCCTGCGCGAAGGTGTCGACCGAATGGTGCGGCGGCACGTAGCCGGCCTCGAAGTGGACGCGGCTGATGCGGTCGTAGTCGCGGCTGATGAAGCCCCACAGGATTTCAGCGAGGTAGCGGCGCTCGGCCGGACCCAGCCGCCCGACGATGCCGAAATCGACCGCCGTCAGCTCGGCCGGCGCCTGGGCGAACAGATTGCCCTCGTGCAGGTCGGCGTGGAAGACGCCGTGGTCCAGGGCCTGGATCAGGAAGGCGCGCACCACCTTGTCGGCCAGGGCGTCCTTGTCGAGACCGGGCAGGGTCTCCAGCGCCGGGTCGGTCATGGGCAGGCCGGGGGCCCACTCCAGCGTCAGCACCCGCTTGCCCACCCCGTCCCAGATGATGGCGGGGGCGGACATATAGCCGTCCTTGGCCATGACCTCGGCCAGCTCGGAGGCGGCGGCCGCCTCCAGCCTCATGTCCAACTCCAGCGACAGGGCGCGGGCGATGATCTCGACGAAGGCTTGCGGCTCCAGCCGCCGGGCGGGTTCGACGAAGCGATTGACCAGCTTGGCGCCCAGACGCATCGAATCCAGACCGCGCGCCACGCGGCGCTCGACGCCGGGACGCAGCACCTTGACCGCCACCTTGCGGCCGTCGGCCAGCCAGGCGGGGTGCGCCTGGGCCAGGGAGGCGGCGGCGACGGGGGCGCCCAGATCGCGGAACAGGCTTTCGACCGGGCGGCCCAGCGAGCGCTCGATCTCGGCGCGGGCCTCCTCCAGCGGGAAGGGCGGCAGCTTGTCCTTCAGCCGGCCCAGGTCCTGAGCGAACTGGATGCCGAAGATGTCGGCGCGGGTGGCCAGCACCTGTCCCAGCTTGATGGCCACGGGGCCGAGGTGTTCAAACGCCTGCCCCACGCGCTGGCCGGGGCGCCCGGCGCGATGTTTGCGGCTGGCCGTCATCTGCACCAGCTCGGCGAACGGCCGGGTCCAGGCGGGCAGCAGCGGATTGACCTCGCGCGGGATCAGGGCGTCGTGGCGCGCCAGCACCCAACCCCAGCCGATCAGCCGCAGGGTGGCGCCCAGCGGGTCGCGGACGGGTTCCGGCGGCGGCGCGGGCGGCGGGGTCTTGACGGACAGCCGGCTCAGATCGCCCACCCGTGGTGGATGGCGGCGATCCCGCCCGACAGGTTGGTGACGCTGACGCGGCTGAAACCGGCGTCCTCGATCATCCGCTTGAAGGTCGCCTGGTCGGGGAAGCGGCGGATGCTCTCGACCAGGTACTGATAGCTGTCGCGATCCTTGGCGACCCATTCGCCGATGCGCGGAATGGCGTGGAAGGACCAGGCGTCATAGGCCTTGCGCAGGGCCTCGGTCGTGGGCCGCGAGAACTCCAGGCAGATGAAGCGGCCGCCCGGCTTCAGCGCCCGGCGCGCCTCCTTCAGGGCGCCGGCTACGTCCGACACGTTGCGGATGCCGAAGCTGATCGAATAGGCGTCCAGGCAGGCGTCGGGGAAGGGCAGGTTCATGGCGTCGCCGACGCCCCAGGCCATCTCGGGCTCGCCGCCCTTGGCCACGCCGTTCAGGATCATCTCGGCGTTGTAGTCCATGACGATGACGGTGGCGTCCTCGCCGCCGCGGCGCTGCTGGGCCGCGCGCGCCATCTTCGAATAGCGCCGCGCCATGTCGCCGGTGCCGCCGGCCATGTCGAGGATGAGCTCGCCGGGGCGGGCGTTCAGCTTGGCCGCCGTGGCGTCCTTCCACAGGCGGTGGACGCCCGCGCTCATCAGGTCGTTCATCAGGTCGTAGTTGGACGCGACGGAGTTGAAGACGCCGCGCACCATCTGGACCTTTTCCCTGGCGTCCACGTCGCGGAAGCCGAAGGAGGAGGTCTTGCCGGAGGAGGGGGAGGGATCGGCCTGGGTCATGGATGCGGGTGTAACGCCTCGCGCGGGCGGCGTCATCCGGGGAAGCGTCGCAGACACGGCTTGTCGCCTTTCTGGCGGCGCGATACGCCTGAGCAAAATCAAGGAGACGCCCATGACCGCCCTCGACGTCAACGCCGTGCTTCAGGGCCTGCCCGACTGGCGCCGCGCCGACGACCCGCGCCCGGCCATCGCCCGCTCGCTGCGTTTCAAGGATTTCAACGCCGCCTTCGGCTTCATGACCCGCGTGGCCCTGCTGGCCGACAAGGCGGATCACCACCCCGAATGGTCGAATGTCTACAACCGCGTCGAGGTCCTGCTGACCACCCACGACGCGGGCGGAGTGACTGAAAGAGATGTTGCGATGGCTCGCTTCATCGACGACGCCGTCAAAGGTCAGGTCGAGTGAGCGGCCGCGTTTCCGGCAAGGCCGCTCTCATCACCGGGGCGGCGGGCGGTCTGGGTCAGGCCATGGCGCGGATGCTGGTCAAGGAAGGCGCCAAGGTCGCCGTCTCGGATCTGGACCTGAACGGGGCGCGCGCGCTGGCCGAGGCGATCAACGCCGACCATCCCGGTTCCGCCTTCGCCTATGAGCACGACGTGACGCGCGAGGATGACTGGGTCCGCGTGGTCGCCGCCGCCGCCGAGGACATGGGCGGCCTGTCCATTCTGGTGAATAACGCCGGAATCGGCGGCCATCTGGCCTGGGCCGAACAGGACACGCTGGAGAACTGGCGGCTGGTTCAGGCGGTGAACCTGGAATCCGTCATGCTGGGCTGCAAGCACGCCATGCCGCACCTGCGGGCCTCGGGCGCGGGCTCGATCGTCAACATCTCGTCGATCGCGGGACTGGCGGCGGCGCCGGGCATGGGGGCCTACAACGCCACCAAGGCGGCGGTCTGGCTCTACACCAAGACGGTGGCGCTGGAGGCGGCCAAGGCGGGCTGGAACGTGCGCGCCAACTCGGTCCACCCGGTCTTCATCAAGACGCCGATCCTCGATCCCTTCGTCGCCATGGCCGGCGGCGACGAGACGACCGCTCACGAAAAGCTGGCGCGCGGCATCCCCTTGAAGCGCATCGGCGAGCCGGACGACGTGGCCTACTGCGTTCTCTATCTGGCCTCGGACGAGTCCAAGTTCGTCACCGGGGCCGAGTTCAAGATCGACGGCGGCCTGACGGCGCAGTGATCCGCTAGGAGCAAAGAAAAACGCCCCGGCCTTGCGACCGGGGCGTTCTCATCTTCAGGCCACGCCGTCGCGGAGGCGCTTCAGGTCGGGGGCCAGGGCCTCGTCGGTCAGGATGGCGATGGCCTCCTCGACGCTGACGATGGTCTGGGCCTGGCTGCCCAGGCGGCGGATGGCGACCTTGCCTTCCTCGGCCTCCTTGCGGCCGACGACGGCGATGGCGGGCACCTTGCCGACCGAGTGTTCGCGGATCTTGTAGTTGATCTTCTCGTTGCGCAGATCGATCTCAGTGCGCAGGCCCGCGGCGCGGAACTTGGCGACGACCTCTTCGGCGTAGCCGTCGGCGTCCGAGGTGATGGTGGCCACCACGGCCTGGGTCGGCGCCAGCCACAGCGGGAAGGCCCCGGCGTAGTTCTCGATCATGATGCCGATGAAGCGCTCGAACGAGCCCAGGATCGCGCGGTGCAGCATGACCGGGCGGTGCTTCTGGCCGTCCTCGGCGATGTAGGTCGCGTCGAGGCGGTCCGGCAGGACATAGTCCAGCTGGATCGTGCCGCAGGTCCATTCGCGGCCGATGGCGTCCTTGACGATGAAGTCCAGCTTGGGCGCGTAGAAGGCGCCGTCGCCCTCGGCGATGACCGGCTCGACCCCGGCGGCGCGGGCGGCCTCGGCCATCTGGGCCTCGGCCTTGTCCCAGAACTCATCCGACCCGGCGCGGACGTCGGGGCGGGTGGCCAGGTTGATGTAGGCCGTCTCCATGCCGAGGTCGGCGTGGACCGACTGGGCCAGCTTGATGAACTCGGCCGTCTCGTCGACGATCTGGTCTTCGCGGCAGAAGATGTGAGCGTCGTCCTGGGTGAAGCCGCGCACGCGCATCAGGCCGTGCAGCGAACCCGACGGCTCATAGCGGTGGCAGGCGCCGAACTCGGCCATGCGCAGCGGCAGTTCGCGATAGGAGCGCTGGCCCTGATCGAAGATCTGCACGTGGCCGGGGCAGTTCATCGGCTTCAGCGAAAGGGTCTCGCCCTCCACCGTCTCGCAGACGAACATGTTGGGACGGTACTTCTCCCAGTGGCCCGAGGCCTCCCAGAACTTGCGGTCCAGAACCTGCGGCGTCTTGACCTCGACATAGCCCGAGGCGTCCAGGCGGCGGCGCATATAGGCCTCCAGCACGCGCCACAGCACCCAGCCCTTGGGATGCCAGAAGACCATGCCGCGGCCCTCTTCCTGCATGTGGAAGAGCTCCATGGCGCGGCCCAGCTTGCGATGGTCGCGCTTTTCGGCCTCTTCGATGCGCAGCAGATAGGCGTCCAGGTCGGCCTGGGTCGCCCAGGCCGTGCCGTAGATGCGCTGCAGCTGGGCGCGGCTGGAATCGCCGCGCCAGTAGGCGCCGGCCAGCTTGGTCAGCTTGAAGGCCTTGCCGACGAACTTGGTGGTCGGGAAGTGCGGTCCCCGGCACAGGTCGGCCCAGTCGCCCTGCTTGTAGACGGTGATGGTTTCCGTACCCGGCAGGTCGCGGATCAGCTCGGCCTTGTAGGTCTCGCCGATCTTCTCGAAGTGGGCGATGGCGGCGTCGCGGTCCCAGACCTGACGCTCCAGCGGGGCGCCCCGGTCGATGATCTCGCCCATCTTCTTTTCGATCTTGGCGAAGTCGTCGGTCGAGAAGGGCTCGTCGCGGGCGAAGTCGTAATAGAAGCCGTCCTCGATGGCCGGGCCGATGGTGACCTGGGTGCCGGGGAAGAGCTCCTGCACCGCCTGGGCCAGCACGTGGGCGGCGTCGTGACGGATGGTCTCCAGCGCCTCGGGATCGTCGCGCATCAGCAGGCGGAAATCGCCGTTCCCCTCGATGACGCGGTCCAGGTCGCGTTGCTCGCCGTTCCAGACGACAAGCGCCGCCTTCTTGGCCAGCGAGGGCGAGATGGCGGCGGCCACGTTGCGGCCCGTCGAGCCGGCGGGATACTGACGCACGGCGCCGTCGGGGAATTTCAGTTCGATCATGACGGTCGTTCTTTTTCGATCTTGGCGGGCGGCACGGGATCATAGCCCGAACCGCCGAAGGGATGGCATTTACAGAGACGGCGCACGGTGAGCCATCCCCCCCGAACCGGTCCGTGCTGGAGCAGGGCGTCGCGCCCATAGTCCGAGCAGGTCGGCAGAAACCGGCACGATTGGCCGAAGAAGGGGGACAGCGTCACCTTGTAGCCCCGATGGGCCGCGCGGACGCTGCGTTCGTAGAGAGACATCGGTCCCTTCGCCGGGGGCTCTGTTTCGGGTTCGCGCCGCTTATCCCTTTTCATGGCAGGGGGATCAACCGGACGAAGCCTTCAGGCCGCGCCGGCGAGGCGAGTTCGCGTATCGCTGTGGCGCTTCTCGAGCGCCTGATTGACGGCGTCCAGCGTGGCCTCCAGCGCCACCATGGTCGAGGCGTGGCGGGCCGGATAGTCGGCGACCTGCTTGAGCACCCGCAGACCCTCGAAGCGGCCCTCGGGGCCTTCGCCGCCGGACTTCAGCATGGCCAGCATGGCGTCGCGGGCCTCAAGGATCTCCGCCGCCGAGGCGCCGAGGATGCTCTCGCCCACCACCCCCGCCGCCGCCTGGCCCAGGGCGCAGGCCTTCACCGTCTGGGCGAAGCCGCTGATGCGGCCATCGGCGTCCAGTGTCACGTCCACGATGGCTTTGGACCCGCACAGCTTGGCGACGCGCTCGGCGCTGCCTTCCGGCGCGCCCAGCCGCCCGCTGTGCGGCAGGTTGGCCGCCAGCGACAGGATGCGCGCGCTGTAGAGGTCGTCGATCATAGGGGGAAGATAAGGCTTTCGGGGCGTCGGGTGAAGGGCGCGACCTCAGCTGCCCTGCACCGAGGACCAGGTGCGGGCCGGACCGGCGGTTTCCGTTGCCGCGACGGGCGCAGCGGCGGACGCCGCCGCCGTTCGCTCGGCCAGCCAGCGCAGGTTGGCGTCGGCGACCTCGGGCGGCAGGTCGCGGCGCAGGATGGCCTCGGCCTCGGCGGTCTTGCCTTGCAGGCCCAGCGACAGGGCCAGGTTCTGACGCACCTTCAGGGTGGCGGTCGGCTGGGCGGCGGCGCGGCGCAGCAGGATTTCAGCCGAGGGGGCGTCGCCTTCACCCATGCGGGCGATGGCGGCGTTGGTCAGGATGTCGGGATTGTCGGGCGACAGGCGCAGGGCCTCGTTCCAGGCCGCCTTGGCGTCGTCGCTGCGGCGCACCTGCTGATAGGCGACGCCCAGCAGCGACAGGGGCCGCCAGTCGCGCGGCGCGGCGGCCTTGGCCTGCTCCAGCGCCGCAATGCCGTAGAAGGCCTGACCGCGCGCGATATGGGCGCGGCCGATCTCCAGCATGGCCTCGACATTGGCGGGCTGGACGGTCAGGACGCCCTGCGCCGTCTCGGCGGCCTGATCGAACTGGCCCATTTCGCGCAGCGCCTGCGAAAGCTTGACCCCGGCCGCCGGGTCCAGCGGATTGATCTGCTGTTCCTGCGCCCAGAAGACTGAGCGGCTGAGGGCGTCGGCGCGGTCGTAGCTGGCGCGGGTCGCGGCGTCGGCGGGCTGGCGCGCTGGCGCTGCGGCTTGGGCGGCGGAGGGGGGCGTCTGGGCCTGAACGGCGCCCGTCAGGCCCAGAAGAGCCAGCGTCATGGTTGCGGCGGCGGCGGCGGTGCGCGACATGGAGAGGGTCCGGACGGTTTCCTGCGGCCCCAGCGTCGCGCCTCCGGGTCAAGGTTTGGTTAATCGGCCTTTAAGGGCCGGAAAGGCTCGCCCCATGTCCGTGGTTCACTCTGACCTGCTGATCGCCGCCTCCGAGACGGCGCGCCCGGTGCGCGTCATCGCGCAAGGGCAGGGCCTGACCGGCAAGTCGGCGGCCTGGGCCGAAGCCAACGGCTTCACCGGCAAGGCGGGCCAGCTGCTGATCGTCCCCGGCGACGACGGCGCGGCGCTTGAGGCCCTGTTCGGCGCCGGCGAGGCCTTCGAGCCGATGAGCGTCCGGTCCCTGCCCACCCGCCTGCCCGCCGGCGACTGGCGCCTCGACGGCGTTGACGGCGAAGCGGCGTCGCAAACCGCCCTGGCCTTCGCCCTCGGCGGTTATCTGTTCGACCGCTACAAGGCCCGGCCCGAGCGCGGTCGCGCCCGTCTGGTCGCCCCGACGGGTCTCGACCGGACCGAGGCGCTGAACATCGCCGCCGCCGCCGCCCTGGCCCGCGAAATGGTCGACACTCCCGCCGCCGACATGGGGCCGCTGCAGATCGAGACCATCGCCCGCGAGATCGCCTTGAGCGCTGGCGCGACCCTGACCGTTATCACCGGCGACGCCCTGCTGGAGGAGAACTATCCCGCCGTCCACGCCGTCGGTCGTGCCGCCGCCCCGCACCGCGCGCCGCGTGTGCTGGAGATCGGCTGGAAGCTGGACCAGACCGACCTGCCGCTGGTGGCCCTGGTCGGCAAGGGGGTGGTGTTCGACACCGGGGGTCTGGACCTCAAGCCCGCCGCCGGGATGCGTAACATGAAGAAGGACATGGGCGGCTCGGCCCATGCGCTCGCGCTCGGCCGCCTGATCATGCAGGCCGACCTGCCGGTGCGGCTGGTGGTGCTGGTCGCCGCCGTCGAGAACGCCGTCTCGGCCGACGCCTTCCGCCCCGGCGACATCCTGAACAGCCGCAAGGGGCTGACCATCGAGATCGGCAACACCGACGCCGAGGGCCGCCTGATCCTGGCCGACGTCCTGACCCGCGCGGGCGAACACAATCCCGACCTGACGCTGGACTTCGCCACCCTGACCGGCGCGGCGCGCATGGCGCTGGGCCCCGAACTGCCGCCGCTCTACACCGACGACGAGGCCCTGGCCGAGGGCATCCTCTTGGCGGGGCGGGCGGTCGGCGATCCCTTGTGGCGGATGCCGCTGTGGGCGGGCTATCGCGCCTCGCTGGACAGCGAGATCGCGGACGTTCGCAATGATTCCGCCGCCTGGGCCCAGGCCGGGTCCGTGACGGCGGCGCTGTTCCTGCAGAAGTTCGCGCCGACGACCGGGTCGTGGGCGCACATGGACATCTTCGCCTGGAACCCGCGCGCTCGCCCCGGCCACCCCGAGGGCGGCGAGGCGCAAGGTTTGCGCGCCTGCTATCGCTACCTGCGCGAGCGATTCGCCAAATAGCCAAGGCTGTTAACGCCCGATTTGGCTTCGGCGTTTACATATGACGGTTCACCCGCGTGAACCGCCGCTGAGGCCCTGTTTGTCCGACGTTCTGGCCCTTATCCCGCCCGGCCCGCCTCTGATCCTTCGGGACGGAGATCGGATCGTGCTGGCCGAACAGGCGCTGGAAGGCCTGATGCGGGCCGAGGCCTATCGCCGGACCGAACCCATGCATTGCCGGGTTCCGGTCGCCGACATCCTGTCCGACGCGGATCAGCGCATCGACCAGTTGCTGCACGGCGAGGCCTTCGACGTTCTGCACCGTCAGGGCGACCGAGCCTGGGGCCGCGCCCGTCGCGACGGGATCGTCGGCTGGGTGGCGCTGGAGGTCCTGTCGCCCGGCGCGCCCCTGGCCCGCCGCCGCGTGTCTTCGGTTTCCGCCGCCCTGCCGCTGAACGCCCTGGTCGGCGAGGCCGCCGAGGGCGTCAGCGAGGCCGACCTGCAACCCGTCGGCGATTTCGAGCGCGAGCCGGTCGCCGTGGCCGAGCGCCTGCTGGGCCGCCCGCATGCGCTCGGCGCCCGTTCCTCGTTCGAGACCGACTGTTCGGGTCTGGTGCAGCAGGCCCTGCTGGCCTGCGGCCTGCCCGGCCCGCGTCGCTCCGACGCCCAGGCCGATCTGGGCCGCGCCATCGCCCGCGACGCCGCCCAGCGCGGCGATCTGGTCGTCTGGATGGCGCCGAACCGCGACCACGACTGGACCGGCCATTCCGCCATCATGGTCGACGCCGATCAGGTCATCCACTCCACCGGCGCGCGCGGCGGCGTGGTCATCGAAGCCCTGGCTGAAGTCGAGGCGCGCCTGACGGGCGAAGGCTTCGCCACCGCGGTTTTCCGCCGCATCTGAACCACTCTACGCCGCTCATCCCCGCGGAAGCGGGGATCCAGTCCTTTGGCTGCAACCGCTGCGCCGAAGTCGAAGGCGCATATCTACCCAATATGCCTGTGGCTCTCACTGGGTCCCCGCCTCCGCGGGGATGAGCGGATGTGAGGGAGCCCCAAACGCAGAAAAGGCGACCCGAAGGCCGCCTTTCCATAATCGTTCGACTGACGCTTGCGCCTTAGGCGGCGGGCGCCGCCGCCGGGGCCGCAGCCGGAGCGGCCGGAGCCGCACCTTCAGCCGCCGGAGCCGCAGCACCCTCGGCC
>NZ_JBOHLI010000038.1:0-33203 GCF_050729455.1 Brevundimonas sp.
GCGCTCGCGTCGCCAACGGCGGCGCGCCCGCCACGGCCCAGGCCTTCGGCGCGATCAGCGGCGCCTCGCACCGGGCCTCGATCAGCTTGCCGTCCTGCGTGCGATAGCGCACCGGCTGTGACGCCGCGCAACGCGCCTGGACTGCGAAGAACATGGCCGTCGCGTCATTCGCCGGGTCATGATCCTCGACCGAGGCCAGCAAGGGATCACCCGACAACAGCCCGCACTTGTCGCCCGTATCCAGCTTGATGCCCTTCTCCGTCGTGTAGAAACCGTTGGAGCCTGCGGAACAGTTCTCGCCATTCAGATGAAACAGGGCCGCCACCCGATACTCGTCCGTGCTGGGCCTGTCCTCCAGCGTCACCCCCAGCGCCGCCAGCCGCGCCTCGATCCTGGCCCAGCGCGACGCGCCCGGCCCGTCCAACAGGACGGCGACCGCAGTGTCGGGCTGCATCAGTGCGCGGAATTCGGCCACTCCGTAGCCGTCGCCCACCCGCCCCGCGTCGAGCATGGTCTTCCACAGATCAAAGATGTCGCGCGCGCCGTTCGACGCCCGCCGCGCCTCCAGATCAGCGATCCACTGCACCACGACGCCGCAGTCGTAGACGGATGAGCCCGACTTCAGCTTCCGAGCGTCATAGTCGGCGTCGCCCAGCGTCTTTCGGCAGCCGTTCAGCCGTTGCGCCAGCGACACCTGCGCCTGATCCTCGTCGATCACGCCAGTCGAGACGGCGGCGACCACAGCCCCATATTCGGCCATGCCTTCGTGCAGCCAGGGCGCGGCCCCGCTGTCCTTCATCTTCATGCCGTTGCCGTTCCACAGATGCAGGCTTTCATGCCAGACGAAGGTGCCCAGGGGCACGGCCACGTCCGGCGGCGGCGACGCCCACATATCTCCATGGAAACGCAGGGAGATGACCCCCGTGTCGGTCACGTCGCCGCGAAAGCCCGTGGGCCCCGGACTGTCGGTCGAGATGATCAGTGTCGGCTCGTTCGGCAGGACATGGCCCAGCCGCGCGCCATAGAATTTCTGAGCCGCGAAATAGCCGTCGCGCAGCAGAACCGTCAGGGCCGGCGGGGCCGAGGCGCTGGTCGCCACAGCCGCCCCGTCGCGTCGCATGACGGCCTCCTGCGGCCCCAGATAGGCGTAGCCCTTGACCGCGTCGGCCGTCGGCAGGGTCGCCTCGCCCGCGACCGGCCGGACGGTCAGGACCGCGTCCATGCCCTGCAATTCCAGCCCCGGCCCGTAAAGGACGTGCCCCGCCCCCACGCGCGACAGCCCCATGTAGGTGCGGTCCACCTCGGCGGCGTCGGGCGCGATCTGAATCTCGAAGGTCGCGAACGGCGCCTCGCTCTCGACCGCGCCGTCCTTCAGCGTCAGGCCGGGCGTCGTCACCGTCCACAGGTCGCGGATGACGTGAGTGTTCAGAAAGACGGCCCGCGTCGTCGGCTGGGCCAGCCGCCAGGTCACGATCACGCCGCCGGGCGCGGTGCGCGCCTCGATGGTCGCGGCCTGCTGGGCCAGGGCGGGCGCCGCTGCGCCGCAGACCATCGCCAGGGCGGCGAGCGCGCCCGCCATTTTCTTGTTCATGACCCTTACTCCTCCGGCACCCGGAGGAAGCTTGGCCTTAATGGCGAAATTTGGTCAACCGCCGTTCAGTCAACATCCTCGACCTCTCCGCCCTGGACGATGCGGACCACGGCCAGGTCGGCGGTGACATTGCCCAGGGTGCGGAAGATGTCGGGCACCACCTCGACCGCCAGCAGCAAGGGCAGCAGCTCCAGCGGCACGCCCATGGCGATACAGATGGGGGCGATGGAGGCGAAGAAGCTGGCCTGGCCCGGCAGGCCCACGGTGCCGATCGAGATCAGCACCGCCGTCAGCATGGCGGCGAACAACTGGCCCGCCGAGGGCTCGATGCCGAACAGGTGGGCGCAATAGATGGCCACGCCCAGGTTGGCGACCGGACTGGTGATGCGGAACACCGCCACCGCCAGCGGCAGGACCAGGCCCGCCGTCGCCCGCTTGACGCCCAGTTGATCGACGGCCCGCTCGACCATGACCGGCAGGCTGGCCAGCGAAGACTGGGTCGAAAAGGCCACCACCTGGGCCGGCGCCGCCGCCCGGGCGAACCGCCCCAGGCTGACGCGGCCGAAAATGACCGCCAGCGGATAGAAGATCAGGCCGATGCCGATGCAGGCCAGGGAAATCAGAGCCACATAGTGCAGCAGGACGCCCGCCGCGCTGGCCCCCGCCGTCAGCCCCACCCCGATCGACAGGGCGAAGACGCCCAGCGGCGCCGCCGTCAGCACCCAGCGGACGATGGTGATCATGGTCTCGCCCACCGCCTCGAAGAAGGTGATCAGCGGCACGCGCAGCCGGTCGGGCAGGCCCGAGGCCGCGAAGCCGAAGAAGACGGCGAAGACCACCATGCCCAGGATGGCATCCTCGGCCGCCGCGCGGATCGGGTTGGCCGGGGCGATGGTTTTCAGGAACTCGCTGAAGGGCGCGCCGGCGCCCAGACCCTCGGCCCCCTCGGGCTTGATGGCCAGCAACAGGCGCGCGCCTTCGGGGTCGATCGGCCACAGGGCGTGCAGGCCGTAGGCCGCCCCCACGGCATAGACGGTCGCAAAGACAATCATGCCGCCGAACCAGGCCACCGCCTTCATCGCCAGCCGTCCCGTCCGCGCCGCGTCCGCAATGGAGGCGATGCCGGTCACCAGCAGGCTGAACACCAGGGGGATGATCGTCATCCTCAGCGCATTGAGCCACAGCTGACCCAGCGCCTGGATGAAGTCGGCGGTGACATGGCCGCCCGGCAGGCCCCAGCGCTGCGCCGCCGCCCCGGCCAGCAGGCCCAGCACCAGAGACAGCAGCACCAGGGTGCTGAGGGAGGTCAGGAAGGAACGCGCCGTTTTCATAACGGCGACGCTATCAGCGCCCGCGAAACGCGCCAGAGGAAATCGGCGGCGCCGCGCCCAGCCCCTAATGCGGGGTGCCGGAATTGGCCGGGTCCAGAGGCAGGCCCGCCGCCTGGCGCGCCTTCATCACCCGCAGCCAGCCGTGCATGGCCTCCGAATCCAGCCCGTGCATCATCAGCCGATAGCCCGCCTGCAGCGTCGACAGCGCCACCAGCGGGTGGCCGTTCTTGACGAAGGCCATATGGTAGCTCGTGCCCAGGATGCGGGCGATGTAGATGGCCATCACCTCGTCCAGCTGCAGCGAGCTGGAGGCCCGCACGAAGTCGTCGCGCGGCAGCATCAGGGCGTAGATGGGGGTGTAGAACTCCACCGCCGTCTGCACGTCGACGAAGTTATGCCACCGGCGCGGAAACTCTTCGAACGGCGGAAATTCGTCCGAGATCATGGAGAAGTCGATGCGTTCGGGCGGGGTCAGCTCTCGCCCCTCGGCCCGCAGGACCGTGTTCATCTCGATGACGAAGTTGAAGATGTTCAGGTCGTGCTGAAGAAACAGGTCCGGCTCGATGTCCTTCAGCCGCGTCGGCGTCAGCGGCCATTTGGTCACCTTGTCGCCCACGCCCGCGTTCTCGCGCACGAAGGCGGTCAGTTCGGACCCGACGTGGAAGTGGCGCAGGATCACCCGGTTGGCCTCGGGCGTGGCGAAGGTCCGCAGGCCCCAGTGGATGGTCCTGTGCAGCAGGCCGTTCAGGTTGGGGTGCTTGGGCGAAATGACCCGCAGCACCTTCACCAGACAGAAGAACAGAAAGACCAGCGGCCGGACCACCGGAAAGAACCAGCGCCGCGACCGCGACCGGGCGCCCAGCAACAGGTCGCGCTTGGCCCCGTCGTCGATCGGCAGGCTATGGTCCAGATAAAGCGCCATCCACGGATCAGGATCCCTGGGGTCGAAGCGCGCCGGGTCGAACGGGTCCTCTCCCGGCTTCAGTCGTTTCACGCCGCGATCTCCTCGATCTGCAGGGCGTAGAGGCGGGCCGTCACCCTGGCCGTGGTGACGATGCGGTCGGCGATGAAGGGATCGGGCAGGACCATGCCCAGCATCTCCTCGAACTCCTTCATGTGCTCGGCGTCGTTGTCGCCGTGATAGAGCAGGAAGCGCACCGCCTCGTCGGGCAGGGCCAGCCGTTCCTGCACCTTCAGGCCCCAGGGCCGCGCCTTGATCGAGCCCAGCCCCTCGATGACGAACATGGCGCCCAGCAGACCGAAGGGATCGGGTTTGGACGCCTCATGGAACATCCAGGCCGACAGGGCTTCGGACCCCACGTTCTTGGGCGCTGACTGGATGTCCGTCAGCAGCCCGCCCGAGGCCACGAAGTCGGCCTCCAGCAGGCGGAAGTCGCGGTGCTCGGTCACGGCATGGCGCATCAGGGTCGAGCGCAGCTCCAGATGGTCCTCGCCGATGTCGGACGCCGCCCGGCTCATCCACAACGCCCCGTCCTTCACCTGCTGGCGCAGGTTGATCAGGAAGGCGTGGTAGTCGGCGATCTCGAACCGCCCGCGCGTCAGCTTGCGGATCAGGGGCGTCGCCTCCAGCCGCTGCTCGAAATCGGCGAAGACGACCGCCAGCTTGCGCAGCGTGTCGGCCACGGCGGCCTCGGCCTGTTGTTCCGCCATCAGACCATCTCCAGCATCATGAAGCCGATCATCGCCCGCCCGCTCTCGGGCACGATGCACAGCACCCGGTCTCCGCGCCGTCCGCGTCCCGACTTCAGGAAGGCCTCCAGCATGACCCAGATCGAGGCCGAGCCGACATTGCCGCTGTCGGCCAGGGTGGTGAACCATTTCTCTTCGGGGATCATGGCCTTCGTGCTTTCCAGCAGGCCGACGATCTCCTGACGCAGCGACTTCGCGGAGTAATGACACAGCAGGTGGTCGACCTGATCGGGAACGATCCGTCCGGCGTCCACCTTTTCCAGCCAGACGCCGATCCAGGCCCGGATGACGATCTTCAGCAGGTCGAAGTCCTGCAACAGGGCCACCGCCCCGGCCGCGTGCGCCGCCGCAGGACCCGCGTGGCTCCAGGCGCTGGTCATGTCGGCGCGCGTCTCGGGCGTCGATCCGGCCCACATGCAGGGATCGAAGCGCCCGGCCAGCGAGGTCAGGTCGATCCACTCGACCTTCAGGCTGCGGCCCTCGGGTTTCGGTTGCGGCTCCATCACCACGGCGCCCGCCCCGTCCGACAGGGTGAAGCGCAGGAAGTCCGCCTCGATCCGCGTCCGCCCCTTCTCGTCCACCAGGGCTGTGCCCTCATAGAAGCCGGGACGGAACCAGCGCGAGGAGAACTCGCCGGCGCAGGCGGCGGCCACCTCGGCCTCGCCCGCGCGCACGCTCAGCCACGCGCCTTTCGCCGCCATCAGGGCGCTGGCGCAGACCGACTGATAGCTGACCGCCTCCAGCGGCCCCGCGCCCAGTTCGGCGTGCACCGCGCTGGCGTGGCCGGGCACCAGATAGTCGCCCTGGGTCGTGGCCGCCGCCAGATGCTGCAGATCGCCCAGGCCCAGCCCCGCCTCGTCCAGCGCCGCCCGCACGGCGTCCGCGCACATGGAGGCGTTGGAGTGCAGCGGCGTCCCGTCCGGCGTCAGGGCGTAGTGCCGCCCCTCGATCCCGTTCCAGCGCAGGGCGCGTCGTCCCACGGCGGACGCCCGCCCGCCGATGCGGCCGATGAAGTCCTCCATCCGGTCGTTGCCGATCCGCTCGCCGGGCAGGACGGCGCCGGTCCCGGTGATGAATACGTCGCGAAGCATCATGGCGCGGCAGCTTGGTCGCCCCGTCGATCAGGCGCAAGCCGCAAAGCCTCCGCCCCGCCCGTGAAGCCCGGCCACGAAAAAGGCGGGCCGGATCGCTCCGGCCCGCCTCCTTATGTTCCGCCCGAAGGCCGAACGATCAGTATCTGACGCGCAAAGTCGCGCCGTAGGTGCGCGGCTGGCCCAGGAAGGCGTTGTAGGTCTGGGTGTCCAGCGCCGGGTTGAAGAAGGTGCCGTTCGGCTGGACCGTCGACTGGAAGGCGGAGCCTTGCAGCGGGGCGTTGATCGCGACCTGGACGTATTCCTCGTCCGTCAGGTTCTGCGCCCAGACGTCCAGGGCCCAGCGTTCGTCTTCCGTGCCCAGGGTGATGCGGCCGTTCAGCAGGGTCATATCCTCCTGCATCTTGAAGGGCAGCAGGTCCGACCCGGTGTTGTATTCGGTCGTGTACTTGGCCGACAGGTTGAAGCCCACCTTCAGGCCGGCGCCGATCGAGCGGTCAAAGGCGACCGACCCCGTGGCCGACCATTCCGGCGCGAACGAGGCCCGCGCCCCCGGCAGCAGCGACAGCTGCGGGAAGTTGCCGGGGTTGGTCAGATCGGCGGCGACGAAATCGCCGTACTTGGTGTCGGTGTAGGTAACGCCGCCGTTGAACGACAGGCCCTCGACCGGGGTGAACCAGACGAAGTCGGCGTCCACGCCCTGCGACTTCAGCTCGGGGATCGACTCGACCACGAAGGCCGTGCCGAGGAAGGTGTTGAGCTGGAAGTCCTCGAACTTCTGATGGAAGTAGGTGACGTTCAGCAGGACGGTGCGGTCGAACAGGGTGTTCTTCAGCCCCAGTTCATAGCTGTCGACGGTTTCGGCCGGGAAGTAGAGCGAAGCGGTCGGGGTGACGCCGTTCTGCACCCGGTCCAGGTTGTAGCCGAACGACTTGTAACCGTGCGCGTAGGAGCCGTAGGCCATGACGCTGTCGTTGAAGCGATAGCTGGCCTTGATCGTGCCGGTGAATTCGCCGCCGGTGTTTTCTTCGGACAGGCGGCGGTTGTCGAACTGCGGATTGGCCCAGGGCAGACAGATGTTGCCGATCAGGCGCGAACCGGTCGCCGCACCGAACAGGCCCTGAATGGCCGCGGCGTTGGCCAGGGTTCCGCCGCAGGCGGCGCCGTTCGTGCCTACATTGTCCTGGATCGCCAGCAGACGCTTGTGATCCTGGGTGTAGCGCAGGCCCAGGGTCAGATCGAACTGGTCGGTCAGATGCACCGTATTATTGGTGAACAGGGCGAAGGATTCGGTACGCTGGCTGTAGCGGTCGCGAACGCCTTCGCCGACGCCGAAGCCCGGACCGGTCGCGGCGGTCGGGCCCGACGGCGTCATCCCGCCCGTGGCGAGACATCCGGCCAGGCCCGGCGCCGTTTGGGCGGGACGGCTGAAGCAGCCGATGTCGTTGGGGCTGACCGGGAAGGCCGGATTGGCCGCGTTCAACTGCGACGAAAGCAGCAGCGACAGATAGGGCGTATAGCCGGCTCCGTAATGGTAGCTGTCGGCGCGGCCGATGTCCTCCTTGGTGAAGAAGGCGCCGACCAGCCAGTCCAGCCCGTCCGTGGCCCCGGCCAGGCGGAATTCCTGGGTCAGGTTGTCCAGCTTGAAGCCGTAGTTGCCGTCGTCCACGCGGTACAGCAGGTCAGCCGTCGTGTAGTCGAGATCCATGCCGTTGATCCCCTCCCAGCTCCGCCAGGAGCTGATCGAGGTCAGGGTCGCGTCCCACGACGGGATGTCGATATTGGCTTCGGCCGAGAACCCCATGTCCTCCATGGTCTGGCCGGTGCTGCGGTTGGCGTAGGCCGTGCGCGAGAAGGGCAACTTGCCGAAGCCGGAGGCGGGCGCCTGCTGGTCGCCGCCGACGGCGCGAATGGCGTTATAGGTCGGACCCGTGCGGAGCTGGGTCGAGACGCAGCAGTACTCGTCACGCTTGGAATAGTCGGCGATCAGGCGGATCGACGCATTGTCCGAGGGCAGAATCAGCAGCTGGCCGCGCGCGGTCCAGAAATCCTGGTTCTGGTCGTCTTTTTCCTGACGCGGACCCGCGCCGGTGATCACGTCGTAGAAGCCGTCACGCTCGCGCTTGGCCACATACAGACGACCGGCGATCTGGTCGCTGATCGGGCCGGTGACCGAGCCGGCCACGCCCCAGGCGCCGAAATTGCCGTAGGTGGCCTCGGCGTCGAAACCGGGGGTGAAGGACGGGGCCTCGGTGATGATGTTGATGACGCCGGCCGAGGTGTTCTTGCCGAACAGGGTGCCCTGCGGCCCCTTCAGCACTTCGATCCGGCTCAGTTCGCCCAGGTCGCCGAAGCCGACGCCGTTGCGCGAGCGATAGACGCCGTCGATGACCACGCCGACCGAGCTTTCCAGGCCGGGGTTGTCGCCGACCGTGCCGACGCCGCGGATGCGGGCGGTGGTCGAGGCTTCCGACTGGGTCGAGGTGACGGTCATGCCCGGCGTCAGGATCTGCAGATCCTTGATGTCGCGCACCCCGGCGCCGTCCAGCGCCTCCTGCGACAGGGTCGTGACCACGATCGGCACGTCCTGCAGGCTCTGTTCGCGCTTCTGGGCGGTGACGATGATGTCATCGACCGTGGTCGGGCCTTCCTGGGCCGACGCGGCGCCGGCGAAGCCGAAGGCGACGACGCCGACGACGGCGGCCGACGCGGTGCTGCGAAGAATATTGTTGAAACGCATATGGCGGCTCCCCGGCTCTGTGGCCCGGCCGCCCGCGGCGACCGTGGCGATTCCTGTCCTGTCGATCCACGCTCATTGAACGGCGTGAATTCTCCAATGACAGGCGTAGGCCAGGGTTGAGACACCGACAAGAAGTCGTGAGACGCCAAAACGGCGATTTCGTCCAACCTCGCTCTATATGTGGCGAGAAAGCGACAAAAAACGATGACGCAAGGTCAATATTATCGACGTTTACTGAGACAACTTGGCAGACGTCGCGTCTTCTCTCTGCTGCTGACGCCGTCCCGCGAGGTTTAGAATCACCGCCGCCGCCAGGGCCGACAGCACCGATCCGCCGATCACACCCAGCTTGACCTCGATCTGTTCGGGCGAATCGACCGCCCCGGGGAAGGCCAGGACGCCGATGAACAGGCTCATGGTGAAGCCGATGCCGCACAGCAGGCTGACGCCGTAGATCTGCAGCCAGCCGGATCCCGAAGGCTTGTCGCCGATCTTCAGTTTCGCGGCCAGCCAGGCGGCGCCGAAGACGCCGACCTGCTTGCCGAGGAAGAGGCCCAGCGCGATGGCGATGACCAGGGGCGCAAACGCCTGCTCCAGCGACAGGCCCGCGAACGACACCCCGGCCTTGGCGAAGGCGAACAGCGGCAGGACCAGGAAGGCGACATAGGGGTGCAGGTCGTGCATCGCCTCCTTCAGCGGGCTCTGCGACGTCTCGCGGCGCGGCTCGACCGGCACGATCATGGCGAAGGCCACCGCCGTCAGCGAGGTCGACAGACCCGACAGGACGGTCAGATACCAGACCGCCGCAAAGCCCAGCACCCAGAAGGGCCCGGCCAGACGGCGACGGCCCAGCAGAGCGAAGGCCGCCAGCAGCCCCGCCACGCCCAGCAGCGGCGCCCACTGAACCCCCTGGCTGAACAGGACGGCGATCAGGGCGATGGCCCCCAGGTCGTCGACGATGGCCAGGGTCAGCAGGAAGACCCGCAGCGACGACGGCAGATTCTTGCCCACCACCGCAAAGACCGCCAGGGCGAAGGCGATGTCGGTGGCCAGGGGAATGGGCCAGCCCTGCCCCGGCCCGCCCAGCAGGCCCGCGACGGCCAGATAGACCAGGCCCGGAACCGCCATACCGCCCACGGCGGCGATGATCGGCAGGGCCAGCTTCTTGGGATTGCTCAGTTCGCCCTTGAGGATCTCGTATTTGATCTCCAGCCCGACCACGAGGAAGAAGACCGCCATCAGGCCTTCCTTGATCCAGCCCGAGATCGTCTCCTCCAGCCGCAGCGGGCCGACCTGAAGCACGTGGACGCTTTTCAGCCAGGCGAAATAGTCGCCGGCCCAGGGCGAATTGGCGACGATCAGGGCCGCGACGGCGGCCAGACCAAGCGCAGCGCCCGAACCGGCTTCGGTCTTGAGGAATTCGAGGGTGGATTTTCTGGCCACGGCGGTCTCCGAAATCAAAAGGACTGTCGTGGCGTCAGGTTATCGACGGACGCCGGACCGGATTCGCGCATCGAACGACGGCGCCGGCCTGGCCCGTCGCGCCGCAAGGACCGAGAGGCCTGATCTCTGAGCGTGACAATACGGACGGCTAGCGACGGTTCAACCCTCGCCGTTCACGGTTGCGTCAGGACGAGGGAGCGCGCATCTGCGGCTTATGCCCGTCTCCCCCGCCTATCGTCCCGACCCGCGCTTCATCGACCTCGGCCCCGACTATGCCGATACGGTACAGGCTGCGGACTTTCCCCAGACGACCCTGCGCGTGCGCAACGACCGGGCGGCGGCGAGCGTCGGGCTGGAGACGCTGAGCAACGAGGAGTGGATCGCTCATTTCGGCCGGTTCGCCCCCCTGCCCGGCCAGCCGGGGCCGATCGCCATGCGCTATCACGGCCATCAGTTCCGCACCTACAACCCCGAGATCGGCGACGGGCGCGGCTTCCTGGCGGCGCAACTTCGTGACGATCAGGATCGTCTTCTAGACCTGGGCACCAAAGGCTCAGGCCAGACGCCGTGGTCGCGGCACGCCGACGGGCGACTGACGCTGAAGGGCGGGGTGCGCGAGGTGCTGGCCGCCGCCATGCTGGAAAGCCTGGGCGTGCCGACCTGCCGCATCCTGTCGCTGGTCGAGACCGGCGAGGCGCTGGAGCGCCACGACGAGCCCTCGCCGACCCGTTCGGCAGTTCTGGTGCGGCTGTCGCACAGCCACATCCGCTTCGGCACCTTCCAGCGCGCCGCCTATTACGGACGCAAGGATCAGATCGAAGCCCTGATCGAACACGTCCGCAGCCTCTATCATCCACAGGTCGCGGTCGGCGACGTCCCCGGCCTGCTGGCCGCCGTGGTCGCGGCCTCGGCCCGGCTGACGGCGAAATGGATTTCCGCCGGCTTCGTCCACGGGGTGCTGAACACCGACAATCTGAACGTGACAGGCGAGAGCTTCGACTACGGGCCGTGGCGCTTCCTGCCGCGTTACGAGCCCGGCTTCACGGCCGCCTATTTCGACCATTCGGGCCTCTACGCCTTCGCGCGCCAGCCCGAGGCGGTGTTCTGGAACCTGACCCAGCTGGCCGGTTGTCTGAAACTGGTCGCCGAGCCCCAGGTCACGGCCCTGACCGAGGCGCTGAACGGGTTCGGCCCGGCCTATATCCGCGAACTGCGCGCCGCCTTCCTGAACCGGCTGGGCGTCAAGAGCCTGGGCGAGGCGGCCGATCAAAGACTGCTGGACGCAAGCCTGGCCCTGCTGCGCGACAAGGGCGAGGCCCTGCGCTGGGAGCCGCTGTTCTTCGACTGGTTCGGCGGCTTCAGTTCGAGCGCGCGGGCGCTGGGCGGCGCGCGCGGCAAGATCTATCAGGGCGAGGCCTTCGACGCCTTCCGCTTCGCCCTGCTGGAGCACGAGCCCGACCGCCCCGAGCGGCTGGAGCATCCGATGTTCGCCGCCCCCGAGCCGGAAGAAATGCTGATCGACGAGGTCGAGGCCCTGTGGTCGGCCATCGACCAAGGCGACGACTGGGCGCCGCTGCACGCCAAACTGGCCCGTCTGGACGCCGCGCGGAGCGCCTGGGCGCTCTAAGTCATCAATTGATGTCATCAATCGTTGACAGGCCGCTTCGCGCGGCCTAATGCCATTTGACGACCCGCGTCGGGTTACGAGGAATTGTGGTTTCAGCCCCATCCCCGCCGCAGCTCGCGCCTACCCCGGTTCACAGATTGTTACAGTTCCTTGAATGTGGAGCCGCGCAATCTGATCTAGCAACTGTTGCCAATCAAACTCCCCGGTTACGGCCATGACCTCCGCCACCCTCACCCCCCGCTCCCGCGCAAAAGCCGACTATCTGAACCTGACCCTGTGGACCTTCCAGGGCTGGATCGCGATGTTCTTCGTCGCCGCTGGCTACGCCAAGTTGACCGAGTCGATGGAGAACCTGACGGTGCTGATGAACTGGCCCGCCATGGCCAGCGTCAGTTTCGTGCGCGGCCTGGGCGTCGCCGAGATGGTTCTGGCCCTGATGGTGCTCAGCCCGCTGATTTCGTGGCGCATCGGACGGCCCCTGTTGCTGACGGCCGTCGCCGGCCTGCTGGCGCTCGAAACCGTCATGCTGGGCGTCCACGCCTTCAGCCTGGACATCGGCCTGGCCCTGACCAACCTGGTCCTGATCGCCATCACGGCGCCGGTGCTCTGGTTCCGCCGCCACTAGGCGACCCCAATAGTTTTCCTCCCCTGATCGGCCGCGGCGGGCGCAAGCTCTCCGCGGCCGATTTGCGTTTGAGGGCCTTCCCCGTTCACAACTTGTCGAGGGCCCGCGCGAGAAGCTTCCCTTTACGTCCGCGTCAAGTTATGAGTGACGCATGGCGACCGCTGACGATCACCGCACCTATTCCATCCGGCACCTGTGCCGCGAGTTCGGCGCGACCGCGCGCGCCCTGCGCTTCTATGAGGACAAGGGTCTGCTGACCCCTGCCCGCAAGGGCCAGACGCGGGTCTATGACGCGCGCGACCGCGCCCGACTGAAGCTGATCCTGAGGGGCCGCCGCATCGGCTTCACCCTGCAGGAGATCCAGGAGATGCTGGATCTGTATGACCGCAAGGATCACAACGTCCATCAGATGGCCGTGGCCCTGCGCCGTCACCGCGCCCAGGTCGAGGCGCTGAAACAACAACTCGAAGACATCGAGGGCGCCATCCAGACGGCCGAGGAGGCCTGCGCCTGGATGGAGTCCAAGCTGGGCGAACACCGCCCCGACCTTCTGCCGGGGGCCGACGAATACGCCAACCTGCTGAGCGAACGGCTCAACCCCGACACCCACTTCCAGCCCTTCAAAGCGAGAGCCTGATCATGGCCTACAAGGCGCCTGTCCGCGACCTGTCCTTCGTCCTGCACGACGTGCTGGAGGTTGAACGCTACGCCAACCACTTCGCCGACGCCGACCTGTCGCGCGACCTGATCGACCAGATCATCGCCGAAGGCGGCAAGTTCGCCGAGGAAGTCATCGCCCCGATCAACCGTCCGGGCGATCAGGAAGGCTGCCACATCGAGGGCGACGTCGTCACCGGCCCCAAGGGCTGGAAGGAAGCCTATCATCAGATGGTCGAGGCCGGCTGGACCAGCCTGTCCTTCGGCACCGAATTCGGCGGTCAGGGCCTGCCCTCCATCGTCTCAATGGCCGTGGGCCAGTTCACGGCCGGCGCCTCGGCCGCCTTCTCCATGTATCCGGGCCTGACGGCGGGCGCCTATCACGGCATCGAGGCCTCGGCCTCGGATGAGCTGAAGCAGACCTATCTGCCCCGGATGGCGACCGGCGAGTGGACCGGCACCATGAACCTGACCGAGCCGCAGTGCGGCACCGACCTGGGCATGGTCCGCACCAAGGCCGTGCCCAACGGCGACGGCAGCTACTCCATCACCGGCCAGAAGATCTGGATCTCGGCGGGCGAGCACGACTTCGCCGACAACATCATCCACACGGTGCTGGCCCGCGTCGAAGGCGCGGTTCCGGGCATCAAGGGCCTGAGCCTGTTCGTGGTGCCCAAGTTCCTGGTCAACGCCGACGGCTCCATCGGCGAGCGCAACGGCGTGGCCTGCGCCGGCCTCGAGCACAAGATGGGCATCCACGGCAACGCCACCTGCGTCATGGCCTATGAGAACGCCAAGGGCTGGCTGATCGGCGAAGAAGGCCGCGGCATGAACAACATGTTCGTGGTCATGAACGAGGCCCGCCTCGGCACCGGCCTGCAGGGCCTGGCCATCGGCGACGCCGCCTATCAGGCCGCCGTTGAGTTCGCCAACGACCGTCTGCAAGGCCGCGCCCTGACCGGCGCCAAGAACCCGGACGGCCCCGCCGACCCCATCATGGTCCACCCCGACGTGCGCCGGATGCTGCTGGAGTCCAAGGCCTTCGTCGAAGGCGGCCGCGCCTTCATCCTGTGGACTGCGCTGCAAGCTGACCTGCAGAAGTCCTCGGACGAGGCCACGGCGACCAAGGCCAAGGACTACATGGGCCTGATCACGCCCGTGCTGAAAGCCTATCTGACCGACAAGGGCTTCCACGTCGCCTCGCTGGCCATGCAGGTTCACGGCGGCTCGGGCTACACCGAGCACTTCCCCGCCTCGCAGTATCTGCGCGATGCCCGCATCACCATGATCTATGAAGGCACCAACGGCATCCAGGCGCTCGACCTGGTGGGCCGCAAGCTGCCGTCGAACGGCGGCCGCGCCATCATGAGCTGGTTCGCCGACATCGACGCCTTCGTGTCCGAGAACAGCGACAACGAAGCCATCAAGCCCTTCGTCGACGGTCTGGCCGACACCAAGAAGAAGCTGCAGGACGGCACCATGTGGCTGATGCAGAACGGCATGGCCAACCCGGACAACGCCGCCGCCGCCTCGACGGACTATCTGCACATCTTCGGCCTGACGGCCCTGGCCTATATGTGGGCGCAGATGGCCAAGTCGGCGCAGGCGAAAATCACCGCCGGCGACGCCGATCCCTACTACGTCACCAAGCTGCAGACCGGGCAGTACTTCGTCGAGCGCATCCTGCCCGACGCCGCCGCCCACCTGGTCAAGCTGAAGACCGGCGCCGAGGTGCTGATGCAGATGCCCGCCGAGGCCTTCTGATCTAGCCCGCCCTCTCCCTATGGGAGAGGGCTTGAGCCTCCGAGAGCGAAGCGATCGGCCAGGCGAAAGGGTGAGGGACGGCGTTCGCCGACTTCACGCACCCGCCCCTCATCCGGCCCTTCGGGCCACCTTCTCCCAATGGGAGAAGGAAAGGAGTTGTCATGAACGTGCTCAACACGCCCGAACCCGATTTCATGCAGGACGAGGACATCGTCCTCTTCTCCGACAGCGTCGGCAAATGGGTCGACGAACACGCCCCGCCCGAGAAGTTCCAGCAGTGGATCGCCAACTCCAGCGTGCCGCGCCAGCTGTGGAACGACGCGGGGGACGCCGGCCTGCTGGGCCTGTCCATGCCCGAGGAAGACGGCGGCTTCGGCGGCGACTATCGTCACGAGGTCGTGCTGATGCGCCAGCTGGGCTGGAAGGGCGCGGACCACTTCGGCATCTCCCTGCACAACGCCATCGTCATGCCCTACATCTGGCACTACGGCACGGCCGAGCAGAAGGCGCGCTGGCTGCCGCGCCTGCAGTCGGGCGAACTGGTCGGCGCCATCGCCATGACCGAGCCGGGCGCAGGATCCGACCTGCAAGGCATCAAGACCACCGCCATCAAATCAGGCGACCACTATGTCCTGAACGGCTCCAAGACCTTCATCACCAACGGCCAGCTGGCCAACTTCATCATCGTCGTCGCCAAGACCGATCCGGCCGAAGGCGCCAAGGGCACCAGCCTGATCTGCCTCGAAACCGACGGCGCCGAAGGCTTCGAGCGCGGCCGCAACCTGCACAAGATCGGCATGGAGGCCAACGACACCTCCGAGCTCTTCTTCAACGATGTCAAGGTGCCGCTGGAGAACGCCATCGGCGGCGGCGAGGGCATGGGCTTCGTCCAGCTGATGCAGCAACTGCCGCAGGAGCGCCTGAACATCGCCGTCCAGGGCGTGGCCGCCGCCGAGCGCGGGCTGGAAGCGACACTGGACTACGTCAAGCAGCGCAAGGCCTTCGGCAAGCGGGTGATCGACTTCCAGAACACCCAGTTCAAGCTGGCCGAGGTCAAGACCAAGCTGACGGTGGCCAAGGTCTTCGTCGGCCACTGCATCGGCCTGCACCTCAAGGGCCAGCTGGACGCCGCCACGGCCTCGATGGCCAAATACTGGGTCACCGACATCCAGGGCGAGACCATCGACGAGATGCTGCAGCTCTTCGGCGGCTACGGCTACATGAACGAGTATCCGATCGCCCAGCTCTACAAGGACGCCCGCGTCCAGCGCATCTACGGCGGCACC
Source organism: Brevundimonas sp. (assembly GCF_050729455.1). Taxonomy (GTDB): domain Bacteria; phylum Pseudomonadota; class Alphaproteobacteria; order Caulobacterales; family Caulobacteraceae; genus Brevundimonas. The sequence goes on from NZ_JBOHLI010000038.1 coordinate 15,866, forward strand.
AACGAGATCATGAAGCTGCTGATCGCGCGCACGCTTTAAATCTGAATTCAGTCGCTCTCCGCCGACGCGCGGGGAGCGACTCGTCCCGCGTCCCAGCAAGGCGTCAGGCCGAGGCGGGCGCGATCAGCCCATTCGTAAAGCGACTGCGAAAGACGGGTGACGGAGACGTCTGCGCCCTCGAACGTGCTCCAACGCATTCGATAGTCCCAACCGTCTTTGCGCGTGGGCGGAATCGGGCGGGTAGCGGCGCTCTCATACTCCAGAGCGAAGTCAGGCCCTTCGATTGAGTGGACCGGAAAGCCCCGGAGCACAGCCTTCAATTGCGGACAACGGTCGCTGTCGATCAAGGATGTCGCGCCATCCGTCAGGAGCTCGCGCTTGGCGATCCAGACCAACCGACGGGCAGCTCCGGAGCCCCTAGGTTCCACCGCGATCGTCAGCAGCTCAACCTGTTCTCCGCGTCCGCCCGGCCGATCGGACCAGACGTCTAGCGTCAAAACCGGCGACGCCTCCACGACCATCGGTGCAGCAACCAGCATCACAACCCCTGCACTCAACGACAGCAGTTTACGCATCGAGCTCGCCTCCCTCGTTCACCCCCCATCATGACAGGCAGCCGAGGGGCCCGCACGCGCTCCAACTCTCGCAGCAACTCACGCCCCCCATTCGATATCCTAGATATGTGAAGGAAGCATCGGCCAGCAGCAAGATGGAGCAGACTGCCATTCTAGCTTCCGCCTGGGATGACGCGCGCCCGCGCGCCCGCTAAATCCCCGTCATGATCCGTTTGCACGTTCAGGGCGACCTCGCCCCCGGCCTCGCCGTCGCCCCGACCCTCGACCAGTCGCGCTATCTGACCCAGGTGATGCGGCTGAAGGCGGGCGACGACCTGCTGGTCTTCAACGGCCGTCACGGCGAATGGCGCGCCAGCGTCGCCGAAGTGCTGAAGAAGGGCGTCATCCTGCGGGCCGAGGTGCAGGTGCGCGAACAGACCCAGGGCCCCGATCTGGAGCTGATCGTCGCCGTGGTGAAGAAGGCGCGGATCGAGACCATCGTCGAGAAGGCGACCGAACTGGGCGCCAAGCGTGTGCGACTGGCCCTGACCCACCGCACCAACGCCGACCGGCTGCGGCTGGACCGGCTGGACGCCATCGCCGAAGAAGCCGCCGAGCAGACCGGCCGTCTGGACGTGCCGCTGGTCGATGATCCGGTCAAGCTGGACGCCCTGCTGGACGGCTGGGACGCCGAGCGCCGCCTGATGTTCTGCGACGAGACCGGCGGCGCGCCCGCGGTCTCGGCCCTGACCGCTGCGGGCGGCGACAAGTGGGCCATCCTGATCGGTCCCGAGGGCGGTTTCTCGCCCGAGGAAGGCGAGCGGCTGCGGGCCCTGCCCTTCACCACCGCCGTCTCTTTGGGCCCGCGCATCCTGCGCGCCGACACCGCCGCCATCGCCGCCCTGACCCTGTGGCAGGCCGCCATCGGCGACTGGGAACGTTAGAAGTTTGCACGCCCCCTCTTGAGCGGGACCGTATCCTCGCCCATCTAGCCGCGACAGCAGGGGTTACAGATGTCCGACACGGCGCCGCTTTCCAGAGAGCAACTGATCCACGCCATGTCGAAGGGCGAGAAGCCCGCCGACCAGTGGCGCATCGGCGCCGAGCACGAGAAGTTCGGCTTCGACAAGTCCACCCTGCGCCGCCCCGCCTATGAGGGCGATAACGGCATCCTGGCCATGCTGACCGGCCTGCAGCGCTTCGGCTGGTCGCCGGTCGAGGAAGCCGGGCACGTCATCGCCCTGGAGCGCAAGAACGCCGAGGGCTTCACCGCCTCCATCAGCCTGGAGCCGGGCGGCCAGTTCGAACTGTCGGGCGCGCCGCTGCAGACCATCCACGACATCTGTTCGGAGACCGGCCAGCACCTGATGGAGGTCAAGCAGGTCGCGGACCAGCTGAACCTCGGTTTCCTGGGCGCCGGCTTCGACCCCCTGTGGCGGCGCGAGGACATCCCCGTCATGCCCAAGGGCCGCTATGAAATCATGCGCGCCTACATGCCCAAGAAGGGTTCGCTGGGCCTCGACATGATGCTGCGCACCTGCACCATTCAGGCCAATCTCGACTTCGACAGCGAAGCCGACATGATCATGAAGTTCCGCACTTCGCTGGCGCTTCAGCCCATCGCCACGGCCCTGTTCGCCTGCTCGCCCTTCATCGAAGGCAAGCCGACCGGCTTCCTGTCGGCGCGGGCCAATGTCTGGACCGACACCGACCCGGACCGCACCGGGATGCTGGACTTCGTCTTCGCCGACGGCTTCGGCTACGAGCGCTACGCCGACTATGCTCTGGACACGCCGATGTATTTCGCCAAGCGCGGCGAGACCTATGTCGACCTGTCGGGCCAGTCGTTCCGCGCCTTCATCGAGGGCAAGCTGGACGCCCTGCCGGGCGAGCGCGCCACGGCCAAGGACTGGGCCGACCACCTGACCACCCTCTTCCCCGAAGTGCGGCTGAAACAGTATCTGGAGATGCGCGGCGCCGACGGCGGTCCGTGGAGCCGCATCTGCGCCCTGCCCGCCCTGTGGGCCGGCATCCTCTATGACGCGCCGTCTCTCGCGGCGGCCTGGGACCTGTGCAAGAACTGGGACATCGCCGACCACGAGCGCCTGCGCCGCGACGTGACCCGTCTGGGCCTCAAGGCCGAGGTAGCGGGCCGCAGCGTCCGCGACGTGGCCGTCGACCTGGTCGAGATCGCCAAGCACGGCCTGAAGAACCGCGCCCGCTTCAGCGGCGGCATGGTCGACGAGCGCGGCTACCTGTCGGAACTGGAAGACATCGCCGACAGCGGCGTGACCCCCGCCGACCGCCTGCTGGAGCTGTATCACGGCGAATGGCAGGGCGACGTCAGCCGCATCTATCGCGACTTCGCCTACTGAGGCGCAAGGCGGCCTTAACCGGCCCGGTCTAGGTATGGCGTCCCGTTCGTGCAGGATCGCCCATGTCTTTCGCCCCGGTCCCATCTCTAACGGGACAGCCCACGCGCGACCACGCGGCCGACCTGGCGACCTTCTTCGACGTGTCGCTGGACCTGCTGGTCATCCGCGATCTGGCGGGGTTCATCGTCCGGGTCAGCGCCTCCTGGGCCGCGACCCTGGGCTATCGCCCAGAAGACCTGATCGGCCTCGCCATCCTGACCCTGGTGCATCCCGACGACCTGCCCGGCACGCGGGCCAGCGTGGTCGAGGTCGAGGGCCGTCGCCCCGGCGACCCGGTCCTGGGTCACGTGAACCGCTACCGCCACCGCGACGGCCATTACGTCACCCTGGAATGGCGGGCCCAGAGGTTCGGCGACCGCATCTACGCCGTGGCCCGCGACGTGACCGCCAAGATCGCCGCAGAACAGGCTCTGATCGAGGCCAAGAGCGCCGCCGAAGCCGCCAACCGCGCCAAGTCCGACTTCCTGGCCAATATGAGCCACGAGATCCGCACCCCGCTGAACGGGGTGATCGGCATCGTCGACGCCCTGTCGCGCACGCCGCTGTCGCCCGATCAGGCCGAGATGGTCGACCTGATCGCGGCCTCTGGCGTGACGCTGGAGCGGCTGGTCTCGGATATCCTGGACGTGTCGCGCATCGAGGCCGGCAAGCTGGAGCTGGAACTACGCCCCTTCGACCTGGACGAGGCCCTGGCCGCGCCGCTGGAAACCCTACGGATGCGGGCCGAGGACAAGGGGTTAGCCTTCCACGTCGAGCGTCCGGCCCATGTGCGCGGGGCTTTCGTCGGCGACAGCGTCCGCATCGGCCAGATCCTGGGCAACCTCCTGTCCAACGCCGTGAAGTTCACCGCCGAGGGCTCGGTCTGCGTCCGCTTCGCCCTGAGCGAGGAGATCGGCGCCCCGACCCTGCTGTCGTTCGAGATCGAGGACACCGGCGTCGGCTTTGACGCCGACCACGCCGCCCAGCTGTTCCAGCGTTTCAGCCAGGCCGACAGCAGCATCACCCGGCGCTTCGGCGGCACCGGACTGGGCCTGTCGATCTGCCGCTTCCTGACCGAGATGATGGGCGGGCGGATCGAGGCGGCCTCGACTCCCGGCGTCGGCAGCCGATTCCGCGTCGAACTGCCCCTGCCCCGCGCCGAAAGCCCCACGGCCCATGACGCGCACGACCCCGCCGCCTCCGCCCGGCCGTCGCGACGGCTGCGCGTGCTTCTGGCCGAGGACAATCCGATCAATCAGCGCGTCGTCCAGTTGATCCTGGCCGACCACGCCGCCGAACTGATCGCCGTCGATGACGGCGCCCAGGCGGTCGCCGCCTTCGAGGCCGGCGCCTTCGATCTGGTGCTGATGGATATGCAGATGCCCGGCATGGACGGGCTGACGGCGACCCGCGCCCTGCGCGCCGTCGAGGCCGCCCGCCCCTCGGCCCCGCGCACGCCGATCCTGATGCTGAGCGCCAACGCCATGGCCGAGCACCGCGACGCCGCCCGCGCCGCCGGCGCCGACCTGCATCTGGCCAAGCCCGTCACCGCCCGCGACCTGCTGACCGCCCTGGCGATGCTGGTTCCGAACTAGCCCACCCAACCCGCTACGATGACCCACAGCGGGTTGGCCGGATCGGACAGCAGCCGCGCGGTGATGGCTAGGGAGATGATCACCAGCAGGGGCCGAATCAGGCGCGGGCCGAAACGCATGGCCGCGTGCGAGCCCATCCGTCCGCCGACGAACTGGCCCACGGCCATGATCCCCGCCAGGGCCCAGACCACGTGGCCGCCCGCCGCCAGCACGACGATGCCGACGACATTGCTCATCAGGTTCAGCGCCTTGGTGTGGGCCGTGGCCCGCGTCAGCCCCATGCCCAGCAGCATGACTAGGCTGAGGGCGAAGAAGGACCCGGTGCCGGGGCCGAAGAAGCCGTCGTAGAAGCCGATTCCGCCCGCCACGACGGCATAGGCCAGCGGCGTCAGCCGCGCGTGGGCGTCCTCGTCGGAGGCCTTGGGACCGAGCAGGAAATAGAGGGCGATGCCGATCAGCAGCACCGGCAGCAGGATCATCAGCCAGCGCGCGTCCACCAGGGTCACGGCGAAGGCGCCCAGCCCCGCCCCGACTGCGACGAGGGCCAGGGGCCAGCGGATCAGGCGGAAATCCACGCGTCCTTTTCGCCAGAAGTTCCACAGGGCGCTGGCCGTGCCGACGCTGCCCTGCACCTTGTTGGTGGCGATGGCGGCGACCGGGTTCAGCCCCACCGACAGCAGGGCCGGCAGCGAGATCAGCCCGCCGCCGCCGGCGATGGCGTCGATGAAGCCGGCGATCACCGACGCCAAACCCAGAAGGGCGATGATCTCAGGCGTCAGTTCCGGCACGCGCACAACACTCCCACGACAGCGGCGCTATAGACCCCGCCGCCGCCTTACGCCATCGCGCGACAGCTTGACGGGAGGCGCCGCCGCGCGGTTCATGCACTGTCAGGTTTGGCCGAGGGGAGCGTGTTATGAAGAAGACCGTGGTCGTGGGCTTGCCCATGGGGCTGATCATCGGCGTCATCTTCGGCGCCCTGATCGACAACATGGCGATCGGCATCCTGCTGGGCCTGGCGCTCGGTTTCGGCGTCATCAAGTTCGGCGGCGGCAAGAAGCCGGCCGACGGAGGCGACGCCTCGCCGCCCCGCGACATGGACGAGGAAGCGCCCAAGCCCTAAGCGAGGCGGCGGGGGGCCGACATGAGCGCATTCGAATTCTTCTTCAGCTTCTACGGCCTGGTGCTTGGCCTGTCGGTGGCGGTGATCGCCACCGGGGTCGCGCGCGCCTTCAAGCACCGCAAGACCGTGCCCGTCGGCTGGAAGACGCCCATGCTGGCGGTCTTCGTCGCCCTGGATATCGCCACCTTCTGGGACGCGGCCTGGATGAATTTCAGCAGCGCCCCCTACAGCTACGGCCTGCTGATCGCGGGACTGGTGGTGGCCACCATCTATTTCGTCGCCACCAGTCTGATCTTCCCTGAGCCGGACGACGAAGTGCAGAACCTGGACGCCCACTTCTGGGCCAACAAGCGCGCCGTCATGCTGCTGCTGATCCTGGCCAATCTTATGATGCTGGTCGGTGCGGTCTGCGTAAATCTGACCAAAAGCAACGGCATGGAAGTGGCGATCAGCTACGGCTTCAACCTGATCATCTATCTGGTCCTCGTCATTCCGGCGGCCCTGACGCGCCGGGCCTGGCTGTTCGCTCTGACCGTGGGCCTGCACATCGCCCTCTATCTCTTCCTGGCCGGGCTCAGCATCGTGAACCCCTCCGTGATGGCGGCGGCCGCAGTCGCCGCCTCCTGATCCGGCCAGTTGCTCGCGGGCCGGCGCCGGGTGCATGAAGAAGCAGGCAATCACGGAGGCTCGGCCATGACAGGTTCCATCCACATCGGCGTCGGCGGCTGGACCTTCGAGCCGTGGCGCGGGGTCTTCTATCCCGAGGGTCTGACGCAGAAGCGCGAGCTGAAGTTCGCCAGCCGGGCCCTGACCTCGATCGAGCACGATGTAACGGCTACGCACTATTTCATACGTTGATTTTCTTGATCATTTTTCGGGAAAGCCAATCCCGAGCCAATTGCGGACGTTCCAATCGACCGCTTTCGACCTAAGCGCACATAGCTTTGATGCTCTCGGACTAATGTGTGGTGGACGCGGCGGCCATGAGTCCCCTGAGCTGTTCGAATGTGCTGCCCTGGAATGGCTCGATCTGAGAACGGATTGCTTCAAAATGATCCCACTGCGTCTTGAAACCATCACGCAGCACGGCAACTCGAACGCCGTTTATCAGAGGCAATCTTCCGTCGCTCAAAACTAGCTCGCAGCCAAGGCGATCCGCGTCTTCAGTGGTCTGCAAAACAAGGTTTGTGTTTGTATTGATGGTGAGCCTTACGCGTCGGCACCCGCCGGTTGATGAGGCCTCAACTACACCACCCTCCCATTTGTCGATCTGATAAGTGTCTTTTCCGGAGAAGACTTGGTACTGATTTGTCGTGATCTTTCCGTCGCGTAGGCGCGGGCTATCAATCTGCGTGAAAGTATCAGTACATTCCCCGTAGCGCATGGAGCATACAATCTCGGAGTGATTTATAGGGTAGGCAGGAAGTTCATTTTCTAGCTTCCACGTTCCGCTGGCGAATACAGATTCACCAATCGTCGAAACTGAGAGCGTGCCACCAACAAACAGTCGCGTCAGTGATGAGAGTTGAGCATAAGACTGAAGCTGAGAATATTCTCCCAGCGCAAGGATGCCGTCCGGCGCTACTCCGATGCGCGCCTCAAACTGGCGGATCGATTCCATCGTTGCAGCGTCATCCAAAGGTTCAAATGGGGTTCTAAGGTCTATCGGGTAATACAAATCCACCAGAGATTTCCTAGCGAGCCAGTAGAAGGCCTCAACGGGGAACTCGTCCATGTCCGCGCGCAACTCCGAAAAGGCCTGCTCTAATGTAAGCGCGTTGAGGCGAGCCGTTTCAGCGTCCGTTGCGACCTCGCCTGCCGCCTGTGCTTCAGCGGCGCCCGTAACGGAGGCCATTAAGATGGCTATGCAAAACCGCTTCATTTGATCACTCGAGCAACCGTCATTCGCTAAGCATGACACCAAAGCTTGGATGTATCCATCCGTTGGCCAGGTAAGCGCAACGACCGCCCCCCTAGCGGAAGTCAGGCTACCATCCCGTAGCCGACATCCGGATTTCCTGCGATCATCGCCACATGGAGAGTGCTATGGGTGGCAAGATTTACGTTGGTGTCGGAGGCTGGACCTACGAACCGTGGCGCGGCAGCTATTATCCTAATGGATTGAAACAAAAGGACGAATTGTCCTTTATGGCTCAAAACACCAGTTCGGTAGAGATCAACGGCACCTATTATTCGACCTTCAAGCCCGACAGCTGGATGAAGTGGCGCGACGAGACGCCGGACGGCTTCGTCTTTGCGGTCAAGGCCAGCCGCTACTGCACCAACCGCAAGGTCCTGTCCGAAGGCGGCGAGAGCTTCGACCGCTTCCTGTCGCAGGGCCTGACCCTGCTGGGCGACAAGCTGGGGCCGATCAACTGGCAGTTCATGGGGACCAAGAAGTTCGACGCCGAGGACTTCGAGGGCTTCCTCAAGCTGTTGCCCCGGGAAAAGGACGGCGTGCGGCTGCGTCACGCCCTGGAGGTCCGCAACCCGACCTTCGCCTGTCAGGAATTCTATGATCTGGCGGCCAAATACGGCGCGGCCATCGTCTACGCCGTCGACGACGAGGAGCCGACCTGGCCGCAGATCGACGAGGCCACCGCCGACTTCAGCTACGCCCGGCTGATGTCCAGCCGCGAGGACGAGCCGACGGGCATGACCTCCGAGGAGCTGGACGCCGTGGCCGCCCAGACCCGCCAATGGGCCGAACGCGGCGACGTCTTCGCCTACTTCATCTCGGGTGCCAAGGTGCGGAACCCGGCGGCGGCCCAGGCGCTGATCGCAAAGCTGAAATAGGGCCGGGTCGTCTTGCGACGGCGCGGGGCGCGTCCCATCTGCGGCGCGCCTGCCCGCCCAGCTTGAGGACGTCTCCATGCCGATCGCCACCCGCGCCTTCGCCGCGACCGCCGCCGACCAGCCCCTGACGCCCTACCGCTTCGACCGCCGCGATCCGGGGCCGGACGATGTGGCGATCGCGATCAAATACTGCGGCGTCTGCCATTCCGACCTGCACGTGGTGCACAACGACCTGGGCGGCACGCGCTATCCCATCGTGCCGGGCCATGAGATCGCAGGCGTCGTCACGGCGGTCGGCGCCAATGTCACGCGCTTCAAGGCAGGCGACCGCGTCGGCGTCGGCTGCATGGTCGACAGCTGCCGCACCTGTTCCTCGTGTCAGGCGGGCGAGGAGCAGTATTGCGTCCCCGGCATGACCCAGACCTACGGCTCGCGCGATCCCAAGGGCGAGGCGGTCGGCCAGACCATCACCCAGGGCGGCTATTCCGATCGGATCACGGTCGATCAGAACTACGTCCTGTCCATCCCCGACAGCCTGCCGCTGGACGCCGCCGCCCCCCTGCTGTGCGCCGGGATCACCACCTACAGCCCCTTGCGCCACTGGAAGGTGGGGCCGGGGTCCAAGGTCGCGGTCGTCGGCCTGGGCGGCCTCGGCCACATGGCGGTCAAGCTGGCCGTGGCCATGGGGGCCGAGGTCAGCGTCCTGTCGACCTCGGACCGCAAGCGCGCCGACGCCGAGCGCATGGGCGCCCGGCACTTCCTGATCAACTCGGACAAGGACGCCATGAAGGCGGCGGCCGAGCGGTTCGACCTGATCATCAACACGGTGTCCGCCACGCACGAGATCGCCAGCCACCTGAACCTGCTGGCGCGCGACGGGACCATGGTCATGCTGGGCCTGACCACCGAGGGCCTGCCGGTCTTCGCCCTGCCCCTGCTGATGCGCCGACGCAGCGTGGCCGGCAGCCTGATCGGCGGCATCCGCGAAACGCAAGAGATGCTCGACTTCTGCGCCCAGCATGACATCGTCTGCGACATCGAGACCATCGCCCCGCATCAGATCAACGAGGCCTATGCGCGGTTGGAAAAGTCCGACGTTCGTTATCGCTTCGTCATCGACATGGCGCAGATTGATCAAGCCGCGTAATGGCGTCTTCTCCCTCGCCCCTTGCCAAGCTAAGGCTTGTTCCAGAGGGTAGGACGACGTTGATGCGGCGTCGTCCAGACAGGGGAGCGGATCATGGCGCGTGTGGCTCTGGTGACCGGGGGAACCCGGGGCATCGGTAAGGCGATCGTCCAGCGGTTGAGGGAAGACGGCCTGTCCGTCGCCGCCGGCTATTCCGGCAATGACGAGGCGGCGGCGATCACGGCGCGCGAACTGGGCGTCATGGTGATCAAGGGCAACGTCGGCTCGTTTGCGGACTGCGAGCGCGCCGTGAAGGAGGTCGAGGCCGAACTGGGCCCCATCGACATCCTGGTGAACAACGCCGGCATCACCCGCGACGGATTCTTCCACAAGATGAGCGCGGATCAGTGGTCCGACGTGATCCGCGTCAACATGGACAGCGTCTTCAACATGACGCGCCAGGTAATCAACGGGATGCGCGACCGGGGCTTCGGCCGGATCGTCAACATCTCCTCGATCAACGGCCAGAAGGGCCAGATCGGCCAGACCAACTATTCCGCCGCCAAGGCCGGGATGATCGGCTTCACCAAGGCGCTGGCGCTGGAAAACGCGCGCAAAGGCGTGACCGTCAACTGCATCGCGCCGGGCTATATCGACACTGAAATGGTCGGCGCCATGGACCAGAAGGTGCTGGACAGCATCATCGCCCAGATCCCGGTCGGAAGGCTCGGAAAAGGCGAGGAAATCGCCGATATGGTGTCCTGGCTGTCGGGCGAGCGTGCCGGATATGTCACAGGCTGCACCCTGTCGCTGAACGGCGGACAGTACCTGGTTGGCTAGACCCGCTTTGCCTAAAATCCGCCGTTCGGGCGTTCCACCACTTTCCTCATGATGGCTACGGTCGAGGTCGAGGCGGAGAATCCGCCATGCTTCGCCGTCCCGGCGCCGCGCGCCCGGACGGTCGCGGGCGTGCGTCTTGACCTCGCCGCCCTGATGCTTCTGGCCGCCTGTCTGGCGGCCGGCCCGGCGGCGGCGCAACTGCGCTCCAACGTCCAGTCCGAACAAAGCCGCGTCATCCGCGACCAGACGGTGACGCGCACTGTGCCGCCCCCCGCCCGCTATGTGTCCGAAGCGGGCCAGGGCTTCGTGCTGGACCGGGCCGGGTCGCTGACCCTGCTGCGTTTCGACCGGTCGACCGAGACCTGGGCCCTGCGCCCCTCCTCGGCGCCGCGCGGCGACACCATCTATCGCAACGACGCGGGCGAACAGGTGCTGCGCGTCACGCCCAGCGGCGGCATCACCGTCTATACGACGCGCAACCCAGGCGGCTCGCCCGTGTCCCAGGCCGGCCCCCCCGTCAGCCTGGAGCCGCCCAGCCTCGGCCCGGTGCAGATGTTCAATCTGATGACCCGCCGCAGCGGCATGGTCAGCGAGGCCATGGGCCGGCTGGTACGCATCAACGTCTCCGGCGACCAGTCCGAGGCCTTGTGCATCGAGGCCCTGATCGTCACCACCGACGCCGTGGTCCGCATCGCCCGCTCGCCCAGCGCCCGCCCTTTTCTGGACCGGCTGCGCAGCATCACCGTGGTCGAGGGCGCCCGCTCGTCCGTCAGCTATTCCCAGGGCGACCTGCGCGTCGTGGTCGACCCCCGCCGCGGCATCGCCGGCCGCCCCTCCTCGGCCCGCGTCATCCGCGCGGTGATCCCGCAGGACTGACGGCGGGAAGCGGACATTGCGAGGGGCCGTTTTCGACCCGTTGCGGATTCTCAAAATGCAGCGATTGGCGGCGTAGCTCAGGGCTGAGGAGCATCTACGCGCACCGAAGCCCGCAGGGATCCGATCTTATCTAGCTGCTTTTGTAGATCGGCTTGACAACGCTCTGGTGTCGCAGGCTCCCTTTCCGAGGACCCCTTACCTCTATCATAAGCGGCAATCATGAGCGCATTAGCCGTATAGATGTCCTCGTACTCGACAAGCTGCTCTCGAAGGCGGCTGGTCATTTCTGGCGGCAAAGCTCGTTCACATGCTCCTCGGATTTCGAACGACCGCTCGATTTCAGCAAGCTGACTTGTTGGCGACGCTGTAGAGCTTCCCGGTGCTTCAGCCTGAAACACCATGGCGCTTATGGCTGCAAAGGCGATGTGGAGCATCCCAAAATCCGTCCAGAACTGGAATATGCAGTGGGTCCAAGACGCTACGAGGAAGTAGGTAGGCTTTCCACCCCTAGCTGAATTCAACCTCCCAGCCGACAGTGGACATTCCGGCGCCTCGCGACCAAGCTCGAGCTTCCTCGACGGCGGAGACTTCAAATGGCGAATGATTTTCCTCATGGCGTCGTCCATGACGCGGGCGCGGATCTTCAGGCGGCCTTGCGGGCCGATCCCGCGGTCTTTGCGTTGTGGGAAGGCCTGACGCCGCTGGGGCGCAACGAGTTCATCTGCTGGGTCGAGGACGCGAAACAACCGGCGACCCGCCAGCGCCGCATCGAACGCACGAGTGAAGAACTGCTGGAGGGCAAGAAGCGGCCCTGCTGCTGGGTCGGCTGCATCCACCGCACCGACAAGGCGCCCAGCCGGTGGCAACAGGCCGTCCTGATCGACGGCAAGGCGAAGGGCTAGCCCCTGAAGCCGTCCTTGGCCGCGCGCCGGGCGGCGAAGTCGGCGGCGTCGGCGGCGCGAAGGAAGGGGTTGAAGCGGCGCTCCGCCGCGACGGTCGTCGGCACGGTCGGCTGACCGCGCTCGCGGGCGGCGAAGACGGCCTCGGCGTGGGCCTGCATTTCGGGGCGGCCGTCGATGCTGAGGGCGAAGCGGGCGTTGGACGCCGTATATTCATGGGCGCAGTAGAGGCGGGTGGTTTCCGGCCAGGCGGCGATGCGGCTCAGGCTGTCCCACATCTGCTCTGGCGAGCCTTCGAACAGACGCCCGCAGCCCAAGGCGAAGATGACGTCGCCGACAAAAGCGACCTGATCCTCGCTCGAGCGATAGACCACATGGCCCAAGGTATGGCCCGGCGCGGCCGTGACCTCTAACGCCGTCTCGCCCAGCCGCACCACGTCGCCGTCGACCACCACGCGGTCCAGGGGGGCGGCGCGGCGCACCTCCTCCGGGCCGACGATCTCGCAGCCGGTCTCGGCCTTCAGCCGCTCGTTGCCGCCGGTGTGGTCGGGGTGCCAGTGGGTGTTGAGGATCAGGTCCAGCCGCCCCCAGCCCGACGCCTCGATCTCGGCCAGGATCGCCTCGGCGTCCGGCGTGTCCACGGTCGCGACCATCCCGGTCGCCTCGTCGCGGATCAGGAAGCCGTAGTTGTCGGACAGGCAGGCGAACTGGCGCACGGTCAGGGTCATGGACGCATCCTAGCAGCGGGGGCCGTCTGGGGACTATAGTAGGCGCGAGAGAGCAAAGCTCGACCCGCTGCCCAAAGTCCGACCGGGCGTCGGCGATCATTCGCCGCCCTCCCCGAGCGATATGAGCGCAGCGAATGGAGCGTGAGGGAGAGAAATGCGCCGCAGCATCGACGATCTTCGCACCTTCTACGGCGAGCCGACCGGCGCGCTGGTGCGGCGTATGCTGGCCCGACGGCTGGACGACGCCTGGGGCGAGGCCGCGGGCTGCGACGTTCTGGGAATCGGCTACGCCACCCCTTGGCTGGGCGGGTTCGTCGGGGCGCGCCGCGTCATCGCCGCCATGCCCGGCGGACAGGGCGCTGAACAATGGGCCGCGGCGGGGCGCAACCGGACCGTCCTGGTCGACGACAAGCGCCTGCCCTTCGCGGCCGGAACCTTCGACCGCATCCTGCTGGTCCATGCGCTGGAGGAGGCCGACGATCCCCTGGCCCTGCTGACCGAGGCCGTGCGGGCCCTGGCCCCGGCGGGACGGATCATCCTGGCCACGGCGGCGCGGGGCGGCCTGTGGGCGCGGGCCGAGACCACCCCCTTCGGCCACGGCCGCCCCTTCACCCGCAGCCAGCTGGAGCGGCTGGTGCGCGAGGTCGGGCTGGAGCCCGCCGCCTGGTCGCAGGCGCTTTATGTCCCGCCGTGGCGGCCCATGCTGCCGCTGGCCGACGGGCTGGAACAGATCGGTCGCTGGGTGTTCCCGGGTGCGGCGGGCCTGATCATGCTGGAGGCCTCGCGCCAGTCCTACGCACGGGTGCGGCCGCAGGGTCTGGCCCAGGCGGTGCTGGCGGCGCGGCCCAGTCTGACGCCGGCGCCCGTCTCGGGCGGGGCGGGTCACGCGGCCCGGGCGGGTCATCCGCCTATGGGCGCCGCGCGCAAACGGCCTTAAGGCGAGGGCCATGCAGCGACTGATCCTGATGCGCCACGCCAAGGCCGAGAAGACCGCCCCCGGCGGCGACATCGACCGCCCCCTGTCCAAGCATGGCCGGGACGACGCCCTGGCGATGGGCCGCGCCCTGGCCGAACGCGGGCTGCGCCCCGACATGGCCCTGGTGTCCAGCGCCCGCCGCACGCATCAGACCTGGGATGCGGTCAGCGAATCCATGGGCGATGTCGAGGCGCATCTGCTTCCCGCCCTCTACAACGCCTCGGCCGATACGCTGCGTCGCGCCATCGAGGCCGCCGAGGACGAGGCCGGCTGTCTGCTGCTGGTGGCGCATAATCCGGGCGTGCACCAGCTGGCGGTCGAATATCTGATCGAGAGCGCCGCCTCGCCCAGCGTCCTGGACAAGATGAGCGGCGGCTTTCCCACCGGGGCGGCCGCCGTCTTCACCGTGGATGTCGCCGGGCGCTGCGCCTACGAAGGCTTCCTGACCCCGCACGACCTCGAAAAATGACCGACCTGCCGACCACGGCCTTCAAGATTCTGAGCCGCGCCGACTGGCGGCTGACCCTGGCCGAGGGCGCCTATGACGGTTCGCCCGTCGACCACGCCGACGGCTATATCCACCTGTCCGCCGCCGATCAGCTGGCCGTGACCGCCGCCAAGCATTATGCGGGCCGGCCCGACCTGATGCTGGTCGAGGTCGATCTCGATGCGCTGGGCGAGACCCTGATCTGGGAGCCGTCGCGCGGCGGCGCCCTCTTCCCCCACATCTACGGCCCCCTGCCCGTCGCGGCGACGCGGGGCGCGCGCGCCCTGTCGGTGACGGACAAGGGCGAAATGATTCTGAGCGAGCTTCCATGAGCCTGACCGACCTCGGCGCTGTTCTTCTGCGCCAGATGGACCCCGAGACCGCGCACCGGCTGGCGATCCGCGCCCTGCAGGTCACCCCCCTGCCCGCGCCGGGCGGCGACGATCCGATTCTGAAGACCCGCATCGCGGGGCTGGAAATGTCCAACCCCGTCGGTCTGGCCGCCGGGCTCGACAAGAACGGCGAGGCGCTGGACGGTCTGTCGCGGCTGGGCTTCGGCGCGGTGGAGTGCGGGTCGGTCACACCGCGCGCGCAAGCCGGCAACCCCAAGCCGCGCCTGTTCCGCCTGTCGGAAGACCGGGCGATCATCAACCGCATGGGCTTCAACAACGAAGGGCTGGAGCCCTTTGCGGCAAGGCTGGCCCACCGTCCCAAGCGCACCGCCATCGGCGCCAATCTGGGGGCCAACAAGGACACCGAGGACAAGGCGGCGGACTACGTCGCGGGCCTGAAGCGTCTGGCGGGGCTGGCCGACTACTTCACCATCAACATCTCCTCGCCCAATACGCCGGGCCTGCGCGCCCTGCAGGGCCGCGAGGCGCTGGACGACCTGCTGGGCCGGATCCACGAGGCGCGGCCCGCCGACGGAGCCCCCGTCTTCCTCAAGATCGCCCCCGACCTGATCGGCGAAGAGATCGGCATGATCGTCGAGGCCTCCATCGCCCACGGCATCGACGCCCTGATCGTCTCCAACACCACGCTGGAACGCCCCGCCACGCTGACGTCCGGCTATGCGGGCGAGGCCGGCGGCCTGTCAGGCGCGCCGCTCAAACCCTTCGCCCTGAAGGCCCTGGAAGCCGCGGCCGAGGCCGCCGCCGGTCGGCTGCCTCTGATCGCGGTGGGCGGAATCGAGAGCGGCGAGGACGCCTATGCCCGTATCCGCGCGGGCGCCTCGGCGGTGCAGGTCTATTCGGCCCTGATCTATGAAGGCCCCGGCCTGATCGGCCGCATCAAGCGCGACCTGGCCGCGCGCCTGCGCGCCGACGGCTTCGCCCAACTTTCCGAAGCGATCGGCGCCGCACGTTGACGGAGCATTAGGGCAAGCAGGCCCATCATGGTCCCGATAGGCGAACTTCGCCTCCTCGGAAGGACGCATGACGCAAACCGCCGACGACGCCCTGTCCGTTTGGGCGCCCGCTATTCGCCTGCGCCGCAAGGCGTTGTTGCAGCGCCTCGCCATGGGCGCCGCGACCGCGTTGGTGCTCAGCCCCATGCTGGGCTGGCGATTCAGCGCGACCTGGCTGGTGATCTATGTCCTGATCCAATTCCTCGAGGCCGAGGTCTTCGCTCCCGTCGTCACAGGCAAGACCGAGGCGCCGACCGGATGGCGTGGCGTCTATGGCAATCTGGTGCTGATCCTGAACGCCGGCTTCTTCGGCCTTCTGGCCATTCCCTTGTGGATCGTCGGCGGGCCGATGGGCGGAGTGGCCGCCGCGGTCCTCCTGTCGGCGGGGATGATCAATTCCGTGATCATGTCGGCCGGGTCGATGCGGGTCTTCGCCTGCACCGTCCTGCCCCAGTTGGCCATTTTCGCCCTGACGCCGCTGTTCATGGTCCAGGAGGGCGCACCGGCCCCTGCCGTCACCGCCGTGGCCGTCGGCATCCTGTCCTACAGCGTCTTCTGCCTGAACACGCGCAAGCACCTGTTCCGCGCCAACCGCGCCGAGACCCAGGCCCGTGTCGAGGCCGACCGCAAGCGCGCCGAGGCCGAGGCCGCCATGGCCAGCCGCAGCGCCTTTCTGGCCGCCGTCGCCCATGACCTGCGTACGCCGATCAGCGCCATCCTGACCGGCGCCGACGAACTGGATCGCGGGGCCAAGCCCGGCGCGGCGCGCCAGCAGGTCGCCCTGATCACCGACGCCGGCCTGATGATGAAAGCCCTGCTCGACGACCTGCTGGACCATGCGCGGCTTGATGCCGGGCGGATGAGCGTCGACAGCCGCGATTTCGACCTGCGAATCCTGCTGTCCCAGACCGCCCGCCTCTGGCAGGCTCCGGCACGCGCCAAGGGTCTGCGCCTACGGATGGAGGGCGCCCGCCTCCTGCCCCAGATGGTGCGCGGCGACGCCATGCGGCTGCGTCAGGTGCTGAACAACCTGATCTCCAACGCCATGAAATTCACGGATGCCGGGACCATCACCCTGCGTCTGCAATCCTGGTCCGACGAACACGGCGCCCATGCCCTGCTCATCGACATCGAGGACACCGGCCCCGGCATGACGGTGGAACAGCAGCGCCGCCTCTTCACCGCCTTCGACCAGACTGCCGACGGCGTCGCCGCCCAGTTTGGCGGATCGGGCCTGGGCCTGGCCATCAGTCGCGACCTGATCGAACTGATGGGCGGACGGCTGACGGTGCGCAGCACGCCGGGCCAGGGGTCGATCTTTACCCTGTCCCTGGTCCTGCCGCGCGGCGCGGCGGCGGAAGCCGCGCCCGTCGGCCTGGCGCCCGAGGCGCGCGCCACGATCACGCGCGCGCTGGCCAAACCGGCTGTCGTCGCCCCTGCTCCCGAGCCGGTTCCGGCGCCGGCGCCGACGCCCGTCGCTGAAGCGCCGATGGTCGAGGATGACGCCGGGTCTTCCGAG
>NZ_JBOHLI010000039.1:0-32377 GCF_050729455.1 Brevundimonas sp.
GTGCAGACCGAAGCCCTGGCCTTCCATCAGGTTCGCCGCCGTCGCGGTCTGACGACGACCCTGGACGAGCGCCGCGCCGAACGCGACATCGCCGCCGCCGCCGCCGCGCGTCAGGACTTGATCGCCCGACGCGCCGCCCAGACCCACGCCCTGGCCGTCCTGCTGGGCCGCCCGCCGCTGGCGCTGATGGCCGAACTGGCCGCCCCGCCGACAGCGACCTCGACGCCCGGCGCCATTCCCGTCGGCCTGCCTTCCGACCTGCTGCGGCGACGACCGGACGTACGGACGGCCGAGCGCGATCTGGCCGCCGCCACCGCCGACATCGGCGTCGCCGCCGCCGACCTCTATCCTTCGATCAGCCTGACAGGCGCGGTCAGCCTGGTCTCCGGTTCGCTCAGCAAGCTGATCTCGGCCGACAGCATACAGCCCACGGCCGCCGCGGGCCTGGTCCTGCCCCTGCTGGACGGCGGCCGAAGACGCGCGACCCTGGACCTGCGACGGACCCAGGCCCAGGAAGCTCTGCTGGCCTATCAGGCCGTCGTTCTGGTCGCCCTGAAGGATGTCGAGGACGCCCTGAGCCGACTGGAGGCCGACCGCGCCCGCGAGGCTCAGTTCCGGGCCGCCGAGGGCGCCGCCCGCGACCAGCTGGCCACCGTCCAGGCCCGTAGCAACGCCGGACTGGCGACCGGGCTGGACCTTCTGGCGGCGCGCGCCTCGCTGCTGGACGCCTCCGACGGCCTGGCCCAGGCGCGGGCCGCGACCGATCAGGACGTGGTGGCGCTCTACAAGGCGCTGGGCGGCGGCTGGGACGAACGCCGCCACCCCGATGCAGGAGGGTTCTAGGTGGCCGACGCCTCCAGACGCCAGAAGGG
The DNA here is from genome assembly GCF_050729455.1 of Brevundimonas sp. Classification (GTDB taxonomy): domain Bacteria; phylum Pseudomonadota; class Alphaproteobacteria; order Caulobacterales; family Caulobacteraceae; genus Brevundimonas. The sequence continues at coordinate 873 of NZ_JBOHLI010000039.1, forward strand.
CGGCCACCGCCGAACCCTCGTCATCGCCCTGATCGTCGGCGCAGCGGTCTGCGTTCTTCTGGCCTGGGCGCTGCTCAGCCGTCGGCAGGACCGCCCGCCCGTCTTCACCGGCTATGTCGTGACCCGGAACCTCTATATGTCCGCGCCCGTCGCGGGCGCGATCGACAGCTTGAGCGTCGTGCGCGGCCAGCGGGTCGAGGCGGGCGCGGCCCTGTTCCGCATCGACCCGACATCCCTGGACGCCCGCGCCGATCAGGCCGCCGCCCAGGTCGATCAGGGTCAGGCTCAGCTGGCCGCCGACGCCGCCGCCCTGAACAAGGCCCGCGCTGCCCTGGCCGCCGCCCAGGTCGAGGTCACGCGCACGACCTCGGACCTGGCCCGCTTCATCGCCGCTGAGCGTGAGAAGGCCGGCTCCGTCGCCGGCCAGCAGATCGATCAGGCCCGCGCCGCCGCGATCAGCGCCCAGCGCCAGCGCGACGCCGCCCAGACCGACGTGACCGCCGCCGCTGCTCGCATCACCGCCAGCCGGGCCGGGGTTCAAGGCAGTCGAGCCGGCGTCGTCGACGCCCGCCGCCAGGTCAGCCAGCTCGCGCCGGTCGCCCCGGTCGCGGCGCGGGTCGAGGACGTCATGTATCAAGCGGGCGAATGGGTCGCCGCCAACGCCCCGGTGGTCAGCCTGATCCCCGACGATCAGATCAAGGTGCGCTTCTATCTGCCCGAGGCCATGGTGAACGCCTATCCGCCAGGGACCATGGTCGCCGTCGGCTGCGACGGCTGCGCCCCCGGCATGACGGCGCGCGTCGACTATGTCGCCGGCCGCCCGGAATACACCCCGCCGATCATCTACAGCCTGGCCACCCGCGACAAGCTGGTCTTCCTGGTCGAAGCCGCGCCCTCGACGCCGCGCGGCCTGAGGCCCGGCCAGCCGGTCGACGTCACCCCCCTTCCTCCGACGGGGCGCGCCGGTCGATGACGCAGGTCATCGACGTCAGGGGTCTGAACAAGTCGTTTGGCGACAAGCACGTGGTGCGCGACGTGGCCATCGCCGTGGACGAGGGGCGGATCACCGGATTCCTGGGCCCCAACGGCTCGGGCAAGACCACCACGCTGCGCCTATTGTGCGGCCTGCTGACCCCCGACAGCGGCGAGGGCGAGGTTCTGGGCCTGAACTTCCGCAGCCAGAGCGCCGGGATCAAGCGGCAGACCGGCTATATGACCCAGCGGTTCTCGCTCTACGACGACATGACCATCAGCGAGAACCTGACCTTCGTGGCGCGGGTCTATGGGCTGGACGACCGCGCCGGCCGGGTGGATCGCGCCCTGGAGCGGCTGGGGCTGGCGGATCGCCGCAACCAGCTGGCGGGCGCCCTGTCCGGCGGCTGGAAGCAGAGGCTGGCCCTGGCGGCGGCGACCCTGCATGAACCTAGGCTTCTGCTGCTGGACGAGCCGACCGCCGGGGTCGATCCCAAGGCCCGACGCGAGTTCTGGGACGAGATCCACGCCCTGGCCGCCGAGGGTCTGACGGTGCTGGTCTCCACCCACTACATGGACGAGGCCGAGCGCTGCCATGACATCGGCTATATCCTGAACGGCCAACTGATCGCGCGCGGCACGGGCGAGGAGATCATTGGCCGCTCGCGCCTGATCACCTTCAACGGCGAAGGCCCCGGCATCGACCATCTGGCCCACCAGCTGGCGGATCAGCCCGGCGTGATGAGCGCCTCGGCCTTCGGCGCGGCGGTGCACGTCAGCGGCGTCGACCGCGCGGCGCTGGAACAGGCGATCGCCCCCTATCGCAAGGCCCCCTACCAGTGGGTCGAGGTCAAACCCTCGCTGGAAGACGTCTTCATCCAGTTGATGGGCGACCCGCGATGATCGCCTCCCTGCTCAGAATCTACGCCGTCCTGTCCAAGGAGTTCACCCAGCTCAGCCGGGACCGGATCACCTACGCCATGATCCTGCTGATGCCGCTCGTGCAGCTGCTGCTGTTCGGCTACGCCATCAACACGGACCCTCGGCACCTGCCGGCGGCGGTCTTCGCCAGCGACCACAGCGCGACCGCCGACGCCGTCGTCGCGGCAATGGAGCGGACCAGTTACGTCGACGTGCGCTACCTGCCCCGCTCGGATGGCGAGATGGACGACCTGCTGCGGCGCGGCCAGGTGATGCTGGGCCTGACCATTCCGTCCGACTTCACCGAACGCGTGCTGCGGGGCGACAAGGCCCAGATTCTGGCCGAGGTGGACGCCTCCGACCCCGTATCGGCCGCCGGGGCGCTGAGCGCCGTGGCCGCCCTGCCCGACCATGCGCTGGACCGCCAACTGGTCGGCGCCGCCGCCAAGCCGTCGCCCTCACCGCCGTTCGAGGTGGTGATCCACCGCCTCTACAATCCCGAGAACCTCACGGCCTACAATATCGTGCCCGGTCTTCTGGGGACCATTCTGTCCATGACCCTGGTGATGATGACCGCCATGGCCGTGACCCGCGAACGCGAGCGCGGCACGATGGAGGCCCTGCTCTCGACCCCCGCCACGCCGATCGAGATCATGATCGGCAAGCTGACGCCCTATGTCCTGGTCGGCGTCGTTCAGACCGTCGTCATCCTGTCGATGGCGCGCTTCCTGTTCGACGTCCCCATGGCCCAGACCGCAGCCGGATGGTTCGCTCTGACGTGCGGGGTGGCGCTGTTCATCCTGGGCAATCTGGCGCTGGGCTATCTGATCTCGACCCTGGCCAGGAGCCAGCTTCAGGCGATGCAGATGTCTTTCTTCTACATGATGCCGTCGATCTTCCTGTCGGGCTTCGCCTTTCCCTTCTACGGCCTGCCCCAGTGGGCCCAGCGCATCGGAGAGGTTCTGCCCGTCACCTATTTCCTCCGGATCGTGCGCGGCGCCCTGCTCAAGCAGCAGACCCTGTCGGACATGGGCCCCAACCTTCTGGCCCTGGCCCTGTTCGCCCTGATCATCTCCGGCCTGGCCCTCGCCCGATCCCGTACCACGCTGGACTAAGGCCCCGCGACGGCGAGCGCCCCGTTTTCAGACCACGTCCACTGCCCGGACAGCTCAGACAGGCCGCGCTCTTGGCCGTCGCCGCTTCGGGAGCCCGCTCGGATTGGACCAGAAGGTCACGACGGCCAGAGAGCCCAGAAGGGTCAGTGATACACCCACGATGGCGACGACCAGCCGATAGGCCAGCCCTCCGACCTTGGCCGCGTGGATCGGATACTGGGCGTTGACCACCCGCAGGCCCAGCGGCAGGGCCAGGGCGTCGCGCGATCCGACGATCCGCCCGTCGGCGGGATCGAACCAGACCTGGGTCCGGCCGTTGGGCAGCCATTCCGCCGCCCGCCGCATCCGCAGGCCGATCAGCCCACCCGGCTTGGTCGGCAGGGAGACGATGCGCGGGTCGGCGTCGGGGAAGCGGGCCTGGGCCGCCGTCATCATGGCGGGCCAGTTCAGATCGGGCGACAGAGGTCCGCCCTCGTGCTCGGGCTGGGCCATGACCGCTTCCAGGTCCGCGCGCGGCGAAAGAGCCTGCGCCAGACCGTCATACAGCGGCGACAGGGCCAGGACGGCGCCGGTCGTCAGGATGAGGGCCAGCATGGGCGCGCTCCACACCCCCATGTCGCGATGGTGCTTGATGATCCCCGGCCGCTTCCAGACCTTCGGCAGAACCGCAAAGACGAAGGTCCGGCGCGTCGGCCACCACAGGATCACCCCCGTGACGACGAAGCCCAGACCCGCCAGCCCCGCGATCCCGGCGATGGTCTTCCCCGCGTCGCCGATCAGCAGATAGTGGTGCAGGTCGAACAGCCACAGTTCGGGCCGCGCCCACAGGCTCTCCCAGCGCGCCACAACCTGACCCGCCTGGGTCGCATAGGCGCCGCGCGTCTTGTCCTCATAGTTCAGCCGGTAGATTCCCAGCCGGTCGGTGGCCAGGATGACCGAGCGCGGCCGGTCCGAGGCCGCGAAGGCCTGATCCAGCGCCGCGCCGATGACCTTGGGGTCCGAAACCCGCGCCTCGCTTGCATGGGGCACGACGGCGCGCAGCCAGTCGTCCTTGAACACCAGAACGGTTCCGGTCAGCCCCAGGACGAACAGCAAAAGGCCGATCAGCCCCCCGGTCCAGCGATGCGCCAGTCGGACCAGACGCATCAGAAGCGACGGTCCCACCCGAGGGTGAAGGAGCGCCCACGCCCGGCGAAGTAGCGCAGGTTGTCGGTCGGATTGCTGGTGTCGGAGCTGTAGGTCACATAGTCCTCGTTGAAGAGGTTCTGCACCGCCAGCGACACCCCGCCGATGGCGAAGTCGTAGCGCAGATAGGCGTCGGCCACGGTGTAGCCTTCGAAATTGTTGCGCACGTCGCCGCCCTCGAAGTCGCGCGACAGATAGGTCTGGACCTGCAGGCGCGCCGACAGCGGGCCGTTGGCGTAGACGGCTGCGGCGTTGATGCGATCCGGCGAGATGTTGGCCCCGTCCAGATCCCTGTCCACCCGACCGTCGGCATTGGTGTCGGTCTGGCCGCGCAGGCGCGCATAGCCGGTCGAGACCGTCAGCCCCTCGATCGGGGTGCGGGCGCGCAGGTTCAGCTCCAGTCCCTCGATCTCGACCGCCTGCCGCTGAACGTCGTAGACGCCGTCGGCGTTGCGGACCAGGAACTGACCCAGGTCCGACGAGGACCAGAAGTAGGTCGCCCCGGCCTCGAACGGCCCGCGCTTCACCTCCAGCCCCAGTTCTTGATTGTCCGAAACCACCGGGCTGATGTCGAGGAAGCCGTCGACCTTGACCCCGTCGACGTTGATGGAACGCAGGATGCGGCCCACGTCGGGCACGGTGTAGCCCTCGGCGTAGCTGGCGTAGGCGCGCACGCCGTCCAGCGGCTCATAGACCACGCCGCCGTTGACCAGGGTGGCCTCGAACTTGGGCTTGCCGCCCGTCACCCGGCGCGAGCCGTAGGAGGCCAGGGTGGTGAAGTCGTCGACCGACAGTTCGACGTTCTCCTGACGCACGCCGCCGGCCAGCCGCACCCGGCCGTCGAACAGACGCATATTGGCCTGAACAAAGGGGGCGAGGCTCTGGAACTCGGTCGGCGGCACCCAGGCGCGGTTGGTGGCGATCAGCCGCTGCTCGGTGCGGTCCTTCAAGGCGTCCAGACCCAGGGTCGCGGTCAGGCACGGCACGCCCGGTACAGCCCGCTCATAGCTGGCGCGCGCGCCCAGCTTGCGCGAACGGTTCGACGACTGGTCGAACAGGGTCCCGATCGGGGCGATGCTGGCGTCCTGGAAGGTGGCGGAGCGGTCGCCGCCGAAGGTGTCGCGCGTGCGGTTGAAGAAGACCTGGGCGCTGAAGTCGCCGCCCCACAGGTCGCTGTCGGTCAGCGAGGCCGAGAGGGTCTCGACCCGGTTGGCGGCGGGTTCGCCCTGGACCTGGCCGCGCATGCTGCTGGTCGGACGACCGATGCCGCGATCGCCCGCCACGACCACATAGTCGCCGTCGCCCTTCAGCTCGAAGCGGTTGGCCAGAAGGTCGAGGCGCACCGTGTCGGTCAGGTCCCAGCCGAAGCGGCCGAAGAAGGACAGAGCCTTGGAATCCTGCACCTCGCCCTGGGTGTTGTCGACGCCGATGCGGCGGCCGTTGGCGTCATAGAAGGCCCCGCGCTGGTCATAGGCGACGCCGAACACGCCGTCGAAATCGCCATGACGATAGGCGGCCAGACCGCCCAGCTTGGCGCCGATCCCGTCGCCTTCGGGTCCGCCCGAGCTGGAGACCTGGGCCAGCATCCGGCCGCTGAGGCCGTCCTCGGTCGGCGCGCCCACCGTCACCTGATTGACCACGCCGCCGGTGGCGCCGATGCCCTGCAGGGCGTTGGAGCCGTAGATCAGCTCGACCCGGTCCACGAAGAAGGGGTCGATCGTATAGCCGTCGCGCGAGCCGTCGCGGATCGGCGTCGACTGCGGGATGCCGTTGATGGCGAACAGCGGCGAGCGGCCGCGCAGGCTCTCGCCCGATCCGGTCAGCTTCTGCCGCGTCGGCGAGAAGGACGGCGACAGGGTCGAGACCGCGTCGATCACCGAACCGCTGATGGCCACCTGTTCCGACAGGGTCTTGCGATCGATGACATCCACCGTCATCGGCAGGGCGCTGGCCGGCAGGATGGTCCGCGCCGCCGTCACCACCACGTCCTCGACTTCGCTCGCCGCGGGCTCCTGCCGCGCCGTCTGGGCGGCGGCGGTCGAGGCGAAGGCGGTCCCGGCCAGCAGGGCCGAGACGGCGACAAGGCCCGAGGATCGGCGCAACGACGGAAGGGGCGAGAAGAGAGGCATGGGGGCTCCTGAAGAAGGCCCCGCCCTTAAATGCAATTGCGAGCGACTTGCAATCAAAATCCCTTAGGTCTTCGGCGAACGACGGCCGGCTTTGCGCCGACCTGGAACCTCGCCAACGCCAACCCGAAACCATTGCGGCCGCGGTGAAGGAGCCGACGGCGCATCAAGCATCACCGGAACGCTCCACAATGAGCCATGGAGCCTCGGCCGACTGACTAAAAATGACGACGGTCAAATCAACGCGCCGCGTAGTCGCCTAGCCTCGCCCAGCGAAGGGATTAGGAGACATCTCTCATGGCGCGACGAAATCACCCTGTCCTGAGGACGCTGGCGGCGTCGGGGCTTGCGGCCTTGCTCCTCGCCTACGGATGCGACCGCAAGGCGCCCGAAACGTCCCAGGAAACGCCGCCAGCCGCCGCGTCCGCCTCCAATCCCGCCTTGCGAAGCGCGGCTGCGGATTTCGGGGCGATGGTCGAGCGCTCCACCGGCGCGACCTGGGCGGAGATCGACAGTCTGCATACACGCGCCATGACCTCGGCGAGCGAAGCCCGCGCGCGCTTGTCGCCGGCCGGCGCCGTCGATCTCGACCGCTCGCTGCAAGAGCTTGACCGGGCCCGCAAGGCAGAGGACCGGACGGCGTTTGCCCTGGCCTCTTTGGAAGCGAAGCGCAATCTGATCGCCGCGCAGGACGCCGCCACGGCGAAACCTCCGGTTTCGGCGGAACTCTTGCTCATCGCGGGCCAGCGCTATCAGGCGCTGACGCGGGCGAAGCCGACGGACTGGGCCGCCCTGACCGCCGCCGCCGCAGCCGCCGACGAACAATGGCGGCAGACGGCGCCGCTGCTGAGCGCCCAATCGATCCCGAATACGATGCAGGCCAGCTTGACCGCCATGGCCGACGCCGCCAAGGCGCGGGACCTGTTCGCGGCCCAACAGAGCGCCGTGCTTCAGATCGCCGCCGCGCGCGAGGTGGTCAAGGCGCTGGACGCCGCGCCGCCGCCAGCCTCGCGCTGAGCCCCATAAAGACAGCGGCGCCGGCCAGGAGGCCACGACGCCGCCGTCTCGATGGTCCCGTTCGCGCCGCCGCTCACAGCGAAGAGCGACGGCGTGTCAGGGACATCAATGCTGACTATGACGCGCGCTCGGTTCGGTTACTCCCGCCAGCGCCGCCGCGGCCTGGGAACCATTGCCAACGGCCTGGCTGATGTCGCCCAGGGATATGACCCCCACCAGCCGCTTGCTCCGACTGAGGACCGGGAGCCGGCGGACCTGCTCGGCCCCCATCTGGGAGGCGACGTCGTCAAGGCTGTCGTCCTCGAAACAGTAGAGGACCTCGGCGCTCATCACCTCGCGTACCGGCGTCTTCGAGTCTCTGTTCTCCGCGACCCCGCGAACCGCCAGATCTCGATCGGTGATCATCCCGACCAATCGGTCGTTCTCGCCGACCGGCAGGAAGCCGGCGTCGATCTTCTTCATCATCCGCGCAGCGTCGCCGATTGAGTCGCCGGGCGAGCAGACCTGCACGTCCGAGCTCATGCATTCGTTGACTTTCATCATCCTGTTCCTTGCCAATCGCCTTGCCTCAGGAACGGACGCCGAACGCGAAGGACATCATTCCTGGATCAACGCTCTGTCCGGTGGGGCAGCCCCGACATATCCGTGCCCGGGAAGGCGTCAGTTCGGATGGTCAGAACCGTAGTCCTCGGGACGATTTGAGGACGTCACTGGAAACCGACCAGACCTCGCTCGGTTCCGGTGCCGTTCGGGTTCGCCCGGAGCCGACCTCTCTCCGATGCAAGGTCCGAATAGAGCGCCCAGGACGCTCAGCCTCGGAGGGAACACTCATCGCTGCTCGACGGTTGAAACAGAACGAAACGGGTCCAGAGAGATGCACCCAGACATCGAGACTTCAACGCCCGCGGCTCTCACTGCCGATCGCCGCGACTTCATTCACATCGCCGCGGGCGCGTTCGCGGTCGGCGCAGCAGGCATGGCGCTCTGGCCGTTGATCGATTCCATGAACCCGGCGGCCGACACCCTGGCCCTCTCCTCGGTCGAGGTCGACTACGGCAAGGTCCAACTCGGCCAGCAGATCGTGGTCAAATGGCGCGGAAAGCCGGTCTTCATCCGCCACCGCACCCCCAAGGAAATCGCCGAGGCGGTCGCCGACGACAACGCCGCCCTGCGCGACCCCGCGACGGACGCCAGCCGTCACAAGCCCGGCAAACCGGAATGGCTGATCCTGGTCGGCATCTGCACCCATCTGGGGTGCATTCCGACGTTCGGGACGGGCGATTATGGCGGCTGGTTCTGCCCTTGCCACGGCTCCCACTATGACACCGCCGGACGCATCCGGAAGGGCCCGGCGCCCCAGAACCTCCACCTGCTCGAATATACCTTCCTGAACGAAACGCGGGTCAAGCTCGGCTAGGAACGACGTTCCCGCAAGGCCTCCAGCCAGGCCAAGTGGTCGCCAACCGCCTTGACCGCTCAAGACGCCCGCCGGACCTGGCGGGCGTCTCTCGCCGTCGGATCAGAAGGCCATCGCGCCAGTGATCCTGAGACCGCTGAGGGTCTCACCGTCGCTGAAACCGCCCTGGTACTCGCCCGACCATGACCAGCCGTTACGAGAGCGCCAGCCAAGGCTCAGGCCGAGGTCCAGCCGCGACCGCTCCCACCCGTCCTGACCGATCAGATAGGCCGGACCCTCAAGCCAGTCCGCATAGCGCAGCGCCTGACTGCCCGCGTCAGCGAACTCGTGACGCCACTCCAGGCGCAGGCCCGGGGTCCAGCGGTCATGACCGCGAAGGATGTCGCGCTCGTAACGCAGACCCACCAGTCTCTGCAGGGACTCCACGCTGCGTGCCTCATAGTTGAGGGCCCAGTACGGCGATCCCGTCTCGGTGAAGGCGTCAAGGTCAGAGGTCAGCATCTCCAGCCGGCCGTAGCCGATCCAGCGGGTCGAGCCGGAGGTCCGATCCACCCCGGCGGCCAGCGAGCCGAACCAGGTCGCGCCGTCGCGTTCCCCGAACACCAGGCTGGAGTCCACCGGCGTGCGGCGACGCATGTCGAAGCCCAGTTCGCCATAGCCGACCATGCCGTCGATGAAGACGCTCTCGGCCGGACGCCAGCTGCCGTAGGCGACGCCCGCCCAACTCTTGGCCTCCATCCGCGATTCATCCACGCCGACATCGGTGTTTTCCTGTCCGAAGCCGACGCCCACGCCGATGTCGAGGTTGTCGGCCACGCTCATATCGACGCCCGCGCTGATCCCCGACGAGGTGATCGACATCTCGGCCGTATGCGTCGTGGCGTCCCGCTCGCCCAGGCTGATGGCGCCGCCGACCCAGACACGCGGTCCGCTCGTCGGACCCGCAGGACCATCACCGACCTGCATCGACGAACCGCCGGCAGACAGGCCGCCCTCGGTCGTTCCGTCCGCGCGGCCAGAGGCCAACATGCGGGCCATTTCGTCGCGATCCGAGACGTCACGCCCCTGCATCAGGCCGCGGCCCAGCACCTGGCTCAGCTCGCCCATCGTCCGCTGACCTTCGTCCAGCGGGGTGAAGGCGTGCCCGTCGAGACGGAGATCGAGGGCCACGTCCCCCTGTCCGTCGTCGCGATGCAGCGCCTCCAGACGACGGCTGAAGTTGCCCATCTGCGTTCCCGCCATCCGGCGCGCCGCCTCGGCCTGGGCCGTGTTCAGGCCCCGGACGTCGGGGTCGGCGCTCGGATCCGGGCGGCTGGTGACCGTCAGGCTCAGCGCGACCGAACCGGTGTTGCCGAACCCGTCCGTCGCCGTGACGGTGAAGACGAAGGTCCCCGCGACTGTCGGCCGTCCGCCCAGAACGCCGGCCGTGGACAGGGTGAGACCCTGCGGAAGCGCGCCGGAGGTAACGGCGTAGGTATAGCCCCCCTGTCCGCCGGTCGCCTGCATCTGCTGGTTGACCGGGGTTCCCGCCAGAACCTCCGGCAGGGCCGTCGGCGTCACCGTCAGGCTGGCCGCGCTGACCGTCAGGGTCAGTTCGACCCCGCCCGCGTACGGACCTGCGCCCGTCGCGCTGTCGGTGGCCCGAACGCCGAAGGTGAAGCTGCCCGTCACGGTCGGCGTGCCGCTGATCTGGCCCGTCGGAGACAGGGTCAGGCCGGCGGGCAGCGCGCCCGTAGCGATGGCGTAGGTGTAGGGGGCTACGCCGCCCGACGCCGTCACGCTCTGGCTGTAGGCCGTGCCGCGCGTCGCCGTGGGCAGGCTGGCCGGAGCGACCGCGATGGTCGAAGCGGCCACCGTCAGGGTATGCGCCGCCGAGATGCTGAACGGACCGGTGCCCGTCGAGCTGTCCGTCGCCGTCACCGTGAAGTTGAAGGCGCCGCCGGAGACGGGCGACCCCGACAGGGTTCCGTCCGGCGCCAGGCTGATCCCGGCCGGCAGGGCGCCCGCCGTCACCGCGAAGGTGTACGGAGCCGTCCCGCCCGACGCGGTCAGGGTTTGCGCATAGGCGACGCCGACCTGGCCGTTCGGCTGGGCGCCGCCCGCCAGAACCAGGGTCGGAGCTGCGATCTGCACCGTGACAGTGCCTTCCGCGGAGACCCCCTGGGAGCCGGCGGCGGATGTCCGCACGCCGCGCCCCGAGGGACCGGCCGACGGGCCGTCCGTAAAGCCGACGGCGCGATAGGTGAACGAATCCGTTCCGAAATAGCCCGCTTCAGGCACGTACAGCACCTGGAAGCCGGTCACGGTCGCGCCCCCATGGGCCGGCGGCGTGACGATCTCGATCGACGCCGCGTTGGACACCGCCGTCGACAGGTCGATGGCGGTAGGCTGGCCGGCGCCGTCCGGGTTCGCCGTCACATCGACGTCCTCGACATCGGTCACCGCGGGCGGGGCCGGCTGCGCGATGGTCACGCTGAAGGCCGCGCTCGTCGAGAGGCTGTTGGCGTCCGTCGCCGTCACCGTGAAGGCGGAGGTTCCGCTGGTCGTCGGCGTGCCCGAAAGCGCGCCGCCGGCGGCCAGGGTCACGCCGTTCGGCAGGGCGCCGGCCGTCACGGCGAAGCCGTAGGGAGCCGTCCCGCCCGCCACCGCGACGGTCGCGGCGTAGGCGACACCCACCTGGCCCGAAGGCAGGCTCGCGGTCGTGATCGCCAGCGGCGAGTAGGTGAAGCTGACCGAGGCCGACGCCGGTGAGCTGTTGCCCGCCGCATCGACAGCCGTGGCGACAAGCGCATGCTCGCCCGCCGACAGCATCGACGGCGGCGTGTAGCTCCAGGCTCCGCCGGTCGGGACGATGGAAATCGGAGCGCCGCCGTCGATCGACAGACTGACAGTCGAGCCCGCTTCGGTCGAGCCGGAGATGGTCGGCGTGCCGTCATCGGTCACCGCTCCGTCGGTCGGCGTCGAGATCACCGGCGCGGACGGCGCCGTGGTGTCCACCGTAAAGACACTCGCCTCCCAAGCCGCTGCGCCGATGCCCGCGGCATTCACCGCAACCACCGATATCGTATACAGTCCGTCGGCGAGCGGGATGCTCGTCGTCGTCCAGATCCCCGAGCCGTAGGCCGTGACCGGGGCCAGGGCCGTGTTGTTCAGAGTGACCGTGACCGTCGAGCCGGCTTCGGCCGTGCCCGAGATCGTCGGCGTGTTGTCGCCCGTCACCGAACCGGAGACTGGCGAGGCAACCGTCGGCGTGGCCGGCGGCGTGGAGTCCACGGTGAAGCTGGACGTGGCCACCGGCCCGGTGTTTCCAGCCTCGTCGGTCGTGACAACGGACAGCGCATACACGCCGTCCGCCAGCGTCGACGGGGGCGCGTAGCTCCAGTTGTCATAGCTCACGTCGGCAGCCACCGGTGCGCCGCCGTTGATCCGCAGGCTGACGGTGGAGCGGAGCTCGGTCCGCCCCGCGATCGTGATCCAACCGTCGGCGAGCACCGCGCCGTTGACCGGCTGTGTGATCGTCGGCGCGGCCGGCGCCGTGGTGTCGATGATCCAGCTGCGGGTCGTGGCCGGCGAGACGCCGCCCGCGTTCGTCGCGGTGACGCTGACGCTGACCGGGCCGTCAGACGCGACGGCCGGCAGCAGGACCGCCCAGTCGCCGGAGCCGTTGGCCGTCGCGGTCCCCGTATAGGAGCCGGTGATCGAGATCGTCGCGTTCGCCTGGGCCGTGCCCGTCAGATTGACGTCGCGGGCCGCGCGGAACTCGCCCTCGGCCGGCGAGAGGACCGCCGGCGCCGTCGGGGGCGCGACGTAGGTGAACTGGTCCGCCGCCGAGGTCGCGCTGGTCCCGCCCGCCGTGGAGACTCGCACGTCGACCGTACCGGTCCCCGCCGGCGAGGTCGCCGTGATCTGGGTGTTGCTGTTGATCGTGTAGCTGGCGTTCGTCACCCCGAACCTCACCGCGCCGGTTCCCGGAGCGGCGGAGAAGCCCGTGCCGGTGATGATCACCGTCGTGCCGCCGCCCGTCGGGCCCGCCGTCGGCGAGAGCGCGGTCACCGTCGGCGCCGCGACGAAGGTGTATTGGTCCGCCGCCGAGGTCGCCGAGGTCCCGCCCGCCGTGGTGACGGTGATGTCGTAGGTTCCCGCCGAGTTCGCCGGCGAGGTCGCCGTGATCGAGGTGGCGCTGTTGACCGTGAAGCTGGCCGCCGCCGTCGCCCCGAAGGTGACCGCCGTCGCGCCCGTGAAATTCGTGCCGGTGATCGTCACCGCGCCGCCGCCGCTGCTCGGTCCGCTCGCCGGCGAGATCGAAGTCACGGTCGGCGGCGGAACATCGTCGTTCTGGATCGTGCCAAGGCCCTGGCTGTCGACGACCGTCGCGCCGACTACACTTGAGACGTTGACGAAGAAGGTCTCGTTCGACTCGCTGATCTCGTCGCCCATGACCTGCACCGTGAAGGTCGCGCTGGAGCTGCCGGTCGGGATCGTCCGGCCGGTCTCGCTCTTGGGCATGTAATCCGTCAAGGCGGTTGCGGTGCCGGGCGCGGTTGCGATGTTGAAGGTCACGTCGGTCTGCGCCGTCGCCGACAGGCTGACGGTGAAGGTGAAGACCGTCACGGCCCCATTGCCCTCGGCGATGCTGACGTCCGAAACCATAAGGCTGGGGCGGTCCGCGCATGAGATCGTCCAGGCGACCGTTCCGGTCGAACCGTTGCCGAGTGAGACTGTCGTCGTTCCGGCCTGGTACGCCGCAGGGAACCGGCGGAGGAGGCCGAGTTGACGATCGTCGTCACGGGCTCGATGTTGGAGCTGATATCCAGCCAGGCTTGGCCACCCGACGACGGAGCGTAGCTGAAGATCAACCGTTCGCCGGCAAGGAATTGGCTGGTCACAAGGTTGTAGTCGTCGGCCGGGTAAGCCCTGTTGAGCCCGCCGGTTTGGCCCGCACCGGCGTTGATGGCGGCACACCCGGGAGAGAGCGCCAGAACGGCGGACGGGGCCGCCCAGACCGCCAGCACCACCGCGGCCAACAGAACGGTCAGTGCACTGGATAAGGCGCGGGAGACGTTTCCGGCGCGCTCGCGCACTGCCTGCGTCAAACCCGACATCCCCACCCCGCCCCACGCCTGCGAACGCGCGCAACGGCTCATGAGGCCGCGAGCGGCCTGCATCATTCCCGACATTGCTCTATAACCCCCTGGCGGACCTACGGGCCGTCGCCTCGATTTCTTAAGGTCCGTCGTCGTCAACGCGAGGCGACGGCGCCCCCTAGAAATTTGCTAACAGCGCCCCACCCCATTGGGAATGTCCGGAAATCTCCGGATTTGCGACGCGGAAGACATCGTCGGCGCGGCTTGGGGATATCGATGGTATTTTGGCGAAATGTCGCTATCCATGCAGGGTAAGGCGCTCCACGTCCGGCGCTCCGTGACCAACCTGCAGCAGCATCAGAACCTCCTTTGTCCCGTTTCCATTCCGTGTCCTGGGATGTCTCCACCGAGACCCTGCCCGATGCCTTCGAACGCTACATCATCGGTATGGCGGACCTGTACGAGGTCTCCGGCGTCAGCGATCACGACCGCCTGCATTTCTACAACAAGACCCACTCGGCCCTCACGGAGGCCGGCGTGCTCGGGCAGGGGCGCTCGGTGCGCCAGACCTTGTCACGGGGCGCGGCCACGCTGCGCCGGTCCGACCTGGATGGTCTCAATCTCCTCATCAACCGCAAGGCGGTCGTCGGCGACGCGGACGGCCGCGACGTCCGGGGCGCTCCGGGCGCGATTCAGTTCCGGGACCTCTCCCGCCCCTCGGCCTCCAGGGCCGACCTGATCGACGTCATCACCGTACTGGCGCCACGCGCGGTGGCGCCGCCGTCGCTGATTTCCAAGGACGCGCACGGCCTGGTCATTCCGCCCGAGCAGCCGGGCGCCCGCCTCCTCACCGCTCACCTGACCAGCCTGATCGGGCTTTCCGACAGCCTAACCGAGGCGGAGAACGAAACGGCGATCCAGGCGGCCTTGATGATCGCCGTGCGTATCACGGGGCTGGAGAACACGATTCCCGAACCGGAGCTGGCGGCGCTTCAACGCACTGTTCGGCGGACCGCCGCCGACTATATCGAGCGCCGATTGAACGCCATCGACCCGGCTATCGAGAACGGCGCCATCGCGCGCGCCGCGGGCGTCTCCCGCGCGACGCTCTATCGCGCCTTCGACGCCGAGGGCGGCGTCAATAGGTACACCCAGGATCGCCGCCTGCACCATGCCCGAAGGGCGCTGCGACGGCGGACCGGCTCCAGCCCGACCATCGCCGACATCGCCGACCAATACGGCTTCGCCTCTCCCACCCACTTCAGTCGTCAGTTTCGGGCCTGCTTCGGCTACTCGCCTTCCGACGTCGAGCCGCCACAGGTGCCCAGGGATGTCTCGATGTCGGACGGCCCGATCCGGCACGACATCCTGGTCGATTGGTTGAAGGTGCTGGAAGCGAGAACGATCGACTGACGAGCACGGCTTCAGGGCCATCCCCTTGTTGCGCCGGCCCCTGGAGCAGCACGTCGTGGGCGACGTGTTGGACGCGCTGACGCGCATCGCCCTTTCAGGCCGTTGCTGGGCTCGGCGGCGGGATGAGCTTGGCCAGTTTGCGCAGGTTGTGAGCTGTGGCGGCGAGGAGGAACCGTCTCGGGCGCCCTCGTAGATCAAGCGGGTTACCTTGCGGGCCGGCGTGTTGAGCGAGAACTCGTAGAACAGCGCGCCCTGGTCGATCCGTCGCTCCGTCCCAAGGAGAGTGGATCAGGCCCAGGTCACCGCTTCAACCGGCCATTTTCAAGAAGGCCAAATTACACCTCAATGAATTGATTTTATTGAATAATTTCAACAAACAGACTCAACCCCTCACTCCCACTCGATGGTGCCGGGGGGCTTGGAGGTGACGTCGTAGACGACGCGGTTGACGCCGCGGACCTCGTTGATGATGCGCGTGGCGGTCTTGGCCAGGATGTCCCAGGGGAACTGGTAGAAGTCGGCGGTCATGCCGTCGGTCGAGGTGACGGCGCGCAGGGCCAGGACCTTTTCATAGGTCCGGGCGTCGCCCATGACGCCGACCGTCTTGACCGGCAGCAGGACGGCGAAGGCCTGCCAGATGTCGTCGTAAAGACCGGCCTTGCGGATTTCTTCCAGATAGATGGCGTCCGCGTCCTGCAGGGTGGCGACCGCTTCCGGCGTGATCTCGCCCGGGATGCGGATGGCCAGACCCGGCCCCGGGAAGGGGTGGCGTCCGACGAAGGCGTCGGTCAGGCCCAGTTCGCGGCCCAGGGCGCGAACCTCGTCCTTGAACAGTTCACGCAGCGGCTCGACCAGCTTCAGCTTCATGAAGTCCGGCAGGCCGCCGACGTTGTGGTGGCTCTTGATGACGGCCGAGGGACCGCCCGAGGCCGAGACGCTCTCGATCACGTCGGGATAGAGGGTGCCCTGGGCCAGGAACTCGGCGCCTTCGATCTTGGCGGCCTCGCGGTCGAAGATCTCGATGAAGACGCGACCGATGGTCTTGCGCTTGGTCTCCGGGTCCGAAATCCCGGCCAGCTCGCCGAGGAATTCCTTAGACGCATCAACGTGCACCAGCGGGATGTTGTAGTGCTCGCGGAACAGTTCCGTGACCTGCTTGGCCTCGTCCTTGCGCAGCAGGCCGGTGTCGACGAAGACGCAGGTCAGCTGATCGCCGATGGCCTCATGGATCAGGACGGCGGCGACGGAGCTGTCCACGCCGCCCGACAGGCCGCAGACCACCTTGGCCGAACCGACCTGCTCGCGGATCTTGGCGATCTGCTCGTCACGATAGGCGGCCATGGTCCAGTCGCCGGTCAGGCCGGCGATGCCGTGGGTGAAGTTCTTCAGGATCACGGCGCCGCGCGGGGTGTGCATCACCTCCGGGTGGAACTGCACGCCGTAGATCTTGCGCTCCTCATTGGCGATGGCGGCATAGGGCGCGCCTTCCGAGGTGGCGATGACGTGGAAGCCTTCGGGAATGGCGGTGACGCGGTCGCCGTGGCTCATCCAGACGGTCTCGCGGTGATCGACGGCGCCGATGCCGGCGAACAGCGGGCTTTCACGAGTGATGACGATCTCGGCGCGGCCGAACTCGCGATGGTGGCCGCTCTCGACCTTGCCGCCCAGCTCGGCGCAGATGGTCTGCTCGCCGTAGCAGATGCCCAGCACCGGCACGCCGGCCTCGAACAGGGCATGGTCAGCCTTGGGGCTTTCCGCCTCGGTCGTCGAGGCCGGGCCGCCCGACAGGATGATGGCCTTGGGCGAAACCGCCTT
Organism: Brevundimonas sp.; assembly: GCF_050729455.1. Classification (GTDB taxonomy): domain Bacteria; phylum Pseudomonadota; class Alphaproteobacteria; order Caulobacterales; family Caulobacteraceae; genus Brevundimonas. The sequence continues at coordinate 17,938 of NZ_JBOHLI010000039.1, forward strand.
CAGCGCCTCGCCCGCCTTGTTGAACGGGTGGATCTCGCAATAGACGCCGGCTTCGCGCAGACGGCGCGCGATCAGCTGCGTCACCTGACTGCCGAAATCGACGATGAGAACGGCTTCATGCATATGGGGCGCGGTCATGAGGGCTCAGAATCCGAAGCGGGCGTTGATGGGGCGGGTTCTTGACGGGTGAAGACGTCGGGATCAAGTCTTGAGGCGGGCACATCGGCCAGCGCGGCCAGCCCTCGCGTCGTCAGCACCTCGGTCAGACGGTCCCAGGCCACAGCCAGGTTCTCGTCGACATGGTGCAGGGTGGAGGTCCAGTCCTCCAGTTTCGTCAGCTCGCGCTTGCCGTCGCTGACGCCGCGCAGGGCGACCAGAGGCACGCCGAAGGTCTGGGCGACGCGCAACAGGGCGAAGGTCTCCATGTCCACCATCTCGGCGTCGATGGCGTCATAGGCGGTGCCCGATACGACATTGGCCCCGGTCGACAGGGTCGCGGTCGGCACGCCGGGGATGGGGCAAGGCAGAGGCAGGACGGCGGGCAGGTCCAGCAGAGGCGTCTTGCCCTTCTCGAACCCCAGCGGGCTGGCGTCCATGTCGCGATAGGAAACGGACGAGGCCTGATAGACCGCCGCGTGCTCCAGATCGCGCGATCCGCACGAGCCCAGCGAGACGATCAGGTCCGGCAGGGCGTCGCCCGCCTCCAGCCGCGTCAGAGCCGCCGTCAGGGCGATGGCCGCCTCGACCGGGCCGATCCCGGTCATCAGCGGCTGGATCCGCGCCTGAAGGGCGGCGCCGTATTCAGCCGGCGCCGCCATGACGGGCAGAACCGTCAGGCCGTAGATGTCTTCTGAGCGGCTGTCGCTCACGCCGTCCGCTCGTAGACGGCGGCGAAGAAGCCGTCGGTGCCGGTCGAGGCCGGCGACAGGCGCAGGCGATGACCCTCGGCCAGTTCGCCGAGGCGCTCGCGCGCCGCATCAGTCAGGTTCGCGGCCTTCAGGGCCTCGGCGACCGGGACAGGGCTGAAGGCGGGGTTGTTCTCTTCAAAGGCGTCGGCCGTGGCTTCGTTCTCGCCGCGCAGCATGGAGCAGGTGACGAAGACCAGACGCCCGCCCGGCTTCACCAGCTCGGCGGCGCGGCCCAGAATTTGAACCTGCAGGGCGTGCAGGCGCTCGACCTCGGCGGGCTTCAGACGCCAGGCGTCCTCGGGACGACGGCGCCAGGTGCCCGAGCCGCTGCACGGGGCATCGACCAGCACCACGTCGGCCTGACGCACCAGATCCTCGACCCCGCCGCCGTTCTGACCCAGCAGGCGCAGGTCGGCGCTGACCCCGGCGCGGGTCAGGCGCGGACGGATGTTGTCCAGACGCTTCTGCACCACGTCATAGGCGAACAGGCGGACGCCCATCTCGACCGGTTTGGCCTTGGGCTTGGGCTGGACCACAGCCCCCTGCCCGTCCCCGCCGACCGGCGACCAGACGGCGACCGGGGCGGCGGGCGCCTCGGCCACGGCGGCCTTGGTCGCGACCGGCTGCCCCAACATGGCCAGGCCCAGGGTCTTGCCGCCGCCGCCGGCGCAGTAGTCGACGACGGTCATGCCGGGCTCGACGCCGGTCAGCCAGCAGGCGACCTGACTGCCTTCGTCCTGAATTTCGATATGGCCCTGCTTGAAGGCCTCCAGCGCCTGGACGTTCGGCGGCGGCTCGGCCGACATGCGCAGGCCCGCGGCCGACCACGGCGTGCGCTGGGGCGACAGGCCCGCCTCGACCAGCTCGGCCTCGACGCCCGCAACCGTGGTCTTGGCCAGGTTGACGCGCAGGTCGATCGGCGCGCGCGGCGCCATCAGTTCGTGGGCTTCCTCGGTCCAGCGGTCGCCGAAGGTGATCTTGAAGTCCTCGACCACGAACTCGGGCAGGCCGGCGGCGACCCAGCCTGGCAGCTCGCCGGGGGCCGAGGTGATGCGGCCGCGCTCCTGCTTGGACAACGGACGCGGGCCATAGCCCTCGCCCGAGTGCAGCAGTTCGATCTCGTCCAGCGGCAGGTCGTCGATCAGCGACAGCGAGCCGATGACCAGGGCGCGACCGTCTTCACGGCCGCCCATGGCCCAGACCAGACGCCCACGGGCGCGGATGACCTTGTAGACGCGGTCGGCGATGGCGCGACGATCCTTGGACCCCGCATAGCGGTTGGCGGCGCCCCAGGCCTTCAGTACCACCTCGGCCGGCTGGCGGCTGTGGGCGATGCTGTCGAGGACGGAGGCGGCGGCGGCGAGGCGGGCTGCAGGGGTCAATCGGGTCTCGGATCAGATGAAAAGGGCCACAAGGATCAGGATCAGTCCCGCAAGCGAGACCATCCAGACCAGCGACCGGACGTAGGGCACGCCAAAGGCGTAGAGCGGAATATAGGCGACGCGCGCCCAGAAATAGAGGGCGGCGCCCCACAGGGTCAGGGCGCTCTCCGCGCCCGTGACGTGGGCGATCAGGACAGCGCCGATGAACAGCGGCAGGGTCTCATAGAGGTTGGCCTTGGCCCTTTCGAGGCGGCCGACGACGGGGTTCTTCGAAACCGGCGTGTGATCGCGGGCGCCGACGCCCCAGGCCAGACCGAACTCCAGATCCTTGACCGCCGCCGGAGCCACCACCTGCACCAGAGCCAGGATCAGCGTCGCCGTCAGATAGATCAATTCCGTCGTCACGCCCTGCCCCGCCTCTGTTCAATACGAAACCGCTCCCGATCCGAAGACCGGGAGCGGATCAGGGGATCAGCCCTGACGATAGTTCGGCGCCTCGCGCGTGATCATCACGTCGTGGACATGACTTTCGCGCAGGCCCGCATTGGTGATGCGCACGAAGCGGGCGCGGTCCTGGAAATCCTTGATCGTGGCGGCGCCGACATAGCCCATCGAGGCGCGCAGGCCCCCGACCAGCTGATGCAGGACCGGCGAGATCGGACCCTTGTAGGCCGTCTGGCCTTCGATGCCTTCGGGGACCAGCTTCTCGGTGGAGACTTCCTTCTGGAAGTAGCGGTCGGCCGAACCGGCGCCCATGGCGCCGACCGAGCCCATGCCGCGATACGACTTGTAGCTGCGTCCCTGATACAGGAAGACCTCGCCGGGGCTTTCGTCCGTGCCGGCGAACATCGAGCCCATCATGGCGACCGAGGCGCCCGCCGCGATGGCCTTGGCCAGGTCGCCCGAGTATTTGATGCCGCCGTCGGCGATGACCGGCGAACCGCTGTCGCGAGCCGCGCGGGCGGCGTCCATGACGGCGGTCAGCTGCGGCACGCCCACGCCCGCGACGATGCGGGTGGTGCAGATGCTGCCCGGGCCGATGCCGACCTTCACGGCGTCGGCGCCTGCGTCGATCAGGGCGCGGGTGGCGTCATAGGTGGCGACGTTGCCGGCGATGATCTGCAGACGGTTGTTCTCGCGCTTGATGCGCTCGACCACCTGGGCCACCGAGGCCGAGTGGCCGTGGGCGGTGTCGATCACCACCACGTCGCAGCCCGCGTCGGCCAGGGCCATGGCCCGCTCAAAGCCGGAATCGCCGACGGTCGAGGCGGCGCCGACCAGCAGGCGGCCCTGCTCGTCCTTGGCGGCGTTCGGGAAGGCGTGGGCCTTCTCGATGTCCTTCATCGTGATCAGGCCGACCGCGCGATAGGCCTCGTCCACCACGATGACGCGTTCGATCTTGCGGGTGCGCAGCAGGTTCCACGCCTCTTCACGACCGGCGCCTTCGCGCACGGTGATCAGGTCGCCCGTGGTCATCAGGGCCGAGGCCTTGATCGACGGATCGCTTTCGAAGCGCATGTCGCGGTTGGTCAGCATGCCGACCAGCTTGCCCGTCGCCGGGTCGACCACCGGGAAGCCCGTGATCTTCTTGGCGGCGACGATCTGGCGGACCTCGCCCAGGGTCGTGTCGGGCGAGACGGTCACCGGATTGATGACCATGCCGCTTTCATAGCGCTTGACGGTGCGGACCTGCTCGGCCTGCTCCTCGATGGTCATGTTGCGGTGAAGCACGCCCAGACCACCAGACTGAGCCATGGCGATGGCCAGACGGCTTTCGGTCACTGTGTCCATGGCGGACGACAGCAGCGGGATGTTCAGTTTGATGTTGCGCGTCAGCTGGGTCGAGACATCCGCCATCGCAGGCATGATCTCGGACGGGCCGGGTTCGAGCAAAACATCGTCGAAGGTGAGGCCTTCGCGTATCTCCATGGGGGAGTCTCCGTTTTGCGGGCCGCGTATAACGCCCCATGCCGGGGAACCGCAACCCCAAGCAGGAGCTATGCTGGGAATAAGAGGAATTGCCTTGCGCTGCGGCGCGCCTCAACCCAAGTATTGCGAATGGTTCGCATGTTGATCAGTACAGCCCGTCGCCTCGCGCTCAAGATCGCGAGCTATGGCGCCATGCACCTGATCGTGGCCATCCTGGTGGCCTTCGCCCTGACCCGCGACTGGCGCATCGCCCTGGCGGTCGGGGTGGTCGAGCCGATCTTCCAGACCCTGGCCTATTCGATCCACGACCGGGTCTGGCACCGGGTCGAGCAGCGCCGGATGCTGTCAGGCTTCGAGGAAACCGCCGAGGCCGTCACCGCCCGCCTCGAGCTGATGGACGCCCACGAGCAGAACCGCGCCCACAACCACCACGGCCACAGCCACGCCCTGCCCCGCAGCCTGAAACAGGTGGCGCTGAAAACCGTGACCTATGGCGTCATGCACTTCACCGTCGCGGTGCTGGTCGCCTTCGCCCTGACCCGCGACTGGCGCCTCGCCCTGGCCATCGGCACGGTCGAGCCTTTGGTGCAGACAGTCTTCTTCACCCTGCACGACCGCATCTGGACGCGGGTCGAGGCGAAGAAGGCTCGCCGCGTCGCCGAGGTGGCGGCCGCCTGATCATCCGCTCGGCTTGAGCATGGATCAGGGGTAGAAATAGCCCGTACTGGTGCAGCCGGGTCGGTAGTCGCCTGCACGCCGTGACCGATCCACGCATATCGCCGTCAACAGCCCCAGGCCGGCCGCCGCCCCGCCGTCAGCCAGCCACACCACCCGTCCGTCGCGCAAACCGACCAGAGCGGCGGCGTTCATGCGCGCCAGGTTGTTGCTGGCCTCCGCCCCCATATCGATCGACAACACCTCGTAGGCCGGTTCTTCGTCATCGACATAGCGACGCACGCCCGCGTTCTCCGCCGCGAAACGGGCGCCGCCGCCGGGGACGATTTCGCCCAGCCTCATCTGCGCAAACAGCGCTGAACCCCGCGCTTGCGCCTCGCGGCGCTGTTCGTTGAGGGCCGGCAGACGCCAAGCGAATGGCAGTAAAGACAGCCCCTGCAGCAGACCAGCCGAGTCTGCCCTGGGTTCGGCGGAGACGATCGGCGCCGTTTGGCAGGCCCGCCTCACCACCGCCTCGGCAGGCGCTGCGAGATCAGGCCGTCGCTCCATGAAACCGTCCACGTCCGACAGCGGCAGGCGGCCAGGCGCGACGGACAGCCAGGGATCGCGATCCTCGAGCATCAGCCGCGTCGTGTAGCGTCTGTCGCTCTCGCCTTCGGCTCGCGGCGAACGAGGACGCATCGGCGGATTGAGAATTTCGATCACCACGCCGTCGCGCACGACCACATAGATGGCGGCCGTACGGGGATAGGCCCCGGCCCAGGCGTTCGGTCCATAGAGCTGAACAGGATCGTCGGCCCGTTCAGGCGGAACCAGCCGGACGTCGCAGACTTCGCGTGTCGGCGCGGCCGGCGTCAGCTGCTGCACGGGATAGACATCGACCCGCCCACGCTTCCCGATCAGACTGATCGCCGGGGCGGGATCACGCCCCGCCCCTAGTCGCCCCGCCGCGTCGGACAAGGTCATGCCGCGCAATTCTGAGACCGAAACGGGCGCCGCCGCCTGTTCCCCAACAGCCCCTGCCAAAATGAAGGCGGCTACCGCTCCGGTGATCATCTCCGCCTCCGTCACATCAATGCTGCCGAAACAGCAAAGCACGACACGGACTAGCGGAACAATGTTATCGCTTGTTCAGCGCCACCAGGAAGACCTCGGCGCTGCCCTTGCGGCTCGATTCGGGCTTCACGTACTTCACCGTCTCGAACTCCTCGCGCAGCCGCGTCAGGACCCCGCCGGCGTCGCCGCCCTGGAAGTTCTTGGAGACGAAATTCCCGCCCGGCTTCAGCGTGCGGATGGCGAAGTCGGCGGCGATCTCGATCAGGGCGATGATCTTCAGGTGGTCCGTCTGCCGGTGGCCCACGGTGTTGTGCGCCATGTCCGACAGCACCAGGTCGGGCCGTCCGCCGATGGCGTCGATCAGCTGCTGGTCCACGCCGGGATGGGTGAAGTCGGCTTGGATCAGGGTCGCCCCGGGAATCGGCTCGATCATCAGCAGGTCCACGCCGGCCACCGCGGTCGCGCCGCGCTCCAGCGCCACCTGGATCCAGCCGCCCGGCGCCGCGCCCAGGTCGATGACCCGCGAGCCCCTCTTGATCAGATGGAAACGGTCATCGATCTCCAGCAGTTTGAAGGCCGCGCGGCTGCGCCAGCCCTCGGCCCGCGCGCGCTCGGACCACTTGTCCGACAGCTGGCGCTTGATCCAGGCCTGACTGGACAGGGTCTTCTTGTCGGCGGTCTTGATCTTCTGGCCCATGCCGCGCCCGGCGGCGGTGCCGCCCGTGGGGGGGCGAACCATCCGGCGGCGTTCCGGCGGCTTCTCGGAGGGCTTTTCGTCGTCAGTCATGCTTCCCACATAGCGGTGACAGCGTTCAGCCGCTATGACCCGCGCACAATTCTAGTCTGCACACACCCAAGGAGAGCCTGATGGCCGACCAAACCCTGACCTTCACCCTGGACACCGGCGACGGCGAAGAACGCAACGTCGTGATCAAGCTTCGCGACGATCTGGCCCCCGGCCACGTCGCCCGCATCACCGAGCTGGCCTCGGAAGGCTTCTATGACGGCGTCGTCTTCCACCGCGTCATCCCAGGCTTCATGGCCCAGGGCGGCGACCCGACCGGCACCGGCACCTCGGGCTCCAAGAAGCCGAATCTGAAGGCCGAGTTCTCGAAGGAACCGCACGTCCGCGGCGTCTGCTCGATGGCCCGCACCTCGGACCCCAACAGCGCCAACTCGCAGTTCTTCATCTGCTTCGACGACGCCCGCTTCCTCGACGGCCAGTACACCGTCTGGGGCGAAGTGATCGAAGGCATGGATCACGTCGACGCCCTGCCCAAGGGCGAGCCGCCCCGCGCTCCGGGCAAGATCGTCAAGGCGACCGTCGCCTAACGAACGGTATCAGCGGCGGGGGATCAGTCCCCCGCCCACCACCGCATCGACACGTTATTGAAGGTCCGGTTTCCGACCTTGAGCGTCCCCTTCAGGACGACGCCCTCATCTCCCAGATTGCGCCGCGCCGTGGCCAGCGCGCCCTGGTCGAGCCTTCCATCGAACGACACTGCGCCCAGCCCGCCCGACAGGGCCTGAACGCGCACCCGATCCTCGGTCACGTCATAGGCCGCCGGAATCAGCCGCAACCGACGCCGGTTCCCGTTATCCAGCGGCGGGCCGACCATGTCCTCGAACTCGATCATCACCGGCGCGAAGCCCGCCGGACGCTCGCCGCCCTGCCAGGCGATGAAGTCCGGGACCTGGCCCATGAAGACGTGGTGCAGCCGCCAGTTGTCGACCCGTACCTCCTCGGTCGGCAGGTAGTAGCCGGACACGTCCTCGGGCAGGTCGTGCTTGAACGCCGCGGCCTTCGACGCCGCCGGTTCGGGCCCCTTCGCCGGCCCGTCGCAGGCCGCCAGGGCCATCAGCCCGGCCAGACCCGCCGCCGCAAACGTGCGCTTCATCACTGGTCCAGCCACTGATCCAGGGCGCGGAAGCCCTCGATCGCCAGTTCGGTCGAGGACTGGAAGGTGGCCGGAACCACCTTGTCGAAGTCGTCCGTCGGTCGGTGATAATCGGCATGATAGTTCACGCCGAAATAGAGGAAGGGCAGGCCCGCGCGGTGGAAGGCGGCGTGGTCCGACGCCTCGACCCAGTTGTCAGCGCCCTTGTCCTCGGGCGTGTCCTTGCCGAAGGCCAGGGAGACGGTCCCGCGCGGCGCGATCCGCTCCAGCACCGGGCGGAAATAGGGGTGCTGATAGGTGCCCGTGACCCACAGCTTGCCGTCGCCGTCGGCCCGCGCCGTCATGTCGAAATTCAGATTCATCGAGATCGACGACAGCGGCACCGGCGGCGCCTCGACGAAATGCTTGGCCCCCAGCAGGCTGCGCTCCTCGCCGTCCAGGGCGACGATCAGGACGGTGTGCTCCGGCGGGTTGGCCTTCAGGCGCTTGGCCAGCTCCAGCATGGTCGCCACGCCCGAGGCGTTGTCGTCGGCGCCGTTGTAGATCTGGCCGTTGTTGACCCCGACATGGTCATAGTGAGCCGTCACCACGATGTATTTGTCGGCCACACGCGTGCCGGGGATAACGCCGATGATGTTGGTCCCGTTGAAGGTCTTGGTCCCCTCGCGCGTGCGGCCCTGCATCTCCCACGGCTGCAGCCGCCCCATCGGCGAGGCCTGGACGCCCAGCGCCTCAAGCCGCGCGACGATATAGGCGCGCGCCCTGGCTCCGCCTTCCGATCCGGTGTCGCGCCCCTCCATGTCGTCCGCCGACAGGAGGCGCAGGTCCTCCATCATCTGCGTGTAGTCGGCCGGCGACGCCGAAACGGGCGGCGCCTCACCCGCAGCAGGCGTCGTGGTCTCGCAAGCGGCCAGCGTCAGGGCGGCGGCGATGGCGGACAGGCTGGCGAGAACAGGACGCATGAAGGGCTCCGGAAAGGTGGATCGGCGGACGCTAGCGGGCGTCGCGGCCGGCGTCAGATTACCTTTCTGTCATGGACATCGCCATGGACGCTGCGATCACGCCGCCGCCGATGCTAAACAGCCGGGCTAACAAAGCTGGCCGCGCGATTCCCATGTCCGAAACTCCCGTCGAAACCTTGAGCGAAGACCAGGCCCGCGAGGAGCTGGACCGTCTGTCGGCCGAACTGGCCCGCCACGACGCCCTCTACTACGCCGACGCCGCGCCCGAGATTTCCGACGCCGACTACGATGACCTGAAGCGCCGCGCTCTGGCCATCGAGGCCGCCTTCCCGGCCCTGACCAGCCCCGTCTCGCCGTCGCAGCGGGTCGGCGCCCCTGTCTCCAGCCAGTTCGCCGAGGTCCGCCACGGCGTGCCCATGCTGTCGCTGGACAACGCCTTCGACGAGGGCGAGGTGCGCGATTTCGTGGCCCGCATCGCCCGCTTCCTCAAGCTGCCGGGCGACGAGCCCATCGCCTTCGTCGCCGAGCCCAAGATCGACGGCCTGTCCGCCAGCCTGCGCTACGAAAAGGGCGTTCTGATCCAGGGCGCGACACGCGGCGACGGCAAGACCGGCGAGGACGTGACCGCCAACCTGCGCACGCTCGCCAGCATCCCCCAGACCCTGACCGGCTCGGGCTGGCCCGACGTCATCGAGATCCGCGGCGAGGTCTATGCCCCCAACGACGCCTTCGACGCCTTCAACGCGGCCGCCGAGGCGGAAGGGCGCCGCACCTACGCCAACCCACGCAACTTCGCCGCCGGGTCGCTGCGCCAGAAAGACCCGAAGATCACGGCCCTGCGCCCCCTGACCTTCTTCGCCTACGCCTGGGGCGAGACCTCGGCCCCGTTCGCGGAGACGCAAGCCGGCGCGCTGGAGGCCTTCCGCAGCTGGGGCTTCCAGGTCAACGACCGCTCGACCCGCGTCGAGGGCGCCGAGGGCCTGATCGACGTCTATCGTGGTCTGGAGACCGACCGCAGCGGCCTCGGCTACGACATCGACGGCGTGGTCTATAAGGTCGATCGGCTGGACTGGCAGCCGCGCCTCGGCTTCATCGCCCGCAGTCCCCGCTGGGCCATCGCCCACAAGTTCCCGGCGCAGCAGGCCACGACCGTGCTGGAAGGCATCGACATCCAGGTCGGCCGCACCGGCTCCCTGACCCCGGTCGCCCGCCTGCATCCCGTCACCGTCGGCGGCGTGGTGGTGCGCAACGCCACCCTGCACAACGAGGACGAGATCGCCCGCAAGGACGTGCGCATCGGCGACACCGTCATCCTGCAACGCGCTGGCGACGTCATCCCGCAGATCGTCGGCGTGGTCGAAAACCTGCGCCCCGAAGGCGCCGTTCCCTTCGCCTTCCCCCACGTCTGCCCCGTCTGCGGATCGGAAGCCGTGCGCGAGGGCGACGAGGTCAAACGCCGCTGCACCGGCGGCCTGATCTGCGACGCCCAGATCGTCGAACGGTTAAAGCACTTTGTCAGCCGCCGCGCCTTCGACATTGAAGGGCTTGGAGAAAAGCAGCTGATCGCCTTCCACGCGCGCGGCTGGATCAAGGAGCCGGCGGACATCTTCCGCCTGGCCCGGGACGAGCAGAAGCTGACCCTGCTGCGCGCCGAGGACGGCTATGGCGAGACCAGCGTCGGCAACCTGATCGCCGGGATCGACGCCCGACGCACCATTTCTCTCGACCGCCTGATCTTCGGTCTGGGCGTGCCTGACATAGGCGAGCAGACCTCGCTGGTCCTGTCGCGCGCCTTCGGCAGCTGGAGCGCCTTCCGCGACGCCTGCATGGCCGCGTCGAACGGCCTGGCCAGCGACGACTGGAAGGCGCTGGCGGCTGCGCACGCCATCTCGACCCGCGTCCTGGGTCTGATGGCCGAGGCGAACCCACCCGCCGACGATCCCTGGCCCGCGGCGCCGATGGACCAGAAGATCGCCCTCGCCTTCCCCGGCATGGCCGCCCCCGCCCGCCGCTCGCTAGCGGAAATCTCATACGGCTGGGCCGACCTGACCCGCTGGGCCGCCGTGGCCCGCACCGAAGGCCCGTCCGAGATCCTGAACCAGATCGCGGGCGTGTCCGGCGTCGGCCCCGTCGCCGCCGAGGCCCTGGCCCACTTCTTCCACGAGCCGCACAACCGCGCCGTCATGGACGCCCTGCTGGCCGAACTGGACGCGGTCGAGGACGTGGCCGCCCCGACCACCGACAGCCCCGTGGCGGGCAAGACCGTGGTCTTCACCGGCTCGCTGGAACGCTTCACCCGCGACGAGGCCAAGGCCCGCGCCGAGAGCCTGGGGGCCAAGGTCTCGGGTTGGGTGTCGAAGAAGACCGACTATGTCGTCGCCGGCCCCGGCGCCGGGTCCAAGCTGAAGGACGCCGAGAAACATGGCGTGACCGTCCTGACCGAGGACGAATGGCTGGCTATGATCGCCTGATGCACGCCGTCGCCATCGACTTTGAAACCGCCAATGAGCAGCGCTCCAGCCCCTGCTCGATCGGCCTCGCCTGGATCAACGACGGCGTCATCGAGGCCGTCGAGCACCACTACATCCGCCCGCCGGGGATGCGCTTCGCCAGCTTCAACATCGCATTCCACGGCATCGGCCCGGAGCAGGTCGAGGAAGCCGAGGAATTCCCGGCGGTCCTGGCCGCCATCGCCCCGCGTCTGCATGGCCGGACGGTGCTGGCCCACAACGCCGCCTTCGACGTCAGCGTCATTCGCGGCACCTGCGACCACTACGGCCTCGCCTACCCCGAGTTCGACTACCTGTGCACCGTCAAGCTGGCCCAGATCACCTGGCCGGAGTTCGCATCGCACAAGCTGAACAACGTCTGCGCCGAGCTGGGCATCCAGTTCAAACACCACGACGCCGCCGAAGACGCCTTCGCCTGCGCCTCGGTCGCGCTGGAGACGCTGCGCAAGCATGAGGCGGCCTGCGCCGGCTCGCTCGCCAAGGCGGCGGGGATCAGCCTCGGACGCCTGCACGCTGCGGGCTACAGCCCCTGCTCCTCGGCCGGCTCTCGCCCTCGCCGCCCGCGCGCCGCCTGACCGGCGACCGAAAGCCCCAGAAATCCATCGCCTTAGCGTGACGCCACGCTCAAATATTGACCTAAGGTCATGTAATCATTGAGCGAAGCGCGCAGTTTGGGCCTTGTTTCGGACCGAAACCGGGATCACCCTTCATCGACAAGGATCGGCTCAACGATCCGTCTGAAGGAATACGCCGATGAAGTTCTCCGTCCTGGCGGCCGCCGCCGTCGTCGCGGCCGCGCTGGCCTCCCCCGCCCTGGCCGCTGATCCGACCGGCCTGTGGCAGACCCCGACCAACGGCGGTCAGGTGCGCATCGCCCGCTGCGGCCAGGCCCTGTGCGGCACGCTCGTGACCTCCGCCCACATCCGCCAGGATCCGAACGCCCGCGACGAGCACAACAAGAACGAGGCTCAACGCGGCCGCACCCTGCGCAATCTGCCGATGCTGACCGGCTTCACCGGCGGCCCGACCGAATGGCGCGGCGGCTCGGTTTACAACCCGGCGGACGGCGGCACCTATCGCGGCACCATCACCATGACCAACGACGACACGCTGCGTCTGCGCGGCTGCATCGTCGCCCCCCTGTGCAAGACCCAGACCTGGACCCGAGTCCGCTAGAACGTCCGCGCCAGACAATCGAACGCCTCCCCCGCGATTGCGAGGGAGGCGTTTTTCTTTGGCCGCCTCGTCAGCCGATCAGAGCGGCGCGGCCTGGGCCTTCAGCCATTCCAGCGCCGCCTCGTCCTTCTGCACGCCCTCGGCCAGCAGGGGCCCGACCTTGGCCAGAACCTCGGCGTGATAGGCGTCGACATAGGCGCGCTCGTCCGCCGTCAGCAGCGCGACGTCGATCAGACGACGGTCCAGCGGCGCCAGCGTCAGTTGCTCAAACCCGTGCATCGGCCGCTCGCCGCCCGGGACCTGGGCCGGGGCGGTCACGACCTGCAGGGTCTCGATGCGGATGCCCCACTCGCCTTCGCGGTAATAGCCCGGCTCGTTCGACAGGATCATGCCCGTCAGCAGCGGCTGGGTGTTGACGTAGGGGGCGATGCGCTGCGGCCCCTCATGCACGCCCAGATAGGAGCCGACGCCGTGGCCGGTGCCGTGGTCGAAGTCGAAGCCCGCGTTCCACAACGGCTGGCGCGCCACGGCGTCCAACTGATGCCCCGTCGTCCCAGCGGGGAAACGGATCACCGCCATGGCGATATGGCCCTTCAGGACCAGGGTGAACATCCGGCGCTGATCGGCCGTGCCCTCGCCGATGGCCATGGTCCGGGTCACGTCCGTGGTCCCGTCCAGATACTGACCGCCGCCGTCGACCAGCAGCAGCGAGCCCGCCTCCATAGGACGGATCTTGGCCCCGACCGGCTTGTAGTGCGGCAGGGCGCCGTTCGGCCCGACCCCGGCGATGGTGTCGAAGGACAGGTCCTTCAGCATGCCGGTCGCCTCGCGGAAGCCCTCCAGCGCCTCGACGACCGCCCGTTCGTCCGGCAGTTCGACCTGAGCGACCGTGTCGACCCAATGCAGGAAGCGGGTCAGGGCCGCGCCGTCGCGGATGTGGGCCTGCCGGCTGCCCTCGATCTCGACGGCGTTCTTCTGGGCGCGCGGCAGGGCGCAAGGGTCCATGCCGCGCACGATGCTGGCGCCCGCCTGCTCCAGACGGTCGAAATACCAGGCCGAGGACACGGCCGGATCGATCAGCACCTTCTGCCCCGACAGGGCGTCGAGGGCGGCGGGCAGCGCCTCAGGCGCCTCCAGCGTCACGGCGTCGCCCAGCCAGCCCGGCAGTTCGTTCGTCACCTTGGCCGGGTCGAGGAAGACCTTGGCGGTGCCGTCCGCCTTCACCACCGCCTGCCCCAGCGGCAGAGGCGTGCGGATCACGTCGCCGCCGCGAATGTTGAACAGCCAGGCCAGCGACGACGGCGAGGTCAGCACCGCCACGTCGGCGCCCTTGGCCTTGATGGCCTGGCCGATGCGGGCGCGCTTCAACGCGGCGTTCTCGCCGGTATAGATGTCCTCGTGCGGCACGACCGGCGCTTGCGGCTGGGCCGGGCGAGCGTCGCCCCAGGCCAGGTCGATGGGATTGGGCTCGACGGCCTTCAGGGTCGCGCCGGCCTTCTCGACCGCTGCGCGCAGGGTCGCCAGGGCGTCGGGGCTGTGCAGGCGCGGGTCATAGCCGATGACCGAACCGGCGCTCACGCCCTCCAGCCAGGCGGCCAGCCTGTTCAACTCGACCCGCTCGAACAGGGCCGGATCGGTCTGGGCCTTGGCCTGAACCGTATAGCGGCCGTCGACAAAGACCGCCGCCTTGTCCATCAGCACCACGCCCGCCCCGGCCGAGCCGGTGAAGCCGCTGACCCAGGCCAGACGCTCGCTGGCGTCGGGCAGGTATTCGTTCTGGTGCTCGTCCTCATGCGGGACCAGCAGGCCGTCCAGGCCCTGCTTGGTCATCTCGGCGCGGAGCAGAGGCAGATGCTTGGCCCCGAAGGACGGATCGGTGGTTTCGTCGAATGTCTGGCGCATGGCGCTTCCATACATCTCCCTCCCCTTCATGGGGAGGGTGGT
>NZ_JBOHLI010000040.1:0-32271 GCF_050729455.1 Brevundimonas sp.
CCGTCGCGGCGGCGGCGCGGGCGGCGAACTGCTGGGCCTGGAAGCGCTTGGCCAGCTTTTCGGTCAGTTCACGCGCGCCGGCGGGCGGCATCTGGGCCATGATGGCGGCCAGGGTCCGGGGCCGCATGGCGGCGGCGACCGGCAGACGCACGCTGTCGTCCAGGGTGTTGAACACGGCCGCCGCCTCCTTGGGCCGCATGGCGGAATAGACGGCGACCAGACGGTCGGTCTCGGCCTTCTCCTTCTCGTCGACCTGGCCGACCAGGACGGCGATCTCGCCCTTCAGGGCTTCCAGCGCCTGAAGCTTGGCGTCCAGCTTCTGCTCGGCGGCGACCATCAGCGGCAGGGTGGTGGCGAAGTCGGCGTCGCGGGCGTCCAGCGCGTCGCGGCGCTTGGACAGGGACTGGATGATGCGCAGCTCGGCCGGGGAAATCCCCGCCTGCTGGGCCAGCTGTTCCGGCGTCAGGGCGCAGACGGCGGGAACGGGCTTGGCCGCCGCCGCAGCCCCCTCGCCCGGCGTCTCGGCGGTCACGGCCTCCTGGGCCCAGGCGGTCGCGCCCTGGAACAGCTCCGGCGCCACACCCGCCGCGCGCACGGCCACGACCCCGCCGATGGCGATGGCGATCAGGGGCAGAAGACGGGGCAGCTTGCTCATAGGTGGCACTCGGTAAGGCGGTTCAGACGCCGCACAGGCATAGGGACTGCAACAACTCTTCGCCCCTCAAGTCGTCCGAGGCCGCGCCTCGGACATAGGGGCTCTAAGAATCAGGCGGCGAAAAGATCTTCGTCCAAGCTACGACGGGCGCGGTTGAGGCTCTGTTGCGCAGCATGGTTAGCGGCCAGGGCCTGACGCACCGGGGCGAAGTTTTCAGCGGGCGCCGAAGGGGCGGCGGCGGGTCGGGCGGCCGGCGCCTTCATCACCGCGCGCGCGCCCTCGATCCGCTCCATCAGCGAGGCCATGCGGCGGGCGCGGGCTTCGTCGTCCAGCAGAGGGGCGACGGCCGAGGCCGGGACGTTCAGCTCCAGCGGCGCCTCGGCTTGCGCTTCGACCTGAGGCGCGGCGCCGCGCGGCGACAGGCCGGCCGGGGCGCGGGCGATCAGCACCTCCAGTTCCTGCTTCACCGCCCGGGCCTTGATGATCCGGTCGTGCAGCAGGTCCGTCTCATGGCCCGAGGCGCGCAGCGTCGCCAAGGCCTGTTCGGCGCGACCGGCGGCGGCGTTCAGCTCGGTCACGGCGCCGGCGAAGGCCAGCTGGCCGTCGCGCAGGGCCTTGAGCTTCTTCTCCAGCTTGATGCCGTAGCCGATGGCCGCGACCAGCAGCAGCATGAGGATGGAATCGAGAATGATGCCGGTCATGTCAGCGTTTCCCTCGGCTCAGGTTGGAAGCGATGTCGGGGTTGATCGGCGCCTCGACGCGCACGGCGATATGCTGGCCCTTGCGGCCCATGCGGCCCGTCGTCAGCGGAATGGCGCCGGCGCGAACCGAGACCTCCGAATCCGGCGTGGCGTTCAGCATCAGGGTGTCGCCGACCTTGAAATTCAGCACCTGCGACAGGGGCATCTGCTGCTCGTCCAGCACGCAGCGAACCTCGGTCTCCGTGGTCCACAACTCGGTGGCCAGGTGGCCTTCCCAGATGTTGTCGCGGCCGAACTTCTCGCCCATGAACTGCTGCAGCAGCATCTTGCGGATGGGCTCCAGCGTGGAATAGGGCAGCAGCAGCTCGACCCGGCCGCCGCGGTCTTCCATGTCGATGCGCAGCTTGACCAGGATGGCGGCGTTGGCCGGGCGCGCGATGGCGGCGAAGCGCGGATTGGTCTCCAGCCGGTCCAGATTGAAATGCACCGGCGTCAGCGGCTCGAAGGCTGCGCGCGCGTCGTTCAGGATGACCTCGACCATCCGCTGCACCAGCACCCGCTCGATGGTGGTGTAGGGCCGCCCCTCGATCCGCAGCGCCGCCGTGCCGCGACGCCCGCCCAGAAGGACGTCCACAATGGAATAGATGAGATTGGAATCGACCGTCAGCAGGCCGTAGTTGTCCAGCTCCTCGGCCCGGAACACCGCCAGGATGGCCGGAAGCGGGATGGAGTTCAGATAGTCGCCGAAGCGGATGGAGCTGATGGTGTCGAGCGAAACCTCGACGTTGTCCGAGGTGAAGTTCCGCAGACTGGTGGTCATCAACCGCACCAGGCGGTCGAAGACGATCTCGAGCATCGGCAGACGCTCGTAGGACACCAGGGCCGAGTTGATGATGGCGCGGATGCCGCTCCGTTCGGAGTCGTCGCCGTCGCCCATGTCGAAGCCCAGCAGGCTGTCGATCTCGTCCTGGTTCAGCACGCGCTCGGACAGGGCCGCGCCCATGTCCGCTTCACCGCCGAAGGGATCCAGTTCGTTCTCGGCCGCCAGGGTGTCGGTCATGCCTAGGACACCAGCATTTCTTCGATCAGCACGGCGTCCACCTTGCCCGGCGCGGCGATCAGGTTGACCCGGCGCAGGATCTCGGCGCGCAGCTGATAGGAACCGGCCGATCCGGCCAGGTCCTCGGGCCGCAGTTCGCGCAGGAAGCCCTGGAACATATCCTGCATCCGCGGGGTCTCGCCCTGCAGATGGGTCGCCAGCTCGGCGTCCTTCATCTCCAGCGTCAGCTTCAGCTTCAGATAGGTCGGCCGTCCGTCCGCCGACTGAATGTTCACCAGTATGTCGGGCAGGGTGTAGAAGGTGACGCCGTCAGGCCCCGCCGCGATCTTGCCCAGCGCCGGATCGGCCTCGCCGCCTCCGCCGCCGTGGTCGCCGCCCTTCTTGTCGGCCTTCTCGTCCTTCTTCTCCGCCTTGCCGTGATCGCCGGCGGCCTCAGCCTCGGCCGGCTTGGGCTTCATCAGGAAGAAGGCCGCACCGCCGCCGCCGCCCAGGACGACCAGGGCCGCCGGGATGATGATGAACAGCAGCGGCAGCTTCTTCTTGGCGGGCGCGCCTTCGCCCTCTGCGCCCTCGCCCTCGGACACGGCCGGCAGGTTGGCGTCGTCGCCTTCCGGCACCGCGTCTTTCTTCTTGCCCAGCTTCAGCTTCAGCATCCGCACGTCGCCCCGATCCTCACAGACTTCCTGATGAGGCGTTTTTGGTTAACGAGGCGTTTACAATCGGCAAATCCTGCCGGGCGCCGCAGGGGTCAATTCGGCTCAAACGCCCGCTGCGCCTGGATTTAACCCTGTTGGCACGGTCGTTGCGACGAGATCGGCGAAGGAGCCGCACTCGTGGAAAACGCCGCCTACATCGGATTGTCCCGTCAGATGACGCTTCGCCGTGAGCTGGACATCGTGGCGAACAACGTCGCCAACGCCGACACCACCGGCTTCAAGGTCGAACAGCTGATGGTCGGGACCGAGGTCGGTCAGCGCGCCCGCAACGACGCCATCCGCCCCTCGGCCAGCTTCGTCCTGGACAAGGGCGTGGGCCGCGATTTCGGCCAGGGCGCGATGAAACAGACCGGCCGCGCCCTGGACTTCGCCATCGAGGGCGAAGGCGCCTTCTTCAAGGTCCAGAGCGGCACGGGCGAGGCCTATACCCGCGACGGCGGCTTCACCACCGACGCCGAAGGCCGACTGACGACCAAGCAGGGCCTGCCGGTCCTGGGCGACGGCGGCGAGATCATCCTGGACCCCGAGCGCGGTCCGGTCAGCGTGGCCGCCGACGGCACGATCAGCCAGCAGGGCCTGCCGGTCGGCCGCCTGAACGCCGTGCGCTTCGACGCCCTGTCGGTGCTGCAAAAAAGCGGCGACGGCCTTTATCGCAACACCTCCAACACCCAGCCGACCGACGCCCCCGACGCGCAGATCCGCCAGGGGATGCTGGAAGGGTCGAACGTCAACACCCTGCTGGAAATCACCAATCTGATCGAGATCAGCCGCGCCTACGAGCGCATCAGCAAGATGATCGAGAACACCAACGACCTGTCGCGCCGCTCGGTCGAGCGGCTGGGCCGGGTCAGCTAGAAGGACCGCTGAACGATGCGCGCTCTCAGAACCGCCGCCTCGGGCATGGCCGCCCAGCAGCTGAACGTGGAGGTCATCTCCAACAACATCGCCAACATGAACACGGTCGGGTTCAAGCGTCAGAGGGCCGAGTTCCAGGACCTGCTGTACCAGAACGTCGAACGCATGGGGGCCCAGTCCTCGACCCAGGGCACCGTCGTCCCGACCGGCATCCAGATCGGCGCGGGCGTCAAGGCCGGCAGCGTCTATCGCGTCACCGAACAGGGCAGCCCCAGCCGCACCGGCAACACCTACGACGTGGCCATCGACGGCAAGGGCTATTTCCAGATCACCCTGCCCTCGGGCGAGATGGCCTATACGCGGGCCGGCAATTTCTCGGTCAACGGCGAGGGCCAGCTGGTGACGGAGGACGGCTATGCGGTCGAGCCCGCCATCGCCATCCCCCAGGACGCCATCGACGTCTCCATCTCCAAGTCCGGCCAGGTCCAGGTCACGACCCAGGGCCAGAGCGAGCCGCAGGTGGTGGGGCAGCTGGAGCTGGCGACCTTCTTCAACGAGGCGGGTCTGGAAGCCATCGGCGACAACCTGCTGCTGGAGACCGCAGCCTCGGGCGCGGCCACCGTCGGCGCCCCGAACGAACCGGGCTACGGCGCCCTGATGCAGGGCTACACCGAGGCCTCCAACGTCGACGCCGTCAGCGAAATCACCGCCCTGATCGTGGCCCAGCGCGCCTATGAGATGAACTCCAAGGTCATCAAGACCGCCGACGAAATGCTGTCCGTCTCGGCCCAGGTGAAGAGCTAGGTCATGGCCATGATCCGTTCCCTGAAACTGGCCCTGATCGCCGCCGCCTTCGCCGGCCCCGCCCTGGCCGGGCCCGTCGGCCTGCTGCCCGACCCCGTCGACGACGACGGCCGCGTCACCCTGGGCGAACTGTTCGACGACGCGGGCGCCGCAGCCGATGTCGTGGTCGGCCAGCGCGCCGGGGCCACCGTCGTCTTCGAGGCCGCCCAGATTCAGGCCGCCGCCCGCCGCGCCGGTCTGGAGTGGAGCAATCCCCAGGGCCTGCGCCGCATCGTGGTGCGCGAAGGCGGGGCCGTTCCCGCCGAGGCCTCGGCCCGTCCGGCTGTCGCCAGCGTGGGGGCCGGCGCGGCCTCGCGCCCCGGCGCCACGGTCGAGGTCCTGACCTACGCCCGCAGCCTGGCCGCCGGCGACATCGTCCAGCCCTCCGACGTGGTCTGGTCCACGGTTCAGGCGCATCAGGCCCCCGCCGGCGGGCCCCAGGACGCCGATCAGGTCGTCGGCCTGTCGGCCAAACGCGCCCTGCGCGCCGGCGCCGCCGTGACCAGCCGCGACCTGGCCTCGCCCCAGGTCATCGCCCGCAACGACATGGTCGAGGTCGCCTATGTGGTCGGCGGCGTCGAGCTGACCGTCACCGGCAAGGCCGTCCGCGACGCCTCGGCGGGCGAAGCCGTGCCGGTGCTGAACCTCCAGTCCGGCCGCACCATCGACGCCGTCGCCGTCGCCCCCGGCCGCGCCGTCGCCGGGCCCGCCGCCCAGATGGCCCGCTCCAACCCGCAACAGTTCGCCGCCCGCTGAGAGATCCCGTCATGCGTAAAGTCCTGATCCTCGCCGTCGCCGCCTCCGCCCTGTCTCTCGGCGCCTGCTCCACCGCCATCGAGGCGGTGAAGGGGCCGGAACTGGCTCCCATCGGCTATCCCGCCGCCCTGGTGCCGGTCGAACAGGCCTATCTGCCGACGCCGACGCCGGCCTCGGCCAACAGCCTGTGGCGCACCGGCGCGCGCAGCTTCTTCGGCGATCAGCGCGCCCGCCGCGTCGGCGACATCCTGACGGTCAACATCGACATCAACGACCGCGCCCAGACCCAGAACTCGACCCAGCGCGCCCGCACCAACAGCGCCTCGGGCGGCGTCACCAACTTCTTCGGCCTGGAGAACAGCCTGGGCCGCGCCTTCCCCGGCGGCTTCGACCCGGCCAAGATGGTCGGCACCGAGGGCGAGGCCAACGCCGCCGGCTCGGGCAGCGTCAACCGTTCGGAGCGAGTCAGCCTGACCGTCGCGGCGGTCGTCACCGCCGTCATGCCCAACGGCAACATGGTCATCCAGGGTCGGCAAGAAGTGCGCACCAACCGCGAGGTCCGCGAACTGACCGTGGCCGGCATCGTGCGCCCCGAGGACATCTCCTCGGCCAACACCATCGCCCACACCCAGATCGCCGAGGCCCGCATCAGCTACGGCGGCCGCGGCGACATCAGCCGGATGCAGGCGACGCCCGCAGCCCAGTCCCTGGTGGAACGGTTCAGCCCCTTCTGACCGGCGTTCGGCGAGCGTGTTTTCCCGGTGACTCCCGATCACGGAATCGCGCGCGTCGAAGCGGAGCGGTGAACCCTTAACAAACAACCCGCGTTTGCCCTGTCGAACGCGAGTGATTTGTAATGTTGAAGTCCCTGCTTTCCGCCGTCGCCGCCGTCAGTCTCGCTGCCTTCGCCGGACAGGCCGCCCCCGTCGCCCCGACGACGTCCGATGCGGGCGCAGCCGGTTGGTTCCTTCAGCACGAAGGGACCATGGCCAAGCTGGCCTACGGGATGCCCGATTCCGACCAGTTGGCGCTGATGCTGACCTGCTCGCCCGGCGATCGCAGCGCGGTCGTCTATGGCGACGCCCAGCCCGCGTCGGCGGTGCAGACGCCGGCCTCGCTGGCGCCCCAGCCTATCGACCCCCTGTCCGACGGCGAAGCCTATGAGGCCCGCCTGCCCCTGACCGACGCCGCCCTGACCGGCCTGGCGGGCGGCGGGCGCATGACGGTCCAGACCGAGGCCGGCGACAAGCAGCTGCGGGCCTCGGCGGCCGAACGCCGCATGGTCCGGGACTTCCTCGGCTATTGCGCTTCCCGTCACGCCTGAGCAAAGTTCCCGCGATCCGATCAGCGGGGACACCCCATGACCGCCTTGCTTGGGCTCGCGCTCGCCCTGACGCTTCAGACCACGCCGGCCGACGCCTGGACCTGGACCCTCTATAGCGGCAGCGGGCCTCTGGTTCTGGCCAATGAGATTCCCGACACGCCGCGCCTGCGCGCCACGCTTGAGTGCGCGCCCGGCTCCAGCATCGTGCGTCTGTTGCTCTACGGCGTCGACCCGACGACGGGCATCGCCACCGTCACCTCCGGCGCCGCCGTGGCCAACACCGAAGTCCAGGCCCGCCGCGGGCGCCTCGAGGCCATGCTGCGCGCCGACCATCCGGTCTTCGCCGCCTTCCTGGCCAACGGAAAGCTCAACCTCGCCGTCGGCGAACAGGCCCTGCCGGTAGAGATCGATCGGGCGAATCTGTCCAAGCTGCGCCGGTTCGCCGAGCTGTGCACCGGCTGAGGAATTCCATGCGTCCCATTCGGCTCGCCCCCGCGCTCGCGCTTGCGGCCCTGACCCTGTCGGCCTGCGCGCCGACCGCGTCCGACCTCGTCGGCGCCTCCAGCGGCGCGCCCGTTCCCGCGCCCGGTTACGACTGGCATCTGAACGAGGACGCCGGCGAGTCCAGCCTGACCTACGGCATGGCCGACACCGACGACGTGCCCCTGGGCCTGTCCTGCAAGCCCGGCTCGGGCGCCCTGCAGATCCTGCAGACCGTCGCCGAGAGTCATCCCCCGGTCATCGCCCTGGAATCCGGCGGCGACACCGAAACCTATCCCGCCATGGCCGAACCCTCGGCCATGCACGACGGCCTCGACCTGAGCGCCGAGGCCCGCACCAGCGATCCGGTCTTCCTGCGTTTCCGCAAACTCGGCTGGCTGGCGACCTACGGCCCCGACTACCGCACCCCGCTGGTGGCCCGGCAAGGATCGGGCGGCCGGATCGACCGCTTCTTCACCCTCTGCGGCTGAGCGACGCCGACACAGCTTGACCGTCGCCCCGCGCGCCTGTCTGCTCCCCCTCGCTTGAGGGAGGACAGTATGGACAAGCAATTTCCAGCCGGGCGTTTTCTGATCGGGGCGGCTCTGGCGGCATTCATGGCGACGACGCCGGCTCTGGCCGAGGGCGCCCAGGCGCGCCCCGCGGCCGTGGCGACGACATCCGCCGCCGAGGGTCTGGCCGGCATCCTGGCCGACTACGAAGCCTATCTGCGTCGCGTGGACCCGATCAGTTCGGGCATGGACGGCGACCGTGACGCCCTGTCGCGCCTGCCCGACCCCAGCCGCGCGGGCGATCTGGCGCGTCAGACCCCGCTCAAGGCCCTGCTGGCCCGACTGGACGCCGTCGATCCTGCCGCCCTCGACACCGACGGCCGCCTGAACCACGCCTTCAGCCGTTACCTGATCGCCCGCGAGCTGGAGCGGATCAGCCTGGACCCGTCGCGTCTGGCCTTCGACTCCGAGGGCGGTCCCGGCCAGACCCTGTCCTATCTCGCCGGTTCGACCCGCATCGCCGGCCGCGCCGACGCGGACGCCTGGCTGGCCCGGCTGGAGGCCGCGCCCGCCTACTACGACGCCGGGATCGCCAACGCCCGGCGCGGCCTGTCGACCGGGCTGATCCAGGCGAAGTCCGTCGTCGAAAGCGCCCTGGGCCAGGCCCAGCGCGACATCGCCGCCAGCCCTGACGCCGACGTGCTGATGAAGCCCTTCGCCGCCCTGCCCGCCAATATTCCGGCGGCGGATCAGGAGGCTCTGCGCCAGCGCGCCCGCGCCCTGATCGACGGCCCGATCACCGCTCGCCGTCAGGCCTGGCTGGCCATGCTGCGCGACGACTACCTGCCCAAGGCCCCGACCGAGCCGGGCATGACCCATCGCCCCGGCGGCCGCGACCTCTACGCCTTCCTGGTCCGCAGCGACACGACCACCGACCTGACCCCGGATCAGGTGCATCAGATCGGCCAGGAAGAGGTCGCCCGCATCCGCGCCCGGATGCAGGACGAAATGCGCGCCGCCGGCTGGACCGGCGACTTCGCCGGCTTCCTCAACTTCCTGCGCACCGACCCGCAATTCTATGCGACCAGCCGCGAGCAGCTGCTGGAAAAGGCGTCCGAGATCGCCAAGCGCGCCGACGACGGCCTGCCCGCCCTGTTCGGCACCCTGCCCCGCCTGCCCTATGGCGTGCGCCCCGTCCCGCGCGAGATCGAAGAAACCTACACCACCGGCCGTTACAACGCCGGATCGATGCAGAACGGCGTGGCCGGCGGCTATATCGTCAACACGTCCAAGCTGGATCAGCGGCCGCTCTATGAGTTGCCGGCCCTGACGGTCCACGAGGCCGTCCCCGGCCACCATCTGCAGATCGCCTTGCAGCAAGAGGCGGCGGACCAGCCCTACTATCGTCGCGGCGCCGACGTGACCGCCTTCATCGAGGGTTGGGGCCTCTATTCCGAGTTCCTGGGCGAAGAAATGGGTATCTATCGCACGCCCTACGAACGCTTCGGCCGCCTCAGCTACGAGATGTGGCGCGCCTGCCGCCTGGTGGCCGACACCGGCCTGCACTGGCTGGGCTGGACCACGGAACAGGCCCGCGCCTGCTTCCGCGACAACTCGGCCCTGGCGCCGCACAACATCGAAACCGAGCTGCAGCGCTACATCGGCTGGCCGGGTCAGGCGACGGCCTACAAGATCGGCGAGATCCGCCTGCGCCAGATCCGTCAGAAGGCCGAACGCGAACTGGGCGACCGCTTCGACGTCCGCACCTTCCACGACGCCCTGCTGGTCGACGGCCCCCTGCCGCTGGCCCTGCTCGACGCCCGCATGGACCGCTGGATCGCCGAGCAGAAGGCGAAGCCCGCGACCTGACGCCTAAAGCCCCAGCTCCGCCCGCGCCTTCTTCGTCAGCTTGCCGACGATGATGGCGTGGGCGGACCTGATATGGTCCGCCAGCTCCTCGTCCGCCCAGTCGTCGATGCGGGGCAGATTCACCCACTTGGCGCGGGCCATATAGGGCGCCGGCCGCGCATGGCCGCTCTCGGTCAGCACCTCATAGGCGATGTCCGAGACCTTGAACGACACTCCACCGGTCGCCCCCACCATGACGAACATCTTGCCGCCGACCTTGTAGGCGTCGTGGTCGTCGCCGAACGGATGGTCCAGCCTTGCTCCCGGCAGCGCCAGACAAACCTTGCCTACCCCCTCCCGGTCCATCTCAGGCTTCCACGCCCACGCCGATCGGGCAGACCACGCCGGTCCCGCCGATGCCGCAGTACCCGGCCGGGTTCTTGGCCAGATAGCCCTGATGATAGTCCTCGGCGAAGTAATAGGGACCCGCCGGCTCGATCTCCGTCGTGATCGCCCCTCGCCCCGCCGCGCTCAGCGCCGCCTGATAGGCGTCGCGCGAGCCTTGCGCCTCCGTTTGTTGCGCCGCGTTCAGCGTATAGATGGCCGAACGATACTGCGTGCCCTGGTCGTTGCCCTGACGCATCCCCTGGGTCGGATCGTGATTTTCCCAGAAGGCCTTCAGCAAATCGCCATAGGAAATCACAGCCGGATCGAACACCACCTGCACCACCTCGGTGTGGCCCGTCCGGCCCGAGCAGACCTCCTCATAGGTCGGGTTCGGCGTGATCCCGCCCGCATAGCCCGCCGAGGTCACCCAGACGCCGGGCAACGACCAGAACACCCGCTCCACGCCCCAGAAACAGCCCATGCCGAACACGGCCGTCTGGAACCCGTCGGGATGCGGCCCCTTCAGCGCATGACCCAGGACGAAATGGGTCTCGTCGGTCGCCAGCGGCGCATCCTGCCCCGGCAGGGCCGTCTCAAGGGTCGGCAGTTCGGCGGTCTTCTGGAACAGCATCGGAAAAAATCTCGCGGAAATCGGCGGCAAAATCGACTTCCCCCCATATGGGCCTTCAGACAGCGCTTGCCGAGGGGGTCATGCTGTTCTATCAGCCTCGCCTCCGCTGGAACGACCGTCCGGCGGCTACACGGCGACGTCGTGGAAACGGACAGGTGGCGGAGTGGTCGATCGCGCACGCTTGGAAAGCGTGTGTACGTGAAAGCGTACCGAGGGTTCGAATCCCTCTCTGTCCGCCACGCCGTTACAAGCTCTTGGTCTGAAAGAGTTTGTTGGGAAATCAGTCACTTACAATCGTTAGGGGCCGAATGTCTGCTACACTCGATACGGAGAAAGCAGACGTGTTGACTGGCCTTTTTCGACGCGAGGGCGGGCGATATACCACGCGCCGCATCATCCCCAAGGACCTCCGCCCGGCCTATGACGGCAGGGAAGTAATCACCAAAGCGCTAGGGACGGCGGACCCGGCTGAGGCCAAACGGCTCCATGTTGCCCTATGGGCCGCTCTGGATCGGGAGTTTGCAGAGGCGCGGGCGGCTATGGCCGCAGCCGAGAAGGCCCCGGTTGTCGAGCCCCCTCCCGAACAAGCGGGGACCACGCCGCGACAAGTCAACGTCGATGAGTATGCGGCCAGCGCCCTGACGGCGCTACGCCGTAAGCGTGAGCAGTATGCGGCGGCGGGAAAGTTGGATGATTTCCACGATGAGGCCCGCGCAAACCTGACGGTCTATCGGGCGATCCTCAAGGGCGGCGACAATCTGGGCCTGTCGCTCAGTGAGGCCGAAGCACTTAGGAACGCAAACCGGGCCATCCTCAGGGGCGAAGGCGCGGCGGCCCTTGCTGCGGCTCCCGCCGCCAAGCCCACGGCATCCGGCGGCCCCCGCGTCCCGCTCGCTGATGTGCTGGACAAATGGAAAGCTGAGCGGACGCCGCAGCCGAGAACGGTGCGGGACCTGACGCGGACGGTTAAGCGGTTCGAGGCCGTCGTCGGCAAGTTGGCGGTCCAAGATGTGACTAAGCAGCACGTCATAGCGTTCAAGGATGCGCTGCTGTCCGAAGGCAAAACGCCGGGAAATATCAATGTCATCATCCCGTTCTTAGGGACGCTGTTCAACTACGCCGTGGACAATGACCTAATCCCTGCGAACCCCGCTAAAGGCATCAAGGTTGCCGACAAGAGACGGGCCAAAGATAAGCGGCTGCACTTCGACCGCGACGAACTCAAAGCCATGTTCAGTGGCCCCGTTCATATAGATGGCGCTCGCCCTGTCGGAGGCGGTGGCGAAGCTGCGTATTGGCTCCCGCTGCTAGCGCTTTACACGGGCGCTCGTCAGACTGAACTAGGCCAGCTTCATCCCGACGATGTTTACGAAGAGGCCTACCTAGACGAAGAAGGCGGCGAACATTCCGCTTGGGTCATGCGGTTCGCAGAGAACGAAGAACGGGGTCAGAAGGTTAAGACCGAAGGGAGCGAGCGGCGCGTCCCCATCCACTCCGATCTAATCGCCTTGGGCTTCCTCAAGGTGGTTGCGGCTGAGAGGGGACAGGACCTTCTAGAGTCTACAGGGCTACTGGGATGGGCCGGTATGGGCGGGGACTGACTGGGACCAGACCCTTGGAAAGGCTGACGTAAATCGGCCTTCTCAAAAAAATTGGTCGGCGAAATTTTCGCGAACCTGTGTCTAGAGCGAAGGCTGATTTAGACAGTCCGTGGACAAGTTACACCGGAGGAGGCCCAAGGTGTCAATGACGCGTTTAGGCGGCTCTTAAGCGGCGCGAGAAAGCCTCTTAAGGCCCGCCGAATAAGGGTTTGAGCGGTTTGTCCGATGGGGCCAGGGCGTCCGGCCGGGGCGGCGATGATCATCCGAAGCGGGCCGGAACGCCGTCTAAACTGGGACCTGAGGCGGCCCAGTTCCAGAAATGGGGTCCCAGTTTCGTAAGTTGTTGTGCGCTTACAATTTTTCCGAAAAGGCGCACATTGATCAAGTCCGCGACAAGGCGCGGAAGTGGGACCCGATACAGAGGGTTTCTGCATAGGTACCAGAGCCAATCTCAACCATTGCATCAGTTTGATGCAAAGGTCTGCGGTTCGCTCCTAGCCGCCCCCTTCTGGACCCGAAGTTTGTACAGACTTGTACAAACCCCCGTAGGTCATTTTGGTACGACCACGCTTAGGCGCGATCTTGGAGCGCGTCGTCTGAGCCCGTGCGTGGTTTTCTGGACGCGATACGGGCCACGTCGTCGGCGTATCGGTCACGAAGGACGCTGACCAGCTGGCGGTAGTCGTCTTCGTCGGCGCACCATTCTTTGCCCAGGTCACGATTGGTCGCAGTCATGGCAAGGTTCATGCTGTCCAATATAGCGCGCTCTAACCGTAAGCCGCGCGCGGCTTCTGTTTCATCGATAAGATCGAAAGTGGAGCTAGGCAACACACTTAGAGACGCCGCCAGCCAATACGACCTCTCAGGCTTACCCATCATGACGAAACGAAGGGCTGTCGTTACAGCGTTGCTGATTTCGGCCTTTGAAGGGTGAGAATAAAGGACGCGATACTTGGCGGGGACGCTTTCTCTAGCTCTCCACTTGGAAACAGCGAACCGTTGCACGCCGAGCTTTTCCGCCAAGTCCATATCCGTAGTCGCGCCTACGGCTCGCTTCAGCGCAACAATTTCATCGTCGAACGTCATAGCGATGTGGACAAGGACACATCGGACGCGGTATGTGTCCTTGTCCACACGATGACGTTGCAAAGGGTCTTAACAATCATGACCGTCCAACCCGGCCCCCTGCTGGTGCGCGAAGTGCGCATCGGGCTCATCCGTCAAGGTTCCTCGTTACGGGCTTGGTGCGCGGACAATCGCGTCAGCCAAGCCTACATTTCCAACGTGCTGCGTGGGCGGACCAACGGAGATTGCGCCAAGGAATGGCGCAGTCGCGTGGTCAGCGAAGCCAAGGTTAGCGGCGTTGTTGACGAAGGTCATCGTCTAAATGAAGCGGCGGCCTAGACATGGGCGCGCTGACCACTACCGATCTGGCGCTGATGGCAGGGGAGCCGAGGGTTACTGCCCTCCGGCTTGCCGAGACGTTGGGCTTTGAGCGTGAGGACTACGTTCGGCGTCTGATTTCTCGTCATCGCGAAGAGGTGTTGACCTGGGGGGTTTTGCACCAAACTGACGGGAAACCCTCCGCACGAGGTGGAAGGCCGCTAAAAACTTACTGGCTGACCGAGCCGCAAGCCCTTTTGGTCTGCATGTTCGCGCGGACGGAGAAGGCCGCCGCCGTGCGCAAGCAGGTGATCGAAGTCTTCCTGGCATGGCGACATGGGGAACTGGACGAATCGGCCGCCCGGCCGTCGCATCGGATACCCGACCAATGGGAGCGCATGTCGCACCGGTTGGGTCACGCCAAGGTGGCGATGGACTTCAACGGCGAGGCCCGGCCGGAGGCGTTGGTGCGCAGCGTCTCGCGTCTTCCGATCTGGCAGACCGGGCATCGGCCGCGCTGGTGGTCCGATGCGGACGTGCGGACGTGCGTGATCCTGATGCATCGCCAGATGCAGCTGGATCAGGTCGTCGCCGTGATCACCGAACGCTATGGCGAGGAGCGCGCGCCTAGCCGTAGTTCGATACACCGGTTCTGGCTGCGTCTGGACGCCCTGAACGGGCGAGGCCACTAGGCATGAAGCGGGCCGTTTTCAGCCGCGCCGTGGATGCGCGTGCAATGATTGCACCCGCATCCCCAAGCGCCGCTCAGGCCCGATCTGGATGCGAACGACACGATGTCGCGCGCATGGGCGGATGCGAGTCTCACCGTGAGACGCGCATCCCATCGCCCCGACTTTCCCCACATCATCCGGCGACCGGCCGGGTTCCGTTTCAATCAATCTGCTGCCGCGAAAGGGTTGACCATGCTTGCCGCCCATAACGTCGAGAACTGGACCTTTGAGATCGAGAAGGTGGAGTTCCTGTTGTCCCTCTATGACGAGGACCATTCGCCCGATCAGGTGTATGCGTTGCTTTCGGCCGCCACGGCGCTGTTGTCGCCGTTGCGGGGGAAGATGGTCCAGGCGGTCATGGATCAGGCCGACGCCGAACTGGACCCGATGGCGTTCGCCCCGGTCACGGTTCCTCAACGGATGGCGGCCTAGAACGTCCATGCGATGGACATGATGTCCGGCGCATGGTTTCTAAAGGGGGCGGTTCACAGAAACCGCCCGTGAGCGTCGTCAGGGCGTCCAAGGCGTCAGTGGGCGGGGATGACCCGTCCAGCCGCTCCACGCCCCTCTTAGGGGCTCTTACTGACGGCATACAGACCGGTTGCGAGGGGCGGCGATACGGCCCTGCGCCCTTGGGGGTGCACCGGTGCATCATGAAAAGATGCACCCCGAAAACGTAAGCATGAGCCTCAGCATCGCTGCGGAGGCACCTTGTATAATATCGGACATGCCGCGACCAAAGAAACGGTCATGGCGGACATTCTCAAACAGCTGGGCAAAGACTTTGCTGACCGGCTGGTCCAAGCCTGTGGCGGTCGCCGCGTCTATATTCCCACGCGACTTCCCAGACGAGGGCCGTTGCACGACGCCTTCAACGAGCCGGAACTGCGCAAGTTGATCGCCGTGTCAGGGGGCGGGCACGTGGACGTGCCGGTTGGCGCGGGCAATACCTACGGACGCGCCCGAAGCAAGGCTGAGGGGATGCTCCGCGAGGGCTACTCAGCCAACGAGATCGCCAACAAGGTCGGTCTTTCCCGCCGAACTGTCTTCATGATCAAGGCGAGAATGCGGGACCTGGGCCAGCTTCCGCCGCGTGGTCAGGTCCGATGACCGACACCGCCACACGCGTCATCGGCATCATGTCCGCGACCTCGGCCGGTGAGGAACATTGGGTCCAGTTGGCCCCCTTGGGCCAGTTCCAGGGCAAGGACGGACGTGGGCCTTACGCCATCAAGGACCGCAAGGCGGCCGAGGCGGTCATCAACGCCACGCTTCGCCATCATGGCGAGGCGGATATCGTCATCGACTACGACCATCAGAGCGACTTCGGCGCGCGTCCCGGCGTCGGGGGCACCGCACCGGCGGCGGGCTGGATCACCGAACTTGAGGCGCGGCACGACGGTCTGTGGGGTCGCGTCGAGTGGACGGACGCAGCCTCGTCCAAGCTGCGCACCCGTGAATACCGCTACCTCTCTCCGGTCTTCACCTTCGATCAGGCGACCGGCGCCATCGCCAAGGTGCTGCGCGCCGGTCTCACCAACAATCCCAACCTTCATCTGAAAGCGGTCGCGAGCACCGATATGTCCAAGACGAACACTGACACCCTGGTCGAACTGCGCAGCATCCTCGGCCTGACCGATGTCGCCGGAATGGATGCTGTGGTTGAGGCGGTGCGGGCCTTGGCGGCGAAGGCCGTCAACGCATACGACCCCGCCAAGCATGTGCCGATCGAGGCGCTGGAACGGGTCACGGCCCAGTTGAACGGCGTGAACAACGCCGGGCTGTCGGCCGAGGCGGCGGAGATCGCCGTCAACAGCGCCGTTTCAGGCGGCAAGCTTCCGCCCGCCCTTCGCGATTGGGGCATCGCCCTGTGTCAGTCGGACAAGTCCGCATTCGACGGGTTCGTGACCCGGACGGGCGGCGCGATGGCGCACCTGTTCGAAACCCGCCATCGCGCTGCCTCCGACACCTCCATCCACACCGCGACCGGCGTAGAGGCCGAGGTCGCCAGCCAACTCGGCCTCGCGGTCGAGAATATGAAGGCCTGATCCATGCTCATCAATCGCCACAATCTCGATATCCTGTATCGCGGCTTCAGCGCATCTTTCGCCAGGGGCTTTGAAGGCGCGCAAAGCCAATACGGTCAGATCGCCATGACCGTGCCGTCCTCGACGCGGGACCAGACCTATGCCTGGCTCGGTCAGATTCCCAAGATGAGGGAATGGCTCGGCGAGCGGATCATCAAGTCTCTTGAAGCTCACGGCTTCACCATCACGAACAGAAAGTTCGAACTGACCATTGGTGTCGAGCGCGATGACATCACCGATGATCAATACGGCATCTTCGGCCCGCTGTTCGATGAAATGGGCCGAAGCGCCCGTGAACAGCCTGACGAACTGATCTTCTCTCTGCTCAAGGCAGGCTTCGACCAGAAGTGCTTTGATGGGAAGTTCTTCTTCGACACCGAACACCCGGTTGTCGAAGGCGAAGAGACGGTTTCGGTTTCGAACATGCAGGCCGGGGCGGGCGAGGCGTGGTATCTGCTGGACACGTCGCGCGCGATCCGGCCCGTCATCTTCCAGGAACGCGAAAAGCCGCGTCTGGCCAAGGTTGATGACGACAACGAATCCTATGTCTTCACGACCGACAAGTTCCTCTACGGCGTCCGCGCCCGGCACAACGTCGGGTTTGGCCTGTGGCAGCTCGCCTTCGCATCCAAGGCCGAACTGACCCCCGAAAACTACGCCGCCGCACGTCTGGCCATGCAGACGATGAAGGGCGACGAAGGCCGGCTGTTGGGCATCCGCCCCAATACGCTCGTCGTGCCGCCGTCGCTGGAAGGCGCGGCGCGTCGTATCGTCAGCAACAGCCTGAACGCCGAAGGCGGCACGAACGAATGGGCGGGCACCGCCACCCCCATCATTTCGCCCTGGCTTGGCTGATGAGCACCCTGAACCTTCGCGTTCTGATCCAGGCGGTGGACCGGGCGACCGCTCCTATCCGCCGGATCGCGCGATCACTGCGGATCGAACTGCCCTCGGCCGCCCGGATCGGCGGGGCGGCTTTGTCGAAGCTGACCGGACTGGCGGCGAAGGCGGGGGCGGCGTTGGGGGCGTTGGCGGGCATCGGCTTTGGGGCGATGACAACCGGGGTGATCAGGACAGGGGCGAAGTTCGAGCAGTTCGCCGCTGTCCTTGAGACGATAGAAGGGTCATCCGACAGGGCTCGTTCATCCATGCGATGGGTCGAGAACTTCGCCAAGACGACGCCGTATGAGCTTGACCAGGTCATGGAGGCTTTCGTTGCGCTGAGGGCCTACGGCATCGATCCCACGGACGGCTCGTTGCGCACCCTTGGCGACGCCGCCAGCGCCATGAACAAGCCGCTGATGCAGGCGGTCGAGATGCTGGCAGACGCCCAGACCGGCGAGTTCGAACGGATGAAGGAGTTCGGGGTCCGGGGCAGCGCTGCGGGCAAGGCGGTCTCTCTGACCTATCAGAAGGCCGGTAGGGAGGTCACAGTCACCTCCCGCAAGGCCGCCAATGAGATCCGCACCAACATCCTCAGCATCTTCGACAGCCGCTTTCAGGGCGCGATGGACCGTCAAGCCGGGACCATGAAAGGTCTTTGGTCCAACCTGATGGACATGGTGACGAGCTTCCAGCGCCAGATTGCCGACGCGGGCGTATTCGACTTCATCAAGAATGAACTGACCGCGCTGCTGGCGACCATCAACCAGCTGTCGGCAAGCGGCAAGCTGGCGAAATGGGCCAAGGAAATCTCCGACGCGATGGTGGGCATGTTCACCACCATCAAGAAGGCGACCGAAGGCGTGGACTGGGTCGGCGCGATTAAGGGCCTCTTCGGGTTCATCGGCGGCTGCTTCCAACTGGTGAAGGCCATCGGCGGCATCTCGGGCATCATCACCGGCGGCGGCATGGTCGCTATCGCTTGGTTGACCCACGCGGCCATGGGATTGGGTGTGGCGATAGCGACCGCCCTCGGCGTCGCGACCGCGCCTGTCGCCGCCGTCATCGCCGCCATCGGCCTGATCGGCTTGGCGGGGTTCCTGCTCTGGCGAAACTGGGATTCGATCATGGCCGGGCTGAAGAAGGCATGGACCGGTTTTGTCGACTTCTTAGGAGGCGTTTGGGAGGGCGTTAAAAGCGTCTTTAAGCGCGGCGTGGACTTGGTGTGGAAGGCTTTGCCGCCGTGGTTCCGCATGATCCTCAAAGGGGCCGGGTTCGTCCTGAAGGTGGCGACGAACGCCGTGAACAACGTCCGGCCGGGCGGTGCGGCGACAGGGGGCGGTGCAGGCCCGTGGAGCGACCGACCGCGCCCGGCCGTGAGCGGCGGTGCGAGACGAACCGAGGTCGGCGGGGCCATCGACGTTCGCATTCGAAGCGACGGCCATGCCCAGGTGACGCGGGTTCAATCCACTAATCCTGCCGTGCCGGTGCAAACCGTGTCGGCATACAGGGGGGCGAACGGGCGTTAGAAGCGGGTCGCTCTAGGCTTGGGGGTCGAGCGACGCGAGCGACGGGTGGGAACCCGTCCTGTGGCGCGGAGGGTGTTGGTCGCCCTCCGCGCCATTCTCATTTTCAGGCCGCTTTTGGACGTTCAGAGTGCTCCGGACGGTCTTGTCCCAAACACCAAACGCTTTTGTCGCGCTTCAGCGGCCGCCAAGGCAGAGCGCCGCCCGCGCATCTTCCATAAGATCAACCCGACAGCGGAGGGCGAACTTATGGGCAACTGGTCCAAGTGGTTCAGCCGCTACCTCCGCAAGGCTTGCGGCGTCGCCGATGACCGCGTTGTGTTCCATTCCTTCCGCCATAGCTTCAAGCATTACGCCCGCGCCTGCCGTTTGGATAAGGCGGTAAATGACGCCATTACCGGGCATGAGACTGGTGAAACGGGCGATGACTACGGGCCTGAGTATCCTCTTCACCCACTGGTCGAGGGCATGGCGCGCTATCGAGTGCCGGGCTTCACCCTGCCACCCCCGCCTGCTTCCTTGAGATAGCCGGGAAGGCCGAAAAGCGGGGCGCTGGGGCGGTGGTTTGATCCCGGCCGGGTGAGCGTCATCAGGGACGGCGAGGCCCTTCAGCGCGGCTGTATTCGGCAGACCGGACGTGGCGATTTTGAGACAGATGCGGCGGGCGAATTCGGCGGTCTATATCTCGGCGTCGGATAGGATTGACGACACGGTGCAGCCCAGCGCCGCTGCTATGCCGATCAGGGCCACAAGGCTGACGTTCCGCTTGCCGCGCTCGACCTCGCCCATATGGGTCCGATTGATCCCGGCGGCGTCAGCCAGCGCCTCTTGCGACATGCTCCGCTCGTTTCTCCGCACCCGGATAGCGTCGCCGAGGCGTCCCAGCGCGCGCTGATTATCAGGACTGACGGATACCCTCGGCACCCATACAGCGTCGCCGTATGTTGGATTTACGCACCACCTGATCTATGCACCATTCGACAGTGTGCGCGGATGAAAGGGGCGAATAATGAGGTCTGTAGTAGGAGGGGCCGTAGCCGCTTTCGCGTCGGCGCTGTCTATGAGCGCGCTGCTGCCGATTGATGCGCTGGCGCAGACTGGCGTTGAGAAGGCGAAAGCGCAGCTAGAAACCGTTGAGGATGTCGCGGGCCTTACCGATCTTTCCTTCGACGAGTTGCGAGGCAAAGACCTTTCAGGCGTCAATGACGCGATGATGCGGCCAGCCCCCTCTGCGGCGAGACAACCTCAGACCCGAGCCGTCCGCGAGGCTGCTACCATCAAGGGCCTTAATGGCGGGCGCGACATTAGAGGCCATGCGGTTATCCTGGACGCGCCTAATCAGGAGGCAGCGGACGAACTGCGCCGTAACGAGGAAGCTGCGAGGGCGGAGCATCGCCGGGCTCAAAGCTACAGCTTCGCTGACAAGTTCGGCGCAGCGTTTGCGGACAGGACGTTCGCCGCCGCCTTGATCCGTCAGTTTGGCCGCGAACGTGCGCCGATGGATACGGACTGGATGAGGGCCTACTCATCGAATGGGCGGGAACTGGAAGAGGGCTACAGTTGGCCAGAAGTCCAGCGTTTGCGCCGGGCGAACTCTCAGGCGGACTTCGACCGGATAGCTGATGACATTGCCAAGGGGCGTGAGCGCAAAGCCATCTATATGAACGGCGGTGGTCAGGGGATTTCCATCTTCGCCCATGTGTTGGACCCCGTAGTATGGTTGGCGCTTGCCGCCCTGTCGGCGTCAATGATGGCGGTGCGCGCTCGACGTCGCCTCAGAGTTCCTGTTGGGAACTAATCTGACCATAGATTGGATGAGTTGTTCGTAGGCTGCCCGGCTCCCTCGCCAAAATAGATGGCGAGTTTGCCGGATCAGCGACGCTAACTCTTGGCCTGACCATGAGTTGGATTGAGCGTTGCGTGAGTGTGCCCGGTGGCCGCGATCAGCTTTCGCTGAACTCCCTCGGGCAATGCCCTACCTGCGACCATGCCTTTTTACGTCGGCCAAGACGGTGAAATCGTGTTCTAAATCTGGATGAAGAAAAGTGGCTTCTCCTCCAGGAGGGTATCAATATTCCCGACTGCACGAACTGACCCCTTGAGAGCCGGGACGCGCCGGATGCGCCCGCGTGTAGGTGAGCGAGAGGGTATCGAATAGCGCCCGAAGTCAGCGACGTTCGGTTATTGTGCCCGAGGGTATCATATCCATGCTGTGCCTCAGGAAACTGCTACGTTTGCCGTAAATGGCGCGCCCGTCGAAAATATCTCATCGGCCCTCAGGTCCGGGCGTCACGCGAGCCGCCGAGCGAGCCAGAATGTCGCATCCCGCTATTGGCCGCAGTGAAGCCCGAGGAGCGCCGGGAAGGCGTCGGCGCCCCAAGTGTCGAGCGGAGCAGAGAAGGCCGTGGGCGGGCCGGAAATCCACACTTAGCGTGGCCGCTTCGATCTCCGCCTATGCCGCCGCTGCCGAGTAGCGTTTCACGGTGGCGGGTGAGAGGTCGAAGTGCCGGGCGGTCTGAGCGATGCTGGCCCCGTTCTCCTTGCGCCATGCGACCACGGCGGCGGCGTCCTGAGCCATCGGGCGGCCGAGGCTTTCCTTCCCCCGGTGCGTCCTGCCTGTGACCTCCAGAGCGGCCCTAGCGGCGGCGCGGCCTGCCTGTGTCCGCTCCTTGATCCGCTGGCGTTCCATGTCCGCGACTTGGGCCAGCACGGCGAGGATCAACTCCCCGACGCCGCGACCAATGGGGCCGAGGCCGTGAACGTCCACGGTGACGCCCTTGTCGATAAGGAGGCGAACGGTGGCCTGAACGTCCAAAGCGTCCCGGCCGAGACGGTCAACCGCATAGACATGAACCGTGTCGCCAGACCGAACCTTACTTAGCAGATCAGCGAAGCCCGGCCGCTTAGCCGCCAGCGTCCCGCCGCTTACGCCTTCGTCGCTGAACTCTTGATCGAAGTCCCCGCCGAGGGCGAGGCGCTGGCTCTCAATGCTCTGGTCCCCGGTGCTGACGCGGTAGTAGGCGATGCGGTGCATGACTGGCTCATAAGTTAGATGACGCTGTGAGTTGGCTCATAAGCCCGGCTCAATTTGGCGTCAACATATCTTATGAGCCATAGCGCATAACCTACAACTTGTGAGCCTGTCAGTTCTGGCGGCGTCGCAGCCTGCGAAGGAGCGGCGGCCTGAGCCTTGGCGGCATGAGAGCGGGCGCGGCTGGTCAGCCGGGGGCACGGGGGAGAAACGGCCTCTAAGGATCGGAGGTCGCCCCTCGCATAGCTAAGCCGGATTTTGGTCGCTATCCCCACTATCCCCAGTGCTGTGACTAGCAACTGCCACGAACCGCGTTATCTATGGCTGAAACAATCACTCGGGGGCGAGATGCCATACCTTCATCGATACAAGTTATTCATTAGCCACGCATGGAGATACAGCGAGGGCTATCAGCGGATGGTCAATTTCTTGGACGCCGCGCCAAACTTCATTCACTCCAATTACTCGATCCCGACTGACCGGGCATTTAGCGGTCTAAGCCGGGCAGGCTTGGAAGAGCAACTGCGCTGCCAAATCCGGCCGGTTGATACGGTTATCATCATGGCTGGCATGTATGCCGCCCATTCCGACTGGATCAAATTCGAGATCGATTACGCTAAGTATCTCAACAAACCGATCCTTGGTGTAGTGCCGTGGGGCGGAGAGAGAACTCCGCTAGTTGTTCAGAACGCAGCTACAGAGATGGTCGCCTGGAACACAAATTCGATCGTATCGGCTATTCGCCGGATTACGCCCTGATGAACCTTACCTTCCCAGCGCTCTACAATGCAGCCAATGCGGCATCAATGTCCGCGCAGGATAGATACCTCTGGCTGATCCGAGGCGAGTATTTTGTGCTATTCATTGCCTCCATACTCGCAATGGATTTCTCTAGTGACAGAGTTTACCTCTCTATCTACGCAGGGGTTTTCATTCTTGGGCTAGCTTTACTGCTTTATCGTTCAGCAACTAAGCCGGAGCAGTCGTGGTATAAATCGAGAGCACTAGCCGAAAGCGTAAAGACATCTACTTGGCGGTATGCAATGCGTGGCCAGCCCTATGGGTCTGACGATCCAGACGCCAAGACCCGCGCAGAGTTCCGTGAAAATCTGGCTGAAATCCTGAGGACGAATGAGTTCTTAGGGCAGGAAACAGACAGCCATTCACTAGCCGACAGGCTTGTAACTCCAGAGATGGATGAAGTGCGAGCCTTAGATTGGCGCGAGCGCATGGCCGTTTACTCGGAGAACCGCATCAACGACCAACGCACTTGGTATAAGAACAAGGCGGATTTCAACAAGAAGAGAGCGCGCCTTTGGACCGCAGTTGGCGTCATCATCTACGGCACAGCCATCGCAATTGTCATCGCCAAGATCGCACGGCCGGACTTTGATTTCTGGCCGGAGGAGCCCCTTACTGTTCTCGCGTCTGCTCTGGTTGGCTGGGTTCAGATCAAGAAGTTCCGTGAACTAGCGTCGTCCTATTCGATCACGGCCCTTGAGATCGGCCTGATTGCCGAACGGCTTGCTGAGGTCAAGGATGAGGCGGAGTTCGTGGATTTCGTGAACGAAGCAGAGCAAGGCTTTTCGCGGGAGCACGTCCAATGGGTTGCACGACAGCAGCATGGATCGTGAGCCTGCCGCTTGCCTCGCCCCGGCAAACTGCTACACTTTCCGCTCAAACCTGTAGCAGTCACGCCCTGCTAAGTGATTGATTTTAAACGACGTGACGGCAGTCCCTCTCTGTCCGCCACGGCTCCCGCGTCTCGCGGCTCAGCATGTTTGAGCGGATTGGACTGCTTCAGTTTTTGCAGGGTTTGATCGACACTTGGCGTCGTCCGGGCCAGCGACGATCATGTCAGCGCCGCAGAGATCATCCGCCTTCTCGTCAGGGCAGGCTCCCCCTCCCCGCCTGTCGCGATGTCCTGGATCAGGAAGGCTGGATTTCTT
Organism: Brevundimonas sp.; assembly: GCF_050729455.1. Lineage (GTDB taxonomy): Bacteria > Pseudomonadota > Alphaproteobacteria > Caulobacterales > Caulobacteraceae > Brevundimonas. The sequence goes on from NZ_JBOHLI010000040.1 coordinate 23,959, forward strand.
GGGCGACTCCGTGAAGATGGCCACATGGACGGTCCGCCGAACGAAGATATTATCGGCTGGGCGCATGCGCTGGAGGCGTATGCTCGCGACTGGGACGAGACTTTCGAAAATCGTCCAGGCTATTTCACCCAGGAGTTCTGGTACCTGCTGGTCGGGTGCATGATCGCCAACTGGCGCGGCCGACCCATGACGATGAGCCAGGCCTGCCAGCAGATGAAGAGCGGCTCGAATCGCACGCGCGAGGAGCGGATCAAGCGGGCGGTGGACGACGGCTTTCTGGTCAAGGAGCGCGCCGGAGACGACGGCCGCGCCGCTCTGGTTCGGCCCACGCCCAAGCTCGAGGCGCTGATGGTCGGCCATCTTCAACGCACGCGCGACCTGGTGAAGGCCGCGCTGGCTTAGCCGCAGAATTTGCGGACAGTTTCGCGCGCAACTCTGCGCTGGTTCTCGCCCTGCCCCTGTGGCGTCATCGCCTTCGAGATCGCCCGTCAGCGGCGACCGGGAGGAATCGAGACGTGACCCATCTGATCGCGCGCGATACGCGCCGCCGCGCCCTGTTGTCCGCCAGCGCCTCGACGCTTGGCCTGCTGTTGGCGCTGGGCGCCGGCCCGACGCTGGCGCAAGAGGCGACGTCCAACGACCAGGCCCAGGCTGCGACGGTTGACGACATCGTCGTCACCGCGCGCCGCCGCGACGAGCGGCTGCAGGACGTGCCGGTGGCGGTCACCGCCCTGTCGGCCCGGACGCTGGAGAATCTGCAGGCGTCCGACATCGGCGACCTGCAGGGTGCGGTTCCCAACCTGACCCTGCATGAGGGGGATGCGTCCAACGCCGTCGTCTATGTGCGCGGCGTGGGGCAGGTGGACAGCCTGGCTTTCGCCGATCCGGGCGTCGGCATCTATCTGGACGATGTCTATCTGGGGCGGGCGCAGGGCGCCTTCCTGTCGGTCTATGACGTGGACCGGATCGAGGTCCTGCGCGGACCGCAAGGCACCCTGTACGGCCGCAACACCATCGGCGGGGCGGTCAAATTCGTCTCGACCCCGCTGACGGCCGACTTCAGCGCGCGGGCCGAGGCCACGGTGGGCGACTACGACCTGCGCGAGGCGCGGCTGAGCGTCGGCGGCGGGCTGAACGCCGAGGGGACGCTGCTGGGCAAGGCGGCGGTCTCGCTGGCGCGCCGTGACGGCTATTCCGACAACGTTTTCACCGGACAGGACGACGGCGACAAGGATCAGATCGCCGGCCGCGTCTCGCTGGAATATCGGCCCAGCGACGACCTGTCATTCCGCTTGAACGTGGATGGCTCGCGCGACCGGCCGGATTCGTCGCGCACCCCGGCGCGGGCGACGAACGTCTTCGGCCTCTATCCCGACACGCTGGGCGACCCGTTCAAGGTCGACGCCGACTTTGGCGACCTGAACGACCTCGACACCTTCGGCGCGGCCCTGACCGCTGATTGGGCGCTGGACGAGGCGTGGTCGTTCAAGTCCGTCACGGCCTACCGCACGATGGGATACGCCACCCACCTGGACCTCGACGCCACGCCGCTGAGCATCTTCGGCGTCTATGTGGACGAGGACCAGCGCCAGTTCAGCCAGGAGTTCCAGCTGACTTACGCCGGCGATCGACTGAACGCCGTCGCCGGCGTCTTTTATTTCGACGAGACGGACGTGACCTTCTCGGGCCTGGTCGGTCCGGTCATCGGCCTGGTCACGGGCTCGATCAACGACCAGCACAACAAGAGCTACGCCGCCTATGGCCAGGCCTCCTACGACCTGACCCCACGGCTCAGCCTGACCGGCGGCCTGCGTTACACCTATGAGGACAAGACCTTCGCACGGACCCAGACCCTGTATCCGGGCGCGACGGCCATTCCGGACCGCGACGATCCGGGCCTGCTGCTGACCGACATCGACACCGGCCAGGACTGGGATTCCTGGTCGCCCAAACTGGGGCTGGACTACAAGGTGTCGGACGATGTCCTGGCCTATGTCAGCGTCAGCCGGGGCTTCAAGTCGGGCGGCTTTGACGGGCGTTCCAACGATGCGGCGGGCGCCGCGCCCTTCGATCCCGAGACCCTTTGGGCCTATGAGGGCGGGATCAAATCGACGTGGTTTGATCGTCGTCTGATCGCCAACGCCGCCGTCTTCTGGAACGACTATACCGACCTTCAGCTGTCCAGCTTCACCTCGGACGGAGCGGGCGGGTTCGCCGCCCTGTTCACCAATGCCGGCGCTGCGACCATTCGCGGGGCGGAGTTGGAGCTGGTCGCCCGGCCGATCCGTCCGCTGACCCTGAACGCCACGATCGGCTATCTGGATGCCCGCTACGACGAATACATCGGCCCAGGCGGCCTCGATATCAGCCGCCAGCGGAAACCGGTCAATGCGCCGGAATGGTCGGGTCGGTTGGGCGCCGTCTATGTGGCGGACCTGGGCGCGAGCGGATCCCTGACCCTCGGCGCCGATGCGGCCTATCGTTCCAAGACCTATCCCACGGTGTCCTCCAGCGAGGTCCTGGCCCAGGACGGCTATACGCTATTGAACGCCTTCGTGCGCTGGGACGACGCCGACGATCACCTGTTCGTCGAACTGGGCGCCAAGAACCTGACGGACGAACGCTACATCGAACATGGCTTCGATCTGTCGGACTCCCTTGGCTATCAACTGGCCTACTTCGGCGCGCCCCAGACCGTTCGCCTGACCGTCGGGCTGAAGTACTGACATGGGCGAGGCGTTGGACCGGTTTGTAGAGCCGGACACGGCGGCCCTGCTGGCCGACATGGTCGCGGATTTCGCCGGCGCGCCCGCCGATCCGACGGTCGAGCAGCGGCGACAGGGGCTGGAAGCTGCAGCCATCCTTTACGGGCCAGGACCGGCTGAGGTGGAGCGTGTCGCGACCGAAACCGCGCCTTCGCCCGACGGAGCGGTTCCGCTGAGGATCTACTGGCCAAAGCGGACGACCACCGGCCCCGTCCCGCTGGTGCTGCACATCCACGGCGGCGGCTGGGTTCTGGGCGGACCCCAGGCCTATGAGCGGGTCGCGCGGGCCTATTGCGCGGCGGGCGAATGCATCGTCGTTGACGTCGACTATCGCCGCGCGCCCGAGAATAGGCATCCCGCGGCCTTGGATGATTGCGTCGCCGCCCTGGATTGGGCACGAAGAAACGCCCGACGGTTGGGCGCCGATCCCGCCCGCATCATCGTGACCGGCGACAGCGCGGGCGGTCATCTGGCGGCGGCGACGTGCCAGGTCAGTCCGGCCCCCGTAGCCCTGGCGATACTGGTCTATCCGGTAACGACGGCCAGTCGGAATGCCCAGCTCGCCTCGCGCCAGGCCTTGGGCGACGGTCGGTATTTCCTGCGCGAGTTCGATATTCTGCGCGCCGAAGCCGAGTATTTCCCGCCTGACCAGGACCGCGAGAAAGGCCCTGAATCGCCGCTGCTGGCCTCTGATGAGTTTCTCGAACGGCATCCCCCGACGGTCGTCTTCACCGCCGGCCTAGACCCCCTGGTCGATGAGGGCCGAGCCTATGTGGAGGCGTTGCGGCGTTGCGGCGTAGACGCCGAAGAGGTTCGCGTCGAAGGCACGATCCACGGCTTCGTCCTGTTCGCCGGCCGCATCGGCGCAGGGCGTCAGGCGATCAAACAGATCGGACGACGCATCGCCACAGCGCAGCCCGCTCGCCTACCGGGTCCGCCCTTCTAGCCTCGGCGGTGACGGCGGCATTGGCCTCCGGCGCGAAGGACGGCTTCCTGGTCACGACGTTCAGCACACCGGCCGTGGTGTTCTTGCCGAACAGAGTCCCTTGCGGCCCCCGCAGCAGTTCGATCTGGCTGATACCCGACTGACGGGGCCCGGCCGCCGGCCTGCTCGGCCGGGGCCAGGTCCGCTCGGATCGGCGCGCCTAGTCGCGGACGGCCAGGGTCTCTATCCGCGCCACGCCGTCGGCGTCCTTGGTCAGGCGGAAGGCGTCCAGTTCGCGGCCCGTCGCGGTGAAGGCGCGATAGGTCACGGCGTCCGGCGACACCTCCAGGGTCTGGAAGGTCTGGGTCCGCGAGGCCGAACGCGTCGCCCAGCCCAGGTCGGCGACCGGATACATCTTGGGTCCGGCGACCGAGACGACATAGGTCGAGCCGTGGTCGGACGGATGGTCCGGCCCCGCATTGACCATCGGCCCCGTCCCGATGGCGCCGCGCGCATAGCCGTGATCGTGGGCCTGCAGCACCAGATCGACGCCGTACTTGTCGATCAGCGGCTTCAGCGCGTCGCGCACCCGGACGTTGTCGCGGTCCGGGTCGATCGAGAACAGCGGGAAGTGCAGGAACAGGGCGGTCCAGCGGTTCGGGTTGTCCGCCAGCAGCCCGTCCAGCCAGCGCACCATCTCGGCGCGCATGGCCTCGTCGCCGTGGAACAGGGGCGCGTCGACCGAGATCAGGCGCAGGCCCTGATAGTCGACGGTCCAGGCCGTCTCCTTCAGCTTCTCGACGCCCGCCGGGCCGGTTTCCGGCAAGGTGTACTGACGCCGCCACTGCGGATTCAGCACCGGGCCGCGGCCGTATTCGTGATTGCCCGGCGTCGGCATCTGCGGCGTCTGGGCGTAGAGGAAGCCCCCGGCGGCGAACCACTCGCCCCATTCGTTGTCGCTGTCGTGCCGATTGATCAGGTCGCCGGCGTGGATCACGAAGGCGGCGTCCCCGGCCTTGCGGAAGGCCATCCTCAGGGTGCGCGAGGCCTCGCTGAGAATGTTGTTCTGCATGTCCCCCATGTAGAGGAAGGTGAAGGGCTCAGCCGTTGTCGCCGCCGTGCGGAACTGCAGGCATTCGGACCAGAGCGCGCCGTCGCCGACGCGATAGGCGTAGACCGTTTCCGGCTTCAGCCCCGTCAGCACCGTCGAATGATAGGCCGCCCGGAACTCGGCCGCCTCACGCACGGCGATGGCGGCGTCGTCGGTGACGGCGCTCACGCGGACCGCCTGCTGGATGAAGTCGGGACCGTCCTGGGCCTCGGCGTATTCGACGAAGCCGAGCGCGCCCGGCGCGGTGCGCCAGGTCACGGCCATCTCGTGCGCCGGATCGGCGGTCAGGTTCAGGACGATCCGTTCCGGCTGGGCCGTCGGCGGGGCCACCGGCCGGTCCGAGGCCTGGACCGGCGCAGGTTCAGGCCGCAACGGGCGCTCGGCGGTCTGCGCCAGAGCGTGTCCGCCTAGGGCCGCCAGCGCGACCCCGAGCATCAGGGCGTGGGTCGTTTTCATGCTCCCCTCCCCGATCAGAAGACGTAGGTCAGGCCGACCGAGATCGACCGCCCGTTCTTGATGTAGGCCCGGCTGGAGCTGGTGCTGGCGCCGGCGGTGTACCAATAGGTGTGGTTGTCGAAGAGGTTCTGGACCTGCAGCGAGGCCGTCGCCCCGTTCCCCAGCTTGCGCCGCACGTTCAGGTCCACGAACTCGTAGTCCTGCTCATAGGGGTTGTTGCCGAAGTCCTGGATGCCCTCGAGGAATTCCGACTGATAGCTGTAGGCCGCGTAGGCCTCCCAGCCGTCGCGCGCCCAGAAGATCTGCACGTTGGCGACCGCCTCGGGCGTCTCCATCAGCGGCAGGGTGTAGCCCTGCGGGTGCCAGGAAATGCCGGTCTCGGCCTCCGACTTCTGCAGCGTCAGGTTCACGCTGGCGCCCAGGGCCGACAGCGGACCCGGAAGCCAGTGGAAGACCTGCTGGGCGCTCATCTCGACGCCATAGACCCGCGCCCACTTGCCGTTGTTGGGCATGGAGACGGTCACGCCGTCGGGGCCGATGTTCACGCCCGACGTCCCGTCGCGGATGTTCGACGACGAGGAGCGGTACAGGAAGTTCTCGATATCCTTGTAGAACAGGCCCAGCGAATAGGCCCCCGTGTCGCCGTTGTAGCGCTCGATCGACAGGTCGTAGTTGATCGCCTTCATCGGCTTCAGGTCCGGGTTGCCCTGCTCGATGGCGACCAGCACCCATTCGCTCTTGGGATTGACCTTGCCGTCGCCGTCCGGATCGCTGTCGTAGCCATACTCGCGCGCCGAGGACATGCGGGCGATGTCGGGACGGGCGAAACTGGTCCAGATCGCGGCCCGCACCTTGGTCCGGTCGTCCAGATCATAGTTCAGGTGGATCGACGGCAGGACGTTGATGAAGTCGCTTTCGTCCGTGGCGTAGTGAGCGCCCTGGACCTCGTCGAGGATGTAGGCCGAGATTTCGTTGTTGGTGTTCTCGACGCGGACGCCGCCGATCACCTGGGCGCGGCCAAGGCGGGCCGTCGCCATCAGATAGCCGGCGAAGATGTCTTCCTTGAAGGTGAAACTGTCCTCGCCGCTCAGTTCGGCGTTGCCCGGATCCGTGGCGAAGCCGTCGAAGAAGTCGCTGTTCCCCTCCATGGCGCGCTGCAGTTCGGCCAGCATGGCGTCGTTGTCGATGACCGTGCCCAGGCGATAGAGGCCCGAATACTCGCCGTCGAACAGGCGCGTCACCTCCTTGCCGTAGAAGCGCGAGAAGTCGGCCAGGGTGCCGTCGGCGTCCAGGTCCATGAACTCGCCGCTATAGGTCGAGCGCTTGGAGCTATAGAACTTGCCGCCCGTCTTGACCGCCTCCAGCCAGGTCGAGACGGGGCGCCAGTCGAGGTTGACCTGGCCCTGCCACAGCTCCTCCTCGGCGCCGCCGATCTCGCCCGACAGGCCGTTGAAGGCGTACTGGCTGTTGTCGTGGATCGCCGCCATGCCGGCGTCGTTCAGCACCCATTTCGGGAAGCGGCTGTCGCCGAAGTTGACGACATTGACGCCCTTGTTGCCCAGCCAGCCGTACTTGTCGCTGCGGAACTCCATCTCATAGCTGTCGTCGATATTGTCCTCGGACTTGGCGTAGGACAGGTCGTAGTCGACGGTGAAGTCGCCCAGACGGCTGACGCCGCCTAGGTTCAGCGACATCAGCGAGCCGGTCTCGCGCGAGCCTTCCCAGAAGCGGCGCAGACGGAAGCCCTGCGGGTCCCAGGTCCCCGAAGCGCCGAACAGCGAATAGTAGGAACGCGTCTTGCGGTCCTTGTCGGTGATCCGGCCGTCGCCGTCCTGATCGACGATCTGGGCGGTCGTATATCCGTAGATGTTCCCGAGCTTGGCGTCCTTGCCGATGATCGCGTCCTCGGGCCGGGCCAGGCCGGTCATGGTCTTGTCGACCTGGACCAGACGGGTCGAATTCTTGCCCGTGTCGTTGCGGAAGTTCAGGCGGTTGCCGAACTCATCCTCGGTGTATTCGTTGAACTGGCCGCGCAGGTGCAGGTCGTGGCTCTCGCTGCGGTAGTCGAGGCTGGCGTGCAGGCCGCGCCGCTCGACCTCGGTCTCGCCGAAGCCCAGGTTCATGCCGCGCATGACGAAGGTCTCGGGGTCCCAGCCCAGGGTCTCGCTGTTCTCGTACCAGACCGAGGGCTGGTTATCGCCGTCGACGCCGTTCTGTTCGAACTGCGACTTGCGGCGCGACCAGCTGCCGGTGACGAACAGGCCCCAGTTGTCGTTGAACTGACGCCCGAACGAGCCGGCGATCTCACCCGACTTCTCGTCGTCGAACTTGTCCAGCATCCCGACCGAGGCCGACAGGACGCCATAGACCGGATCGTGGTCGAAGGCCGTCGGCGTGCGGATGTCGATCGACCCGCCCAGGGCGTCGCCGTCCCGGTCCGGGGTCAGGCTCTTGATGACGGTGATCGAGTCGATGCCTTCCGGCGGCAGAAAGCTGAGACGCACGCCGCGATAAAAGTTGTCGTCGCGCGAGCCGGTGCCGCCCATGCGGACGCCGTTCATGGTGTAGTTGTTCAGCTCGGTCGACAGGCCGCGGATGGTGATGCGATCGCCCTCGCCCGTCGTGTGGTTGCGCACGGCGTTGACGCCCGGCAGGCGCGATAGGGACTCGGCCACGTTGTTGGCGGGCAGGTCGCCCATGTCGTCGGCGCTGATGACGTCCGAGATGAAGTCAGACTTGCGCTTGGCGTCCAGCGACCGGCGCAGGCCCGCCGCATAGCCGACCACCTCGACCTCCTCGACCTCGAAGGCCTCGGCGGACGCCTCGCCCAGATCGGCCGACTGGCGCACCAGGGTCAGGACGCCGCGCACCTCGCGCGCCTCGACGCCCGAACCGGCGATCATGCGGCGCAGGGCCTCGCGCGGCGCCATCGCGCCCGAGACGGCGTTGGAGGTCCGGCCGCGCGTCAGGGCGGGATCGAAGACGATCTGCAGCCCCGTGTCGCGCGACAGGGTCTGCAGCGCCCGGCCCAGATCCTGGGCCGGAATGGCGCCGGC
>NZ_JBOHLI010000041.1:0-31921 GCF_050729455.1 Brevundimonas sp.
GTCCAGGAAGGACCGCAGCTTCCGCGACCGGCTCGGGTGCTTCAGCTTGCGCAGCGCCTTGGCCTCGATCTGACGGATGCGTTCGCGGGTCACGCTGAACTGCTGGCCGACTTCTTCCAGGGTGTGGTCGGTGTTCATGCCGATGCCGAAGCGCATCCGCAGAACGCGCTCCTCACGCGGGGTCAGCGAGGCCAGGACGCGGGTGGTGGTCTCGCGCAGGTTCGACTGAATGGCGGCGTCGATCGGCAGGACGGCGTTCTTGTCCTCGATGAAGTCGCCCAGGTGGCTGTCTTCCTCGTCGCCGATGGGGGTTTCCAGCGAGATCGGCTCCTTGGCGATCTTCAGGACCTTGCGGACCTTCTCCAGCGGCATGGCCAGCTTTTCGGCCAGTTCTTCCGGGGTCGGCTCGCGGCCGATCTCGTGCAGCATCTGGCGGCTGGTGCGGACGATCTTGTTGATCGTCTCGATCATGTGCACCGGGATGCGGATGGTCCGCGCCTGGTCGGCGATCGAGCGGGTGATGGCCTGACGGATCCACCAGGTGGCGTAGGTCGAGAACTTGTAGCCGCGGCGATACTCGAACTTGTCGACCGCCTTCATCAGACCGATGTTGCCTTCCTGGATCAGGTCCAGGAACTGCAGGCCGCGGTTGGTGTATTTCTTGGCGATGGAGATGACGAGGCGCAGGTTGGCCTCGACCATTTCCTTCTTGGCCTGACGGGCTTCGCGTTCGCCCTTCTGGACCGTCTGGACGATGCGGCGATAGTCGTCGATCGGCAGGCCGGCCTCGGTCGCCACAGCGGCGACGTCGCCGCGGATCTGGGCGATCTGGGCGGCCTCGACCTCGCTGAACTTAGTCCAGCGCACCCCCATTTCCTTGATGCGGTCGGTCCAGTTCGGATCCAGCTCCGAGCCAAAGTAGGCCTTAAGGAATTCGGGACGCGAGATGCCGTAGCTGTCGGCCAGACGCAGCAGGCGGCCTTCCAGACCGATCAGGCGCTTGTTGATCGCATACAGCTGCTCGACCAGGGCCTCGATGCGGTTGTTGTTGAGCTTCATCGTCTTCAGACGATCCGAGATCGTCTTGGTCAGAGTCTCATAGGCCTTGTGGTCCTTGGCGCTCAGCACCTCGCCCTTCAGGCGAGCCTCGACCAGCTTGTCCTGCAGCTTGCGGAAGCCGCCGAAGTCGGAAGCGATGGCGTCCAGAACTTCCATGACGCCGTCGCGCAGCTCGGCCTCCAGGGCCGAGATCGACATGCCGCCGCCGTCGTCGAAGTCGTCCTCGTCCTCATCCTCGCCTTCGCCCTCGGGCTTCTCGGCGCCGGGCGCGGGGGCCTCGCCGGCCGGGGGCTGGTTGTGCGGCAGGGACGAGGGATTGAGGATGCCGTAGGTGGCGTCCAGGTCGATCACTTCGCGCAGCAGGATGCGGTTGTTGGCCAGCTCCTCGCGCCAGACCATGATGGCCTCGAAGGTCAGGGCGCTTTCGCACAGACCCGAGATCATGGCGTCGCGGCCGGCTTCGATCCGCTTGGCGATGGCGATTTCGCCCTCGCGGCTCAGCAGTTCGACCGAACCCATTTCGCGCAGATACATGCGCACGGGGTCGTCGGTGCGGTCATAGGCGGCCTTGGCCGGAGCCTCGGCCACCGAGGTCTCGGCGGCGGCGGCCACGTCGGTGCCGGTCGATTCCGCGGCGTCTTCCTCGGCCTCGACGACGTTGACGCCCATCTCCGACAGCATGGCCAGGGTGTCTTCGATGGCGTCCGGGGTCACTTCCTCGGACGGCAGGACCTTGTTCAGCTCCTCCATCGTGACATAGCCGCGCGCCTTGGCCTGCTTGATGAATTTCTTGACGCCGGCGTCTGTCAGATCGAGCAGGGGCCCGTCGGAATTGGCTTCGGCGTCCTGCGTCTCGGTCTGCGCGCTCATTCAGTCTGTCTCCACGACCGCTCGGGGGTGATCAGTCCCCTGCGGCGAAAATACAACGCCCGACAACTTCGTTAGTTACGAAGAAGCCGCGTCTTCCCAAATCGTTCCGGTCTTGATGGCCCGTCGCAATGCATCGCGCTCGGCTTTCACCAGGGTGAAGGCCGAGTTGTCGAACGCCTTGTGGGCGCCCGACTTTGCTGACGCCAGCGCCTGCTCCAACGCCGCTACGCGGGTCAGAGCGTCAAACGCCTGCGACCACCGGATCCTCGCCTCGCCGAGGGGCTTGTCTGCAGCCAGGAAGGGCGCGCCGGACTTTGCCGCCGCCTTCTCGACCTCGTGCATCAAGGCATCATGACCCGAGTGGGCCAGATGGCGTCGGATCGCGGCCGAGTCAAGGCTCTGACCGGAAAACCGTAGCCGGACCAGTTCCTGCGCCAGTCCGTCCAGCGCCGGGTCGCCGAAACCGTGGCGGGCGATGGCCTCCAGATGGTCGTCCATCCGCTCGGGATCATCGACCGCGCCATGGGCCAGGGCCGCGGCCACCGGCTCGATCGAGCGGAACAGGGCGTGCATGGCCTGGGCGCCCTCGGTCGTCTGGCCCAGCTTGGGCGGCGGACCGCGCCAGCGCCCGCCGGGGCCGCCGCCTGGACCGGGGCGTCCGCCCGGCTGGAAGGCCTGCTGCGGCTGACGCGGGAACAGGGCGTCGAAACGCTCGAACAGGTCGCGGCGGTATTGCTCGGCCAGATCCTTGTCCTGGATGGCGCTGGCCGCCTGACGCAGCCGCCCCTTCAGCCCCGCCTTGCGCTCGGGCGTGTCCAGCGGCTCGGCCTCGGCCTCGCGGCGGAACAGGACCTCGATGAAGGGCCGGGTCTCGTTCAGGGCATGACGCAGGGCCGGCGCCCCCTTGTCGCGCAGGATGTCGTCCGGGTCCTGCCCCGCGTCCAGCAGGGCGAAGCGGAACGAGCGTCCCGACTTCAACAGCGGCAGCGACCGCTCGATCGAACGATAGGCGGCCCGCAGGCCCGCCGCGTCGCCGTCGAAGCAGAGCACCGGCTCGGCCGAGACCCGCCACAGCCGCTCCATCTGCTCCTCGGTCAGGGCCGTGCCCATGGGCGCCACGGCCGGCAGGCCCGCGCGCTGGCAGGCGATGACGTCCATATAGCCTTCGACGACGATGATCCCCTGCTCGCCCCGGCTCTCGGCCCCCAGGATGCGCCGCGCCTCGGGCAGGCCGTAGAGGGTAGCCCCCTTGTGAAACAGCGGACTTTCCGGCCCGTTCAGATACTTGGCCCGGTCGTCGGGGTTCATGGCCCGCCCGCCGAAGCTGACGATCCGCCCGCGTGCGTCCAGAATGGGGAACATCAGCCGGTCGCGGAACCGGTCGTAGGGCGCCCCGCCGCTGTCGGGCGAAATCAGCATCCCCGCCTCGACCAGATCGCCGGGCTTGGCCCCGCGCTGGATCAGGGCGTTCTTCAGCCCCTCGCGGTCGTTGGGGGCATAGCCTAGGCCGAAACGCTCCCACTGATCCTCGGGCAGGCCGCGCTTTTCCAGATATTCGCGCGCCGCCTTGCCGACCGAGCGGCGCAGGTTGGCGGCGAACCACTTCTGGGACAGATCCATCCAGTCGGTCAGGCCCTGCTTCTTGGCCTCGCGTTCCGCCGACTGCGGGTCCTCGGCGGGCAGCTGCATCCCCGCCTCGCCCGCCAGCCGCTGCACCGCTTCGACGAAGCTGAGACGCTCGGTCTCCTGCAGGAAGCTGATGATGTCGCCGTGCTTGCCGGAGCTGAAGTCGTGGAAGAAGCCCTTGTCGTCGTTGACGAAAAACGACGGCGACCGCTCCTTCGAGAAGGGGCTGAGGCCCACATACTCGCGTCCCTGACGCTTGAGCTTCACCGTCCGGCCGATGACATCGGACGGCCGAAGGCGGGCCTTCAGTTCTTCAAGGAAACGATCATCAAAACGCACGTTGTCAGACACCCCGACGCGGCGATGAGGGGAAGGTGCGCCACGCCATCAGACAGGACCATCCCCGACTATGTTTTCCACAGCCCTGTGAAGATTGAGGAGAACTGTGTCGGTTACGGACGCGCCCTACTTCCACGCCTCGCCCGACCGGCCCAGAGCCTCGCCCAGGTCATAGACGGCGATCATCGAGGCCTGACTGAAATCCAGACTGTTGGCGCCGTCATAGTCCTCGGGAATGGCGGCGACGTGGAACTCCAGCCGGTTGCGGCTGGCGAAGGCGCGGTTGGCGGCGATGGTGGCGCGCAGCTGGCCGCCCAGCACCGCGTCCAGACTGCGGGTCAGCACCGGGATGGCGGCGTCACGGGTGACGGCGAAGCGCGGGACGTCCTTGCCGTTGACCACGACATGAAGCCGCGCGCCCTGAAACACTCCGGCCACGTCGTCCCAGTTCCACATGATCTGCGGCAGGGCGACGAAGGGGTTCATCACCCCGCCGTCGACGTGCATCTCCTCGAACACCGCGCCCTGCCCCTGCGAGCGGATCATGACGGGCGGAAAGGCGCCGGGGATGCTGGCCGAGGCGATCAGGACATCGCGGAACAGGGCCAGGGCTTCCGGCCCGCCGCGCTCGGCGATGGCCCCCATATTCCAGATGACGCCGCGCTGGGCGTCCAGATCCGTGGTGGCGACCAGCAGCAGCCGCCCCTTGGCGTGCTCGGCCGCAACCTCGGCCAGCAGGGCCTCGTCGACATTGCTCTCGACCAGATGGCGCAGCGGCTCGCCGCTGAACACGCCCGACCCGACCAGAGCCCGCACCCCCCGGCTTTTCAGCAGGCCGGTCGCCTGGCCGCCGGTGTAGGCCTCCCTCAGTCGCGCATCCCAGCGCGGGCCGAGGAAGACGAAGGGCGCGGCCAGCGCCCCGGTCGAGACCCCCGTCACCACTTCGAAATCAGGCCGCTTGCCGCTGGCGGTCCAGCCGTTGATCAGGCCGGCGGTGAAGGCGCCGTTGGCCCCGCCGCCGGACAGGGCGATCAGGTCGAAATGACCGTCCGGCCCTTTCGGCACGCCTTCGGCCAGCTGCGCTTCGATCCTCTGCGCCGCCGTCTCGTCCTCGACGGAAAAGCGGACGTGGGGAAAGCCCACGGGCGTCGCCGCGTCGCGCTCGTTCAGGCCGAAATCGCTGCGCGCCCCGCTGGCGCAGGCCGACAGCAGCAGACCGGCGCTCAGGACGACGGCGACCGTCCGCATCAGGCTGAAACTCATGAGCGTCCTCCAAGGAACGCCATCCTAGTCGCTTTCCATGACAGGAGGAAAAGCCCTTCGACCGCAAAACCGCGTTAGGCCGGCGCGGACGAGCCATCGTCCGAATGCGAACGAATTCACGCGCGACAAGGTAATTATCCACAGTCTGTGGATTAATTCGCTTCACGGAAGTTCCTGATGTTTATCGCCATCGCCCGGCCGGCGGTGGAGCCTCAAGGCCCCGACGCCGTCGCCGTCCCCGGCTCTCCCGCCATTCCCGCCTTGACGCCCCGCGCCCTGCACGCGCGCCTGCTGGACAATGCTGCGGCGCGTCGCCGCCGTGGACAGGAGCGAACGCTGGCTCGGCGCGCCGAGGACGCCGCCTACTGGATTTCCGCCGCGCCGATGGCGGTGCGCAAGGCCTGCGAACTGCGGCGGGATTCGACTTTCGTCGAACTGCCCTGAGGCTTTCGCAACCGCGCGAATTACAGAAAAATTCAGAGTTCGCCCTCCAGACTAGCCGGACGTTCTTCCCGAGTTTTTCGATGTCCGACGCCGACCCGCTTCACGCCGCCTTCCTCCGCCCCTTGTTGACAGTCATGGCGGAGCAGCTGGGCGGCGCCGTCATTCTGCACGCCGCGCCCAGCGGTCAGATCATGATGGTGGCGGGCGACATTCCGGGGCTGGAGATCGCCGATCCGATCGGCGCCCGACCCGACGACTACCCCGACCGGTTCCAGGTCTTCGCGCAGGACGGCTCGGTCGCCAGGCTGGAGGACCTGCCGGTCGTGCGCGCCATGACCTCCGGCGAAGCCGTCACCGACGAGGTCTGGCTGCTGGGCGGCGCCTCCGGCCCCGTGCCGGTCTTCGTCGACTCCTATCCGCTGAAAAACGACGGCGGTGCCGTCATCGGCGTGATCGCCACCGCCACCGATCCCAAGCGCTGGAGCACGCGCGTTGAGCGGGTGAAGCGCTCGATCTCAATCCGCGGCGGGTTCGCCCACGGCTGAGCGGGGCCTGAAAACCGCAAGCCATCTCCGCCGGCGCCCGCTATATCGGCAATCATTCCAACCGGCTTCAGGGCGATCATGAGTCTCACTTCGGACAAGACGCCCGCCGTCCTGGTCACGGGCGGCGCGGGCTATATCGGCAGCCATGTCTGCGAGGCCCTGGCCCTGGCGGGTTATCGACCGGTGACGCTGGACAATCTGTCGACCGGCCATGCCGAGTTCGTGCGCTGGGGAGCTCTGGTTCAGGCTGATGTCGCCGACGCCGAGGTCGTGCGCCGCACCCTGGTCGAACACGACGTCGTCGCCGTCATGCATTTCGCCGCCTCCTCCGTGGTCAGCGAGTCAGCTGCGGAGCCCCTCTCCTACTACCGCAACAATGTCGGCGGCCTGCTGGGCCTGCTGGACGGGATGCGGGCGGCGGGCGTCAACAAGCTGGTCTTCTCCAGCACCTGCGCCATTTACGGCGACCCCAAGGGCGCGGTGATCCGCGAGGACCTGACCCCCGCCCCGATCAGCCCCTATGGCCGGTCCAAGCTGATGTGCGAAACCGTGCTGCGCGACGCCGTCGAGGCCCATGGGCTGAAGACCGTGGCCCTGCGCTACTTCAACGCCTGCGGCGCCTCGGCCGAGGCCGACATCGGTGAATTCCGTCCGGTCGAGACCCATCTGATCCCCCGGGCCATGATGGCCGCCCTGGGCGAGATCGACGACTTCCAGGTCTGCGGCGCCGACTACGACACCCCCGACGGCACAGCCGTGCGCGACTATATCCATGTCGCCGATCTGGCCGCCGGGCATTTGGCCGCGCTGGAGCAACTGCTGGACGGGCGCGAAGGCTTCGCCGCCTTCAACCTGGGCACCGGCGAGGGCCGCTCGGTGCGCGAAGTGCTGGACGCCGTCGCCGCCGTCTCGGGGACCCCCGCCCCCGACGCCGTCGGGCCGCGTCGCGCGGGCGATCCGCCCGTTCTAGTGGCCGATCCGTCGCTGGCGCGGCGCGAGCTGGGCTTTGCGACCCGGCACTCGGACCTGGCCAGCGTGGTCGGTAGCGCCTGGGCCTGGCACAGCCGCCACCATGCGCGCGGCAACGTGCTGCTCGCCTGAACGCCCAAAGCCGGGCGCAAAGAAAAAGGCGGGGCTTTCGCCCCGCCTCAAATCCTTAGGCCTTCATCGACTCGGCGAAGCGGTTAAACAGATAGAGGCTGTCCGTCGGCCCGGGCGAGGCCTCGGGATGGTGCTGGACGCTGAATACCGGCTTGTCCTTCAGGGCGATGCCACAGTTGGTGCCGTCGAACAGGCTGACGTGGGTCTCGACCACGGCGTCCGGCAGGCTGTCGCGGTCCACGGTGAAGCCGTGGTTCATCGACACGATCTCGACCTTGCCGGTCGTCAGATCCTTGACCGGATGGTTGGCGCCATGGTGGCCCTGCTCCATCTTGACGGTCTGGGCGCCGAGGGCGATGGCCAGCATCTGGTGGCCCAGGCAGATGCCCATCAGGGGCTTGCCGCTGGCGACCAGCTTCTTGATTTCCGGCACGGCGTATTCGCCGGTCGCGGCCGGGTCGCCCGGACCGTTCGACAGGACCACGCCGTCGGGATTGCGGGCCAGGATGTCCTCGGCCGAGGTCGAGGCCGGGACCACGGTGATCTTGGCGCCGGTCGAGGCCAGGGCGCGCAGGATGTTGCGCTTCACGCCGTAGTCCACGACCACGACGTTCTTGTCGGTCGCTTCCACGCGCGGATAGCCGGCGGGCCATTCCCACACGCCCTCGTTCCAGTCGAAGGCCTGCAGCGTCGAGGCGTCCTTGGCCAGGTCCAGACCGACCAGGCCGGTCCAGGATTTCGCTTGCGCCACCAGGGCGTCGAGGTCGAACTGGCCGTCCGGGTGGTGGGCGATGACCGCGTGGGGCGCGCCCTTGTCGCGGATGATCTTGGTCAGGGCGCGGGTGTCGACGCCGGCCAGGCCGACCACGCCGCGGCGCTTCATCCAGGCGTCGAGATCGCCGCCAGTTCCCTGGGTTGCGCGCCAGTTGGCCGGATCGGTGGGCACGTCGCGGAAGATGGCGCCGCGCGCCGAGGTGCCCGAGCCGTCGCCGATCTGCTCCACGTCCTCGACGTTCACGCCGACATTGCCGACGTGCGGGAAGGTGAAGGCCAGGATCTGGCTCATGTAGGAGGGGTCGGTCAGGATTTCCTGATAGCCCGTCATGGCGGTGTTGAAGACCACCTCGCCGAGCGCCGTGCCGACGGCGCCGACGCCGATCCCTTGCAGGATGGTGCCGTCAGCGAGCGCAAGGACGCCAGTGGCGCCGGACAGAATCTGGGTCGTCATGGCGCAGGCTCCTAGCAATGAATACGGGCAGACAAACGGCGGCGTGACTAAAGAGATGCAGGGGCGGGGTCAACACGCCCCGGAGATTAAACCTTCTGGCCTTTTCGCACCCAGACCCAGGCCAGGCTGGTCAGGGCGAAGAATCCGACGCTGGGCAGGATGTAATCCCCGGCCGCCGCGGCGACCGCGAAAATCGAGAAGACCACGCCGCCGACCGCCAGCAGCCGCCAACCCGTTTTGCGGGTCAGCTTCCACAGCGTCAGGGCGCACAGGGCGTACATGCACAGGGTCAGGACCGAGGTGACGCCAATCAGCTTCTCGAACTGCTCGTTCAGCTTGGGCTGGGTGCTGGCCACGACCATGACGCTCATGATGACGCAGTTCAGGATCGGATTGCTGAGCGGGGCCCGGCCCTTCTGCGCCCCGCCGAACCAGCGCGGCAGCCAGCCGGCCTCGGCGGTGCTCCGCGCCGTCTCGCCCGCCAGCATGGTCCAGCCGGCGATGGTGCCCAGCACCTTGATGACCGCGCAGGCGGCGACCAGACCGGCCACGGACGAGCCCATGACCCGCGCCACCAGATCGGCGTAGGGGCTGGTCGAATGGACCAGGACGTCGGCCGGAATGACGCCGAAGACGGCGATGCTGGCCGCCACATAGACGACGAAGGCCAGGACGACGCCGCCCAGCGAAGCGCGACCCACGTCCACAGCCGGGTTCTTGACCAGGCTGGACAGGGCCGCCGCGCTCTCCACGCCCAGGAAGGCCCAGAAGATGATGACCAGCGAGGCCGGCACAGATTTCAGCCACGGCTGATCGCCCGGGCTCCACGAGCCGGCGAAGGTGTCGCCGCTGAAGGCCACGGCCCCGGCGATGATGGCCAGAACAATGGGGATCAGGCCCAGACCCAGTGTGATGGCGCCGAACCGCGCCGCAGTCCGCGCGCCCGAGGCATAGGCCGCCGTCGTCAGCCAGATCAGGGCCAGATTGCTGACCATGCCCCACAGGGGCTCCTTCAGGACGGGGAAAAAGAAGGCCAGGTAGCCGGTCCCGGCCACCGCCAGCGCCACATTGCCGCTGAGGCAGGCGGCCCAGTAGGCCAGCCCGGTCTGATAGCCGAGGAAACGCCCCAGCCCGCGCCGGGTGAAGTCCGACAGGCCGTCAGCGTCCGGCTGCATCCGCCCCAGACCGCCGAACACCAGAGCCAGGGTCACGGCCCCGACCCCGCAGATCAGCCAGCCGATGATGCTGCTGCTGCCCGTCGGCGCCAGCGTCGCCGGCAGCAGATAGACGCCCGATCCGATCATGTTCCCGGCCACCACCAGGGCGGCGAGCGCCCATCCGATGCGGTGCGGCGGGTCGGGCAGGATTTCCGTCTGGGTCATGGAGCGCGCCATAGACCGAAATGTCGCACCCGTCGCCCTCAAGATTCTGAACTCGCCCCCTCCCTCTCCCGCTCATCGCGGCGTCCGCCGGGATGAGCGCACTTGAGATGAGCGTGCTAAAGCCCCGCCGAAGATTCTGGAGCCTCCCCCATGACCATCACCACGGTCGGCCTCGATGCCGACGACACCCTCTGGCACAACGAGACCATCTTCCGCCTGAGCCAGAAGCGGTTCGTGGACTTGCTGGCCGATCACGCCGACGAGCCGGTGATGATGGGGCGTCTGGCCGAGGTCGAGCGCCGCAACCTTCGCCTCTACGGCTACGGCGTGAAGGGCTTCACCCTGTCGATGCTGGAGACGGCCATGGAGCTGTGCGACGGTGCCGCCCCGCCCCACGTCATCCGCGAGATTCTGGCCGCCGGCCGCGAAATGCTGGCCCACCCGGTCGAGACCCTGCCCGGCGTCGACGAGGTTCTGGCCGAACTGTCCGAAAAATACCGTCTGGTGCTGATCACCAAGGGCGACCTGATGGATCAGGAACGCAAGCTGGCGGCCTCGGGCCTCGGCGACCTGTTCGCCGCCGTCGAGATCGTCTCCGAGAAGGACCGCTCGACCTATGAGCGCGTCTTTAGCCGCCACGGCAGCGGCGCCGCCGAGGCCGTCATGGCCGGCAATTCGATGAAGTCCGACGTCCTGCCCGCGCTGGAGGCCGGGGCCTTCGCCTGCCACATCCCCTATGAGATCACCTGGGCCCACGAACTGGCCGACGCGCCGGAAAATCATCCCCGCTACGTCTCGCTCAGCCGCATCGGCGAACTGCCCGACTGGATCGCCGCCATCGACCGGCCGGATTGAATCCACAACCGCCTCATTCCGGCCCTTGCCCCCCCGGCCCCGCATCTCTAAACGGGCCGCTTAACCGACAACCTGAACGGATCGGTCGCGGGGGCTCGCCCTGCGTCCGGTTTCTTCGCGCGCGTGGAGCCCGGCGCTGACCAGTCATGAGGAAAAGGATGCTATGGTGCGCGCTGCTCTGGCCGAGCAGGGCGACAGCGGGATCACCCCGCGCCATACGCTGTTCTATTTCTATGGCGAAGGCGACCACGGCGACCTCAACGAGGTGGCCCGCCGCGCCGGGTTCCTGACACGGGGCCAGGACGACATGACCGTCCTGGAGACGACCATAGCGGTCGACGAGGCGTCGTTTTCGCCTGTGTCGGCCATGATGCAATCCTGGGCCGCGGCCTTCCAGCTCGATTACGACGGCTGGGAGTGTGCGGTCGTGACGAACTGAGTAGACGCCGATGCCCAAGCGCACAGACATCCAGTCCATCCTGATCATCGGCGCCGGCCCGATCGTCATCGGCCAGGCGTGTGAATTCGACTATTCCGGCGTTCAGGCCTGCAAGGCGCTGAAGGCCGAGGGCTACCGGGTCATCCTGGTCAACTCGAACCCCGCCACCATCATGACCGACCCGGAGGTGGCCGACGCCACCTATATCGAGCCGATCACCCCGGACATCGTCGAGAAGATCATCGCCAAGGAGCGCCCCGACGCCCTCCTGCCGACCATGGGCGGCCAGACCGCGCTGAACACGGCCCTGGCCCTGAACGCCTCGGGCGCCCTGGCCAGGTACGGCGTCGAGATGATCGGCGCCAAGGCCGAGGTCATCGACAAGGCCGAGGACCGTCAGAAGTTCCGCGACGCCATGGACAAGCTGGGTCTGGAATCGCCCCGCTCGCGCGCCATCCATCATATTGAAGAAGCCGACGAGGCCCTGGCCTTCGTGGGCCTGCCCGCCATCATCCGCCCCAGCTTCACCCTGGCCGGCACCGGCGGCGGCATCGCCTACAACATCGAAGAGTTCCACGAGATCGTCGAGCGCGGCCTCGACCTGTCGCCGACCACCGAAGTGCTGATCGAAGAGTCGGTGCTGGGCTGGAAGGAATACGAGATGGAGGTCGTCCGCGACACGGCGGACAACTGCATCATCATCTGCTCGATCGAGAACGTGGACCCGATGGGCGTCCACACCGGCGACTCGATCACCGTCGCTCCGGCCCTGACGCTGACCGATAAAGAATACCAGCTGATGCGGACGGGCTCGATCAACGTCCTGCGCGAGATCGGCGTCGAAACCGGCGGCTCCAACGTCCAGTGGGCGATCAACCCGGCCGACGGCCGCATGGTCGTCATCGAGATGAACCCGCGCGTGTCGCGCTCGTCGGCCCTGGCGTCCAAGGCCACCGGCTTCCCCATCGCCAAGGTCGCCGCCCGTCTGGCCGTCGGCTATACGCTGGACGAGCTTCAGAACGACATCACCATGGTGACGCCGGCCAGCTTCGAGCCGTCGATCGACTATGTGGTCACCAAGATCCCGCGCTTCGCCTTCGAGAAGTATCCGGGTTCGGAGCCCCACCTGACCACGGCCATGAAGTCGGTCGGCGAGGTCATGGCCATCGGCCGCACCTTCCAGGAGTCGATGCAGAAGGCCCTGCGCGGTCTGGAAACCGGCCTGAACGGCTTTGACGAGATCGAGATCGAGGGCGTCGCCGACGCCGACGACGACGCGGGCGCCCGCGCCGCCGTCGTCCGCGCCCTGGGCGAGCCCACGCCCGACCGCATCCGCGTCATCGCCCAGGCCTTCCGCCACGGCCTGACGGTCGAAGAGGTCAACGCCGCCTGCTCGTACGAGCCCTGGTTCCTGCGTCAGATCGCCGACCTGATCCGCACCGAGGGCCATGTCCGCGTCCAGGGCCTGCCCACGACCGAGATCGACTTCCGCAAGCTGAAGGCCAAGGGCTTCTCCGACGCCCGTCTGGCCGAGCTGACCGGCACGACCGAGGCCGCCGTGCGCGCCGCCCGCCGCGCCCTGAGCGTGCGCCCGGTGTTCAAGCGCATCGACACCTGCGCCGCCGAGTTCGCCTCGGCCACGGCCTACATGTATTCGACCTATGAGAGCGGCGCCCTGGGCCAGATCCCTGAGTGCGAGGCCGCGCCGTCGGACAAGAAGAAGGCCATCATCCTCGGCGGCGGTCCCAACCGCATCGGCCAGGGCATCGAGTTCGACTACTGCTGCTGCCACGCAGCCTTCGCCTTCGCCGACATCGGCGTCGAGTCGATCATGGTCAACTGCAACCCCGAGACCGTCTCGACCGACTACGACACCTCCGACCGCCTCTACTTCGAGCCCCTGACGGGCGAGGACGTGCTGGAGCTGATCGACGTCGAGCGCTCGAAGGGCGACCTGATCGGCGTCGTCGTGCAGTTCGGCGGCCAGACCCCGCTGAAGCTAGCCCACGCCCTGCAGGAAGACGGCGTGCCGATCCTGGGCACCAGCGTCGACTCCATCGACCTGGCCGAGGACCGCGAGCGCTTCCAGCAGATGCTGCAGGCCATCGGCCTGCAACAGCCGCCGAACGGCCTGGCCCGCAGCGCCGAAGAAGCCGCGCAGAAGGCCGAGGAAGTCGGCTATCCCGTGGTCCTGCGCCCCTCCTACGTCCTGGGCGGCCGCGGCATGATGATCGTCCACGATCGCGAGCAGCTGGACCGCTACGTCCATGAGGCCATGCGCGTCTCGGGCGACGATCCGGTGCTGATCGACCACTATCTGAACCGCGCCACCGAGGTGGACGTGGACGCCCTGTGCGACGACGAGGACGTCTTCGTCGCCGGCGTGCTGGAACACATCGAGGAAGCCGGCGTCCACTCGGGCGACAGCGCCTGCTCCATGCCGCCCTTCTCGCTGCGCCCCGAGATCGTGACCGAGCTGAAGCGTCAGACCACCGCCATGGCCAAGGCCCTGAAGGTGCGCGGCCTGATGAACGTGCAGTTCGCCATCGAGGAGCCGCACAGCGCTGAGCCGCGCATCTTCGTCCTCGAAGTGAACCCGCGCGCCTCGCGTACCGCCCCGTTCGTCGCCAAGACCATCGGCCAGCCGATCGCCGCCATCGCCGCCAAGGTCATGGCCGGCGAGAAGCTGTCCTCCTTCGGTCTGGTGGACAAGGAACTGGAGCATATAGCGGTCAAGGAAGCCGTCTTCCCCTTCGCGCGCTTCGCCGGGGTCGACACCATCCTGGGCCCGGAAATGCGCTCGACCGGCGAGGTCATGGGCCTGGACTGGAAACGCGACGGCGAGGCCGACCTGGCCCCCGCCTTCGCCCGCGCCTTCGCCAAGTCGCAGATCGGCGGCGGCACGACTCTACCGACCGAGGGCGCCGCCTTCGTCTCGGTCAAGGAAGCCGACAAGCCCTTCATCGTCGAGGCCGTCCGCTCCCTGCTGGAGCAGGGCTTCTCGGTGATCGCCACCTCGGGCACCCACGACTACCTGAAGGCCCAGGGTCTTGAGGTCGGTCTGGTCAAGAAGGTGCTGGAAGGCCGCCCCAACATCGTCGACGCCATGAAGAACGGCGAGGTCCAGCTGGTCTTCAACACCACGGACGGCAAGCAGGCCCTGGCCGACAGCTTCTCGATCCGCCGCACGGCCCTGATGATGAAGATCCCCTACTACACCACCGCCGCCGGCTCGCTGGCCGCGGCCCAGGGCATCGCCGCCATCCGCGCCGGCGAACTGGATGTCCGCCCGGTGCAGTCCTACAACTGAGCCTCGGCCTCAGACCCAAACAAAAGCCCCCGATGCAGCGTCATCGGGGGCTTTTTCATTGCGAACCGTCTGTCTCGATGACCAGCACCCGCGCCACGCCGACGGGATGGGCCACGTGGGCCTCGCCCTCTCCGACATGCAGGACATCGCCCGCCTTCAGCAGCACGCGGGTCTCGACGCCGTCCTTGCGGGCCCGCATCTCGACCTCGCCGTCCAGAACGACAAAGACCTCCGGGCCATCATTGACGTGCCAGCGATAGGGCTGATCCGTCCAATGCAGCTTGACCGTGGCCTCGCCTGTAAACCTTTCGATGGGAAGCGAACCCCAGGCCCGGTCCGCCACAAACTCTTTTGCACTCGTCAACTGCGTAGGCATCTCCCTTCCCCGAGAAATCTCATGATCGGGGGCCCCGACGCACCTTGCGGAACGACGGATTGTGCCTGCACATCGCGGTATGAGCCTGGACATCGACCCCACCAACGCCAAGATCCTCGCCCTGCTGCAAGCCGACGCCCGCATGAGCGCCAGCGCCATCGGCAAGAGCGTCCACCTGTCGCGTCAGGCCGTGCAGGACCGGATCAGCCGCATGGAGCAGAGCGGCGTCATCCGGGGCTACCACGCGGACGTGGCCGAGACCGCAGGCTCGGTTCAGGCGGTGCTGACGATCCGGATCGCCGACCGCCCCTGCGCCCCCGCCCTGGAATGGCTGACGCGGCTGGCGGGCGTCACCTCGGTCATGTCGGTGAGCGGGGACAGCGACGCCGTCGTCCTGGCCAGCCTGCCGTCGCTGGAGGCCCTCTCGCGATTGAACGACGCCGTGGCGACCAGCCCCCTGATCAGCGCGCAGCAAAGCCAGGTCATCCTGCGTCGCTACTAGTATCGCCTGCTGACCCGCTCACGAATGGACATTGCCGTCTCCCCCGTACGCGATAAGCTCGTTCGCGGAGCAGGGGGACATCATGAAAAGACTGACGATCACGGCCGTTCTGGCGGCGGTTCTGGCGGCGGGCGCCGCGCCGAGCTTGGCGCAAGACGCCGGGCTGAAGGCGGCGGTGAAGGCCGACTATGACGCCAACCTCGGCGCCCTGTTCGACCATTTCCACCGCAATCCCGAGCTGTCGGGCATGGAAGTTCAGACCGCCGCCCGCATGGCGCAGGAACTGCGCGCCCTGGGCTATGAGGTCACCACCGGGGTCGGCGGGACCGGCGTGGTCGCGGTGCTGAAGAACGGCGCCGGCCCCACCGTCATGATCCGCGCCGACATGGACGGCCTGCCGCTGGTCGAAAACTCCGGCCTGGCCAACGCCTCGACGGCGCGTCAGGTCGATAGCGACGGCTCCGAGAAGCCCGTCATGCACGCCTGCGGCCACGACGTGCACATCACCGCCCTGGTCGGCACGGCGCGCCAGATGGCGGCCCGCAAGGCCAACTGGTCCGGCACCCTGGTGCTGATCGCCCAGCCCGCCGAGGAGCGGATCTTCGGCGCCCGCGCCATGGTCAACGACGGCCTCTACACCCGCTTCCCCAAGCCGGACTACGCCCTGGCCTTCCACGTCTCGGCCGACACGCCGACCGGCAAGATCGAGGCCCCGCTGGGGGCCACCTCGTCCAGCTCGGACAGCGTGGACATCACGGTGCATGGCGTGGGCACGCACGGCGCCTCGCCGCATCTGGGCGTCGATCCGGTGCTGGTGGCCTCGCACATCGTGGTGTCGCTGCAGTCCCTGCGCAGCCGCGAGACCAATCCGCTGCAAGGGGCCGTCGTCACGGTCGGCGCCATCCACGGCGGCATCAAGCACAACATCATCTCCGACCGGGTGGATATGCAGCTGACGGTGCGCGCCGACAGCCCGGAGGTCCGGACCCAGCTTCTGGACGGCATCGACCGCATCAGCCGCAATACGGCCCTGGCCCTGGGCGTGCCCGAGGACAAGCTGCCGACCGTGACCCGTTCGGCGCTGGAGAACACCCCGGCCACCGTCAACGACGCCGCCACCGCCGCCCGCGTGCGCGCCGCCTTCGTCGCCGGCCTGGGCGAGGACGTTCTGATCGACAAGCCGCGCGGCGGCATGGGCGCCGAGGACTTCGCCTATTTCGTCACCCCCGAAAGCGGGGTGAAGGGCGTCTACTTCAGCGTCGGCGGCACTCCGGCCAATCAGGTGGACGACGCTCCCGGCCACCACTCGCCCCTGTTCCGCATCACGCCCGAACCCGCGGTCACCCTGGGCGTCGAGGGCTCGGTCCTGGCCGCCGAAGCCCTGATGCCCAAGACGTAGGGGACCGCCATGATCGTCGTCCACCACCTGAACAACTCCCGCTCGCAGCGCGTGCTCTGGCTGCTGGAGGAGTTGGGCCAGCCCTATGAGATCAAGCACTATCAGCGGGACCCGGCCACCATGCTGGCCCCGCCCGGGCTGAAGGCGGTGCATCCCCTGGGCAAGTCGCCGGTGCTGGACGACGGCGAGGTCCGCGTGGCCGAAACCGGGGCCATCATCGAATATCTGCTGGACGCCCATGATCCCGAGGGGCGGCTGCGGCCAGCGCGCGGCACGGCGGACGGGCGGCGCTTCACCTACTGGCTGCACTACGCCGAGGGCTCGGCCATGCCGCCCTTGCTGCTGAAGCTGGTCTTCAGCCAACTGTCCAAACGCGCGCCCGGCCTGCTCCGTCCCATCGTCAACGGCATCGCCGCCAAGGCCCAGTCCAGTTTCATCAACCCGCAACTCAAGGCCCACGCCGACTGGCAGGAGAAGGAGCTGGCCGCCACCGGCTGGTTCGCCGGTCCCGAATTCAGCGCCGCCGACATCATGATGAGCTTCCCGCTGGAGGCCGCCGCCAGCCGGGCCATCGACCTGTCGGCCTATCCCAACATCGCCCGTTTCCTGAAGGCGATCCACGCCCGCCCGGCCTGGAAACGCGCCCTGGAGCGGGGCGGCGAATACGCCTACGCCTGATGGCGGCGTTCCCCGATCACGGCTTCGCGACGGCGCAACCCCGGCGGGCGGCTGACGTTTACGACCCCATGCGCCTGTCCGTCATTCATATCGTCGCCAGCCTCGCCGCCGCCGTCTGTGTCGTCATCGCCTTCATCGCCGCCGGCGCCGGCCTGATCTCAGGCCTGTTCATGCTGATGGCGTTCGGCGCGCTTGGCTTCATCGCCTGGACCGCTCTTCGTCACGCCCTGGGGGATGATGGCGAGCGCGCGTCGGCGGCCCGAAACCCGGTTCAACCCAAGCGCTGACGATGAAGCTTGCCCTCGATGATGCTCTTGAGTTTGGCCGAAGGGCGCCCTACCCTCTTGGCCCCGATCACGCGCGCCCCGTGATCGTGTCTGTGCCGATTTACGTCTCTCATTAGTCTTTGGGCGAAGCAAGAAACTCACGACACAATGGAAAAAGTGCCGATGACGGCCGAGGGCTACCGTGTCCTCGACGAGCAGTTGAAGCAATTGAAGCAGGTCGAAAGGCCGAGCGTGATCGCAGCCATTTCCGAGGCGCGCGAGCACGGCGACCTGTCCGAAAACGCCGAGTATCACGCCGCCAAGGAACGCCAGGGCTGGATCGAAGGCTCGATCGCCGACATCGAGGACAAGCTGTCGCGCGCCCAGGTGATCGACGTGTCCAAGCTGTCGGGCAATCAGGTCAAGTTCGGCGCCACCGTCACCTATGTTGACGAGGACACCGAGGAAGAGGGCGTCTATCAGATCGTCGGCGAACACGAAGCCGACGTGAAGCTGGGCAAGATCTCCATCGCCTCGCCGATCGCCCGCGCCCTGATCTCCAAGGAGGTCGGCGACGTGGTCGAGGTCAACACCCCCGGCGGCGTGAAGGCCTACGAAATCCTCAAGGTCGAGTGGAAATAGAATCATGACCGAACCGGCCGGGACGCGTTCGCCTCTGGTGTCGCACGTCTCGGTCGGCGTGACGGACATGACGCGCGCCGGGCGTTTCTATGATGCGGTAATGGGCGCCCTGGGCGCGCGCCGCCTGATGGAGCACGCCGTCGGCATCGGCTATGGCCGCATCTTTCCCGAGTTCTGGGCCGCCCGGCCGCACGACGGCAAGGACGCCTCGGCCGGCAACGGCGCCCATGTCTGCTTCACCGCCGACAGTCCCGAAACCGTGGCGCGCTTTCACGCCGCAGGCCTGGCGGCGGGCGGTTTCGACGAGGGCGCGCCGGGACGCCGCCCCCACTACGCCCCCGGCTACTACGCCGCCTTCCTGCGCGATCCCGACGGCAACAAGATCGAGGCCGTCTGCTGGGTCGCCGCCGACACCGTCATCGCCTCGCCGACCGGCCCCCGAACAGGCTCTTGAGCAAACCCCTGTCCATCTGGGTCGTCTCCGACGGCCGCACCGGCATCCAGAACCAGGCCCTGGGGCTGGCCGAGGCCGTCCAGCGCCTGACCCCCGCCGAGATCCAGATCAAGCACGTCCGCTGGCGCCCCGCGTTCGACCGCTGGCCGTCGGGACTGAAGACCCCCGCCATGCTGGCGTCGGGATCGTTCGACCCGCGCACGGTCGCCGACTGGCCCGACCTGTGGATCGCCACCGGCCGCGCCAGTCTGCCCTTGTCGGCCCGCGTGCGCGACTGGAGCGGCGGCAAGACCTTCACCGTCCAGACCCAGGACCCGCGCTGGAAGAACAGCGCCTACGACCTGATCGTCGCCCCGGCCCACGACGGCCTGTCGGGCGACAATGTCTTCGAGATCATCGGCTCGCCCCACCGCATCACGCCCTCGAAGCTGGCCGAGGCCGCGCCCGCCTTCGCAGACCGCATCGCCCCCCTGCCTCACCCGCACGTCACGGTGATGATCGGCGGCAAGTCCAAGGCCTTCGACCTGCCCGAGGCCCATGCGGCGGTTCTGGCCGACCAGATCAAGGCGGCGGTTCAGGCGGCGGGCGGCTCGCTACTATTGACCTTCTCGCGCCGCACGCCCGAGGCGGCGAAAGCCGTCATGATCGAGCGCCTCTCGACCTTGCCCGGCTGGATCTGGGACGGGACCGGCGACAACCCCCTGTTCGCCATGCTGGACGCCGCCGATCATGTCCTGGTCACCGAGGACAGCGCCAATATGGCGACCGAGGCCGCCTCGACCGGCAAGCCGGTCCACGTCCTGCCCATGGTCGCCCTGAAGCCCCCCGGCAAGTTCGCGCGCCTGCACGCCGACCTGATGGCCCACGGCGCCGCCCGGCCGTTCGACGGCACGCTGGGAAGCTGGACCTACGCCCCGCTCAACGAGACCGAGCGCGCCGCCCGCGCCGTGCTGGAAGCTCGGGCCGCGCGCGGCTAGCCCAGATCCAGCCGGACCAGGTTCTCATCGCCGCGCTGGCAGGCGGGACCGTCTTCATTGCCGATCGACACCCCCGCCGCCGCCAGTTGGGCGCGGAAGGCCTGAGCGGCGTCAGGCGCCCCCTCCAGACCCGGCGAGGGACGGCAGAACCGCAGCGCCGGGCTGGCCCGCCACCGCGCCAGGGCCCAGACCGCCGTCGCTCGTGCCTCGGCGTCGCCCAGAGCCACGGCCGACAGTTCCTGAACCGGCGGCGTGACCCAGACGTCGACCCCCTCGAACCGCGCCCGCAGCCCCGCCTCCAGCGCATAGGCGCTGGCCAGGTCGAGCCCCGCGTCGGGCCGCAGCAGGACGATGGCGCGCCGCCCCTCGGCGTCGACCATGACCGCGTCGGTGGCGAAGGGCACGGCGTCGGACAGGCGGGTGCGCAGGGTGGCGGTCGGGTCGGGGTTTGATCCAGTGCTGGCCTGAACCGCGCGCGACGCGGCCTGGGGATCGGCCACGACGATCTGATCCAGCGTCGCCGTGACCGGCGTGTGCAGGGCCGCCGACAGCCGGTCCTGAAGCTGCGCCTGGGCGTCGGGGACCAGCTTGCGCGTGCTGACCAGGGTCGAGACGGTGACGCCCTTGCCCTCGCTGCGGGCGTCCAGAAGGGTGACGCGCGCATCCGCCCCGGCGAAGATGTCGGCCACCGCCGTGCGCGTCTCGGCGGTCGCCTGGCTCTCCAGCCCGATGGCCCGCAGCGAGATCATCAGCGGGATCGACAGCAGGACGAAGACCGCCAGCACGGCGATCCCCCGCCAGGGCGAGGGCCGCTCCGACAGCCGGGGCCGGAAGCCATAGAAGCCCGCCGTCAGCGTCGCCGCCAGGGCGATGGCCACCAGGTTGGTCATGAACAGGTAGAAGGCCCCCACCGAGATCGACAGGTCGCCCGTGCCGATGCCGAAGCCCACCGTGGCCACCGGCGGCATCAGGGCCGTGGCGATGGCCACGCCGATGATGGTCTCGCCGCGCTGACGGATCACCGCATAGGCCCCCGCCACGCCGGAGAAGACCGCGATCAGCAGGTCGAAGAAGTTGGGCCGGGTCCGCGCCAGGATCTCGCTGGTCGGCTCTTTCAGCGGCGACAGAAGGGTCAGCAGGATGGCCACCGTCAGGGCCACCGCCATGCCCACCACCAGACAGGTCAGCGACTGCTTCAGCCGCCCCCAGTCCAGCAGGGCCAACGAGAAGCCCAGGGCCACGATCGGCCCCATCATCGGCGACACCAGCATGGCCCCGATCACTACCGCGGGCGACGACAGCATTAGCCCCAGCACCGCGATGGCCGCCGAGATCACCGTCATCATCAGATAACGACCGCTCAGGCCGCCGTTGTCATAGACCGCCTCTTCGACCTCGCCCCGGTCCACCCCGCGCCGGGCGGCGGCCAGGACACGACGCACATAGCTGCGGGTCTCTAGAACCGGATCGGCTGCGTCGGTCATCGGCACGCGCTCCAATTGGGCGATTTGGCGACAACCTAGCATCGCGCATTCGGGAATCAGCGCCTAAATAGGGCCATGAGCACGCCCCGTACTGTCCGCCTCGCCGTCATCGGTTCCGGCCCCGCCGGCTGGACCGCCGCCATCTACGCCGCCCGCGCCTCGCTGAATCCGGTGGTCATCGCCGGTCTGCAGCCCGGCGGCCAGCTGACCATCACCACCGATGTCGAGAACTATCCCGGCTTCGCCGAGACCATCCAAGGCCCCTGGCTGATGGAGCAGATGCAGGCCCAGGCCGTGCACGTCGGCACGGAGGTCATCCACGACATCGTGACCAAGGCCGACCTGTCTCAGCGCCCCTTCCGCCTGACGCTGGACAGCGGCGCGGAACTGCTGGCTGAAACCGTGGTCATCTCGACCGGCGCCCAGGCCAAGTGGCTGGGGCTGGAATCCGAGGCCGACTATCAGGGCTTCGGCGTCTCCGCCTGCGCCACCTGCGACGGCTTCTTCTATCGCGGCAAGCAGGTCGTGGTCGTCGGCGGCGGCAACACCGCGGTCGAAGAGGCCCTGTTCCTGACCAACTTCGCCGAGAAGGTCACGGTCATCCACCGCAAGGCCGAGTTCCGCGCCGAGAAGATTCTGCAGGATCGCCTGTTCGCCCATCCCAAGATCGAGGTCATCTGGGACGTGACGGTCGATGAGATCCTGGGCGTCGTCGACGGCGTGGCCCGCAACGTCACCGGCGTGCGGCTCAAGAACGTCAAGACCGGCGACCTGTCGGAAATCCCCGCCGACGGCGTCTTCATCGCCATCGGCCACGCCCCGTCCTCGGAACTGTTCAAGGGCCAGCTGGAGATCAACTCGGGCGGCTATCTGCGGGTCAAGCCGGGCTCGGCCTCGACCGCCATCGAGGGCGTCTACGCCGCCGGCGACGTCACCGACGACGTCTATCGCCAGGCCGTCACCGCCGCCGGCATGGGCTGCATGGCCGCGCTGGAAGCCGCCCGTTTCCTCGCCGAAGAAGACCACAAGGCCGCCAACAATCCGATCAGCCACGCCGAGGCCGAGAAGATCGGCGCCTGGTGATCGCCTAAGCTCCCTCCCCGCCTCGGGGAGGGAGAATCAAGGCAGGCCGACTTGCTCGACGGCCATCGGCGTAACGCCGGTCTGGAGCTTGAACAGCAGCCATCGCGCCCCTAACTGCAAGGCTCAGGCGCAGCAGCGCCGCAGGGGGATGAAGATGTTTGCCGTCGTTGCGCTGGTCATGGCCTTGCTGGCCGCCTTTCCCACGACGAAAATCGGTCAGAGCCTGCACAGGCTCCTGGTCGAACAGACCGCGCGCCGCTTGAACCGGATCACGCCCGGACGGACGGTTTTCTACATGGCCCTGGGGGTGGCGGGCCTGATCCTCTTCGGCCTGTTCGAAGCCGAGGGCCTGCGGCTCTTCAGCCTGTTCGCGCCCGAGATGATCCTCTGGTTCGGCATGTTCGACGTGGCGCTGTTCCTCGACGTCTTCATCCTCGCCGCCGCCCTGGGCGCCACCGCTCGATTCCGGGCGATGCGCGCCGCGCTGGTGGAAGGGGTCCGTCAGGTCGGGGCCTCGCTGCGATTGCGGCCCACGGCGAGACCGCGCGCACCCAAGGCTCGCCCGGTTCGCGCCGACAAGGCCGGATCAGCCGATCCCGACCCAGGCTGGGCGGTCTTCGCCTGACGTTCCCGATCAGGCCGCCGGCTTGCCGACTTCCTCGACAGCCATGGCGGTGACGCCGGGCGGCGGTGGCGCCGTAACGGTCGGGCCGGCCTCATAGGCCTTCAGCCGTTCGTTGATGGCGGCGATCTCTTCCTTGCTGGCCTGACGGCGGCCGCCCAGGCTGGCGATGCCGACGACGCGGGTCTGGCCGTCGATCTCGACGGTGCGCAGCTGGTTCGGCGCGGCGCCCATCAGGGCCTCCTCGACGCTGTCGGCGGCCAGCAGGATGCGCGGCTGGGCGAAGCGGGCCTCGTCGATGACCGGCTCGCGGCCCGAGGACTTGTCGGTGAAGGCGGCGCTTTCGCCCGGCGCGCCCTTCCAGCGATAGAAGATGTGGGCCCCGACCTGGGTGATCTTGGCCAGGGTCGGCGACCACCAGGGGTGGACGTAGTCGGCGTGATAGTGGGTCGCCGTGCCCACCCGCGTCGCCACATGGCCGGCCAGGGCGCGCTCGGCCACGCGGGCGGCGCGGTTCCAGGCCCAGGGGATGGGAGCGCGGGCCAAGGCCCCGTCGCAGGTGAAGCTGAACTGGCAGCCCGTGGTCCGCTCGGCGCCCTGATAGACGACGCCGCAGACCGTGTCGGGATAGTTGGGATCGCGCACCCGGTTCAGCACCACCTGGGCCACGCCCTCCTGCCCCTCGGTCGGCTCCAAGGCGGCTTCGTAATAGACGGCCTGGGTCAAGCAGCGCAGGGCGCGCTTGCGGTCGGCCTCGGTGGCGGGGCGCAGGTCGAAGGGCAAGGCGGGCTGCAAGGCGCCAAGGGCGTTGGGCATGGCCGCGTTCAACTGCTGGGCCGCAACGCCCGACACGCCCTGATCCAGCGAGGGCTTGCCGCCCAGGGTCAAGCTCTCCCACCCCGGAGTCAGATCATACAGTTCAGGCAGGTTCAGCGCCGGATCAAAACGGCGGGCCAGGGCCAGCTGCCCAGCGTCCAGCCGCGCCATGACCAGCGTCAGCCCGCGTGGGGTCAGGTCGCCGCCGGTGGCGCGGGCCACGGCCTCGACGGTGCGGTCGAGGTCGGGACGCGGGCTGGAGCTGGCCGACATGGCCAACCCCATGGCGGCCAGGACCCCGGCCATGGCGGCGGGCGCCGCAGCCAGTGCGCGGCGTCCCGTCGTCCTCAACCGTGGCAGCCGGCCTTTCAGCATTCCGTCCTTCCAGCGGCGCCGTCGAGCGCCGGAGGGCGATCCGAGTGACCGCCCAATCCGGCGCTTTTCAGGCCCGAAGATTACCGTTCCGTGAGGTCCCCTAGCGATCGCCCAGGCTGGAGCGCAGCATCCAGGCGGCCTTTTCGTGGGCGGCCAGGCGCTGGGTCATCAGGTCGACCGTGGCCTCGTCGCCGACCGCGTCGGCGGCGTCCAGCGTCGCGCGGGTCGTGGCGATCAGCACGCCGTGATCCTTGATCAGCTCCCCGAGCATGGCGTTGGCGTCCTTCTCCGGGTCGCCGTCCTTGATCGACGTCAGGTTGGCGAAGGCCGAGGCGCTCTGCGGCGCCAGTTCGCCCAGGGCGCGGATGCGCTCGGCGATGTCGTCCAGCGCAGCCCATATTTCATTGTACTGCTGCTCCAGCAGCTTGTGCAGGCTGAAGAACTCCGGCCCGCGGACGTTCCAGTGATAGCCGTGCGTCTTCTGATAGACGGCGAAGCTGTCGGCCAGGACCTTGGACAATTCGCGCGCGACGTCGTCGCGTTCCTTGGGTTTCAGGCCGGTGTCGATGGCGGCTGTCATGTCTGCTCCTGCTGCGTGTGATCGAAGATCCAGCTATGCAGTTAGGTCGTTTCGCCTGCCATCCAAGGGCGGGCGACGGCCCGTCGCATGAATCTTCGCTGCTGTAACGCTGAAGTCGCGGGGGCGTTGCAGGCCTGGACCCGCCATCCCGCGTCGTCGGAGCTTCAACGGCGGAACCCGGCGCTGCGCCCGGCCCCGCCGCCTGGTCGTACAGAGCGGAGGCTTAGCGCTGACGCGCCTTGCGGGCGGCGTAGCGGGCGTCGCGCGCGGCCTTCTGCTCTTCCTTGGTCAGCTGCTTGCGCTCCTTGCGGGCGGCGCGCTTGGCGGCGTCGACTTCTTCCTGGGCTTCCTGTTCGGCCGCCATACGCGCGGCTTCCTTGTCGGCCTTCTCGCGGCGCACTTCAGCCTTTTCCAGCTCGAACTGCTGACGCTGCGCTTCCTTCTCGGCGGCGCGCTTCTCGGCCAGCTTCTCGAACTCGGGATCCTGGACCGTCGGCTTGGGCTTGAACTTGGCCAGCAGGGCCTTCTTGGCGTCCTGTTGAGCGGTGATGCGGTCGTTGAAGCCGGTTTGTTTGAGGTCTCGCATGCGTAGAGGCGGTCTTCCTTGAAACTCTGAATGAGGGGCGACGCCGATCAGTGGCGGCCCGGCGGGCGTGCGGATGCGCGAACGGCCCGGCGCGCTGCCAAAGCGGAATCCGGCGCAGAAATCAAGCTCCGCCGCGGTTTTCGGGCCCTAAAGGCGCAATTTAGGATCGGAATCGCATCCAGAGAGGCACAGGGGGGGCGAACAACGCCGCGAGCAAGCGGCGCCGCCGAACCTCTGCGCCGGCTCCTATTCGTGCGGCTTATCCATATGGCCGACGACGGCGCCGGCCGCCCCGCCGACCGCCGCTCCGACAGGACCGGCCACTATGGCGCCGGCGATGGCGCCGGTCGCGGCCTTCTGCTCGATCGTATGTCCGCAGGCGGAAAGCCCCAGAGCCGAAACCCCAAGGACGAGGACGGCGGCGGCGCGGATCGGGAAACGGGTCATAAGGCAGGGAACTCCTTGAAATGGTTGAGCTTGCAACGCTGTCGCGGCCAAAAAGTTCCCTTCTCAGGCGAAACTCCGACACGCAAGAAACGCGTCCGATCCGAATAGCGTTTACAGCGCGAACCGACCCGATTCGAAATCATTGACGTGCAACTGAATACAGATTCGACAAGATGTGCTTAAGCAATGACACAAGCACCTCTTAGACCACCAAAACTCCATCTTTAGGGACGCGACGGATTGCTGCACCGCAGCGACATCTAGCGAATCAAACACATTGAAGTCATAAATGGATGGCTTAAGGCCCGTCTTCCGGAGGTCGGCCGCTTGTCGATCTCTGGTCCGGAGCCAGTTCGCGACGCGTCACGTCGCCTGGGTTCGTTGAGTACAGGGGCGGCATCCTCGCCCTGCTGAACAGGACTACGCCTTTGAGTTTCTCTTCGCAGACGCGTGCCCTGATGCACGCCGCCCAATCTGTTCGCCTGCGCCCCAAGACGGCGGCTGCGGCGTTCGGCGGCGTCGTCAGCCTCGCCGTCGGTGGAGCCTATCTGGGCGGCGTGGCCGCCCAGGCTTCGACCGTGCGCGCCCAAGCCGAACGCCTGCAAGGCGCGGGTTCCGAGGGCTATACCCAGGAAGCCATGGCCGCCGCGGCCGGCGGCCTGGACGCCAGCGCCCTGGCCATCGCTGATCGTCACGATCCCTATGCCGTCGCCGGCGCCGCCCAGCGCGACCGCCAGGCGGAGCTGCTGACCGCCCGCCTGGAAGAGTCCCAGAACGGCCTGCGTCGCGCCAGCCTGACCAATCCCGCCGCCCAGCCCTTCCGCCTCGGCAGCACGCTGGACCAGTCGCGCGACCTCGATTGCCTGACCAAGGCCGCCTATTACGAAGCGCGCGGCGAAGGGACCGACGGCATGAAGGCCGTGGTCCAGGTGGTTCTGAACCGCGCCCGCCACCCCTCCTTCCCCAAGACCGTCTGCGCCGTGGTCTTCCAGGGCTCGAACCGCAGCACCGGCTGCCAGTTCAGCTTCACCTGCAACGGGGCCATGCGCGGCGCGGTCAACCGCACCGCCTGGAACCGCGCCCGCGACGTGGCCTCCAAGGCCCTGTCGGGTCAGGTCTATGCGGCTGTCGGCAACGCCACCCACTTCCACACCACCGGCGTCTCGCCCAGCTGGCGCACCAGCCTGGTTCGGGTCGGCCAGGTCGGCGATCACCTGTTCTACCGTTTCGGCGGTCGTTCGGGCTCCAGCGAATCGTTCCGCTATACGCCGCGCCCCTCGGTCGCCGCCGAGGCGCCGCGCCTGGTCCAGGCCAGCCTCAAGACGACCGAGGCCTCCAGCGGCCCCGTGCCCTATAGCCAAGTCGCGTCGGACACCGCCGTCGCCGGGTAATCCCCCGACGGCGGACCGCGCTCAGCGATCCTGCGTCTTCCACTGTGGCGTCATGTTCTGCTTTAGGTTGCCGAACCGGCCCTGTTGACGGGTGTTGACGTCGGCGTCTCCGGGCTGGCCCGACTGGGCGCCCGTGGCCAGATCGCGGCGATCCGCCATCTCCTGAACAGAGCGCGCGCCATGATCGGCGAAGCTGCGCTGCTCCTTGGGCACGGACGGGGATTTGGTCATGGCGGCCTCCTTATTCAAATGAAACGGCGCCCGGCGCGCAGACGTTCCCGGCCCGCTTCTTGCTAGAATGAAGGCGAAGCGCCTCCCCCCGGGCGCGGGAGACGGCCCTTGACGACCACGACCGCCACCCTGAGCCGGCCCTCCGCTCCTGCGCGAGGCGGAGCTTTTGGACGCCATGCGCTTCGTCGCCGCCCTGTTCGTGGTTGTGTTTCATTTTGGGGACGAGGCGCCGACGGCGCTGCAGGCGATGCACGGGTTTCTGGGGCGCGGCTATCTGGCCACCGACTTCTTCCTGATCCTGTCGGGCTTCGTCCTGGCCAAGGCCTATGGCGCGGGCGTGGCCAGCGGCAAGGTGTCGCTGGGCCGGTTCTGGCTCAAGCGGTTTGCGCGCTGCTATCCGACCCACTTGATCACCCTGGCCATGCTGGTCGTCATGGTCCTGGCCGCCGGCTGGCTGGGGATAGAGGCGACCCATGAAGGCCGCTTCAACTTCTCGGGCCTGCCCGCCCAGATCCTGCTGCTGCACGCCTTCGGCCTCGGCGGCGGCCACTGGAACATTCCCAGCTGGACCATTTCGACCCTGCTGATCTGCTACGCCTTCTTCCCCATGCTGTGGCGGGCCATGCTGAGGATCAACAGCCTCTGGATCAGCCTGGGGCTGGCCGTCGCCATCATCGTCGGGTCGAACGTCCTGAGCCTCGCCCTGCTGGGCCAGCAGCAGTTCAGCCTGAGTTTCCAGTGGTGCATGTTCCGCGCCGCCCCCCTTTTCCTGGTCGGTCTGGCGCTGGCGCGCGCGGTTCAAACCGGGCGCTGGAACGCCGGTTCGGCGCGCATCATCGGCTTCGGCGGCGGGGCCGTCCTGTTGGCCAACGCCGTCATGGTCGGGCCGGACCTGATCAACATCCTGGCCATCTGCGCCGTCATCATCGGCTGCGGCGCCTCGCCGGTGACCAGGCCCATCCCCGGCGCTGAATGGGGCGCCAAGGTCAGCTTCTGCCTGTTCATGGTCCACACCATCACCGGCGCGATCTGGTTCGACCTGGTCGAGCCCATGGCCGACCGCCTGCACCCGGCGATCGAGAGCGTGGCCTGGGAGGCCTGGGCCATGTGGTTCGGCGCCCTGGTCTTCACCCTGATCGCCTCGGACCTCTACAACCGCTTCATCGACGAGCCGATCCAGAACTGGATCGGCCGCAAATGGTTCGCGCGGCCGGTCAGCGCCCCGGTCGTCAGCGAGAATCCAGACCCACGTCCAGCTGCGGAACAGAGTGCGTAAGGGCGCCGACCGAGATCACGTCCACCCCGGTGGCGGCGATCCCCGCCACGGTCGACAGGTTGACCCCGCCTGAGGCCTCCAGCGTCACCGGGCCAAAGGCGCTGGCGCGCACCCGGCGCACGGCCTCGGCCATGTCGTCCAGATTGAAGTTGTCCAGCATGATGACGTCGGGCCGTTCCGGCAGGACCTCGTCCAGCTGAGCCAGACTGTCGACCTCGACCTCGACCTTCATCAGGTGGG
Organism: Brevundimonas sp.; assembly: GCF_050729455.1. Lineage (GTDB taxonomy): Bacteria > Pseudomonadota > Alphaproteobacteria > Caulobacterales > Caulobacteraceae > Brevundimonas. Next base: position 28,887 of record NZ_JBOHLI010000041.1, read on the forward strand.
GGGCGAAGGCCCTGGCGCGGCGCACCGCCTCGCCCGCCCCGCCGCAGACGGCGACGTGGTTGTCCTTGATCAGGATGGCGTCATCCAGACCGAAGCGATGGTTCAGCCCGCCGCCGCAGGCCACCGCGTGCTTCTCCAGCGCTCGCAGGCCGGGCGTGGTCTTGCGGGTGTCGGCGATGCGGGCGCTGGTTCCCGCCACCGCCTGCACATAGGTCCGGGTCAGGGTGGCGATGCCGCACATCCGGCCTAGCAGGTTCAGCGCCGTCCGTTCCGCCGCCAGCAGGGCGCGGGCATTGGCCTCGACCGCGACCAGCACGGTCCCGGCCTCGAAGGCGTCGCCGTCGGCGACCTTGAGGGTCACGCTTGCCTGCGGGTCCATGGCGTGGACAGCGATCCGCACCACAGCCCCGCACGCCATCACACCCGCCTGACGCGCGGCGAAGACGGCGCTGAAGCGCGCGTCCTCGGGGATGCAGGCCTGGGCCGTCACGTCGCCGACGCGGCCCAGATCCTCGGCCAGGGCCATCCGCACGACGGGCTCGATCAGCAGGTCCGGCAGGGTTCGGGTCACGAAGGCGTCCTTTGAAAATCAGATGATGGCGGTCAGGGCGGCGATCACCGCCGTCTCGGCCTCGTCGTTACGGGGGAACGTCAGCCGCTTCCGCGTATGTTCCGCCCTCGGCAGGCTGTCGGGATAGTCGGCGCGGAAATGCCCGCCCCGGCTCTCGCGCCGGTTCAGCGCCCCCTCGGCGATCAGCCGCGCCGCCGTCAGGACCACGGCGTCGGGATGCGCCTTGACCAGTCTGTCGATCACGGCGATCAGAGCCGTCAGCCCTTCCTCGTCGCGCACCACGCCCGCGAACCGGGTCATGGCAGCGCGAAGCTCGGCCATGGCGTCGGGCGGCAGGTCCTTCGACGCCCGCGCCGGCTTCAGCGCCACCTTCGGCGGCTGAACCTCTAGCGCCGCCGCCCGCCCGGCCCGCCGGCCGAAGGCACCCGCTTCCAGCAGGGAGTTGGAGGCCAGACGATTGGCGCCGTGCACCCCGGTCGCCGCGCATTCGCCGATGGCGTAAAGGCCCGGAACCGTGGTCCGCCCCTCGTCGTCGGCGACGATGCCGCCCATGTGGTAATGCGCCGCCGCCGCCACCGGGATGGGGCTGACGCGCGGGTCCAGCCCGGCGCGCATGCAGGCGGAAAACACCGCCGGAAACTCGTGCGGGAAGGCCTCGCCCACCGCTTTCGTCGCGTCCAGAAACGCCCCGCGCCCGTCGGCGCGCGCCGCATGCACCGCCCGCGCCACGATGTCTCGCGGGGCCAGGTCGGCGTCTTCATCCTTACCCAGCAGATAGGCGCCGGTCCCGTCGATCAGCCGCGCCCCCTCGCCGCGCAGAGCCTCGGTCGCCAAGGGCGCCGGGTCCAGTCCCACGTCGATGGCGGTGGGGTGGAACTGCACGAACTCGGGATCGAGGACCTCGGCCCCCGCCCCATAGGCCAGGGCCAGCCCCTCGCCGCGCAGGGCCGAGGGGTTGGTGGTCACTTCATAGAGGCCGCCGACGCCGCCGGTGGCCAGGACCACGGCGGGGGCGAAGACCTCGTCTACCCGCCCCCCCGCGCGCTCGATCAGGGCGCCCCGCACCCGACCATCCACGTCCTGGATCAGGCCGCACAGCCGCCCGTCTTCCCAGATCTCGATATGCTTCGACGCCCGCGCCGCGGCCACCACCGCCGACAGGATGGCCCGCCCGGCGCCGTCGCCGCCGACACGGGCCACGCGCGGCAGGCTGTGCGCCGCCTCAAGACTGACGGAGAAGCCGCCCGCCTCGTCCCGGTCGAAGGGCGCGCCCAGCGAGGCCAGCCACTCCACCGTCTCGCGCCCGCGCTCCGTCAGGGCGCGCGCCGCCTCGGGCTCGACCAGACCGGCGCCCGCGCCCTCGGTGTCCTTGGCGTGCAGGACCGCGCTGTCCTTCGGCGACAGAGCCGCCGCCAGCCCGCCCTGCGCCCAGGCCGAGGAACAGGCGTTCAGCAGGGCCTCGGGCGTCACGACCAGGGCTTTCGCCGGCGCGGCCTCCAGCGCGGCCGACAGCCCCGCCAGTCCGCCGCCGATGATCAGCGGCCCGTCATGCCGGATGCGCGCCATGTCTCTAACGGCCTCCCACGCCGATGAACCGCAGCCCCATCTCGAAGGCCGGCTCGACCGCGCCGCCGGTAAGGGGCAGCAGGGCGCCGATCGCCGCCGCCGCGCAGATCGCCGCCGTCGCCAGATAGAGGGCCAGGCTGCGCCCCGCCTCGGGCCAGCTCAGCCGCCCCCAAGCCGCGCGCCAGACGCCGCGCTTCAGATGGCTGAACACGGCGATGCCGAGGAAGGCCGCCAGGATGAACCGGCCGGTCGACAGCCCCCACCAGACCGCCAGACCGCCGACGGCCAGCAACGCCACCTGCTCCAGCCGCGGATGCACCCGCGTCAGCACCGGGCCCAGCGCCTTGGACCCGTCCAGCGGCGGGGCGGGCAGCAGGTTCAGCAGATTGATCATGGCGATGAAGAAGGCCCCCATCAGCCACTCGGGCGACTTCAACCAAAGGCCCGCCGCGACGAAGGGGATCATGGCGATCAGGCCGAAGGCCGGTCCCGCCAGCGAGACCAGCACGCCGTGCCACTCGGTTTTCGGCTCGCGCTGACCCTTGGCCAGTCCGCCGAGGAAGGGAATGATGTAGATGCGCGCCGGGCCCATGCCGAGGCGGTTCATCGCCAGGACGTGCCCGTACTCGTGCACGAACAGGCCGAACAGGACGCCCCCCGCCACGACAATGCTGCCGGTGATCCACCACAGGAAGCCCGCCATCAGCAGGGTCGAGATGATGGCCCAGGCCGGGTGCTGGCCCTTGTCCTCCAGCGGCGCGGCCTTGCGGGCGCGCACCGGCTCGGGTGTCGCTTGTTCGGGCGCGGTGTCCCAGGGACCGGGACGACGGGTGGTGTTATCGGTGTCGCTCATGGCGTCGAACTGGGCTTGCGTCGAGCGGCCCGCAACGGGCCGCAT
>NZ_JBOHLI010000042.1:0-31302 GCF_050729455.1 Brevundimonas sp.
GCGGGCGGCAGGTCGGCGCGGGCCTCGGCGGCGGCCTTCTCGGTGATGGCCACGCGGCGCGGCGCGGCGCCGTCCAGCTTGATCGCCCAGTCGGTCACGGCCTGTCCGCCGCGCGCCTGCACGTCGTCGAAGATCTCGCGCACCACGCTGGTGACGAAGCCCTCGGTGCGTTGCTGCGGGCGCGCCAGCGCCGCCTGACGCCCGGCGGCGTCCAGCTTGTTCCAGTCGATACGCTTCATCACATCATCTTCTCGATCGGCAGGACCAGGATGGCCGAAGCCCCCGCCGCCTTCAGCTTCTCCAGCGTCTCCCAGAAGACGGCTTCCTGACAGACGGCGTGAACGGCCACGGCGTCGTCGCGGCCCGACAGGGGCATGACGGTCGGCGACCCCGCGCCCGGCAGGATGGCGGTGATCTGATCCAGCGCTGACCGCGGCGCGTTCAGCATGACGTACTTGGCTCCCTGCGAGGACACGACGCCCGCCATCCGTTCGATGATGCTGTCCAGCAGGTGTTGCAGCCCGGCTTCGGGCGCGGTCGGCGACTTGATCAGCACGGCCTGACTGTCCAGCACCGTCTCCTTGGCGATCAGGCCGTTGGCCTCCAGCGTGGCACCCGTCGAGACCAGATCGCAGATGGCCGAGGCCAGCTTCAGCCTTGGAGCCACCTCGACCGCCCCGCGCATGGTGACGATGTCGGCGCGCACGTCGCGGTCGTTGAGGAAGCGACGCAGGATCTTCGGGTAGGAGGTGGCGATGCGCAGACCGTCCAGCGACTGCGGCCCGGCGTAGTCCAGGCTCGGCGGCACGGCGATCTTCAGGGTGCAACGGCCAAAGCCCAGCGGCATGACCACCTCGGCGTTCGGCCCGCCGTTCTTCACCTCTTCCAGCACGTTCTCGCCGACGATGCCGAGGTCGCAGACCCCGTCCGCCACGAAGGTCGGAATGTCGTCGTCGCGCACCCGCAGCAGGTCGATCGGATAGTTCTCGATCCGATAGAGCAGGTCGTTGTTGCCCTTCACGACGCGCAGGCCCGCGTCGCGGACCAGGTCGAGGCTGCGTTCGGCCAGGCGGCCGGATTTCTGGACGGCGATGCGTAGCCGCCCCTGCACGGTGCTCATGATCTCAACTCAGGCTTTCAGTCTGTCCAGCACCAGGCGATAGCCCTGGTGCGGCATGTCCTTCAGGGAACGCGCGACGCGCACCACGGTGGTCGGGCTGGCCGAGGCCTCCACCGCGATCTCGCGATAGGTCTTGTCCCCGCCGTCCAGCAGCCGCGCCACCTGCCACCGCTCGGCGAAGGCGCGCAACTCCGCCGGCGTGCACAGGTCGGCCAGAAAGGCGTCGGCCTCGGCCCGCGTCTGCAACGAAAGCAGGGCGTCCAGCAGGGCGGTCTTGGCGGCGTCGGTGCTCATGGCGTGTTCCATTATGCTGTAACAATGGAACGGTCAACCCGCATCTTTCCTGTGGCGCAAGCGGCGGGAGTAGCCGCTAGGCGCGATCCGTCCTATCTGCGGTCCCATGACCAAGGTTCTGATCATCGGCGCGGGACACGCGGGGGGCTCGGCGGCGGCGCTGCTGAGACAATATGGCTTCGAGGGCGAGATCGTCCTGGCGGGCGAGGAGGCGGCGGCGCCCTATCAGCGGCCGCCCCTGTCCAAGGCCTGGCTCAAGGGGGAGGCGGGTTTGGAGGACCTGCTGCTGCGCCCCGAGAGCTTCTACGCCGAGCAGGCCATCGCCCTGCGCACCGGCGTCACGGCGACCGCCATCGACGCGGCGGCCAAGACCGTGAGCTTCGCCGACGGGACGGTCGAGGCCTATGACGTGCTGATCCTGGCCACCGGCTCGATGGCGCGCAAACTGGCCATCCCCGGCGCCGACCGGCTCGACCTGCTGGAACTGCGCACGCTCCAGGACGCCGAGCGGCTGAAGGCGGCGCTGGCCCCCGGCCAGCGGCTGGCCGTGGTCGGCGGCGGCTATGTCGGTCTGGAGGCGACGGCCTCGGCCCGGGCCCTGGGCGCCGAGGCGGTGGTGATCGAGCGCATGGACCGGGTGCTGGCCCGCGTGGCGTCGGAGCCCCTGTCGGCCTTCTTCACCGACCTGCACCACGAGCACGGCGTCGAGATCCTGACCGGGGCTGAGGTCTCGGGCTTCGAGGACGGCGGCGTCCGGCTGGCCGACGGCAGCCTGATCGCGGCCGACGCCGTCCTGGTCGGCGTCGGCGCCCTGGCGCGCGAGGCCCTGGCGCGGACGGCGGGCCTGGCGTGCGAGAACGGCGTGGTGGTCGACGAGGCCGCCCGCACCAGCGACCCCTCCATCTACGCCATCGGCGACGTCACCCACCGCCCCCTCCCGGTCCACGGCGGGCGGATGCATCGTCTGGAAAGCGTGCCCAACGCCCTGGAGCAGGCCAAGCAGGCCGCCGCCGCCATCGTCGGCCGCGCCGCTCCCGCGCCCGAGGTGCCGTGGTTCTGGTCCGACCAGTACGACGTCAAGCTGCAGATCGCCGGCCTGCCCTTCGACGCCGACCGTCAGGTGGTGCGCGGCGACCCGGCGACGGGCGGCTTCGCCGTCTTCCATCTGAACGGCGACCGCATCGTCTGCGTCGAGGCGGTCAACGCGCCCGCCGAGTTCATGGGCGGGCGCCTGTTGATCGGCAAGGGAACACCGGTGGACGCAGGCCTGCTGGCCGATCCCGCCGTGTCGATGAAGGGCGTGGCCCTGGCGGCGTGAGGACGGTTTTCGTCCGGAGGCGGCCGGTCAGCGTGACCTTGGCGCCTCAATTGCGATTTATTCGCAGAGTCACTTGCGGTGTGGGAATAAGGTGATATTGCGACCGCATCGCAACATCACTGACTGGTTTCTCCCCCATGTCCGACCGCTCCACCGCCCTCAAGGCGCTTCTGTTTGCTTCCACCGCCGCCGGAATGCTGTGCGCCTCGCCCGCTCTGGCCGGTGACGAAGCCCCGATCGTTACGGCGGACGCGACCCAGGACGCCACCAACCTCGGAACCATCGACGTGAACGGCCAGCGCGTGAAGCGCGAGCCGGAAAGCTCCAAATATGTCGCGCCGCTGGTGGACATCCCGCGCGCCGTCACCATCATTCCCCAGGCCATCATCGAACAGACCGCGGCTTCGTCGCTGCAGGACCTGCTGTCCAACTCGCCGGGCATCACCTTCGGCGCAGGCGAGGGCGGTCAGCCTCTGGCCGACCGTCCCTTCATTCGCGGCCAGTCGTCGGGCAACAACGTCTTCGTCGACGGCATCCGCGACACCGGCGGCCAGCAGCGCGAAGTCTTCAACCTGGAGCAGGTCGAGGTCATCAAGGGGCCGGACGCCGTCTATTCGGGTCGCGGTTCGGGCGGCGGCAGCATCAATCTGGGTTCCAAGTCGCCCAGGCTGAACGCCTTCACCAACGTCAGCGCCGGCGCCGGCACCGACGGCTATCTGCGCGGCACGATCGACAGCAACATGCCGCTGGGCGAGACCGCCGGCCTGCGGATCAATCTGATGGGCGCTCAGGGCGACGTGCCGGGCCGCGACGCCGTCGATTACGACAAATGGGGCTTGGGCGTCAGCCTGGGCGCCGGTCTGGGCACGCCGTCGTCGATGGTGTTCAGCTACTATCACCTGACCAGCAACCAGATGCCGGACTACGGCATTCCGCTGTTCACGAAGCTGGTTCCGTCCGCGACCTCGACGGCGCCGGTTCGCCCGCGCACGGACAGCGGCGTTCTGGATGTGCCTTACGACAGTTTCTACGGCCTGAAGGCGCGCGACTATCTGACCAATGAGGTGGACACCTTCACCTTCAAGGCCGAGCATCGCCTCAACGACTTCGCCACCATCCGCAACGTCAGCCGCTTCTCCAACACGCTGAACGACTACATCGTCACCAACCCCGGCGACGGCGGTTATGTCGGGCGCGCGGCGGACGGGACCTACTGGATGAAGCGCGGCACCAAGACCCGCTGGAACCCGGTCACGACCCTGGCCAACGTCACCGACGTCTTCGGCCAGTTCTCGACCGGTTCGATCAAGCACAGCTATGACGTCGGCGTGGAGCTGTCGCGCGAGCGCAACAAGAACGCCGCCTATTCGACCTACACCACCTCCGGTTCGACCTGCCCGACGGGTCTGACGACGGTGAACGGCACGCCTCCCACGGCGACGGGCGCCCTGGGCGCCGGCGACTGCACGCAGGTGTTCAACCCCAATCCCGACGACGCCTGGACCGGCGTGATCAACCGCGGTCCGACCAGCTCGAACACGACCGAAGCCATCGGCGTCTACGTCAACGACAGCATCACCCTGACCGAGCGCCTGATCCTGAACCTGGGCGTCCGCTGGGACCAGTATTCGGTGAGCGGCGTCAATGCCAACGCCACACAGTCGGCGGGCGTCTGGACCCTGAACCCGCAGATCCCGGCGCCGGGTTCGACGTTGCTTCCAGGTTACGTCGCCGTGCCGGAACGGACCTGGGAGTTCACCAACTATCAGGTCGGCCTGGTCTTCAAGCCGACGGCCAACAGCAGCGTCTATGCGTCGTGGTCCACCTCCTCGACGCCCCCGACCATCTCGGCGGGCGATCAGAACGCCTCGGGCGGCACGGGCACGGTCAACGGCGTCGCCAACGTCGTGCTTGAGCCGGAAGACACCGAGAGCTTCGAGATCGGCGCCAAGGCCAACGTCTTCGACGACCGTCTGGCGCTGTCGGCGGCGGTCTTCCACCTGACGCGCAAGAATGCGCTGATCCTGGTCGAGCCCAACATCTTCCGCCAGGAAGGCGAGGTCGAGGTCAAGGGCCTGGAGCTGGGCGTGTCGGGCAACATCACGCCGAAATGGACCGTGTTCGGCGGCTACACCTACATGGACTCCGAACTGACCAAGGCCGCTGTGATCGTGTCGGGCACGCCGCCGGTCGTCAGCGTCAATCCGCTGCAGGGCCAGCCGCTGGCCAACACGCCCAAGAACAGCGCCAGCCTGTTCACCACCTACCGCCTGCTGCCCAAGCTGACGGTCGGCGGCGGCGTCTATTACACGTCCAAGTCTCTGGGCGGGAACCAGGGCGGCGCCGGCGGCGGCGCCAACCGCGTCTATGCGCCGGAATGGACCCGCGTGGACGCCTTCGCCACCTATGACCTGACGGATCGCGCGACGCTTCAGCTTAACGTCAAGAACCTGACGGACGAGGAATACATCATCCGCACCAACGGCGTGCACCACGCCGACGTGGCGGCGGGGCGTCAGGCCATTCTGGCCCTGAACCTGCGCTTCTAAAGGTCGGCCTCCCGGCCTATTCTCGACGGCCCCGCGATCCCCCGCGGGGCCGTTTCTCTTTCCGCGAGGCGTCATGCTGCTGCACATCCCCGACGTCTTCACCAAGGCCGAGGTCGCCGCCCTGCGCCGGACCCTGGACGCCGGTCCCTGGGCCGACGGCAACATGACCTCGGGCCATCAGTCGGCCACCGCCAAGAAGAACCTGCAACTGCCCGAGGACAGCGACGTGGCGCGGGAAGTCTCGGCCCTGATCGTCCAGGCCCTGAACGCCAACCCCATGTTCGTTTCGGCCGCCCTGCCGCACACGATCTTTCCGCCCCTGTTCAACCGCTACGAGGGCGGCGGCGAGTTCGGCGTCCACGTCGACAACGCCATCCGCCAAAGGTCAGGCGTGGGGGGGGACCTGCGCATCCGCAGCGACCTCTCGGCCACCCTCTTCCTGTCCGAGCCCGAGGACTACGACGGCGGCGAACTGATCATCGAGGAGCTGTACGGCGCCCAGTCGGTCAAGCTGCCGGCCGGGGACCTGGTCCTCTATCCGTCAAAGAGCCTGCACCGGGTCACGCCCGTCACCCGCGGCGCCCGCGTCTCCAGCTTCATGTGGCTGCAGAGCCTGGTCCGCGACGACGCCGACCGCGAAAGCCTGTTCCGCCTCGACGTGGCCACCCAGCGAGTGAACCTCGACAAGGGGCCCAAGGATCAGGCGGTCATCGAACTGACCGGCCTCTACCACAACCTGCTGCGCCGCTGGTCGGAGGTTTGAGAACCCTCTCCCGGCGAGAGAGGGCTTGAGCGCACGGGAGCGCAGCGAGCGTTCTTGCGCGAAAGGGTGAGGGGCCAAGGGTCCAGTCGGCGCAAGCCGCAGCGCGACGGCTCAGGCCGACTTTCATGGCGAACCCTCACCCTTTCGCCTTGCCAATCGTTCCGCTCTTGGAGGCTCAAGCCCTCTCCCATTGGGAGAGGGGGGTCAGTAAACGTCGCGCCGATAGCGCCCGCTGTCGGTCAACTGCGTCAGCCGCTCCTCGCCCAGCGCGGCTTCCAGCGCGGCGTGAACGCCCTTCGACATCCCTTCCAGACTGCCGCAGACATAGACATAGGCGCCGCGATCGACCCAGTCGGCCGCCTCGCGGGCGTGTTCGGCCACCAGCGACTGAACGTAGCGGTTTGCATCCCCGTCGCGCGAGAAGGCGCGGTCCAGACGGGTCAGAACGCCCGAGGCCAGCCAGGCGTGCAGGTCGGCGTCATAGAGGGCGTCGTGCGCCCGCGTTCGCTCGCCGAACAGCAGCCAGGCGCCGCCGGTCGTCTCATGCCGCGCCCGGGCCTTCAGATGGCCGCGCAGGCCGGCGATGCCCGTGCCGTTGCCGATCAGGATGATGGGGGCTTCCGGCGGCGGGGCGTGGAAGCTCCGGTTGGCGCGCACCCGCATGGCCATCTCGTCGCCGATCCGGGCGTCCTGCGTCAGCCAACCCGAGGCCAGACCGGGCGTCCCGTCGGGCCGCGTCATCAGGCGGATGCAGAACTCGACCCGCCCGTCCGAGGGCAGGGAGGCGACCGAGTATTCGCGGCTGGCCGGCTGCTCGCTGTCGCGGACGGGCAGGCCGACCTCGGCGATGTCGCCCGCCGCCCAGTCGGGCGCGTGGTCGATGGGCTCGAAGGCCAGATGCCAGGCTTCGCCGCCGGGGCTGCCCGCGTTGAGCAAGGAACGCTCGACCAGACGCCAGCGGTCATAGGCGGGCGGGGTCCAGTCGGGAACGTTGGTGGCGCCGGTGATCTGGTTCAGCTGATGCTGCCAGTGGCGGATCGCGCCCGCGTCGCCGTTGTCCACCTCGACCCGGTCGAACAGAGTCTGGGCGCCGCAGCCGTCCAGCCAGTCGCCGACCGCGTGGCCGAAGCTGCAATAGGCGTCATAGGAGCGGTCGCCCAGCGCCAGCAGGCCGTAGGACAGGTGCGACAGGTCGGCATCCGCCGTCATCACCTGCCGCACGAAGCGGGCGGCGCCGTCAGGGGCGTCCCCCTCGCCGGTGGTCGAGGCGATGACCAGCAGGCGACGGGCGCCCTTCAGCGTCTCCAGATCCAGCTCGGCGAACGACAGGGGCCGCGCGCCGACCCCGCCGTCGCCCAGCGCCCGCGCCGTCATCCAGGCCAGTTCCTCGCCGAAGCCAGTCTGGCTGGCGAAGGCGATCAGCACGGCGTCGTCGCCCGCCGCTTCGGCCAGAGCCCGCGCCTGCTCGGCGGCCTTGCGGGCGGCGGCCCGCACGCGCCAGACGGTCAGGCCGATCAGGCCCAGCCACAGGGCGACGGCGAGGCCCGTCCACAGCCAGCGGGTCAGGTCGGCGGTCACGTCAGGCTTCTTCTTCGTCCATCATGGCGGCGAAGGCGGAGCTCATCCGCTCGACCAGGCCGCGCGGCGTGCGCTCGACAAAGCAGGCCGCGATCTGCATGGCCTCGGCGAACTCCGGCCCGTCATAAGGGCCCAGCACGGTCAGGGCCGTGGCGAAGGCGTCGGCGCGCATGGCCGAGGCGTCGAACACCGTCACCTGGGCCAGCCCATTGTCCACCGGCCGTCCGGTCGAGCCGTCGATGGTGTGCGGATAGAGGCGTTCTTCATGCACGAAGGCGCGGCGCCAGTCGCCCGAGGTGGCCACCGCCACGTCGAACAGGGCCGCCACCGTATGCGGCGCGGGCGAGCCCGGCACGGCCTCGATCTCGACCCACCAGGGCTGGGCGTCCGGCTTGACGCCGCGTCCCAGCAGTTCGCCGCCGATCTCCACCAGATGCGAGCTTGCGCCCATCTCGGTCAGGCGGGCTGAAACCCGGTCCACCGCGTGGCCCTTGGCGATGCCCGAGAAGTCCAGCTTCATCCCGCCCAACTGCACCGCCGCTTGGGCGTCGCGGTTCAGCCGCAGCTTCTGCCAGCCGGACACGGCCAGGGCCGCTTCGACCTCTTCGGCGGAGGGCAGGGGATTGAGCGGATCGCGCGGTCCCGGCGGGCCGAAGCCCCACAGATCGACCAGGGCGCCCAGCGTCGGATCGACCGCGCCGTTGACGTCGTCGGCCAGATCCAGCGCGGCGTTCAGCAGGCTCCAGAAGTCGTCCGACAGCTTCCACGTTCCGGCGGGGGCGTTGTTGAAGCGGCTGATCTCGCTGCCCGGCGTCCACGGGCTGAACAGGGCGATGATGCGCGCCAGCTCCGCCTCGATCGTCGCTTGAAACACGTCCTGCGTGGTTCCCATCGGCGGGACCAGACGCACCGACCAGGTCGTGCCCATGCTTTCCCCCGCCAGCGACCAGATCAGGTCGCTGGGCGGCCGCTCCGGCGCACGGGCGCTCGGCGGGATCAGGACGCGCGCAGCCTGACGGCCTTCAACCGCCGCCCCGAGCTGGAGCGGCGGCGGGGCCGAACTGGACTTGCCGACGGTCAGGGCAGGACTTCCAGCGCGCCGTTCCACGAGGCGTTCGAGCCGGGCTGGCCGTTCACGCCCGCCGTGCGCACCGAGGCGCCCAGCCAGTAGAGACCGGCTTGCGGCCAGGTCACGCTGAAGGCGCCGTCAGCGCCGGTCTTGACCGTGATCTCTTCGGGATTGTCGCGATAGCGGGTGCCGCCGCGGGCGATGGTCACCTCGACGTTCGCGGCGGGCTGGCCGTCCTTCAGCAGCTTGAAGGTGGCGGCTTCGCCGGCGGCCAGATCGTTCGGGTGGGTGACCGGCGCCAGTTCCAGACCCTTGCCGACGACGGCCAGATCGGTCGGCTCGCCCAGGGTCACGAAGGTCTCGGTGCGGCTGTCGGTGCGCGTGGCCTCGACGTCGGTGGCGTCAGCCGGGATGGCGGTGGCGAACTCGGCTTCCGTGCCGCGCCAGCGCTTCTGCTCGCCGCCCTGCTTGTAGCTGGCCATGAAGCCCGAGCCGACGTTGGCGACGCGGTAGGTGCCCGACTGCGCCAGGTGCAGGTCGAAGCTGGAACGATACTTGGCCTGATGGACGTTCTCGGCCTGGGCGGTCGAACCGTCCGGGGCGGTGATGGTCAGGCCGGCCAGGCGCATGGCGGCGTGGTCGGGGATGAAGACCCCGTTCGACATGCCGGCGTCGAAGCCGACCCAGGCGTCGGCGCCCGACAGCACGGTCGAGGTCGGGGCCAGCCAGGCGCGGTGCGCCTGGGCCGAGAGCGGGGCGGCCAGAACGGCGGCCAGAGACAGGAAGGCGAGCGTCTTCTTCATGGTCAGGGTCCTTAGCGGGTCACGGCGACGCGAACGGCGCCCAGTTCGGTGGAGCCGGTTCCGGCGGCGGTGTTGGCCCCGCCCCAGCGGAAGGGCACGCGGACGACCTCGCGGCCGCCCAGTTCACGGGCCGCCTCGACGACGATGTTGTACTGCCCGGCGGGCAGGTTGCGCAGGCGGGCGGCGGGCACCGTCACCGAATGGCGGCCCGGGGCCTTGGTCGGACCGGACACGCCGTCGGCGGGCATGGTCATGGCGCGACCGCCCTTGCGCCACCAGGTGCGCAGGTCCTTCAGCCAGTCCTTGCCGTCGCCCTCGTTGTTGCGGGTCTGCTGGTACCAGACGGCCAGGGTCTGGGCCGTCGACTGGTCCGGCTTCTCGATCCACACGGCCACATAGGGGCGGTGATAGGAGGCGCTGGCGATGCGCGGCAGCTCGACGCTGACGGTCAGGTCGGCGGCGCTGGCCACGGCGGGGGCGGCGGCGAGGCCGGCGGCGGTCAGGACGAGGGGAAGCTTACGCATGTGGGGAGGCTCGTCAGTGAAGGGCTAGTGGATGAAGAGAAGGGCGATAACGACGGGAATGAGCAGACCCAGGGCCACGATGGGCCAGGTCGAGGGTCGGCCGCGGGCGTGCAGCCACAGCAGGGCCAGACCGGTGACGGAAAAGATCACGCAGGCCACGGCGAAGACGTCGATGAACCAGTACCAGACCTTTCCGGCGTTCCGACCCTTGTGCAGGTCATTGAGGTAGGCGATCGCGCCGCGCGTGGTCTTCTCGTGCACGGCCTCGCCGGTTGAACGGTCGATGGTCAGCCATCCGTCGCCGCCGGGCGTCGCCAGGGCGACATAAATCTCGTCCGCCGTGGTCTCGGTCGGCTTGCCGTCCACCTGCACCTTGAAGGTCTCGGCGGCCCAGCGCGCGACAGGGGCGGGGACGGCGTCGGTGGTTTCCTCGGGGAATTCGGCCAGACGCGCCAGCAGGGGCGCGGGCAGGGTCGCGGTCGCTTCTTTCACGACCGGCTCGGCCGGGATATGCGCCGCGTGGTTCAGGGTGATGCCGGTGATCGCGAACAGGATCATGCCGACCAGGCTGACCGCCGCCGAGATCCAGTGCCAGCTGTGCAATTGCTTCAGCCAGAACGACCGTTTGGCGTTCAGCGCCGCCTTGGGCTTGGCGGCGGTCTTGGCGGGATTTGCGGCGGCTTCGGTCACAATATGGCTGTGCCATACTCTGCGAACGATTTGCAATACCGTTTGGGCGTCGGAATGTCGCGGTTCAGTAAGTCAGCCGCAGGCCGGCGCTGAGCGAGCGCGGCGGGCGGAAGCCTTCGACCCCGGTCCCCGTCTCCGAAACCTCGACCTCGGCGTCGAACAGATTGTCGGCGGCCAGCCACAGGGAGGCCGTCTCCGTGACCCGCCAGTCGGCCCGCGCGTCCGCCGTCACGGCGGCGCCCAGCACGCGGCTGTTCAGGTCGTCCTCGAAGCGCCGGCTCTCATAGCGGGCGCGGGCGCTCAGGGTCAGGCGCTCGCCCGCGCGCCAGTCGATCCCGGCCGTGGCGCTCCAGATCGGGGCCTGGGCCGGGCGCAGGCCGGTCAGCTGCGGCGCGGCCGAGCCGCCGTCCATCCGCGCGTCGGTGATCGACACCGCCCCGGTCAGGTCGAGCCCGGCGCGCAGGGTCTGGCGGGCGCTGATCTCGAGGCCCGACGCCTCGATGGTCCCGGCGTTCTGGCGCTGGCGCAGCACCCCGCCGGCGGGGACAAAGCCCGCGCGAGGAAAGACGCCCGGCCCCTGGCCTATGGTGACGTTGACGACGGCGTCCTCGATCCGGTTCCAGAACAGGGTGGCGCTCAGCGCCGAGATCGGCCCCTCGAAGGCCAGCCCGGCTTCGATCCCTTGCAGCGTCTCGGGGACCAGGGCCGCATTGGCTTCGGTCAGGTCGTTGCCGACGCGGAAGGGGCGATGCAGTTCGTTCAGGGTGGCGGGCCGGAAGCCGGAATAGGCCGCCGCCCGCGCCGCCCAGCCGCCGCCGATCATGCGCCGCGCCGCCAGACGGGCGCTGACCACCTCGCCGGAACGCTCGGGATCGGTCTCGTCCAGCGTCGCCGCCCCGGTGGTCCGATCGCGTTCCAGCCGCCGCCCGTTCTCATTCTTCCAGCCGTCCAGCCGCAAGCCCCCCGCCACCAGCCAGGGCCCGGTCTCCAGCGAGCCCTCGCCGTAAACCCCCGCCACCGAGGCTTCGCCCCCGGCGATGCGGTCGCGGGTGAAGGCCCCGGCCATGTAGCGGAACCGCTCGTGCGTCTCGCCTTCGTTGAAGCGGGCGTCGGCGCCGACCTCCCACTCCAGCCGCCCGCCGTCGACCTGACGCTCGGCCCGGCGCAGGGCGGCGTTCAGGCCCCAGCCGGTCGTGGGCGTCTCGTACTGGTCATTGGCGGGCGTGGTCGTGGCCCGATCCGCCGCCACGGCCACCGAGGTATTGGCCAGATCGCTCTCGCGCCGCCAGGCCTGCAACCGCCAGCCATAGCCGTCTTCGGTCGGTCGCCGCGCGGCGGTGGCCGACAGCACATGGCCGCTGGCCGTGGCCCGCGCCCCCGCTAGGCCCGAGCCGCGATCCTCCTCATAGGCCGCCGCCCGCAGCGACAGGGCGGCCTCGCCCAAAGGCACATCCGCTCTTAGCGAAGCGCTCTTCGCCTCCAGATCCAGCGGCGTGTCGGCCGCCCCCGCCGCCGCGCCGCGCACGGGCACATAGCCGTCGCTGGTCTCGTAGAGCACCGAGCCGGTCAGCCGCGCCGGACCCGCATCCATTCCGCCCGAGCCCGCCAGCCGCGCCCCGCCGCGCTCGCTCACCGAGGCGTCCAGCACCCCGCCGCGCTCGCGCTCCCTCAGCTGGATCACCCCGGTCAGAGCCCCCGCGCCATAGGGACCGGCCCCGGCGCCGCGCACGATGTCGAGGCTCTCGACGCTCTCGGTCGGAACCTGCGACCAGATCACCCAGCCGCCGAACGGGTCGTTCAGCGGCACGCCGTCCAGCGTCACCAGCGTCCGCCCTGCCCCCGACGGCGCGATGGCGCGAAGACTGATCCCCTGCGTCGTCGGATTGGCCGCCAGACTGGAGGTGCGCCGGAACAGCGACACCGCCGGCACCGTGGCCAGGGCCTCGTCCAGCCGCGTCGCGGTCGACAAGGTCTCCTCGCCCAGACGGATCACCGAGAAGGCGGCTTCGCCCGCCGCCGGGGGAAGGCGGGCGGCGGTGACGATCACGTCGTCGACGGTCGTGACGGGCGAGGCGGGGGGCGTGTCCTGAAGCATCAAGCGGAACCATAGCCCAGCCCCGCGTCGCTTGCGCGCCCTTAAGCGGCTGCGGCCACGGCGTGACGCGACAGGGCCAGGCGGATGGCGTTCAGCAGGGCGTCGGGCTGGATCGGCTTCTGCGCCACCCCGTCCATGCCGGCCGCCAGATACTCGGCCTCGTCGCGCGGGTCGGCGTTGGCGGTCAGGGCCAGGATGGGCACGGTCCCGGCGGCGCCGGGCAGGGCGCGGATGGCCCGCGTCGCCGCCACCCCGTCCATCACCGGCATCTTCACGTCCATCAGGATCAGGTCGAACGGCGCGATGGTCGCCCGCTCCACCGCCTGCCGTCCGTCCTCGGCGGTTTCATGGGTGCAGCCGAACAGCTCCAGCACCTTGCCGGCGACGAAGCGGTTGGCGGCGTTGTCGTCCACCACCAGGACGTGCAGGGTCTCGTGCGCGGTCGGGGCGGCGGCCTGATCCTCGTCGCGCCGCGCGTCGGCCTCGGCCAGCGGCAGGTGCAGATGGAAGCGGAAGCGCGCCCCGCCCTGAGGCGAGCGTTCGACCGACAGGGCGCCGTCCATCCGCGCGACGATCTGGCGGCAGATGGCCAGGCCGAGACCCGCGCCCGCGCCCTGGCGTCCCGCCTCGCCGGTGTTGAAGGGCTCGAAGATGGCCGCCGCCGCCTCGTCGCTGACTCCGGGGCCGCTGTCGTCCACGACGGCGTCCAGTCGCACCCGGCCGTCGTCCAGACGGGTGGTCAGGCTGACCTCGACGGCGCCTTCGCTGGTGAACTTCAGCGCATTGCCGATCAGGTTGTTGAGCAGTTGCTTCAGCCGCATCTCGTCGCCGACGACCCAGCAGGCGGCTCCTGTCGCGGTCGTCACCGTCAGGCGCAGGTTCTTCTCCTCCGCGCGCGGCCGCCACAGGGCCGACAGGTCGGCGGCCACGGCCTCGAGGTCCAGCGGCGCCGGCTCCAGCGTCAGCATCCCCGCCTCGGCGCGCGACATATCGAGCGCGTCGGTCAGCAGCCGCAGCAGGCTGTTTCCCGAGTCCAGAATGGTGCGGACATAGGGGCGCAGCGAGGTCTGCGTCAGTTCGCGCTCCATCAGGGCGGCGACGCCCAGCACCCCGTTCAGCGGCGTGCGGATCTCGTGGCTCATCACCGCCAGGAACTCGGACTTGGCGCGGCTGGAGGCGCGGGCCTCGGCCTCGGCGCGGACCAGGTTCTGGGCCAGCTGGCTCATGGCTTCGGCGCGACGCTTGTGGATGGCCACCCCCGCCTGCAGCACGTGCAGCCCCGCTCCCACCCCGACGTAGCGGCCGCGCGACACGACGATGAAGCCCTTCAGCAGGGCGCCCAGCCCCGCCGCGTCCATGGTCTGGAACAGGACGTCGGCCGAGGCGTCGGCCTCGACCATCAGCGGGTCCGGCTCCATCAGGGCCGAGACCGGGCGGCGGGCGTAGAGGGCGCGGCCGAACTCGGCGGCCATCTTCAGGGTGAAGGCGTTGCGCTCGATCAAGCCGACAGGGCGACCGTCGGCGTCGACCACGGCGATGACCAGGGTGTTCGGCTCGGCCTGAAAGCGGTCGAAGGCCTCGGCGCCGAACGCCTCGGGCGCCATCGGCGGCGCCGCCTCGACGAAGTCTCCGATCCTGGCCATGTCGTCGCCCCTCCCGCGTTTTGCGAGAGCGCAGTTAGGCGGGCGGCGCTTAACAGCCGATTTGCCGAAAGTGAATGTTTTACAAGAGCAATTTGACGATTGCTCCGGGCGCGGAGCTTAAAGTCGGGCCAGCAGCTCCGCCGCGAAGCTGGACAGGCTGTCGTCGCGCGCCCCCATGACCACCACCCGGTCGCCCGGCTGGGCCAGTTCGACGATGCGGTCGCCGCAGTCGGCGCGGGTGGCCAGGGCCTCGGCCTGACGCCCCTCGGCGCGCACGCCCCTGGCGATGTCCTCGGAGCCGACGCTGCGGTCGGTGGTGCCGCCGTAATAGACCGGCTCGGGCATCAGCAGGACGTCGTGCTCGCGCATCAAGCCAGCGAAACCCTCGATGAACTCATGCTTCATCAGCTTCAGCGGGCCGAAGCCGTGCGGCTGGAACAGGACCAGCAGCCGCCCGTCAAAGGCGTGCAGGGTCTTCAGGGTGGCGGCGATCTTGTCGGGGTTGTGGGCGAAGTCGTCGATGACAGTGACGCCGTTGCGTGTGCCGACCACCTCCAGCCGCCGCCGGATGCCGGCGAAGCTTTCCAGCGCCGCGACGGCCTGATCGACCGACACGCCCAGCGCCTTGACCGCGCCCAGCGCCGCCAGGGCGTTGGCGACATTGTGCGCGCCGGGGACGTTCAGCACGACCGGACGCGGGGCCTGACCGCGCACCCGCAGGTCGAAGCGCATGCCGGTGGGCAGGGGCGCCAGATCGTGCGCCGACAGGTCGGCCTCTTCCTCGCCGAGCGCGAAGGTGATCGCCTTGCCCGGCTCCAACTCTTGCGCCAGCGCCGCCGTCTCGGGATTGTCGAGGTTCAGCACCGCCGTCGTCGCCCGCCCGACGAAGCCGCCGAACAGGTCGCGCAGCTCCTCCATCGACTTGTGGTCCAGCGAGATGTTCGACACCACGGCCACCGTCGGGTCATAGCGGGCGATGGAGCCGTCGCTCTCGTCCACCTCGGCCACGAACAGGTCCGGTCCCCCCACCAGGGCGCTGGCGAACGGATGGTCCGCGTCGGCGAAATTCTTCATCACCGCCCCGTTGACCACGGTGGGCCGGCGGCCCGCCTGATCCAGAATCCAGGCCACCATGCCGGTGATGGTCGACTTGCCGCTGGTGCCGGCCACGCCGATCGAGGTCGGGGCGGCGTTGAACAGTTCGCTCAGCAGCTGGGGCCGGGTCTTGATCGTCGCGCCGACGCGCCTGGCCGCGCCGATGTCGGGCACCGTGTCCTCGACCGCCCCGGTGGCGACGACCACCTGATCCTTGCTGACCACCCCCGATCCGTCTTGCGGATGCAGGGTGACGCCGTGGGCGCGCAGCCAGTCGAACTTGTCCGGCGTCCGCCCCTGATCCAGCGCCCGGTCCGAGCCCGAAATGCGGTTGCCCTGCGCCTGAACGATCATGGCCAGGGGCAGCATGCCGGACCCGCCGACGCCGCAGAAGAAATAGTCTTTGTTCATCGGCTTGATTTTGACGCGCGAAACCGGGGAATGTCCGGCGGCCTGACTAGCACGGGCGACGCCGGAGGCCAGCCCCATCCCCATGCCTGAATCGTCCAAGCCCGCACCGTTCAAGATCGGCGTCGTCAACGCCAGCTCGCGTCTGGAGCCTGAGCGCGGCGCGGCCATCCAGGCCTGGATGGATCAGGCCTATCCGGGCGGCGAGGTCCAGCTGGTCTTTCATCCGACGGCCTTTGACGCGCACGGCCACTTCGGCGGCGACGACGCCACCCGCGCCCGCGCCTTCATCGAGTTCGCCAATGATCCGGGGCTGGGCGCCGTCTGGTTCGCGCGCGGCGGCTATGGCTCGTGCCGCATCGCCGAGGCGGTGCTGCCGCAACTGACCGACGTGGCGAGGAAGAAGCGCTACCTCGGCTATTCCGACGCGGGCAGCCTGCTGGCCCTGCTCTACAAGGCGGGCTTCCCCCATGTGGCCCACGGGCCGATGGCCTCGGACGCGGCGCGCCACGACGCGACGGGGCGCCGCGCGGTCAACTGGCTGGTCAGCGGCGACCGGGCCTCGCTGGAGCCGTCCCTGCTGGACGACCCGCGCCCGGCGGTGGCTTTCAATCTCACGATCCTGAATGAACTGGTCGGCACGGCGCTGGAGCCGGACCTGACCGGCCACGTCATCATGCTGGAAGAGGTGTCCGAGGCCCTCTACCGCGTCGACCGGATGATGTTCCACCTGACGGGCCAGGCCTCGATCCGGCGCGCGGCGGGCATCCGTCTGGGCCGGATTTCGGACGTCACGCCCAACGACCCCGACTTCGGCCTGACGGCGGAGGAAATCGTCCGCCACTGGTGCGAACGCTCGGGCATCCCCTATCTGGGGACCGCCGACATCGGCCACGACCCGGACAACAAGGTGGCGCCCTTCGGCGTGAACCGCTGAGGGTCTAGCCCTTGAAGGTCAGGCCCTCAGGTCGGGCCTCGAAGCCGGACAGTCGGCCCAGATAGCTCATGCCCAACAGCGAGGCGGGCATATCGGCGTCCACCACCAGGGCCTCGACCGCGGTCAGCCGCACCCCCGCCACCGCCAGCGACGGCAGGACGACGGGCGCCGCCTTCACCGGACCGGATGCGGTGTTCAGGGTGCGGGTGAAATCCCGGGCGCCCACGCTGACGCCGGCCTTTTCCGCGTCGGCGCGGCTCAGGGTCACGACGCTGGCGCCGGTGTCGACCAGCATCCGCATCGGCTTTCCGTCCACGACCGCCTCGGCCCAGTAGTGGCCGTCGGCCGAGCGCACGACCGAGGGCTGTGCGCTGGCGGCCTGGGCCTCGCCCGCGCCGTCGATCCAGCGCAGGGCCCCGGCGCACGCCAGCGACGAGGCCAGGGCGGCGGCGAAAACGACGGCAGAGCGCGGGTCGATGCGGATCATGACGCCACTGTGCCGCAAGGGTCTTGGCGTCGGGTGAAGCGATACGGCGAACGAAAGGTTGACGAACGAACCCTGTTACTCGCCGAGCAGGGCCGGATCGACGAGCCCGCGCCGCCCCTCCAGTTCGCCCATGATCTTCGCCCGCTCCTCGTCGCTCATCCGGCTCCAGGTGGCGATCTCGGGCAGGGTGCGCAGACAGCCCAGGCACAGGCCTGATGCGCCGTCGACGGTGCAGATCATGACGCACGGCGTGGCAATGGCGCGCGGCGGTCGGGCGGGAACGGAGGCGGGCGGCTGGCTCATGTTTTATGACGCTGACACTACAAGATGTCCGAGTTCGGACCAAAATCTTGACTTTTTAACCAAGCGTGGCTATCTGGGAGCCTGACGCGAAACGACTATGACGGTGAGATTCCCGAAAAGCACGACGCGTCTTCTTTCATCGTTCAGCGAAAGGAGACGCCAAAAATGAACGACAAGGAGCGCAACCTCCAGCACGCCATGATGTCCTTCGCCCTGTGGGGCGGGATGCTGGTGAACACGAAGCAGATGAACGGCGCGAACAACCGCGCGGTCAGTCATCCTTCCAACTTCGTGCCCATAACGATCAAACGGCCGCGCGCGTAGTCGCGAAGGTATTTGATCCAACCCGTAAGCCCCGGTCAGAACGACCGGGGTTTTTCAATTCCGCTTGCCTTCGCCTGTCGCCCCCGCTGAAACCCGCTCCATCATCAAGAGGAGCATCGCCATGGGTCTGATCGTCGAGGAGCGCAAAGGCGCGGTCATGGTCTGGACCCTGACCCGGCCCGACCGCCTGAACGCCCTGCCGGATCTGGACGACGGCGAGGCCTTCGCGGCGGCCTGCGAGGTGGTCAACGCCGATCCCTCGATCCGCTGCGTGGTCATGACCGGGGCGGGGCGCGCCTTCTCGGCGGGCGGCGATCTCAAGGCCATGAAGGACCGCCGCGATCTGTTCGAGGGCTCGGGCGCCGCCATTCGCGAGCGCTATCGCCGCGTCGTCCACCGCATCGTGCGCTCGCTCTATGGACTGGAGGTTCCGCTGATCGCCGCCGTCAACGGCCCGGCCATGGGTCTGGGCTGCGACATCGCCGGGCTCGGCGACATCCGCATCGCCTCGGACCGCGCCAGCTTCGGCGTGCCCTTCATGAAGCTGGGCATCATTCCCGGCGACGGCGGGTCGTGGCTGCTGCCGCGCAACGTCGGCTATGTCCGCGCCGCCGAAATGCTGTTCACCGCCCGCTCCATCGACGCCGGGACGGCGGCTGAATGGGGCCTGGTCAACCGCGTGGTCCCGCACGAGACCCTGATGGACGAGGCCCTGGCCACGGCGGCCCAGATCGCGGCCCAGCCGCCCCAGGCCCTGCGCATGGCCAAGAGTCTGCTGCGTCAGGGCCGCGACATGAATTTCGATCAGATGCTGGAGCTGTCCGCCGCCATGCAGGCTCTGGCTCACCTGACTGAAGACCACATCGAGGGCGTGACGGCGGTGCTGGAGAAGCGGCCGGGCGACTTCACCGGCGCCTGAGGTGACAACAAAAAAGGGGCCTCTCGCGAGGCCCCTTTCCGTTTCTATTTCCGTCAGCCTTAGCGGCGGGCGGGGGTCTGCATCGAGCGGCTGGCGGGGACGCCGGCGACACTGGTGTCGCGCTTGGCCCCGGCGGTTTCGCCCGGCTTCATGAACTTGACCAGGACGCGCTGGCCGATCAGCAGCGGGGCGTCGTTGACGGCCACGACCACCTCGACGACGCGCTCGTCGGTGCGCTGCGAGGGATCGTCCGAGGCCAGCTTGCGGGCGCCGAAGACCGCGGCGCGGCGCAGGACCTTGCCGACGTAGACCTTGCTGGGATCGCCTTCCGGCGTGATCTCGACGGCCTGGTCCGGGGTGATGTTCGGAATGTCGGCCTCGACGATCTCGGCGCGGGCGATGCGCGGGGCGTCCGGTTCCAGATCGAACATATTGGACACGTTCAGCGTCGAGGCGCCGGCGCCGGGGTTGGCGTAGCGGCGCACGATGCGGCCGTCCTGCGGGGCGCGGATCACGGTCAGTTCGACATTGTAGGCGGCCTGGTCGCGACGGGCGCGGGCGGTGTCGATCGCCGACTGCTGGGCGACGAGGCGGGCCTGGGCCGAGGCGATGGCGTCGCGGGCCTGATCCAGGCGCTGGGCGGCGACGAAGTTGGTCGAGACCAGCTTCTGCAGGCGGTCGTACTCGCGCTGGGCCGTGGCGATTTCGACGTTGATCAGGCGCAGCTGGCTTTCGGCCTGGGCCACGTCGGCCGAGGCGCTCTGCAGCGACAGGCGCGGTTCATCGTCTTCCTGACGGGCCAGGATCTGACCGGCGACGACGCGGTCGCCTTCCTGCACCAGAACTTCACGCACCACGCCGCCGCGACGGGCCGCGATCTGGATGATGCCGCCCTCGATGTCGACCTTGCCGTTGGCGATGGCCGCATAGGGGCTTTCGACCTTCTTCTCGGCTTCGGCCGCGGCTTCGGCCTTCTTCGCCGCATTGGCATTCTGGAACATGCCGAAGCCGACGACGAGCGCGATCAGCAGCACGAGGCCGATCCAGAGCCATTTGTTTTTCAGGAAAGCGGGCATGGAGGTGTCCTTGAGGATCGGTGTCTAGTGCGAGGCCAGAACGGCGTCGGGATTGGGGATGCGGCGCTGATCGTCGATGATCACGCCGTCTTCGATGTGGATGACCCGGTCGGCCCAGGCCTCAAGGCGCGGGTCGTGGGTCACGCAGACGACCGCCGCGCCGTGTTCGGTGGCGGCGCGGCGAAGAAGCTTGATGACCACCTGGCCGTTCTCGCCGTCCAGGGCCGAGGTCGGTTCGTCGGCGAACAGGATCTGCGGGTCCTTGGCCAGGGCGCGGGCGATGGCGACGCGCTGCTTCTCGCCGCCGGACAGGGCCGCCGGGCGCTGATGCAGGCGATGGCCCAGGCCGACTTCTTCCAGCGCCAGGGTGGCGCGCTTCCTGGCCTGATCCGGGGTCAGGCCCTGGAATTTCAGCACCGTCGTCACCTGCTGCAGGGCGCTGAGCGCCGGGAACAGGTTGAAGCCCTGGAAGATGAAGCCGCAGTGATCCAGGCGGAACTTGTCGATCTTGCCTGACGAGAAGGACCACATATCGTCCATGTCCAGGGCGTCGACCCGGCCTTCTTCGGGCTTCAGCAGGCCGGACAGGGCGGCGATCAGAGTCGACTTGCCCGACCCGGACGGTCCCATGACCATGGTCAGGTCGCCGTGGCGGGCGTCGAAATTCACGCCCTTCAGCACCTCCACATAGTTCTTGCCGGACTTGAACCGCTTGACCAGACCTTTGGCCTCGATGGCGAACTCGCCGTGCTTGCCGTGCACCTTGGTGTGAATGTTCATCGCAGCAGGTCCGCAGGTTGGCTCTTCTTCAGGATGCCCATCGACAGCAGGCCCGACACCATGGCGATGGCGATCAGACCGCCGCCGACCACGATCAGCAGGGGCAGGGGCAGGGCGATGATGACGGCCTTGGACATGGCGAACAGCGACAGCAGCCAGGTCAGGCCGATGGCGGCGGCGACGCCGACTACGCCGACCCAGAAGCTCAACTCCATGACGATGCGGCGCAAGGATCCCATGCCGACGCCCAGGGCGCGCAGCGAGGCGAACTCCTTGATGTTGGCCATGATGGCGCCGCGCAGGGTCTGCCAGGTGATGGCCACGCCGATGATGATGCCCAGCACCACGCAGCCGCCGATGATGATGACTAGGATGCCTTCCTCGAACATGGCGCCGGCGTTGGCGTCGGCCAGCTCCTGGCGTGTCCAGGCCTTCCACTGGCCGTTGCCCGTCTCATTCAGCTGGGCGGCGACGATCGAGGACTGCGACGGGTCGCGCAGCTTGATCATCAGCGGGCCGACGCGCGGTCCGGTGTCGGCCTGACCGACCATCCGCAGGGTGTCGCGCGACATGACGATGTTCGGCTGCATCATGTTGGGATAGCCGCGCGTGACGCCGACGACGGTGACGGTCTGGCCGTTATAGAGGGCCTTGTCGCCCAGCTTGACGCCCAGGGTGGTCAGGGCCGTCTCGTCGATGGCCACGGTGTAGGGCTGACGCAGGGCGTCGACCAGTTCGCGCGAATAGTCGGTAGGAATGGTGACCGAGCCGGGCGTCGTGTCGATGATGCTGGCCTGGACGAACTTCTGGCGCGGCGCGCCCTGACGCGCATTGTCGGCCTGGCTGCGGGTCGGGTCGACCTCCTTGACCGACTGGAAGCTGCCGCCGGCCCCGTCCAGGGGCTGCACCTCGACCACGGCCGGATGGTTGTAGGCCAGCGGAATAAAGCGGCGCGGCACGCCCGACGGTCCCCCCATCAGGCTCTTGGCGCCCGGCTGCATGATGATGATGTCGGCGGCCGAGCGCTCGATCTGGGCGGTGAAGCCCTTGCCGATGCCGATGAAGACCCCGGTCATCGCCAGCACGAGCAGGCCCGAAAGGGCCAGCGCCATGACGGCGGCCATATAACGTCGCCACTCGAAGAGCAGCGTGGATAGCGCGAGTGACATGACGCGTCTCAAACCCCTGACTTGCAGCGTTATCTGACGGCGTGCGGGTCCGGGGCCAAGTTAAATCGGGGTAAGGCTGCGGCTTCCCCCCGAAGCGTCGCGGGACTAAGGGGGTTTGAAGCCCGTCCTTCGACGGCGCTGGTCACACAATAAACAGACGCGAGGCGCCGGGCCTCGCGCGTCGGGAGAGCCTGAATGTCGCTTCGCCGCACCTTTTCCTTCACCGCCTCGCTAGCCGCGCTGGGCGTCGCCGCCGCCATGGCCGGCGTGACCGCCACGCCGGCCCGCGCCGACGAGGGGATGTGGACCTTCGACAACTTCCCGATCCAGACGGTGAACGACAAGTACGGCACCAGCATCGACCAGGCTTGGCTGGACCGCGTCCGCAACGCCGCCGTGCGCCTGCAGGGCTGCTCGGCCTCGTTCGTCTCGGGTGAAGGCCTGATCCTGACCAACCACCACTGCGTCATCTCCTGCGTCCAGGACCTGTCCACGGCCCAGAACGACTACGTCAAGAACGGCTGGATGCCGGTCACGCGCGAGGAAGAAAAGACCTGCCCCGGCCAGACCGCCGAGGTCCTGACCGACATCACCGACGTGACCGAGCGCGTGCTGGGCGCCGGCGCCGGCCTGGAAGGCGCGGCCTTCGTCCAGGCTCGCTCGGCCGAGGTCGACAAGATTCAGAAGGAAGCCTGCGGCGACGACCGCAAGCTGACCTGCCAGGTCATCAGCTTCTATCGCGGCGGCAAGTACGCCCTCTATCAGTTCCGCAAGTACGAGGACGTGCGTCTGGCCTTCGCGCCGGAGTTCCAGGCGGCCTTCTTCGGCGGCGACCCGGACAATTTCAACTTCCCCCGCTACGCCCTCGATGCGGCCTTCCTGCGCGCCTACGAGGACGGCAAGCCGGTCGCCACGCCGAACCATCTGAAGTGGAACCCGAACGCCCCGGCCGAGGGCGACGTCACCTTCGTCGCCGGCAACCCCGGTTCGACCTCGCGTCTGCTGACCATGAGCCAGCTGGAGCGTCTGCGCGACCAGCAGCTCCCCGTCAGCCTGATCCAGAATTCGGAACTGCGCGGCCGTCTGATCGAATATTCGACCACGGGCGAGGAAGAAAAGCGCGTCTCAGTCGACCCGATCTTCGGTCTGGAGAACGGCTTCAAGGTCAACTACGGCCAGCAGGGCGCCCTGACCGACCCGGCCTTCATGGCCAAGAAGCGCGCCGAGGAAACCGAGCTGCGCGAACGCGTGGCCGCCGATCCGGCCCTGCTGCAACGCATCGGCGATCCCTGGTCGGACCTGGAAAAGGTGCAGGCCACGGCCCGCGACCTCTACCTGCCCTACCGCCAGCTGGAAGGTAACGCCGGCGGCGGCTCGACCCTCTATGCCTACGCCCGCGCCATCGTCCGCGCCTCCAAGGAACGCGCCAAGCCGGTGGCCGAGCGCCGCGCCGGCTACGCCGACAGCGACATCGCCGCCCTGGGCCGTCGCCTGGCCTCGGAAGCCCCGATCGCCAAGGGCATCGAGGAGATCCAGCTGGCCTTCTGGCTGTCCAAGACCCGCGAATACCTGACGGTCGACAACGCCAATGTGAAGGCGCTGCTGGGCCGCGAAAACCCCGAGGGCATCGCCGCCCGTCTGGTCGAGAGCAAGCTGATCGACCCGGCCTTCCGCGCCCAGGCCCTGGCCATGACGCCGGAACAGCTGGCCGCCTCGGGCGACCCGATGATCGCCTTCGTCCTGGCCAACGACGCCGCCGCACAGGCCGTCCGCACCCAGTGGGACGCCGGGGTCAACGGCCCGACCGCGCGCGCCGCCGAAAAGGTCGCCCAGGCCCGCTTCGCCGTCTATGGCGACAACCTCTACCCCGACGCGACCTTCAGCCTGCGCCTGTCCTACGGTCAGGTGAAGGGCTGGACCTATCGCGGCGTGACCGTGCCCCCGTTCACCCAGATCGGCGGCCTGTACGAGCGCGCCACGGGCGCCGAGCCGTTCAACGCGGCCCAGCGGTTCGTCGACGCCGAGAGCCGGGTCGACAAGGCCACCGTCTATGACTTCGTCTCGACCAACGACATCATCGGCGGCAACTCGGGCTCGCCGGTGATCAACGCCCGTGGCGAAGTGATCGGCGCCGCCTTCGACGGCAACATCCACTCCCTGGGCGGTTCGTACGGCTACGACGGCGAACTGAACCGCACGGTGACGGTCTCGACCGCCGCCGTCACCGAGGCCCTGCGCAGCGTCTACAATCAGCCGCGCCTCCTGCGCGAACTGGGCGTGACGCGCTGATTTAAGACCCTTCTCCCCTTGAGGGAGAAGGTGTCATGCGCAGCATGACGGATGAGGGGTGTCGGCGGCTTCGGTTGAAATTCAGCCAGCCGCCGGCTCCCCTTTTTCGTAACATGGCGCCGACACCCCTCATCCGAGCGCCCTCGGGCGCCCACCTTCTCCCTCAAGGGGAGAAGGAACCACGCCCCCGTCTGACGCATCGGCCTGCTAGGCTCCTTTCGTCCTTCCGACCGATTTCAGACTATTCAGACGAATTGGCCTCTGTTTTTCCTCATCAGGGTCCGAAACCGACGCCCCTCTTCGGGGCCATGAGGATCAGGAGTTCTCCATGCGTCATCTGCTCTTCGCCTCCGTTGCGGTTCTGGCCTTCGCCGCCGCCTCTTCCGCCAAGGCTGAAGAAGGCATGTGGACCTACGACAACTTCCCCATCGGCCGCGCCAACCAGACGCTGGGGACCTCGATTGATCAGGCCTGGCTCGACAAGGTCCGGCTGTCGTCGGTGAAGTTCGGCGGCTGTTCGGCGGGCGTCATCTCCGGCCAGGGGCTGGTGATGACCAACAACCACTGCGTCGCCACCTGCGTCGCCAACCTGTCCACGCCCCAGGTGCAGTACGCCGACACCGGCTTCACCCCGCGCAGCCGCGAAGAAGAGCTGAAATGCCCCGGCGCCACGGCCGAGATCCTGACCGAGATCGTCGACGTCACCGCACGCCTGCACAAGGCGGGCGAGGGTCTGGACGGCCAGGCCTTCACCCAGGCGCGCGAGGCCGAGGCCGGCCGCATCGAGACCGAGGCCTGCGGCACTGATCCCAAGATCCGCTGCCAGGTCGTCAGCCTGTATCGCGGCGGCCAGTTCAAGCTCTACAAGTACCGCAAATACTCCGACGTGCGTCTGGCCTGGGCGCCGGAAGACCGCGCCGCGACCTTCGGCGGCGACCTGGACAACTTCTCCTTCCCGCGTTTCGCCATCGATGCGGCCTTCATCCGCCTCTATGAAGACGGGAAGCCGGTCGAGACGCCGACCCACTTCACCTGGAACCCGAACAAGCCGACCGAGGGCGAGCCCGTCTTCGTCACCGGCAACCCCGGCGCGACCCAGCGTCTGCTGACCCAGTCGCAGCTGATGACCATCCGCGACGTGGTCCTGCCGATGGACCAGCTGATCGCCTCTGAACTGCGCGGTCGCCTGATCCGCTATTCCGAGGAAGGCGAGGAACAGGCCTTCATCGCCATGGACCCCATTGTCGGCGTCGAGAACACCTACAAACGCGGCCTGGGCCGCATGCGCGCCCTGACCGACCCCGCCTTCATGGCGACCAAGGCCGAGGCCGAGGCCGACTTCCGCGCCCGCGCCGCGGGCGGCCAGACCGATCCGTGGGCGACGCTGGACGGCGTCCAGCCTCTGGCCCGCGAGCTCTACGCCCCGATGGCCCTGCTGGAAGGCGGCACCGGCATGGGCACCACCTCGGTGGCGGGCGGTTCGTCCCTGTTCCAGTGGGCGCGGGCCATCGTGCGCGGCGCCCAGGAGCGGGCCAAGCCGTCGGATCAGCGTCTGGCCGAGTTCGCCGACAGCCGCCTGCCGGGCGTGCAGTCCAGCCTCTTCGCCGAGCGTCCGACCTATGCGGCGCTGGAGCAGATCCGTCTGGAGTGGTGGCTGTCCAAGACGCGTGAATGGCTGACCGTCGACAGCCCCTATGTCCGCACCCTGCTGGGCAAGGAAAGTCCGGAAAACCTGTCGGCGCGTCTGATCACCGGCACCAAGCTGGCTGACCCGGCCGTGCGTCGCGCCCTGTGGGAAGGCGGCCTGCCCGCCGTCCAGGCCTCGACCGACCCGCTGATCCAGTATGTCCTGGCCATCGACGCCGACGCCCGCGCCGTCCGCGCCGACTGGGACAACAAGGTCAAGGCCCCGACCGACCGCGCCTCGGAGCAACTGGCCGCGGCTCGCTTCGCCGCCTATGGCGACGCCGTCTATCCTGACGCCACCGGCACCCTGCGCCTGACCTACGGCCGGGTCGAGGGCACGGACGTTCCGGGCCAACGTATAGCCGCCTTCACCACCTTCGCCGGCCTGTGGGATCGTGCGACGGGGGCCGAGCCCTTCAACGTCGCGCCCAAGCTGCTGGCCGCCAGGGACCGCATCGACCCGAACGCGGTGATGAACATGGCCGTCTCGTCCGACACCATCGGCGGCTCGTCGGGCTCGCCCGCCGTCAACGCCAAGGGCGAGATCATCGGCGCCAACTTCGACTCCACCGTCCTGACCCAGCGCAACGCCTACGGCTATGACCGCAACGTCAACCGCAGCGTCATCGTCACCACCCAGGCCGTGACCACGGCCCTGCGCGACGTCTACGGCATGGATCACCTGATCCAGGAACTGGGCGTCAGCGCGCCCAAGCCCGCTCGCCGGTCGCGCCGTTGACCGCCCCGAGCTTCCGGCCCGCTGCGTCTTCGGACGTGGCGGCGCTGCATCGCCTGGTCGAAAGCGCCTATCGCGGCGACAGCGCGAAGGCCGGCTGGACGCATGAGGCCGACCTGCTGGGCGGCCAGCGCACCGACGAGGCCGAGCTTCTGGACATCCTCGCCGACGTCTCGCGGGTCATCCTGCTGGCCGAGGTCGACGGCGTCCTGACCGGCTGCGTCCAGGTGGCGGATCAGGGCGAAGGTCTGGCCTATCTCGGCCTGCTGACCGTCGATCCGACCCGTCAGGCGGGCGGTCTGGGCCGCCTGCTGATCGAGGCCGCCGAAGCCGAGGCCGTCGCCCGCTTCGGCGCGACCCGCATGGAGATGACGGTCATCCGTCAGCGTTCCGAGCTCATCGCATGGTACGAGCGACGGGGCTACGCCCTGACCGGCGAAACCCGGCCCTTCCCGCTGGACGAAACCACCATCGGCCTGTCGGACCGCGATCTGACCTTCGTGGTCATGGAAAAGGCGCTCAAATAAAGAAACCCTCTCCCGGCGGGAGAGGGCTTGAGCCTCCAAGAGCGAAGCGATTGGTCAGGTGAAAGGGTGAGGGGCTACGGTTCCAGTCGGCGGCAGCCGTGGCGTGGCGGCTCACGCCGACGGATATCGGCGACCCTCATCCGGCCCTTCGGGCCACCTTCTCCCCTCGGGAGAAGGGACCGAGGAAGCGGCTGATCACAGATCCCGCATCTGCTTCTGGGCGGCGTTGAAATACTGCCAGCCGGTCCACAGGGTGATGAGGGCCGCCAACCAGATCAGGGTGTCGGCGAACAGCTGGAAGTGGGGCAGGTAGTCGAAGGGCAGGCCCCAGCCGTCCCAGTTGCGAGCGAACAGCTGGCAGCCCAGGGCCACCATCTGCAGCGTGGTCTTCCACTTGGCGGCCAGGGTGACGGGCAGGTTGATGCGCCCGGCCATGGTCTCGCGCAGGGCCGAGACGGCAAACTCGCGGAACAGGATCAGGCCGCAGGGGATGATGATCTGCTGCACCGAGCCGCTCGTCAGCACGCCCAGGATGGCGCCCGTGACCAGGATCTTGTCGGCGATGGGGTCCAGGATGGCGCCCCAGCGCGTCGTGGCGTTCCAGCGGCGGGCCAGATAGCCGTCGATCCAGTCCGTCGAGGCGGCGATAACGAAGATCCAGAAGCCCGTTCGGTACATGGCGAACTGGTCGTCGGGG
Source organism: Brevundimonas sp. (assembly GCF_050729455.1). Classification (GTDB taxonomy): domain Bacteria; phylum Pseudomonadota; class Alphaproteobacteria; order Caulobacterales; family Caulobacteraceae; genus Brevundimonas. Next base: position 27,880 of record NZ_JBOHLI010000042.1, read on the forward strand.
CTCAGCATGGCCGAGACGAAGGGGATGCCGCTGGTCGCGCCCGCCAGCAGCAGGAACATGACCACCCCGGCCGCCAGACGGATGCTGGTCAGGATGTTGGGGATCGGATTGGCTTTATGGGCAGGGGTCATCATCACGTCCATTGCAACGCCTGCGGTGTGGCATGGTTCGCCGCCCGAATCGAGAGCGGGGCGAGGGCGGCGACCCTGGCTCAGTCCAGGCGTTCGAACCGCTTGGCGCCCGTCAGCTTGGTCAGGATGCCGGCGGCGATGCCGAAGTGCAGGCCGCTGAGGCGCAGTTCGCCCGCCGCTTCCTTCTCGGCGATCCAGGGGAAGGTACGCAGGTTGTCCAGCGACAGGCGCACCACGGCCTCCTCGGCGACGGTCTCGGTCTGATCGGCGGGAACGCCCTCGATGGCGGCGCTGACGGCGGGCACGCCCTGGGCCACCCAGGGGGCGACGAAGTCCTGACAATTGGACGGGGCGCCGTTCATCATGGCGTTGACCCCGCCGCAGGCGGCGTGGCCCATGACGACGATGTGCTGGACCTTCAGCACGTTGACGCCGAACTCCAGCGCCGCCGAGACGCCGTGCAGCTTGCCGTCCGGCTGATAGGGCGGGACCAGGTTGGCGACGTTGCGCACCACGAACAGCTCGCCCGGCGCGGTGTCGAAGATCAGGGCCGGGTCGGCGCGGCTGTCGGAACAGGCCACGACCAGGGTGTGCGGTTTCTGGCCGTTCGTGGCCAGGGCCTCGTATTCGGCGCGTTCTGACGGCCACCGGTTCTGGCGGAAACGGTGATAGCCCTTGGTCAATTCATCGGTCATGAGCGCCTTCCTAGACCCGCGACCCGTCGCGGCTCAACCGCAAATGCGCGTGTTTCAGGACTTGTGGAAGAAGGCGTGGATGCGTTCGGCCAGCGGCTGATTGACGCCGGGCACCTTGATCAGGTCGGCGACGGCGGCGCGGCTGACGCCCTTGGCCGAGCCGAAGGCGTGCAGCAGGGCCTTCTTGCGTCCCGGACCCACGCCTTCGATCTCGTCCAGTGGGTTCTTCTTGATGTCCATCGAGCGGCGCTTGGCGTGGGCGCCGTTGGCGAAGCGATGGGCCTCGTCGCGCAGCCGCTGGATGTAATAGAGGGCCGGGCTCTTCAGCGGCAGCATGAAGGGCGGCTTGCCGGGCATGAAGAAATGCTCCTTGCCCGCGTCCCGGTCCGGCCCCTTGGCCACGCCGACGGCGGTGATGTCGTCGAGGCCCAGATCGGCCAGAACCGCCAGCACCTCGGCCAGCTGCCCCGCCCCGCCGTCGATCAGCAGCAGGTCGGGGCGTTCGACGACTTCGCCGGCCTCCTCGTCCTTGACCATCTTGCCGAAGCGGCGACGCATGACTTCGCGCATCATGCCGTAGTCGTCGCCCGGGGTCAGGTCGTCGCCGCGGATGTTGAATTTGCGGTACTGGTTCTTGCGGAAGCCCTCGGGCCCGGCCACCACCATGCCGCCGACCGGATTGGTCCCCTGGATGTGGGCGTTGTCATAGACCTCGATCCGTTCCGGCCGGGCGTCCAGGCCGAAGGCCTCGCAGACCTCGTCCAGAATCTTCGACTGGGCCGAGTTCTCGGCCAGCTTGCGGCCCAGGGCCTCGCGGGCGTTGGTCAAGGCGTGGTCGAGGACCGTCTGCTTGTCGCCGCGCCGGGGCTGAAGGATCTCGACCTTGCGCCCGGCCTTCAGGGTGAAGGCTTCCTGCAGCAGTTCGAACTCGTGCGGGCGGACATTGGTCAAGATCTGACGCGGGACCGGCTTGTCCTCGTAGAACTGGCCCAGGAAGGCGCCCAGGATCACGGGGTCGCTGTCGCTGCGGTCCACCCGCGGGAAATAGGCCCGCCCGCCCCAGTTCTGACCGGCGCGATAGAAGAAGACCTGGACGCAGGCCTGGCCCCCTTCGGCGTGCAGGGCGAAGACGTCGGCCTCGCCCACGTTCTCGGCCGAGACCGAATGCTCCATGGAAATGGCGGTCAGGGCGCGGATGCGGTCGCGCAGACGGGCGGCCTGCTCGAACTCCATCTCGTCGGACGCCGCCTGCATCTCGCCGGACAGACGGGCGATGACCGCCCGCGACTTGCCGCGCAGGAACTGTTCCGCCTCCGTGACCAGCTCGCCGTAGTCCTCCAGGCTGATCAGGCCGGTGCAGGGGGCCGAGCAGCGCTTGATCTGATGCAGCATGCAGGGCCGGGTGCGGGTCTCGTAGACGCTGTCCGAACAGGAGCGCAGCAAAAACGCTTTCTGCAGGGTGTTCAGCGTATGATTGACCGCCCAGGTCGAGGCGAAGGGGCCGAAGTAGTCGCCCGGAACCGTGTGGGCGCCGCGATGCTTGCGGACCTGGGGCGCACGGTGGTCGCGGCGGATCATCAGTTCGGCGAAGGACTTGTCGTCCTTGAGCAGGACGTTGAAGCGGGGCTTCAGCCGCTTGATGTAGCCGGCCTCGAGGATCAGGGCCTCGGTCTCGGTGGTGGTGACCACCAGCTCCATCGAGCGCGTCAGCGACACCATCAGGCCGATGCGCTGGGTGTGGAAACGGCCTTGGGCGTACTGGACGATGCGCTTCTTCAGCGACTTGGCCTTGCCGACATAGAGGCAGTCGCCGTCCTCGCCGTACATGCGATAGACGCCGGGCTTGTCGGGGGCGCGGCGCGCCTCGTCGGCGATCAGGGCGGTCGCCTGCAGGGGCAGGGCTTCGGCCGGAGCGTCGCCCTCGATCTCGATCGTCTCGTCGGTCATCGCAGCGGATATAGGCTCAGCCGCGCCGGACCAGAAGCACGCCGCCGAAAACCAGCAGGACGCCCAGCAGCCGCGTCAGGTTCAGCGGCTGTTTCGGCACGCCGAGGGCGCCGAAGTGATCCAGCAGGACGCTGATCAGAATCTGGCCCGCCACCATCAGGATAACGGTCAGGGCCACGCCCAGGCGCGGCACGCTCCAGGCGGCGCAGACCACGAAGATCGCGCCGTAGAGGCCGCCGATCCAGGTCCACCAGGGCAGGGCCTTCATCGCCGCCGCGTCGGGCCGGGTCTGCAGCGTCAGGGCCAGCAGGCTCAGCGCCGCCGTCCCGACCAGAAAGGAGATGAGCGCCGCATTGACCGGCGAGGCCGCGGCCCCCGCCAGCCGGGCGTTGGTCGGCGCCTGCAAGGCCGTGGCCCCGCCCGCGAGCACGACCAGCAGCATGACGATCCAGGACGGGTTCATGATCCCTGTCTAGCACGCGCGGGGCCGGGCGCGGAATGCAGGCGGCGCGCCTCGACGGCGATGAAGGCGGCGGCGCGTTCGCCCTCGGGATCGGCGGCCTGACCGAAGCCGGTGTTGATCGTGCGGTGGCTGTCGCCCGGCGCGGGAACGACCTCGGCCCGGCCGCCGGCGCGGGTCAGGGCGGCGG
>NZ_JBOHLI010000043.1:0-30444 GCF_050729455.1 Brevundimonas sp.
CTCCACCACTGCGTGGTCCCCCTCCCCACAATGTGGGGAGGAAAGAGATGGCTCAGTTCTGGAACACCGTCTCGAAGCCGCCCCACATCATGCGCTTGCCGTCGAAGGGCATGTCCATGTTGGCCATGGCGGGGTCTTCCTGCATCTTGGCCCAGGCGTCGTCGGCCGTCTTCTTGTCCGGCCAGACCAGCCAGGAGAAGACCACGGCCTCGCCGTCCTCCAGCTTCACCGCCATGGGGAAGCTGGTCAGCTTGCCGTCCGGCACGTCCACGCCCCAGTTCTCGATCTGGGCGGTGGCGCCATAGCCCTGGAACAGGGGCCAGGATTTGCGGGCGGACTCGATATAGCGGTCCTTGTTCTCGGTCTTCACCGGGGTCAGGAAGCCTGTGATGTAGGACATGGTCGTCTCCTCTTTCTTTGTTGGCCCCTATCGCTTGCCGCGCGGCGGCTCGTTGCTTGAGGGGCGGGTGTGGATGGTCGTTGGTCGGCGTGGGCGGTGTCTTGGTGGAAAACGACAGTCAGGCTGACTAGCTTTGCTGTCTACCCGATCTTGTCAGCAGCGGCTTCCAGGGCGGCGATGTCTATCTTGGCCATCGTCATCATGGCCTCGAAGGCGGCCTTGGATCGGGCGGGGTTAGGGTCGTCGAAGAAGGCCATCAGCCGGCGCGGCGTGATCTGCCAGTTGACGCCCCAGCGGTCCTTGCACCAGCCGCAGGCGCTTTCGGCGCCGCCATTTCCGACGATGGCGTCCCACAGGCGGTCGGTCTCGGCCTGATCATCGGTCATGATCATGAAGGAGACGGCCTCGGTCTGCGGGAAGTTCGGTCCGCCGTTCAGGCCCGTATAGCGCCGTCCCGCCAGGGTGAACTCGACGACCAGTTCCGCTCCGGTCGGAGAGGAAGGGTTGTCCGCCGGGCTGCTGACGACCCGGTCGATCCGGCTGTCGGGCAGGCCCAGCGAGACGTAGAATTCGGCCGCCTTTTGCGCCTGGCCCAGGTCGTACCAGATGCAGGGAATGATCTTGTCGGTCATCGCGTCTGCTCCTCAACTCACCTTCATGACGATCCGGCCCTCGATCTGACCCTTGTGCATCCGCGCGAAGATGTCGTTGATGTTCTCGATCGGCTCGACCGCGACGGTGGCCTTGACCTTGCCGTCTGCGGCGAAGTCGAGCGCTTCCTGAAGATCCAGCCGCGTGCCGACGATGGAGCCGCGCACGGTCGTCCCGTTCAGCACCATGTCGAAGATGGACAGGGGGAAGTCGCCGGGGGGAAGGCCGTTCAAGGCCACCGTCGCCCCGCGCGCGGTCATGCCCAGCGCCTGTTCGAAGGCCTTGGGCGAGACGGCGGTGACCAGCACGCCCTGGGCGCCGCCGTCGGTCTGTTTCCGGATCTCGGCGGCCGGATCGGGGTTGGTCTTGGCGTTGACCACGACGCTGGCGCCCAGGCGCTTGGCGAAGTCCAGCTTGGCGTCGTCCACGTCCACGGCGGCGACGTTCAGGCCCATGGCCCGGGCGTACTGCACCGCCAGATGGCCCAGGCCGCCGACGCCGGACACCACCATCCAGTCGCCCGGCTTGGTGTCGGTCATCTTCAGCCCCTTGTAGACGGTGACGCCGGCGCACAGCACCGGGGCGATTTCGTCAAAGGCGATGTTCGACGGCAGGTGCCCGACATAGTCGGGGTCGGCCACGACATATTCGGCGAAGCTGCCGTTGACCGAATAGCCGGTATTCTGTTGCTCGTGGCACAAGGTCTCCCAGCCGCCGAGACAGTGCCGGCAATGGCCGCAGGCGGTGTAGAGCCAGGGCACGCCGACCCGGTCGCCTTCCTTGACATGTTTGACGCCGGCGCCGACGCCGGAGACGAAGCCGACGCCTTCGTGGCCGGGTATGAAGGGTGGGTTGGGCTTGACCGGCCAGTCGCCCTCGGCGGCGTGCAGGTCTGTGTGGCAGACGCCCGAGGCCTCGATCTTCACCTGAATCTGGCCGGGGCCGGGCAGGGGAACCGGCGCCTCTTCGATGGTCAGCGGCTTGCCGAATTCGCGCACGACGGCGGCCTTCATGGTCCTGGACATGACATTCCTTGGCTGAATTGGAGGCGGAGTCTCAGTCAGGAAGCGCGAAGCAGGCGAAGGCGTTCCACTTCAGGATGATGGAGCGTCCTATAGGCGGAACGGCCGTTTGGGATCGGGCGGCTCGCCGCCGCGCGGACGGCTCACCCCCTCGGCGTCGTGCGGGGCGTGGCGATCGATGTCGCCGCTGTCCAGGGGCCCGCGTCCGGCCGCGATCTCGGCCCGGGTGGCGTGGTCCGTGGCGGGATCGACGCCGTAGGCGCCGGTGCGGGCCGGCGACGGAGCGTCCTCGATCCCGCCGGCGGCCTGATAAAGCCCGACCAGTTCGCCCTTGGCGATGGCGCAGCCCTTCAGCACGTTGACCAGCTTGGCCAGGGGCGTCTCGGGCGACAGCTCGAGCCGGCGGTCCAGGGCGAACAGTTGGAAGTGATAGTGGTGCGGGCCTGACCCCGGGGGCGGGGCCATGCCCATCCAGCCGTGGTCGCCCCGGCTGTTGGCGCCCTGGACGGCGCCGGGCAGGGCGGCGGGGTGCGGCGCGGGCGGAATGTCGGCGGGCAGGGCGGTGAGGTCGCCGGGGATGTTCCACAACATCCAGTGCACGAAGGGGGTCTCGCGCGGGGCGTCGGGATCCTCGACGATCAAGGCGTAGCTTTCGGCTTCCAGCAGCCCGCTCCAGGCCAGGGGCGGTGAGGTCGCGTCGCCCGCCTGACTGTGTTCGGCGCTGAGCCAGCCGTCGACGTCGACGGCGTCGGAGGTCAGGATCAGGCCGCCGCCCTGATAGGGTTGGACCTTCATATAGGCGATGGACTGGCCCGAAGGGCCGGGATGCGACTGGGCCATGTGCAATCTCCCTGCGAGGCGCGCAGAGAGGAAACGTGCGGCGGCGGGGATCGTTCGCCGCCGCCGGTCAGAAGGCCCGGGCCGTCGCCGCCGCTCCGGTCGCGCTTAGGGTTTGACCTCGGCCACGAAGGCATCCCATTTGGGGCGGTCGATATAGGTGCCCAGGCGTTCCATTTCAGCATTGACGGCGGGGTCGCCCATCAGATCCGTCATGGCGACTTTGCCCAGTGTTTCGAAGCCGACGCCGATAGCGGCCTCGCCTTCGTATCGAATGGCGGCGGCGTTTATTCAGACCAGGATGTCCAGCAGGGTTCCGGTCATCTCGTCGGCCGTGCGGGCGACGGCGGCATTGGCCGAGAAGTCGTGTTTGGCTCGAATCTGCTCCACCGCCTCGACCGCCAGATTGTCGAGCGAGCCCTCGGTAGTGCGGCGCGCGCTGGCCTCGAAGCGGGAGGCCGCGTTCTGCATTCCGGCGGCGGCGATGGTCAGGGGCGACATGGCGTTCTCCTGCGCGGATGGGGCTTGGCGGACGGTCAGGATCGTGGCTTTGCGGTCAACGGCGCCTGAACAAGCGTGGTGAACGACGGTCTTTTTGCGGAAACCCGCCCCATCGGGGCCGTTATTGGTGTATAAGTCAGGCCTCCTCATCGCCCGGCCGGCTGTTCAGCCTTGGCCGGGCGCGGTCGTTTTGCGGCCGCCTTGCTCTTTTTCAGGTCGTATATGCCCTTTCCCGCGATCCACCCCGCGCTAGACCGCGCCCTCGTAAACAAGGGCTATGCCGAGCCCACGCCCGTCCAGGCGGCGGTTCTGGACGGCCATGGCGAGGCTGACATGCTGGTCTCGGCCCAGACCGGTTCGGGCAAGACGGTGGCCTTCGGCCTGGCCGCCGCCTCGACCCTGCTGGGCGCTGACGAAAGCTTCGGTCCGGCTGACGCGCCGCTGATGCTGGCCATCGCCCCGACGCGCGAACTGGCGCTGCAGGTCTCGGCCGAGCTGGAATGGCTGTACGGCGAATCCAAGGCCAAGATCACCACCTGCGTCGGCGGCATGGACGCCCGCAAGGAAGCCCGCGCCCTGAACTTCGGCATCCACATCGTCGTCGGCACCCCCGGCCGCCTGAAGGACCACATCGACCGCGGCAACCTCGACCTGTCGGCGCTGAAGGTGCTGGTGCTCGACGAGGCCGACGAGATGCTCGACATGGGCTTCCGCGAGGACCTGGAATACATCCTCGAGCAGTCGCCGCCCGAACGCCGCACCCTGCTGTTCTCGGCCACCATCGCCCGCGACATCGCCATGATGGCCAAGCGCTATCAGCGCGACGCCGTGCGCATCGACACCGTCGACCGCAGCCAGCCGCACAGCGACATCGAATACCGCGCCCTGCGCATCGCCCCGAACGAGATCGAGCACGCCGTCGTCAACGTGCTGCGCTTCTATGAAGCGCCGGGCGCCCTGGTCTTCTGCTCGACCCGCGACAGCGTGCGTCACCTGCAGTCGTCGCTGCTGGAGCGCGGCTTCTCGACCGTGGCCCTGTCCGGTGAAATGGGCCAGCGCGAGCGCACCGACGCCCTGCAGGCCCTGCGCGACGGCCGCGCCCGCGTCTGCGTCGCCACCGACGTGGCCGCGCGCGGTCTGGACCTGCCCGACCTGGGTCTGGTGATCCACGCCGAGCTGCCGATCAACAAGGCGACCATGCTGCACCGCTCGGGCCGCACCGGCCGCGCGGGCAAGAAGGGCACCTCCATCCTGCTGGTGCCGAGCAGCCGTCGCCGCAAGGCCGAGATGCTGCTGGGCTCGGCCGGGGTCGAGGCGACCTGGGCCGCCGCCCCGACCGCCGACGAGATCCTGGCCAAGGACGAGCAGCGCCTGCTGGCCGCCCCGGTCTTCGCCCAGGAAGGCAGTGAGGACGACGCTGGCCTGATCGCCAAGCTGGTCGCCGAGCGCACGCCGGAAGACCTGGCCCGCGCCCTGCTGGTCCTGCTGCGCAAGGACCTGCCGGCCCCCGAAGACCTGACCGATCCGGGCCAGGGCCCGCAGCGCAAGCCGCGCGGCGAGCCCGGCGACAAGTTCGCCGCCGGCGCCTCGCCCTTCGAGCGGCTGCAGGCCGACGAGGTGTCGTGGTTCCGCATGGACATCGGCCGCAACCGCAACGCCGATCCCAAGTGGCTGATCCCGATGATCTGCCGCATCGGCGGCATCACCAAGCAGCGGATCGGCTCGATCAAGACCTTCCCCGAAGAGACCCGCTTCGAGATCGCCAACAGCCACGTCGAGGCCTTCAAGAAGCTGGCGGCCATGAACACCAACGAGGCGAACATTTCGCCGTCGGAGGCCCCGCACGCGGGCATGTTCAAGGGCGGGATGCGCAACCGCCGCGACGAAGGCGGGGAGGGCGGCCGTCCGCCGTTCAAGAAGAAGCCGTGGCAGCCGCGCGAGGGCGAAGGCGAGGGTGAACGCCCCGCCTACGCCAAGAAGCCGTTCAACCGCGACGAGCGCACCGGCGACGGCCCGCGCCCGGACTTCAAGAAGAAGCCCTACGCCCCGCGCACCGATGCCGAGCGCGGCCCGCGTGCGGACGGCGACAAGCCCTACGCCAAGAAGCCCTTCGGGGCCAAGCCGGGCTTCAAGCCGGGCGGCAAGCCCGCCGGCGCCAAGCCGTTCAACAAGGCCGGCAAGCCCGGCAAGCGTTTCGACTGACTTCTGACCGCTGACTTGCCCCCGGTTCAATCCGGGGGCAGGCTGCGGCCATGACCGCACGCGAACCGCAGGCTGGACGCCCAAAGACTGGCCTTGATGACAGGGGGCGATACGCCTCCTTTTCCGCCTTCTATCCCTACTACATCCACGAACATTCCAACCGGACCTGCCGCCGCATCCATTTGGTCGGGACGGGGCTGGTGATCGCCGCCTTCCTGGCCTTTTGCGTGACGCTGAACGCCTGGTGGCTGCTGGCCATGCCGGTGGTCGGCTACGGCTTCGCCTGGGTCGGGCATTTCTTCTTCGAGAAGAACCGGCCGGCGACCTTCCAATATCCGCTGTGGAGCCTGATGGGCGACTTCCGCCTCTTCTTCGAGACGGTCAGCGGCAAGCGGAAGTTCTGAACGCTGCCTGGCGCGCAGCAAAAAGGCGACCGGATCGCTCCGGTCGCCTTTTTCGTCTGCGGGGTGAAGCCCTTAGTTCGAGGCGGTCTGCCAGGCGGGCGGGCAGCCGTCGAAATCACCGGCGTCGGCGATGGTCAGGGTCTTCATGTTCAGCCGCATGGCCTGCTGCATCGAGCCGCGGCCGTGACCGGTGAACAGGTCGATCTTGGCGCCCTTGATCGCGCCGCCGGTGTCCGAGGCGTACCAGTAGCCGTCGTGGACCTCGCCGTTGGCCAGGCGCAGGCCGACCGTCTCGCGGATGAACAGCTTGGTGCGGCGGGGGATGACGCGGGGGTCGACGGCGACCGTGCGCATGGCGATCGGGCGGCAACCGAGCGAGTCGTTGCCCGTCGCACCACCGCCGCCTGCATGATAGAGGCGGGCCGAGGCGCGCCAGTCGGGATCGCCCGCCATCAGCTCGGCCTGTTCGGCGGAGAGGGCGGAGGCGTCGATGGAACTCTCAGCCGTCGCGGCGGTTTCCACTGCAGCCGTGTCGATAGCGACGACGGCCTCATAGGGTTGAGGCTCTCCGGAACCGGAGAAGGCCATAGCCCAGAACATGGCAAGCGCGGCGGCTGTGTTCAGCATCGAAAAAACTACAGGTAGCACCGGGCCCGACACGCACCGGCACGGCGCTTTTCGCCGCCAATTGTGGCAAAAACGCGGCGAATGAGATCAGGCGCGACCCTTTGACCCGATCAGCGTTCGATTAATCCACAGGTCGATGAGCATATCGATCAAATGTCACAGCATATGTGGCAGCAACGAAATCAGTATTCACCTATACTTATGTCTATACTGGCGCGATCACCTGAGCGGTTAACACCATAATCGTTCCGCGTAACACTTTATTTCCAAGAAATGCTCGCTCAGGTCCGCAGAAACCAGCTTGACGACGACGCAAGAGACGAAGTCCGCCTTGACTGGAGGCGGGGCCGTGAATGAGCTAAGCCGTCGTTTCCCTGTCCCTTTTCGCCGGTGTCCCATGAAGCGCCTGATGATCGCCGCTGCCGCCCTGATGCTGGTTTCGGCCCCCGCCGTGAACGTCGACGCCTGGGGCAACACCGGCCACCGCCTGATCGGCGTGGCGGCCATGCGCGGCCTCAGCGACGACCTGCCGGCCTTCCTCAAGACGCCCGGCGCCATCGCCGATGTCGGCGAGTTGGCGCGCGAGCCCGATCGCTGGAAGGGCGCCGGTCAGCCGCACGACCGCGAGCGCGACACGGCCCACTTCATCGACTTCGACGACAACGGCTTCGCCATGAAGGCTGGCGGCCCGTCGATCGACGCCCTGCCGCGGTTGAAGTCGGACTTCGACACGGCCCTGGTCCAGGCGGGGATCAAGGTCGATGACGTGGGCTACCTGCCCTACGCCCTGATGGACGCCTATCAGAACCTGGGCCGCGACTTCGCCTACTGGCGCGTCCTGACCGCCGCCGAGGCGCGCGAGAGCGATCCCGGCAAGAAGGCCTGGTACCGCGCCGACCGCGAGCGCCGCGAGGCCCTGATCCTGCGCGACATCGGCGTGCTGGCCCACTACGTCGGCGACGGCTCGCAGCCGCACCACCTGTCGATCCACTTCAACGGCTGGGGCGACTATCCCAACCCCGAAGGCTTCACCAACTCGCGCCGCACCCACGGCGTCTTCGAGGGCGAGTTCGCCTCGCGCGTCGCCCGTCTGGACACGGTCGAGGCGGCGATGAGCCAGCCGCAGGTCTCGGGTCTGGACCTGCGCGCCCGCACCGCCGGCTATCTGAAGACGACGCTGGGCACGGTCATTCCCTTCTATCGTCTGGAGAAGGCGGGCGGGTTCCGCGACGCCGACCCGCGCGGCGCGGCCTTCGTCAACGAGCGTCTGGCGGCGGGCGCCTCGGAGCTGCGCGACCTGATCATCCTCAGCTGGCGCGAGAGCGGCACGGCCTCCATCGGCTGGCCCGCGGTCAAGGTGGCCGAGGTCGAGGCGGGCACGGTCGACCCCTGGACCTCGATGATCGGCGAGGACTGACCGGGCTTCCTTCTCCCCTTGAGGGAGAAGGTGGCAGCCCTCGGACTTGATCCGGGGGCTGACGGATGAGGGGTGCGAGGAAGCTGGGCTGACGGCTTCCTGTCCAACGTCGCGCCGACACCCCTCATCCGACCCTACGGGCCACCTTCTCCCTCAAGGGGAGAAGGGTTACAGAGCGCCCCATGACTGAACTCACGCCCCCCGTCGTCATCCTCGACAAGTCCCAGATGGCCGAGAACATCGGCGCGGTCGCCCGCGTCATGGCCAATTTCGGCCTGTCGGAACTGCGGCTGGTCAGCCCGCGCGACGGCTGGCCCCAGGAACGCGCCTGGGCCACGGCCTCGGGCGCCGACTGGGTGCTGGACGGGGTCAAGGTCTTCGACAGCGTGGCCGAGGCCGCCCACGACCTGCACACCGTCTTCGCCACCACCGCCCGCCCGCGCGAGACGCGCCAGCCGGTGCGCACCCCGCGCGAGAGCGCCCGCATCCTCTATGACGACACGGCGTCCGGCCTGAAGACCGGCCTGCTGTTCGGCGGCGAGCGCGCCGGGCTGGAGACCACCGACATCGCCCTGTGCGCCGGCATCACCACCATCCCGATCGACCCCAGGCACCATTCGCTGAACCTGGCCCAGGCCGTGGCCATCAACGCCTATGAGTGGCGCACCCTGATCCTCGACGCCCCGCCGCCGCGCTTCCGCGAGGGCGAGCCGCCCGCGTCGAACGCGCTGCTGGTCGGCATGTACGAGCATCTGGAAGCGGAGCTGGAGGCCGGCGGCTTCTTCCACCCGCCCGAGAAGAAGCCGTCGATGAGCCAGAACCTGCGCGTCATGCTGGGCCGCGCCGCCTTCACCGAGCAGGAAGTCGCCACCATGCGCGGCGCCATCCACGCCCTGGCCAAGGGCCGCGGCCGCGTCCTCGCCAAGCTGGCTGAGAAGCGCGCGGCGGAAGCGAAGGGCGAGTAGGCCTACGCCCCTCCGTCATCCTCGGGGCGGCGCAGCCGAACCCGGGGACCCAGACGGTTGCATCGTTCGCGCCTTGTCCTGTCGCCGCGCCGCGTGCTGAATGGCCTGGGTTCCGGGTCCGCTGCGCGTCCCGGAATGACGGCAGGGGAGGTGTGGTTTTTGCGAAACCCAGACGCGATCATCGCCGCCTACATCATGGCCAGCCGCCGCAACGGCACGCTCTACACCGGCGTCACCAGCGACCTTCACGACCGGGTCTGGAAGCATAAGCTTGGCACGTTCAAAGGCTTCACCGACGCCTATGCCTGCAAGGGGTTGGTGTGGTTCGAGCCTCAAGCCGGCATGGTCGAGGCTATTCGTCGGGAAAAGCAGATCAAGAAATGGCCGAGGCAGTGGAAGCTCAATCTGATCGAGGCGGGCAACCCGCAGTGGGAAGACTTGGCGGCCTCATGGTTCGCCTGACCGTCTGGGTCCCCGGGCTCCGCTCGCAAGCGCGAGCGGCCCCGAGGATGACGGAGATAAAATGAAGCTCGCCCTCGTCTATCCCCTCGCCGCGCTCGCCGAGATCGGCGGCTGCTTCGCCTTCTGGGCTTGGCTGAAGCTGGATCGGTCGCCGGGCTGGCTGGTTCCGGGCGTGCTCAGCCTGATCGCCTTCGCCTGGCTGCTGACGCTTGTTCCGGCCGAGACGGCGGGGCGGGCGTTCGCGGCCTATGGCGGGGTCTATATCGTCGCTTCGCTGGTCTGGATGGCGCTGGTGGAGAAGACGACGCCGGACCGCTGGGACCTGATCGGCGGGGCGGTCTGCCTGATTGGGGCGGGGGTGATCCTGTTTGGGCCGCGCGCCTAAAGTGCGTTGAAGAAGGCGGGCACGGCCTCGGTGGCGGGGCCATAGACGCCCTCGTCGAACAGGCGCGCGCCCTGCGTCGGCTCCAGATTGATCTCCACCGTCCGCGCCCCGGCCATGCCCGCCTGCTGCACAAAGCCCGCCGCCGGATAGACCGCGCCCGAGGTGCCGATGGAGACGAACAGGTCGCAGGCTTCCAGCGCGGCCTCGATCCGCTCCATCTGAAGGGGCATCTCCCCGAACCAGACGATGTGCGGGCGCAGGACCCCGCGCGGGTGATGCGGCGAGGCGTGCGCGGCCTCCAGATCGCCGTGCCAGTCGCAGACGACGCCTGAGGCGGTGCAGCGGGCCTTGTTCAACTCCCCGTGCATGTGGATCAGCTTGAACCCCGCGGCGGGCGGCGTCTCAAGATGCGCCCGGTCGTGCAGGTCGTCGACGTTCTGCGTCACCAGCAGGAAGTCGCCATCCCACCGCGCCGCCAGATCGGCCAGGGCGCGGTGCGCGGCGTTGGGCGCCACCCTGGCCAGATGCCGCCGCCGCTGGTTGTAGAAGTCCTGCACCAGGGCCGGATTGGCCGCGAACCCCTCGGGCGTCGCCACCGCCTCGATGCGATGCCCCTCCCACAGCCCGTCCGAGGCGCGAAAGGTCGGCACGCCGCTCTCGGCCGAGACGCCGGCGCCGGTCAGGACGACAAGGTTCATCGCTTGGTTCTCCGCTCGCGTCGCTGATGCGCCAGCAGGCTTTCTGATGCGGCGTACTCGGGCGGCAGGTCGAACTTGGCGCGTCGGTCATAGTCGCGCGCGCTCTTGATATCGCCGGCGCGCATCATCCGGGATGCTCGCCATACGACGAAGAAGCACCACGTAGCAGCCAATAGGAGCCCAAGTATCCATGCCGGCAAGAATGTGGGCCTGAACAAAACTAGCGGTATCCACGGCAACAGGGCAGGGGCGAAGGCTTCCTTGGGCCCATAGGTGACGTCGCGGGAGAGGCAGCCATCCACCCAGCGCCGGACCTTCATATATGTGGATCGCAGCCTGGGCATCGTCGCCACCCTAGCGCCGGTCGGGCGCCGCCGACAGCCGCTCGTGCAGCCAGTCGATCATGGCGCGGACCTTGGGAGGGACGTGGCGGGGGTGGGGGTGGACGGCCCAGACGCCTTCGTCGGGCGGGCGTTGATCGTCCAGCAGGGAGACCAGCGCGCCCGAGGCCAGGGCCTCGGCCACGTAGAAGTCCGGCAGCTGGCACAGGCCCAGCCCCTGCACCGCCGCATCCAGCACCGCCGCGCCGGAGTTGCAGCGCCAGCGGCCTGAGGGGCGCAGGCTGACCTCGCGCCCGGCCTCGGTGAAGCGCCATTGCTCGGCCGAGCCGATCAGGCCGTCGTGGCTGGCGATCTCGGACAGGTCGCGCGGGGCGCGCGTCGGGCCAGATAGTCCGGGCTGGCGCACAGGATCAGTCGTCGCGAGGCCAGGCGCCGCGCCATCAGCCGCGAGTCGGTCAGATGGCCGAACCGCACCGCCAGATCATAGCCGTCGCCGACCAGATCACGCAGGCGGTTATCCAGATCCAGCTCGATCCTCAGCTCGGGGTTTTGGCGGGCGAAGGCGTTGACCGCGGGGGCGATGAAACGCTCGCCGTAGGAGACGGAGCAGGTCATCCGCAGCAGGCCGCGGGGGGCCTGATCGTCGGGCTGGACGGCGGCCAGGGCCTCGTCGCGTTCGTCGATCAGGCGGCGGCAGCGGGCGAGGAAGTCGCGGCCCGCGTCGGTCAGCTCGACCCGGCGGGTGGTGCGATGCAGCAGGCGGGTCTGCAGCCGATCCTCCAGCCGCGCGATCTCGCGGCTGACCGCCGAGGTCGACAGGCCCAGGCGCCGGGCGGCGGCCGAGAAGCTGGCCTGTTCGGCGACAGCGGTGAATTCGTCGATCCCGTCCCAACGGCTCATCGGGACGTTCGATCATGATTGTTGCGTAACGACAATAATGTTTTGCGGTTGTCGCCATATCCGCCCTGCCGCGACGGGGGTAGAACAGACGCCAATTCAGTCACCTCATGTCCCTGAAGCAGCGAGCGACCGCGTCGCGAGCGATAGGGACGTCCGAAGGACCCAGCATCATGAAAACCCGCGCCGCCGTCGCGTTCGAAGCCAAACGCCCGCTCGAGATCGTCGAGGTCGATCTGGAAGGCCCGCGCGCGGGCGAGGTGCTGATCGAGATCAAGGCGACGGGCGTCTGCCACACCGACGCCTATACGCTGGACGGTCTGGACTCCGAGGGCATCTTCCCCTCGATCCTGGGCCACGAGGGCGCGGGCGTGGTGGTCGAGGTGGGGCCGGGCGTGACCTCGCTGGCGGTCGGCGACCACGTCATCCCGCTCTACACGCCGGAATGCCGCCAGTGTAAGTCGTGCCTGAGCCGCAAGACCAACCTGTGCACCTCGATCCGCGCCACCCAGGGCAAGGGTCTGATGCCCGACGGCACCAGCCGCTTTTCCTACAAGGGTCAGGCCATCGCCCACTACATGGGCTGCTCGACCTTCTCGAACTACACCGTCCTGCCCGAGATCGCGGTGGCCAAGATCCGCAAGGACGCCCCCTTCGACAAGGCCTGCTACATCGGTTGCGGCGTGACGACGGGCGTGGGCGCCGTGGTCAATACGGCCAAGGTCGAGCCGGGCGCCAACGCCGTGGTCTTCGGCCTGGGCGGCATCGGCCTGAACGTCATCCAGGGGCTGAAGCTGGTCGGGGCCGACATGATCGTCGGCGTCGACATCAACGGCGACAAGGAAGAATGGGGTCGCCGCTTCGGCATGACCCACTTCGTCAATCCCAAGGACGTGCCGGACGTGGTGGCCCATCTGGTCGAGCTGACCGACGGGGGGGCCGACTACACCTTCGACTGCACCGGCAACACCGTGGTCATGCGTCAGGCGCTGGAAGCCTGCCACCGCGGCTGGGGCGAGAGCGTGGTCATCGGCGTGGCCGAGGCGGGCAAGGAGATCGCCACCCGTCCGTTCCAGCTGGTCACCGGCCGCGTCTGGAAGGGCTCGGCCTTCGGCGGCGCGCGCGGGCGGACGGACACGCCGAAGATCGTCGACTGGTACATGGACGGCAAGATCGAGATCGACCCCATGATCACCCACACCCTGCCGCTGGAACGCATCAACGAAGCCTTCGACCTGATGCACGAAGGCAAGAGCATCCGCTCGGTGATCGTGTTCTAAAAAGAGCGTTGCCAAACGAAACTGACTAGGCCTAGCTTGATGCGTCCGGCGAACCGACCGGACGCATCATCGGGAGGAAGACCATGTTCACGCACGTCACGCTCGGCGCCAACGACGTCGAGGCGTCGCAGAAATTCTATGACGCGGTGCTGGGGGCCCTGGGCCATCAGCCGGGCACGGCCAGCGAGCTTCCCATGCCGGGCGTCTGGTACATGACGCCGCGCGGGATGCTGGGCGTGGTCAAGCCGCGCGACGGTCAGGCGGCCTGTCACGCCAACGGCGGCACCATCGGCTTCGCGGCGGCCAGCCCGGAAGCGGTGATCGCCTTCGCCGAGGCCGGGATCGCGGCGGGCGGCACGGCGATCGAGGACCCGGCGGGTCCGCGCGCCACGCCCTTCGGCGAGGTGCACCTGGCCTATCTGCGCGATCCGTCGGGCAACAAGATCTGCGCCCTTCACCGGCCGGGCTGAGGACGGAAGCGATGAAGACGGCGGCGATAGCCTCGATCATGGCCGGTCTGGCCGTCATGGGCCTCGCCGCCTGCAATCGCGAGCCCGCGCCTGCGCCTGCCGAAGCCCCCGCCGAGGCGTGGGTGGGCAAGGAGGTGGTGCTATACCTCCCTGATGGGATCATGAAGGAACGGGTCGCGGTGTCCGACCTCGCGCCCTATCTGCGCGCGGCCGGGAGCGAGGCCGCCGCCGCTGCGAAGGCGCAAGCCACGCAGCCCGGCGCCTCGGGCATGCTGCTGCTGATGGTCAAGCCCGGCCAGAGATCGAGGGCCTGGATCGTCACCGGCGAGCCCGCCATGAAGCCCGAGGTCGCCGAGGCTGTCATCCGCCGTGTTGAGGCGGTTCCAGCGCCGAGCGTGCGTGAGGGGCCGATCCTGGTGGGGTTGCAGTTCGACGCCTGGGGCGGCGGGGCGGCTCCGGGCGGGGCGATGGCGCCCATCCCGCGCGACTGGTACGCACATTTCCCCAAGGACGGCGGCGCCCTGGACGACGCCCTGCTCGCGAAAGTCTGGCCTGAATGATGGAAACCACCAAGACCCACGCCGTCCACGGCGGGACCCTGCGCTATCTGAAGCACGACAGCGCGACGACCGGCACGCCCATGACCCTGTCGGTCTTCGTGCCTTCCGGGCCGGGGCCGTTCCCGGTGCTGATCTGGCTGTCAGGCCTGACCTGCACCGAGGATAATTTCACCACCAAGGCGGGGGCCTACAAGGCCGCCGCCGAACACGGCGTCATCATCGTCGCGCCCGACACCTCGCCGCGCGGTGAAGGCGTGGCGGACGACCCGGCCTATGATCTGGGGCAGGGCGCGGGCTTCTACGTCGACGCGACGCAAGCGCCCTGGGCCCCGCACTTTCGCATGGAATCCTACGTCACCGACGAACTGATCGCCCTGATCGACGCCGAATTCCCGACGACCAGGACCCGCTCGATCTTCGGCCATTCCATGGGCGGGCACGGGGCGCTGACGCTCGCTCTGCGCCATCCGGAGCTGTTCAGGTCGGTCTCGGCCTTCGCGCCGATCTCGTCGCCGACGCGGTGCCCCTGGGGCGAGAAGGCGTTCACCGCCTATCTGGGCGAGGACCGCGCCGAGTGGGCCAAACACGATGCGGCCTTGCTGATCGAGAGCGGCGCGGCGGCTGGCGTCTTTGATGACATCCTGGTGGATCAGGGCGACGCAGACAGCTTCCTGACTGACCAGTTGAAGCCGGAGCTGCTGGTCGCGGCGGCGGAAAAGGCAGGGCAGGGGCTGACCCTGCGGATGCAGCCGGGCTATGATCACTCCTACTTCTTCATGGCCAGCTTCGTGGACGACCACGTGGCCTTCCATGCGACCCGCCTGAAAGCCTGAGACTTCATGACCGACGCTCCCATCGACTTCGACGCCATGTTCGCCGCCCTGTGCAGCGAGGTCGGCTTCTGCCTGCATGAAAAGGGTCAGAAGCGGGTGATCGAGGCCCTGCCCAAGGGTCTGGACGCGGCGGTCAAGGCGGTGCTGGCGGCCGAGGGCGTGGACGAACCCAATGCGCCGGGCGACCTGAAGAAGGCCGTCCGCGACTGCCTCAAGGCCCACGTCCAGCCGGGCTGATCCCCTCGCCCCCCGGAGGATGGACGAAACTTCATCCGCGTCGTGACCATGACGTCTTGCGGGGCGGCGTCGCTTCGATAGTGTCCCCTCCAAATCGCTTTGGAGGGAAGCCCCGATGATGGACCGTCGCCGCCTGTTGATGACCGCCGCCCTGGGAGGCGCGTTCGCGACCTCGGGCGCCGCCCGCGCCTTCGCGCAGACCGCCGCCGCTCCGGCCGTCAGTCAAGCATCCGGGCCCGCCTCGGCCCAGTTCCTGGCCCTGCTGGACAAGATCGCGCAGGAGATGATCCTGTCCGATCCCGAGACCCTGACCATGCTGGGCATGGACCGGGGACCGATGGCCGCCGCGCGCTTCAAGCTGAGCGACCGCTCGCAGGCCAAGATCGACGCCGACAAGGTCAAGTTCAAGGACGCCATGACGGCCGTGAAGGCCATCGACAAGACCCAGCTGACCACGACCGAGCAGACCTATTACGACTCGCTGGAGTTCTTCGGCGACACCCTGATGATGGGGGACCGCTTCCCCTACGGCGGCGGCTTCTCGCCCTCGCCCTATACCGTCAGCCAGCTGGGCGGCGCCTATCAGCAGATCCCCGACTTCCTCGACAGTCAGCACCGCATCGAGGCGGCCGACGACGCCGAGGCCTATCTGTCGCGCCTGTCGGACTTCGCCAAGGGCATGGACGCCGAGCGGGCGCGGATGCAAGCCGAGTTCGCCGCCGGGGCCGTGCCGCCGGACTTCGTCATCGACCGCACCCTGACCCAGATGGGCGCCATCACCGGCACGGCCGTCGCCGACTCGGTCATGAGCCAGTCGCTGGCGCGTCGCACCGCCGAGAAGAACATCCCCGGCGACTGGGCGGCGCGCGCCCAGGCCATCCTGACCAGCGAGGTCTATCCCGCCATCCAGCGTCAGGCGGACGCCCTGAAGGCCGTGCGCCCCGGCGCCACCCACGACGGCGGCGCCTGGCGCCTGCCGGACGGCGAGGCCTACTACCGCTTCGGCCTGCAGTACTACACCACCTCCTCGATGACGCCGGACGAGGTGCATCAGATGGGCGTGGAGCAGGTGGCGGAAATCTCCGCCCGCGCCGACGCTCTGCTGAAGGCCCAGGGCCTGACTCAAGGTACTGTCGGCGCGCGCATCGCCGCCTTGGGCAAGGATCCGCGCTTCGTCTATCCGAACACGGACGAAGCCAAGGACGAGCTGATCAGGGAACTGAACGCCCAGATGGTCGCCATGCAGGCGCGGATGCCGGAATACTTCGGCCGCCTGCCCAAGTCGCCGTGCGACATCAAGCGCGTGCCCAAGGCCATCGAGGCCGGGGCGCCGGGCGGCTACTACCAGTCGCCGGCCCTGGACGGCTCGCGTCCGGGCGCCTACTACATCAACCTGCGCGACACGGCGGAATGGCCCAAGTGGACCCTGCCGACCCTGACCTATCACGAGGCGGTGCCGGGCCATCACTTCCAGATCGCCCTGCAGCAGGAGCAGCCGGACACGCCCCTGCTGATGAAGGTCATGGGCTTCTCGGCCTATTCCGAGGGCTGGGGCCTGTATTCGGAACAGCTGGCGGACGAGATCGGGGCCTATGAGAACGACCCCTTCGGCCAGATCGGCTATCTGCAATCGCTGATGTTCCGCGCCGCGCGTCTGGTGGTGGACTCCGGCCTGCACCACAAGCGCTGGAGCCGCGAACAAGGCATCCGCTACATGGTCGACACCTTGGGCGACCAGGAGTCGAGCATCGCCACCGAGGTCGAGCGCTACTGCGTCTGGCCGGGCCAGGCCTCCAGCTACAAGGTCGGCCACACCACCTGGGTCAAGCTGCGCGAAGACGCCAAGCGCCGTCTGGGCGACCGCTTCGACATCAAGGGCTTCCATGACACCGGCCTGAACCTGGGCGGCGTGCCGCTGACGGTGCTGGAGCGGACCATGAACGCCTGGACGCCCGCCTAGGCCTTTGGGACCACGGGCGCGCCGGCCCGACGACTGTATGCGTAGAGAGGGGGGCGCGCGGCGTCGCGTCCGCCTTGCCGGGAGCCTGAACCATGATCGACCGCCGCCGCCTGTTGTTGACCGCCGCCGCCACGGCCGCCGTCGCGCCCTCGCTCGCCCATGCGGCGAGCGGTGATGCGGACGCGCGCCTGAACGCCCTGCTGGACGGCTGGTTCGAGGCCGACATCGACGACAACCCCGAATACGCGACCAATCTCGGCCTCGACCGCGGCGCCCGAGCGGGCCTGTCGTCGCAGCTGACCGCGATCAGCCCCGACGCCATCCGCAAGGATCGCGACAAGGCGATCAGCCGCTGGGCCACGCTGCGCGCCTTCGACCAGACCGGGCTCTCGGAAGCCGGCGCCCTGAACTACGCCATCGCCGCCTTCGGCCGCGAAACCTCGGCCGAGACCTCGCGCTTCGCCTATGGCGCCGGGCCGGGCCGACCCTCGCCCTATATCGTGACCCAGCTGTCGGGCGGCTATTTCGAGACGCCGGACTTCATGGACAACCAGCACCGGGTCGAAGACGCGGCGGGCGCCGACGCCTTCCTGTCGCGGCTGGAGGCCTTCGCCGGGGTGCTGGACGGCGAGACGGACAAGGTGCGCGAGGACGCCGGCCTGGGCGTCATCCCGCCGGACTTCATCATCGACCGGATGCTGCCCCAGGTCCGCACCCTGCGCGACACGCCCGCCGCCGACCTGGCCATGATCAAGTCGCTGGTCCGCAAGACCGCCGCCCTGAACCTGTCCGGCTATGACGCCCGCGCCGCCGCCATCGTCGACCAGAAGGTCAAGCCGGCCCTGGCCCGCCAGGTGGCGGCCCTGGAGGCCGTCCGCCCGCAGGCCACGCACGACGCCGGGGTCTGGCGCCTGCCCGACGGCGAAGCCTTCTACGCGGCGGGCCTGAAGTCCAACACGACCACGACCCTGAGCGCCGCCGAAATCCACAAGATGGGCAAGGAGCAGGTCGCCGAGATCAGCGCCGAGATCGACGCCATCCTGAAGTCGCAGGGCTATACCCAAGGCACCGTCGGCGAACGCATCCAGGCCCTGAACAAGGACCCCGCCCAGCTCTTCCCCAACACCGACGCGGGCAAGGCGGAACTGCTGGTCTGGCTGAACCAACTGGTCGCCGAACTGGAGCCCAAACTGCCGTCCGTCTTCGGTCGTCTGCCCAGGACCCACGTCGAGATCCGCCGCGTGCCGGTGTCGATCCAGTCGGGCGCGCCGGGCGGATACTATCAGGGGCCGCCGCTGGATGGCTCGCGTCCGGGCGCCTACTACATCAACCTGCGCGACAGCGGGAACTGGCCCAAGTTCGCCCTGCCGACCCTGACCTATCACGAGGCCTCGCCGGGCCACCACCTGCAGGTCGCCCTGCAGCGCGAGTCGGGCGAGCTGCCGCAATGGCGCCGCGCGGGCGGCTTCTCGGCCTACAACGAGGGCTGGGCCCTCTACGCCGAGGCGGTCGCCGCCAACGACCTGAACGCCTATGCCGACAATCCGCTGGGCCGGGTCGGCTTCCTGATGTCCTACCTGTTCCGGGCCGTGCGTCTGGTGGTCGACACCGGCATCCACGCCGAGCGCTGGAGCCGCGAGCAGGCGGTCGAATACATGGCGGCCTCGGGCGCCAAGCCGCTGGACGCCTCGAACAGCGAGATCAACCGCTACACCGTCTGGCCGGGTCAGGCCTGCGCCTACAAGGTCGGCCACACCGTCATCGCCCGTCTGCGGGCCGAGGCGGAGGCCAAGCCCGGCTTCGACCTGCGCGCCTTCCACGACCGGGTGCTGGCCGACGGCTCCCTGCCGCTGGCGGTGCTGGAAGCCCGGATGCGCGGCTGACGATCCGCCGTCGACTGAAGATCGGCCCGGGCGTTCGCGTCCGGGCCGTTTTTGTTCGAAGGGGGCGGCGCCTGCATCACGCCTTTGCACCCGCGCCCGCGCCTCGCTATACCCGCCGCACGATTTTCCTTCCCTGATTGAGAGACAGAGGCAGAGCATGGCCAAGATCAAGGTCGCCAACCCCATCGTGGACATCGACGGCGACGAAATGACCCGGATCATCTGGCAGATGATCAAGGACAAACTGGTCTTCCCCTACCTGGACCTGGACCTCGACTACTACGACCTCGGCATGGAAAACCGCGACGCCACCGACGATCAGGTGACGATCGACGCGGCCAAGGCCATCCAGAAGCACGGCGTCGGCGTGAAGTGCGCCACCATCACCCCGGACGAAGCCCGGGTGAAGGAATTCGGCCTGAAGAAGATGTGGAAGTCGCCGAACGGCACCATCCGCAACATCCTGGGCGGCGTCGTCTTCCGCGAGCCGATCATCTGCTCGAACGTGCCGCGTCTGGTTCCCGGCTGGACCCAGCCGATCGTCGTCGGCCGTCACGCCTTCGGCGACCAGTACAAGGCCACCGACTTCCTGGTCCCCGGCCCGGGCAAGCTGACGATCAAGTTCCAGGGCGAAGACGGCCAGGTCATCGAGCACGAAGTGTTCGACTTCCCCTCGGCGGGCATCGCCATGGGCATGTACAACCTGGACGACTCGATCACCGAGTTCGCCCGCGCCAGCTTCTCGTTCGGCCTGCAGCGCAACTTCCCGGTCTATCTGTCGACCAAGAACACCATCCTGAAAGCCTACGACGGCCGCTTCAAGGACATCTTCCAGAAGGTGTTCGACGAGGAATTCGCCGCCGACTTCAAGGCCAAGGGTCTGACCTATGAGCACCGTCTGATCGACGACATGGTGGCCGCGGCCATCAAGTGGTCGGGCGGCTTCGTCTGGGCGTGCAAGAACTACGACGGCGACGTGCAGTCGGACGTCGTGGCTCAGGGCTTCGGCTCGCTGGGCCTGATGACCTCGGTGTTGATGACGCCGGACGGCAAGGTGCTGGAATCGGAAGCCGCCCACGGCACCGTGACCCGTCACTACCGCCAGCATCAGAAGGGCGAGGCCACCTCGACCAACTCGATCGCCTCGATCTACGCCTGGACCCGCGGCTTCTCGCACCGCGCCAAGCTGGACGACAACGCCGAGCTGGCCGAGTTCGCCGCCACCCTGGAGCGCGTCGTGGTCGAAACCGTCGAGTCGGGCTTCATGACCAAGGACCTGGCCCTGCTGGTCGGCGACCAGCAGTCGTGGCTGACCACCGAGGGCTTCCTCGACAAGGTCTCCGACAACCTGCGCAAGGCCCTGCCGCACATCGGCTAAGGGCGCTAACGCGCTTCGCGCTGCTTGAGCGCGCTCAAGCAGCGAGCCGCCGCGCGGCGAGCGATAGCGCACTAAGAATGAAGGCCCGTCGGAGAAATCCGGCGGGCCTTTTTGCTGCTTGCGCCCCGGAATGACGCCAAGGGTTAACGACTCCCTTGAGCCCCCTCACGAACCATGCCCTTAATGTCATTGGGGGTTTTCGAGGTCGTGTGCACCATGTCGCTTACCCGTCGCGTTCGTAAGGCAGGGGAGGGCCGATGAACCAGAAACTGATCCTTCGACTGGGGGGCGCCGCCGTGGCGGTGTTCGTCCTGGCCTATGCGGCTTCGCCCTTGTTGGCGGCGCGCTCGCTGGTGCAGGCGGCCAAGAGCGGCGACGAAAAGGGGCTGGAGCGCCAGGTCGACTTCCCGGCCTTCCGCGCCAGCCTGAAGGACGAACTGAGCGAGCGCATGGTCGCCGAAATGCGCAAGGACGACCGTCTGGGCGGCCTGTCGGGCCTGGGCATGATGCTGGCCCCGACCCTGGTCTCGGGCGCGGTGGACGCCTTCGTCACGCCCGAGGCCATCTCGCTCATGGTGCAGGAAGGCAAGGCGCCCAAGCCGGATCTGGCCAAGGTCGAGCCGGAGGTTGCGCCGAAAACTGAAAGCAAGAAGGTGCGCCAGTCCTGGGGCTACCGCGACCTCGACACCTTCGCCGTCACCCTGACCCGCGACGACCAGCCGGACGAGCGGGTTTCCCTGCTGATGAAGCGCCGTAACCTGTTCAGCTGGAAGCTGGCGGGGATCGATCTGAGCAAGCCGGAGTAATCCTCTCGGCTCTCCCTTCCCCCTCGAGGGGGGAAGGGTCGGGGATGGGGGTGTACGCATCGCGCTCAGGGGCTGTGGCGCACGAGGCGGGGACGCCGCCCGCGCTCGCCTCTCAAGCGTGCTGCCTTCACCCCCACCCAACCCTCCCCCCTCGAGGGGGAGGGCTTTGATCTCAGCCAAAGAAAAAGGGCGGCGCATCCGATGCGCCGCCCTTCGTCATTTCAGCGCCGAGAGGGTCTAGCCCTTCAGCGCAGCCCGGACAGCCTCCAGACCGGCCTCGGCCTTCGACCCGTCCGGGGCGCCGCCCTGGGCGAAGTCGGGCTTGCCGCCGGCGCCCTTGCCGCCCATGGCGATGACGGCGTCGCGGGCCAGGTCGGCGGCGTTCACCTTGCCGGCCATGTCCGGCGTGGCGGCGACCGTGATGGCCGCCTTGCCGTCGGTGACGCCGACCAGGGCGACGACGCCCGAGCCCAGCTGCTTCTTGAAGTCCTCGGCCACGCCGCGCAGGCCCTTGCCATCGACGCCGTCCAGCACGCGGGCGATCAGGGTGACGCCGTTGATGGTTTCCGGGGCCGCATTGGCGCCCGCGCCGCCGCCCAGGGCCAGCTGCTTCTTCAGGTCGGCGACCTGCTTCTCCAGCGCCTTGCGTTCAGCGCTCAGGGCCTCGACCCGCGCCGGAACGTCGGCGGTCTGGATCTTGAAGGTCTGCGCCAGCGAGCGGGCGACATTGGCCTGGGCCAGCAGGAACTGACGCGCGGCCTCGCCGGTCAGGGCCTCGATGCGGCGGACGCCGGCGGCGACGCCGCCTTCCGACACGATCTTGAACAGGGCGATGTCGCCGGTGCGGGCCACGTGGGTGCCGCCGCACAGTTCGACCGAATAGGCGCCGTCGCCGGCCAGGGCGTGGCCCAGGGTCAGGACGCGGACCTCGTCGCCGTACTTCTCGCCGAACAGGGCCACGGCGCCGGCCTCAATGGCGGCTTCGGGGTGCATCAGGGCGGTGGTGGTCGGCAGGTTCTGGCGGATGACCGCGTTCACCTCGTCCTCGAGGCGGGCGATCTCCTCGTCCGTCAGCGGGGCTTTATGACTGAAGTCAAAGCGCATGCGCTCGGCGTCGACCATCTGGCCCTTCTGGGCGACGTGCGGGCCCAGCACGTTCTTCAGCGCGGCGTGCAGCAGGTGGGCGGCCGAGTGGTTGGCGCGGGTGGTCGGACGCGAGCCCGGCTCGACCGTGGCGGTCACCACGGCGCCGACCGTCAGGGCCGCGCCCTGAGCGACCTGGACCGCGTGGACGAACAGGTCGGCGTGCTTCTTGGTGTCCAGCACGCGGCCTTCGCCGTTGGTCCAGACGAAGCCGCCCTTGTCGCCGGCCTGACCGCCGCCTTCGGCGTAGAAGGGGGTCTTGTCGAGGACGACCTCGACCACGTCGCCGGCTTCGGCGGCGTCGACGGCCACGCCGTCCTTGAGGATGGCGACGACCTTGCCTTCGCCGGTTTCGGAGTCATAGCCGGTGAACTCGGTCACGCCGTGCTGGTCGCGCAGGGCCAGCCAGGCGCCGGCCGAAGCCGTCTGGCCCGAGCCGGTCCAGTGTTCGCGCGAGCGGGCGCGCTGTTCTTCCATGGCGGATTCGAAGCCGGCGACATTGACCGAGAAGCCGCGACGGCGGGCTTCGTCCTGCGTCAGGTCCAGCGGGAAGCCGTAGGTGTCGTACAGGGTGAAGGCCGTCTGGCCGTCCAGCATGTCGCCGGCCTTGAAGTCGGTCGTCGCCTGGTCGAACAGGTTCATGCCGCGGCCCAGCGTGGTGCGGAAGCGGATCTCTTCCTGCTTCAGCGTGTCCTCGATGAAGGCCTGGGCGCGGCGCAGCTCGGGATAGGCCTCGCCCATTTCCTCGACCAGGGTCGGCACCAGACGGTGCATCAGCGGATCCGACGAGCCCAGCAGGTGGGCGTGGCGCATGGCGCGGCGCATGATGCGGCGCAGGACATAGCCGCGACCCTCGTTCGACGGGGTCACGCCATCGGCGATCAGGAAGGACGACGAACGCAGGTGGTCGGCGATGACGCGGTGGCTGGGGGCGCGCTCGCCCTCGGCCTTGGTGCTGGTCAGCTCTTCCGAGGCGCCGATCAGGCTCTTGAACAGGTCGACTTCATAGTTGGAGTGGACGCCCTGCAGCACGGCGGCGATGCGCTCCAGACCCATGCCGGTGTCGACGCTGGGCTTGGGAAGGTCGCGAACGATCTTATCGTTCTCCTTCTCGTACTGCATGAAGACGTTGTTCCAGATCTCAACGAAGCGGTCGCCGTCTTCGTCGGGCGACCCCGGAGGGCCGCCGAAGATGTGGTCGCCGTGGTCGTAGAAGATCTCGGTGCACGGACCGCACGGGCCGCTGTCGCCCATGGCCCAGAAGTTGTCGGCGGTGGGGATGCGGATGATCTTCTCGTCGGCGAAGCCGGTGACCTTCTTCCAGATGTCGAAGGCTTCGTCGTCGGTGTGATAGACGGTGACCAGCAGGCGCTTGGGATCAAGGCCGAACTCCTTGGTCAGCAGGCCCCAGGCGCTCTCGATGGCGTGGTCCTTGAAGTAGTCGCCGAACGAGAAATTGCCCAGCATTTCAAAGAAGGTGTGGTGACGCGCGGTGTAACCGACGTTGTCCAGGTCGTTGTGCTTGCCGCCGGCGCGCACGCATTTCTGCGAGCTGGCGGCGCGCTTGTAGGGCGGGGTCGCGGCGCCCGTGAAATAGTCCTTGAACGGCACCATGCCCGCGTTGACGAACAGCAGGGTCGGGTCGTTCTGCGGCACCAGCGGAGCCGACTGCACCTTCTCGTGGCCGTCGGCCGCGAAGTAGTCGAGGAAGGTGGAGCGGATCTGTTTCAGGCTGGTCATGGCGTATCGCTCTAAGGAATTCGGGCGCGCGGGGAGAATATCGGAACGGGCGTCATATAGGGATTTTGCGCCGAGCGCATCACTGGCGCGTGATCGCGTGCGCCGGGGCGCGCTTTTGCCGCCCGGCGGGCTCTAATCGTGCAGGCGGTGCGGCGCGACGATGACCCCGTCCGCGTCGGCGTAGAGCCAGTCGCCGGGGGTGAAGATGACGCCGCCGAAGGCGGTGGGGATGTCGATCTCGCCGATGGCGTCGCGGTCGGCCCGTAGGGGGATGGTTCCGACGGCCTTGATGCCGATCCCCATGCTGTTGATGACGCCGCTGTCTCGGATCGCGCCGTGGACGACGATTCCGGACCAGCCGTTGTCGATGGCCAGCTTGGCCAGATTGTCGCCGACCAGGGCGCGCTTCAGCGACCCGCCGCCGTTGACCACCAGCACTGCGCCGTGGCCGGGCCGCTCCAGCGCCTGACGGACCAGGGCGTTGTCGTCCAGCACGCTCAGGGTGCGGATCGGGCCGTGGAAGGTCGTGACCTGGCCGAAGCTGCGGAACGGGATGTGGCAGACCTTCACCTTGTCGGGATGGGCGTCGCACAGGGCGGCGGTGGCGAGGGTCATGGCGGGCTCCGGTTCTTCGGCGCTGATGTTTGCCCGGCGGGGCGCGGGCAGAACAGCCTGCTAGGGGAAAAAAGCGGCGGAGGTTCCATCGCCCGCTCATCCCGGCGGACGCCGGGACCCAGTGAGAGCGCCAATCCTGGAGCCATCCTTTGAGCGCGGGCCTCGAAGCCAAAGCACTGGATCCCGGCGTCCGCCGGGATGAGCGGGGAGGGGGAGGCTTCACCATGACGCGACATGAACGCCGCCAAAAAAGAGGCCCGCCCGAGGGTCTCGGGCGGGCCGGCTCCGTCCGACCGACCCCGCGGGGTCGGTAGGCGGGTCGCGGGGACGACGGACGGAAGCTGTGTCGGAGGGGGATCAGCCCTCCAGATCTTGACCTTCATCAGGCTCGGGCGCGCCCAGCATGTCGTCGGCGATCTTGGACGTGGACTGGCGCACGGCCTTCTCGATGGCGAGGGCCATGTCCGGGTTGTTCTTCAAGAATTCCTTGGCGTTCTCGCGGCCCTGGCCGATGCGGGTGGAGTCGTAGGAGAACCACGACCCCGCCTTCTCGATCACATTGGCCTTGACCCCCAGGTCGATGATCTCGCCGATCTTGGAGATGCCTTCGCCGTACATGATGTCGAAGATGACCTCGCGGAACGGCGGGGCGACCTTGTTCTTGACCACCTTGACGCGGGTGGTGTTGCCGACGACCTCGTCGCGGTTCTTGATCGCGCCGGTGCGGCGGATGTCGAGGCGGACCGAGGCGTAGAATTTCAGCGCATTGCCGCCCGTCGTCGTTTCCGGCGAGCCGTACATGACGCCGATCTTGTGACGGATCTGGTTGATGAAGAGGACGATGCACTTCGACTTGGAGATCGAGGCCGTCAGCTTGCGCAGGGCCTGAGACATCAGACGGGCCTGCAGGCCGGGCAGGCTGTCGCCCATCTCGCCCTCGATTTCAGCACGCGGGGTCAGGGCGGCGACCGAGTCGACCACCACGATGTCCACGGCGCCCGAGCGCACCAGGGTGTCGACGATCTCCAGCGCCTGTTCACCCGTGTCGGGCTGCGACACCAGCAGATCGTCCAGGTTCACGCCCAGCTTCTGGGCATAGACCGGGTCGAGCGCATGTTCGGCGTCGACGAAGGCGGCTACGCCGCCCTTCTTCTGGACCTCGGCCACGGTGTGCAGGGCCAGGGTCGTCTTGCCCGAGGATTCCGGGCCAAACACCTCGATCACCCGCCCGACCGGCAGGCCGCCGATGCCCAGCGCCATGTCCAGTCCCAGCGAGCCGGTCGAGACGCTCTCGATCTCATTCACCAAGCCGCCCTTGCCGAGCTTCATCACCGAGCCCTTGCCGAAGGCGCGATCGATCTGCGCGATCGCCGCCTCCAGAGCGCGTTGCTTTTCGCCGTCTTCTTTACCCACGAGCTTCAATGCCGCCTGTGCCATTGGTTTTCTCTCCCTTGCCATGATTCCATTCTGGGCTTTGGGAGAGACCCGCCAGGACCCGCTCCCTCTGTGAGACGGACTATGTGCATGGTTTGTTCTGGTTCACAAGATGTTCTCATTTGCACGATGAGAACAAAATGCGATCTACGACCGTTTCTGACGTGACTTGCGCCCGGTCCAGAAGGGCCTGGCTGAAGCGCGACAAAAGCCGTCGGAGTTCGGGACAAGAGTGTTTGGAGCACTTTTCAGCCCCTAGAGCGGGTCGTTGAACGGGGGCTGAGGGGTCTCTAAGAGGCCAATCATGCCCGCCTAAGCGGTGCCTGATAGCGGGCGGGATCAGGTCTTGATGCACCACAGGAAGGCGACATTGACGGGGCGAGTTTCAGCCCCGCCGACCGTGGATGAAGGGTTTTCCCGGTTCGCGTTGTTACCGTCAGCATCGACGGCGGGAATGTCGGTGCTGCCCTGACCGACGCCTGCGTAAACAATGTGTGCGTGGGCCCTGAGTTCGTCGGCCTGCAGACTACCCGGCGCGCGCGGCCCCCCAGGATCGACGGCGGCGGAAATTGACCAAGCTCGATCGAAGCGACCCATGTAATCGGGAACCTTGAACTGGGCGCCATTGCCACCAGCGATCAGCCGACCCTGGGCCTGATAGAAGGCGACCAGATCGGGATAATCCGCGCGAGTGTACTGGCCGCCATCGAGCTTCAGATAGCCCGCCGGGGCATTGGGACCGTCCACGCGGATCACAGTGCCTACGGGCGTCCGGGCGGCCTGCGCAGCTGCGGCGATCATTGCGGCGATGGCCAGCTTCAGCTGGTGAGGGTTGCCCTTTACCAGCTCTATACCGGTGCCCTCGACGACCTCGCACAGGTTCTCCTGCATATCGTTCAGCCAATCGGCTGACATGATGGTGCCCGCCTGACCGACTTGTGGGTTTCCATCTCGCCACTGGCCGTTGTCGTGGCCCTCAGTATCGACGCGATGCATGGCTTAGGCCTCCGGCGGGTTCAGAAAATCAAAGTAGAAGGTCGGCTCGGGGTCAGGCGAGTAGTCGAAGCTGACGACGGTGTGACCCGGCTTCAAGCGGCCGATGACACACGCCAGATCGGCCGAGGCATAGACCGGCACATCGCCGATCGGGCCATAGACCGCCAGCTTCCAGGCGAATGCCCAGGGGCGGCCCATGATCGGGGCGGCGATGGTGAAAGGCAGGCGGGTGGGCCGGAAGGTTTCGACGTCCACGTCGTAGCCCAGCATGGCCGCCAGCCCGACATAGTAGGAGGCTGACTGACCGCCGAGGCTGGCGACCCGTTGGTGCAGGGCTAGGCGGCGGCCGGCCTCTGTCGGCTCGGCCGAGACGCAGCCGTCCGGAAGCCCCCAGGCCTGTTCCCAGTCCGCCAGCATTTCCGTGACGACGCGAGGGTCGGTCTGGACCATGAGGTCGCGGCCGCGCTCATCGGCGCGGGCCAGCTCGGCCGCGACGCCTTCCAGAACGGCCGACAAGGTCGAGTCGGCCTCCCGCGTCCAGGCCACGCCCTGGGGCAGCAAGGCCTTCAGCTGATCGAGATAGTCCGCGACGCCCGCCATCAGTCGTACGCAATCCCGCCCAGAACGGTCAGCTGACCAGGACCGGCCACGACATTGGCGGTCGGCGACGTCAGGACGTGGTCGCGTTCGCCGGCGGCCGTTGAGATGGCCTCACGCAGATGGCTCAGCAGGATGACGCCGCCCGGCTGGGCTTCGCGAAACAGAAGGTCTTCCACCTCGGCCTCGATCGCCGCCTTCACCGCCGCGTCGTTCGGCGTCAGGCCGCTGATCGTCAGGTTCAGCGGGTTCGGCGTCGGCGCGAAAGGAATGACGTCGGCGGTCACCGGGGCGACGGCGTCCAGATGGACCTGCACCGCCGCCACGTCCGCCGGGGTCGGGATCAGATCGGCGCGGCCGTCCATGACGAAAGCGACGCCGACCGTCCCGGCGCCCAGCCAGTTCTTGAAGGGCCAGACGCGTGTGACCTCCGGCACTTCCAGCGCCCAGTTCTTATAGTCGTGGATAGCCCCACCTGCAGGCGCCGCCGCCATGCGGGTGAGCAGACGCGACCGCAGAAGCGTGTCCGATTCCTGATCCGCACCGCCGGTGACGCCGGCTCCCGGAACCACAGCCGTCGCCGCAACGCCTGCGATCGGTGAAACGAAGGTCAGTTTGATCCCGGCCGAGGCCTGGCTCTTGGCGCCAGAGGACTGGGCGGCGACGGCGAGCAAGGCCTCGCCGCCGGCGACGACCTTCGCCTCCTGAACCATATAGGTGACGCCGTCCGCGCGCTGCAGCACAGCCCCGGCCGGAATGACGGCGCCGTTGACGCCGGTCGCCAGCGCCTGGCCGGCTGACAGGGTCGCCGCCTTGCGGGTCAGACCAAAGATGCCGGCCCAGCGTTCCAGATGCTCGGCCTCGGCCGTGTCGGGCAGTATCTGGCGAGCCAGATAGTCCAGGTAGCCGTAGAGGCCATAGATCGCCCCCATGACCACGGTGACGATGGTGCCCAGCACCGAACGACGCAAACGGCTGTCGGCGCCCGGAAGGCGGGCGTTCAGATCGTCCTGACCGCGATGGATCAGCTCCTTGAGCGTTGGCCTCGCGAAACTCATGACGGGGTCAGACCTCTCCAAACGAAATCGAAGCGCTGGCGGGCGGGACCGCCGGGACGGGTAACAAAGACGGCAAGGCCCAGAACCCCCGGCGCCACGACTTCCGCCGTCACGTCCAGGGCGGCGGCGACGCCGTCGCGCAACAGCCAGGCCAGAGCTTCCAGGGCGTATTCGCGGGCGCGGGCCACCACCTGCGGCGTCTGCTTCTCACGCTCCAGCAGCCACAGGCGCGAACCGATCAGATCATCGGCCTCTTCGGCGGCGACATCACCCCACCAACCCCGACGCTCCGCCCCCTCATAGGGCAGCTTGTCGTCAGGCCGGGCGCGGCGATCAGTGAACAGGGAGACCAGAATGGCGCTGCGCAGACCAGTGTCCGTGGCCAGGTCGCCGCCCTTGACCGACACGTCGGCCGAGAAGGTCTCGTCATTCCAGAACAGGGCCAGATCGGTCATGCGGCGCGCACCTTGGTCGTGCTGGCCACCACCTTGTCGGCGACGACGGCGTCGCCGTGGCGACCGATGGGCTTGCCGCCTTCGCCGCCCAGATCGACCTCGCCGTCCAGCACAATGCTCGGCGCCGTGATGGTGGCCTTTTCGGCGGCGGTAATCGCCACCTCGGGGGCTTCAATCTCGACCTTGAGGGACGACACCAGACGAATGCCGTC
This sequence comes from Brevundimonas sp., assembly GCF_050729455.1. Taxonomy (GTDB): domain Bacteria; phylum Pseudomonadota; class Alphaproteobacteria; order Caulobacterales; family Caulobacteraceae; genus Brevundimonas. Next base: position 29,467 of record NZ_JBOHLI010000043.1, read on the forward strand.
ACGGCCCAGCAGCAGTTGCTGCCCCTGATCGTCATAGACCGCGACCTCGCCGTCCTTCAGGCCCTTCAGGCGATAGCGGCGATCACCGACAGCCACGACCAGGCCGTGCGACCGAAGACCGCCGGGAAACACCAGGGCGGCCTCTGCGCCGGGCAAGGGAACGCTGGTGAAGCCGTAGTCCTGGAACCGCTCAGCGCCCTCGATCAGTTCATCGGACAGGCCGCTGAACTGCATGGCCTGGATGCCGCCCGCGTCGTCCACCAGCTGCAGCACGGCCCGGCTGACCATCATCTGGATTCGGTTGCGCATGGGGGCCGACAGGCGTTCGAACAGGGCGCGGTTCACGACTTGGCCTCGCTCGGTTCCGGACGATAGGCGTCCGGGGGCGCGCAGCTCAGCACCGTCGTGCTGCCGTTGTCCGGGGTCAGGTTGAAGGTGACGTCGGCGATCAGGACTTCGCCGTCGAGACCCAGCCACGGCGCGACGACGGGGACCAGCTGGTTAGCCTGCCAGATCTCGCCGGCCGGATCGCGCCAGCCCTGCACCGTCAGATCAACCGGCGTCCCGGCGGCGGCGCGGGTGCTGGCTTCCCACCCCGCCCTGTCGCGCAGGGACGCCAGCGTCGCCTGTTCCTCGCCGACCACCAGCAGAGGACGATAGCGGCCGACGCCGGCGTCTTGCGCCTCGGCCTTCGGCCCGGCGGCCGAGGCGCCGTTGACGTCGTCATCACCGGCGCTCTGGCCCTTGACCACATACTTGCTGAACCGGTCGCGACCGTCGTCAGAGGCCGAGGCCGACAACAGGGTTTCGCCCTGTCTCAGGGTGAAGGCGGCCCTGCGCTGACCAGGCGTGATGAAGGCGACGCCGCCGGTCGCCGTGGAGATGGCCAGCAGACCCCGGAACCGGGCCAGACGCTCGACCGCCTCCCATACCGTCTCGCCCTGCTGCAGGGCGAAGCTCTTGAAGGCGGCGCCGACG
>NZ_JBOHLI010000044.1:0-29088 GCF_050729455.1 Brevundimonas sp.
CGCCCTTGTTGCCGTGACGGCCGGCCATCTTGTCGCCCGGCTGAAGCTTGCGCTTCACGGCCACGAAGACCTTGACCATCTTCATCACGCCCGGCGGCAGCTCGTCGCCGCGCTGCAGCTTCTCGACCTTGTCTTCGAAGCGGCGGTCGAGGGCCTTACGGGCGTCCTCGAACTGCTTCTTCATGGCTTCCAGCTCGCCCATCGACTTCTCGTCGTCGAGGGCGACCTGCCACCACAGGCCCTTGGACACTTCGGCCAGCTTCTCTTCGGTCACTTCGCCGCGCCCCATGCCCTTCGGGCCCGAGATGGCGTCCTTGCCGAGCAGGAGCGGCTTCAGGCGGCCATAGACGTTGCGCTCAAGGATCTTGAGCTCATCGTCGCGGTCCTTGCCGAGGCGTTCGATTTCGGCGCGTTCGATCGCCACGGCGCGCTCGTCCTTGTCGACGCCGTGACGGTTGAAGACGCGCACGTCGACGACCGTGCCGGCGACGCCGGGCGGCAGACGCAGGCTGGTGTCGCGGACGTCCGAAGCCTTCTCGCCGAAGATGGCGCGCAGCAGCTTCTCTTCCGGCGTCATCGGGCTTTCGCCCTTCGGCGTGACCTTGCCGCACAGGATGTCGCCCGGCTGGACTTCGGCGCCGATGGCCACGATGCCCGCTTCGTCAAGGTTGCGCAGGGCTTCCTCGCCGACGTTCGGGATATCGCGGGTGATTTCTTCCGGCCCAAGCTTCGTATCACGCGCCATCACTTCGAACTCTTCGAGGTGGATGGAGGTGAAGATGTCGTCGCGCACGATGCGCTCGGAGATCAGGATGGAGTCTTCGAAGTTGTAGCCGTTCCAGGGCATGTAGGCGACCAGGACGTTACGGCCCAGAGCCAGTTCGCCCAGGTCCGTCGACGGGCCGTCGGCGATCACGTCGCCGGCCTTCACTTCATCGCCCACGCGCACGATCGGGCGCTGGTTGATGCAGGTCGACTGGTTCGAACGCTGGAACTTCGACAGGCGGTAGATGTCGACGCCCGAACGACCGGCGTCCACGTCGCCGGTGGCGCGCAGAACGATACGGGTGCCGTCGATCTGCTCGACCACGCCGTCACGACGGGCGATCACGACAGCGCCGGAGTCCACGGCCACGACCGCTTCCATGCCGGTGCCGACCAGCGGCGCGTCCGACTGCACCAGAGGCACGGCCTGACGTTGCATGTTGGCGCCCATCAGTGCGCGGTTGGCGTCGTCGTTTTCCAGGAACGGGATCAGGGCGGCGGCGACCGAAACGACCTGCTTCGGCGACACGTCCATCATGTCGACGTCGGCCTTGGTCAGCAGCTGGGATTCACCGTTGATCCGGCCGGGGACCAGGTCCTCGACGATCTCGCCCGCCTTCAGCTCGATGTTGGACTGGGCGATAACGTGCTTCGCCTCTTCCATGGCCGAGATGTAGACCACCTCGTCCGTGGCCTTGCCTTCCTTCACGCGACGGTAGGGGCTCTCGATGAAGCCGTACTTGTTGACGCGGGCGTGGGTGGCCAGCGAGTTGATCAGACCGATGTTCGGGCCTTCCGGCGTTTCGATCGGGCAGATGCGGCCGTAGTGCGTCGGGTGAACGTCGCGGACTTCAAAGCCGGCGCGCTCACGCGTCAGACCGCCCGGGCCAAGCGCCGAAAGGCGACGCTTGTGGGTGATTTCCGACAGCGGGTTGGTTTGGTCCATGAACTGCGACAGCTGCGACGAGCCGAAGAATTCACGCACGGCGGCGGCGGCCGGTTTGGCGTTGATCAGGTCGTGCGGCATGACCGTGTCGATATCGACCGAGGACATGCGCTCCTTGATGGCGCGCTCCATGCGCAGCAGACCGACGCGGTACTGGTTTTCCAGCAGCTCGCCGACCGAACGCACGCGACGGTTGCCCAGGTTGTCGATGTCGTCGATCTCGCCGCGGCCGTCCTTCAGGCCGACCAGGATCTGCAGCACCTTCAGCACGTCGTCCTTTTGCAGGACGCGGATTTCGTCGGAAACCTCGGGGGTCTCCAGACGCATGTTCATCTTCACGCGACCCACGGCCGACAGGTCGTAGCGCTCGGCGTCGAAGAACAGCGAGTTGAACATCGCTTCGGCGGCTTCCGGGGTCGGCGGCTCGCCCGGACGCATGACGCGATAGATGTCGAACAGGGCGTCTTCGCGGCCCGTGTTCTTGTCCACGCGCAGGGTGTTGCGCATGTAGGCGCCGACCGTGATGTGGTCGATGTCCAGCACGTCAATGGTGGTGAAGCCGCGCTCTTCCAGCAGGGCGATCGACTCGGCGTCCAGCTCGTCGCCGGCCTCGGCGTAGATCTCGCCGGTTTCGTAGTTGACGGCGTCGGCGGCCAGATACTTGGTCAGCAGGGCGTCAGCCGCCAGCGACAGCGAGGTCAGACCGCCGTCAGCCAGCTTCTTGGCGGCGCGGGCGCTGATCTTCTGACCGGCTTGCGCGACCACTTCGCCGGTGTCGGCGTCGACCAGGTCGAACTCCGGCTTCACGCCGCGCCAGCGTTCCGGCTTGTAGGGCGTGACCCAGCCTTCGCCGCGCTTCTCGTAAGGCACGGTCTCGTAGAAGGTCTTGAGGATTTCCTCGCCGTCCATGCCCAGGGCCAGCAGGAAGCTGGTGGCCGGCAGTTTACGACGACGGTCGATACGAACGAAGACCACGTCCTTGGCGTCGAACTCGAAGTCCAGCCACGAGCCGCGGTAAGGAATGACGCGGGCGGCGAACAGCAGCTTGCCCGACGAGTGGGTCTTGCCCTTGTCGTGGTCGAAGAAGACGCCCGGCGAGCGGTGCATCTGCGAGACGATCACGCGCTCGGTGCCGTTGACGATGAAGGTGCCCTTGTCCGTCATGAGCGGGATGTCGCCCATGTAGACGTCCTGCTCCTTGATGTCCTTGACCGAACGGGCGCCCGTTTCTTCCTCGGTCTCAAAGACGATCAGGCGCAGCTTGACCTTCAGCGGCGCGGCATAGGTCATGTCGCGCTGGATGCATTCCTCGACGTCGTACTTGGGGTCCTCGAACTCGTAGGACACGTACTCCAGGACGGCGCGCTCGTTGAAGTCCTTGATCGGGAAGACCGACTTGAAGACCGCCTCGATGCCCTGGTCCTTGCGCAGGCCGCTGCGCACTTCGCGCTGCAGGAACTGCTCGTAGGAAGCGCGCTGAACCTCGATCAGGTTCGGCATCTTCACCGCTTCGGGGATACGCCCGAACGAGTGACGAATGCGCTTCTTTCCGGTGAACGAGGTGGCGGAGGCGATCTTACCCAGGGCGAGACCGTCAGTGGAGTTTGCCATTCTGTTTTCCCAATCGCGAGCCGATGAGGGCCCGACGTCAATGCAGCAGCCACGGCACGCCGAACGGCGGTCGTGACCGAAAAGTTCTCTCGGCGCCCACCCTCGACCCGCTGCGGGATCAGGACGCCTGATATGCCCGCTCCTTGGGAAAGGAGCGACGCCTGCGCACCGGTCGGAGGGCGACAAACCGGGCCTCGGCGCTTTCGCGCGGGATTCTTGGAATCTGCGGAGCGGCATATATACGCCGATCTCCGGCGAAATAAAGGCCCTCGACGCAGGCAGGTGACAGTTTCGATCGGCGTGATAAGCCTAGCCGTATGAACCGCATCGCTCTGCCCGCGCTTGCCGCGACCGCCCTCGCCCTGACCCTGTCGGCCTGCGCCTCGGCGCCCGCGACCATCGCCCAGGTCGTGCCGCAAGGCCCCGCCACCCAGGAGAACTGGGAGGTCGGTCAGGCCGCCTATCTGATGTGGAACGGCCAACAAAAGGGCTGGACCACCACGCCCTCAGGCCTGCAGTACCGCCGCGTCGGCAAGGCCAACCCGAACGGCGTCCAGCCGGTCGCCGCCGACACGGTCAAGGTCCACTATCGCGGCACCTTCATCGACGGCCGCGAGTTCGACAGCTCCTACTCGCGCAACGAACCCGCCAGCTTCCCGCTGAACCGCGTCATCAAGGGCTGGACCGAGGGCGTCGCCCTGATGCGCACTGGCGAGACCTATGAGTTCGTCATCCCTGCCGACCTCGCCTACGGCCCGCGCTGGATGGGCGACGAAATCCCCGCCAACTCGGCCCTGCGCTTCACCGTCGAACTGCTGGAAGTGAACCCGGCGGGCTGACCGGGATCCGTCATGCGGCCTTGACGCGAGGGCCGACGCATTGTGGTCTGCCGCCCAGTTCGGGCCGCGTTGGGGCGGCCCTTGGGGAAATTCCTGTCCATGAAGCGTTTCGCCCTGGCCGTCAGCGCCGCCGCCCTGCTGGTTTCAATGGGCGCGCCCGCGCTCGCTCAAGTCGGCACGCCCGCCCTGCCCGTGGCTCTTGCGCCGATCCCCGCGCCCCGCGACGTCGCCTATCCGGGCGTCATCGGCATCGAGGTGGACGCCACCGACATCGACCGCCGACTGGTCCAGGTCCGCCAGACCATTCCCGTGACCCAGGCAGGGCCGATGGTTCTGCTCTATCCCCAGTGGATTCCCGGCGCCCACGGCCCGGTCGGCCCCGTAGCCAATGTCGGCGGCCTGACCTTCACCGCCAACGGCCAGCGGCTGGAATGGGTGCGCAACACGGTCCAGCCCTGGGCCTATCAGATCGAGGTGCCGGCGGGCGTCAGCCAGGTCGAGGTCGCCTTCCAGTGGCTGACCCCGATCGAGGGCGGTCAGGGCCGCGTGGTCGTCACCCCCGAGATGCTGAACATCCAGTGGGAGAAGGCGCTGCTCTATCCGGCGGGCTACTACTCGCGTCAGATCACCTTCAAGCCGAGCCTGAAGCTGCCCGCCGGCTGGAACTTCGGCGCAGGCCTCGACACCGTCAGCTTCAGCGATGGCGTAGCGAGCTTCGCCCCCATCACCCTCGACCACCTGGCCGACAGCCCCGTCTTCGCCGGTCAGCACTATCGCCAGATCGACCTCGACCCCGGCGGCCGCTCGCCGGTCCGCCTGAACGTCGTGGCTGACACCGCCAAAATGCTGGAAGCCTCGGACGAGCATATCCAGTTGCACCGCAATCTGGTGCAGCAGGCCGACCGCCTGTTCGGCGCCCGTCACTTCGACCACTACGACTTCCTGCTGGCCGTGACGGACAAGCTGGGCGGCATCGGCCTGGAGCATCACCGCTCCTCCGAGAACAGCGTCGACCCCAAGTATTTCACCGACCGCGAGGCCACGCTGGGCGACCGCGACCTGCTGGGCCACGAATACACCCACAGCTGGAACGGCAAGTGGCGCCGCCCCGCCGACCAGATGACGCCCAACCTCAACGCGCCGCTGCAGAACTCCCTGCTGTGGGTCTATGAGGGCCAGACGCAGTACTGGGGCCTGGTCCTGACCGCCCGCGCGGGCCTGATGTCGAAGCAACAGGCGCTGGACGTTCTGGCCATGACCGCCGCCAGCTTCCAGAACATCCCCGGCCGCCAGTGGCGCGCCATGCAGGACACCACCAACGACCCCATCATCAGCCAGCGCCGTCCGCAGCCCTGGGGCAGCTATCAGCGCAGCGAGGACTATTACCGCGAGGGCTCGCTGATCTGGCTGGACGCCGACACCCTGATCCGCGAGCAGACCGGCGGCAAGAAGTCGCTCGACGACTTCGCCAAGGCCTTCTTCGGCGTCGAGGACGGCGACTGGAACCCGGCCCCCTACACCTTCGATACCGTGACCTCGACGTTGGCCGGGGTCCAGGCTGCCGACTGGGCCGCCTTCCTGCGCGAGCGCCTGGACGCGGTCGGCCCGACCTCGCGCGGTCCGCTGGACGGCATCGAGCGCGGCGGCTACCGCCTGGTCTTCAAGGAGCAGCCGTCCGGCTACATGGGCGCCCTGCATAAAGAGCTGGGCCGCAACGACTTCACCTATTCGCTCGGCTTCATGATGAACGGGGCGAACCGGATCACCTCGGTCCTGTGGGGCGGCCCGGCCTTTGAACAGGGACTTACATCCGGCTGGGAAGTCGTCGCCGTCGGCGGTCGCGCCGCCTCGGCCGACGCGCTCAAGGAAGCCGTCACCGCCGCCAAGGGATCATCCGAGCCGATCGAGCTGATCCTGAAGAACGGCGACCGCTTCAAGACCGTCCGCTTCGACTACCACGAGGGCCTGCGCTACCCGCACCTGGAGCGGATCGAGGGGACACCGGACCGGCTGGGCGACATCCTCTCCCCGCGCCGCCGCTAGCCCTGCTAGTCTAAGCCTGTCTGCATTTGAGTTCTGGATTTCCGATGACCCGACGCCTGCCCGCCGCCGCCCTCGCCCTGTTGCTGACCTCGGTCGCCTCGACCGCTCTCGCCCAGCAATGGACCGGCCCGCAGGCTCCGGCCGCCCCCACGACCCAGAACACGCCCCTGGGCCTGCCTCGGGCCCTGCCGCCGATCCCGGCTCCGACGGCCGCGGCCTATCCCGGCGTCATCAAGTATGAGGTCGACGCCACCGACGTCGAACGCAAGATCATCCGTGTCCGCCAGACCATCCCGGTCTCGGCCGGGCCACTGGTCCTGCTCTATCCGAAATTCCTGCCCGGCAACCACGCCGACACCGGCCCGATCCAGCTGATCTCGGGCGTCACCGTGACCGGCGGCGGGAACCGGATCGACTGGTTGCGCGACACCATCGACCCCTACGCCTTCCACGTGGACGTGCCCCAGGGCGTCAGCGAGATCGTGGTCGAGTTCCAGTGGCTGACCCAGCCCGACAGCTCGACCTGGCGCGTGACCATGACGCCCGAGATCGTCAACCTGCAGTGGGAAAAGGCCCTCCTCTACCCCGCCGGTTACCGCTCGACCGGCATCACCTTCGCCCCCTCGATCCGCCTGCCGCAGGGCTGGCAGTACGGCGTGGCCCTGGACACCGACAGCTTTGAGAACGGCCTGGCGACCTTCAAGCCGACCGACCTCTACTCCCTGATCGACAGCCCCCTGTTCGGCGGCGCCCACTATCGCCGCATCGAGATCGACCCCAGGGGCGAGGCCGTCCACCTGAACATCGTGGCGGACGCGGCCAGGCACATCGCCCCGACGGCGGAACAGCTTGGCTGGTTTGAGAACCTGGTCACCCAGACCGACCGCCTGTTCGGCGCCCGTCCCTATGACCGCTACGACTTCCTGGTCGCCGCCACGTCGAAACTGGGCGGCATCGGCCTGGAGCATCACCGCTCGTCCGAGAACACGGTCCCGACCGACTTCTTCACCACCTGGGGCAAGGACCTGGGCGCTGTCGGCCTCTTGCCGCACGAGTTCGTTCACGCCTGGAACGGCAAGCGCCAGCGCCCCGCCGACGAGCTGACCGCCAACCACAACATCCCGACCCAGAACACCCTGCTCTGGGTCTATGAGGGCCAGACGGAATACTGGGGCGACGTGCTGACCGCCCGCTCGGGCCTGGCCTCCAAGGCCGACATCCTGACCAGCTTCGCCGAGGTCGCCGCCTTCTACGACAACCAGCCCGGCCGCGCCTGGCGCCCGCTGCAGGACACCAACAACCACAACCTGCTCGGCTACCGGACCAGCAACCCTTACGCCTCGTGGATGCGCGGCACCGGCGACTACTACCGCGAGTCCCTGCTGATCTGGCTGGACGCCGACACCCTGATCCGCGAGGGGACTGGCGGCAAGAAGTCGCTGGACGACTTCGCCAAGGGCTTCTTCGGCGGCGACGACGGATCGTACGCGCCCCGCGGTTATGTCTTCGACGACGTGGTGGCGGTCCTGAACGCCGTCCACCCGCATGACTGGGCGACCTTCCTGCGCACCCGCCTCGACGCGACGGGCCCGGACGCCAAGGCCCCGCTGGACGGTCTGGCGCGCGGCGGTTATCGCCTGACCTATACCGACAGCCTGACCGCCGCCGAGAAACGCATCCAGTCGGGCTGGGCCAACGACTTCCAGTATTCCCTGGGCTTCACCCTGTCCTCGACGAACAAGCTGACCGGCGTTCGCTGGGGCGGCCGCGCCTTCGAGGCCGACATCGGCCCGGGTTGGGATCTGGTCGCCGTCAACGACCGCGCCGCCTCCCCCGAGGTCCTGCGTGACGCCGTCACCGCCGCCAAGGGGACCGACGCCCCGATCTCGCTGCTGCTCAAGAACGGCGACCGCTACCGCACCGTCGCCTTCGACTACCACGACGGCCTGCGCTACCCGCGCCTGGAACGCATCGAGGGCACGCCGGACCGCCTCGGCGACATCCTGACGCCGCGTCGCCGCTAGGACGCCGCCGCCGGAAACAGAAGCGGCCCGGGAGCGATCCCGGGCCGTTTTTCATTGCCGCCTGGGCCACGCCCAAAAGAAAACGGGCCGGAGGTTTCCCTCCGACCCGTTCCTTGAAGTCTTGCCTTCGGCCGAAGCCGAGGACCAGGACCCGATCTTACTTGATCTGGATCTTGGCGCCGGCTTCTTCGAGCTTCTTCTTCAGCTCTTCAGCGACTTGCTTCGAAACGTTCTCGACGACGTTCTGCGGAGCGCCTTCGACCAGGTCCTTGGCTTCCTTCAGACCCAGGTCGGTGCGGACGCCGCGGACTTCCTTGATCACGTTGATCTTCTTGTCGCCGCCGTCCACCAGGACAACGGTGAACTCGGTTTGCTCTTCAGCGGCTTCAGCCGGAGCAGCGGCGCCGGCGACAGCGGCGACGGCGACCGGAGCGGCGGCCGAGACGCCCCACTTGTCTTCCAGCAGCTTCGACAGTTCAGCGGCTTCCAGGACGGTCAGAGCCGACAGTTCTTCAACGATCTTGGCGAGATCAGCCATTTTAGTCTTCCTTCGGTAGGATGAGGTTCAGAGAGATATGCAGAGATGACGAGGCTTAGGCGGCGTCTTTGGTCGCGTATGCGTTGAAGACGCGAGCCAGTTGGCCGGCGGGTGCTTGCAGAACGCCAGCGACCTTGGTCGCCGGGGCTTGCAGCAGGCCGATCAGCTTGCCACGCAGTTGGTCCAGCGACGGCAGCTTGGACAGGGCGTCGACGCCCGCAGCGTCCAGCACCTTGTCGCCCATGAAACCGCCGATGAGCTTGAACTTGTCGTTGCCCTTGGCGAATTCAGCCGCGACCTTCGCGGCGGTGACGGGGTCGGCTGCATATGCGATGCCCACGGGACCCTTGAACAGGTCGTGGTATTCGCTGCCTTCCTCGACGCCCAGCGCCTTGAGCGCCAGACGGTTTTTCACCACCTTGAACGCGCCGCCTTCTTTACGAAGGCGACCACGCAGGTCTTCCATCTCCGCAACGGTCAGACCCAAGTTGTGGGTCACGACCACGGCGCCCGCGTCGGCGAAAACGCTCTTCAGCGATTCGATCGACTCGGCTTTTTGTGCGCGGTCCATTGCGGTCTCCAGTTTTGGTATTCGCCGCCGGGCTAATTCCCGACGACGGATTTGGCCATAGCGCCGCGCATCGCTGCACAGCGTTCAGGCCGGTCTTATTGTCCGAAGGAAGCAGGCCTAATCCGGCCGAAAACGGCTGGATGAAGGTCTTTGCATCCCCATCTCCCCACGGCGCCAGAGGGCTCTCTGGACGATTATGACGCGGGTGGCCCCCACGTCCCGAAGTTCTCGGACAGGATCCGCCAAGGCCGAGGCCCTGACGAGAAGCGGGCTCTATACACGGCTGAGCGAGGAAATCAACGGCGCGACGGCTTTCCTGTGGGCGTTCCCTTGGCCGCTTCGCCCTCGCAGTCGAACTGGCCGCAAAACTTGGTCATGAGCTCTGTGGCGAAGGCGATCTGAAACTTCTGCGCCGCCTCGCCCAGCGCACCGCCAGCCTCCATCTGCTTGCGCGCGATGTCTTGCCCCAGCGGCCCGCCATAGAAGGCGATCAGGGCGTTCAGTTCCGCCTCAGTGAATCGCGTCGCATACTCATGGGTGATCGCATCGACCAGGGAACGCAGATTGCTATCTGCTATGGGACCGGCGTTCCGCCGAAGCCAGCGCGCCTGCTCCTCAGGCATGACCCCCTCAGCCCCCGCGAGCTGCTGCGTCAGCATTTCCTGAGTGAACTTGTCCATCCCCCTGAGGGTCATCTGCACCAGTTGTTCGGCCAGGGCCGGACGCGGGTCATCCCGCACCACCATCACCAGCATATCGGACGTCGGCGGTTGAGCGCGAACCCCCTCTTGCGCGTGCGCAAAGCTCGCCGGCAGTGACATCGAGATAGCAACGATCAGACTGAATTTACGCATGGCCCCTCCAAGGGACGGCATACGCCCAGAATTCGTCGTTCTTCGCAACACCAACAGGACCGGCTTGCTCAAGCCGCCGGGTTGAAGCCCCGGACCAGCTCGGCCAGATCGGTTTCGTGCACCGAGTCCGCCGCCTCGGCCTGCGGCATCCAGCGCCGCTGTCGCTGCTGGTCCTCGGGCCAGGCGCCCAGTTGGATCAGGACCTCCAGCGGATAGACGGCGACGATGCAGGCCTGGGTCGCACCCGACTTCAGCCGCTTGGCGTAGCGGAAATGGCCGATGGGAGCGTCCTGAGTCTCGCCCTGGATGCCTGCCTCCTCATAGGCCTCCTGAGCCGCCGCCTGGGGATCGGTCTTGCCCACCATGCGACCGCCCTTGGGAATGACCCAGCGGCGCGTCTCGCGCGAGGTGATCATCATCACCTCCACCCCGTTCTCGCCCCGACGCCAGGGCAAGGCGGCGACCTGACGGGTCTCGGAGGTCTCTGTTCGAGCCGGCGCGGTCATCAGGTCAGGAAGAAGCCGCCGAGGAAGTAGAAGATCGCGCCGATGGCGGCGGCCGCCGGCATGGTGATGAACCAGGCGGTGACGATGCTGCGCGCCACGCTCCAGCGCACGGCCGAGACGCGCTTGGCCGCGCCCACGCCGATGATGGCGCCGGTGATGGTGTGGGTGGTCGACACCGGGATGCCCATGCTGGTCGCGGCGAACAGGGTAATGGCCCCGCCCGTCTCGGCGCAGAAGCCCTGCTGCGGGCTGAGCCGCGTGATGCGCGAGCCCATGGTGTGGACGATCTTCCAGCCGCCGAACAGGGTGCCGAGCGCAATGGCCGCCTGACAGGTGATCACGACCCAGAAGGGCACGTGGAACTCACCGCCCAGCATGCCGCGCGAATACAGCAGGATGGCGATGATCCCCATGGTCTTCTGCGCGTCATTGCCGCCGTGGCCCAGCGAATAGGCCGAGGCCGAGACGAACTGCAGGCCACGGAAGATCCGGTCCGCAAAGTTGGGATTGGCCTTGGCGAACAACCACGACACGATCAGCACCAACAGCAGGGCCAGCAGGAAGCCGATGGCCGGCGACATGAAGATGGCGCCCACCGTTTTCAGCACCCCGGCGATGACGACTGCGCTGGTCCCCGCCTTGGCGATGCCCGCGCCCAGCAGGCCGCCGACCAGGGCGTGCGAGCTTGAGGACGGAATACCGGCCAGCCAGGTGATGACGTTCCAGCTGATCGCCCCCATCAGGGCGCCGAAGATCACCTGATCCGAAATCACGTCGGGCGAGATAATCCCCCGTCCGATCGTATCGGCCACGTGCAGGCCGAAAAACAGGAAGGCGATGAAGTTGAAGAAGGCCGCCCAGCCGACCGCATAGATCGGCGGCAGGACGCGCGTGGCCACGATGGTGGCGATCGAATTGGCCGCGTCGTGCAGGCCGTTCAGGAAGTCGAACAGCAGGGCGACGCCGATCAGGAAGATCAGGATCAGGAGGGCGTGATCCATCAGACCCTACAGGTGCTCGACCAGAACGCCGTTGATGCGGTTCGCCACATCCTCGAAGCGGTCGATGATCTTCTCGAGGTGATCATAGACCTCGCCGCCGATGATGAAGCCCAGGGTGTTGCCGCCGGTCATGTCGTGGCGGTGAAGCTCATAGAGCGCCTTCATGCCCTCGTCGTAGAGGGTGTCGCTCTGGCTTTCGAGGCGGGCGATCTGTTCGGTGAGCTCGTTCAGCCGCTCGTGATTCTTGCGCATGGCCGGCAGAAGGGACACCGCCTCGACCGTCAGGGCGCCGCACTGGACGGCGATGTCAGCCAGCTCGCGCATCTTGGGAGCGAACTCGCGCATTTCATACAGGGTGACGACCTTGGCCGTCTTCTGCATCTGGTCGATCGTGTCGTCCAGCGAGTTGGTCAGGCCGCGAATGTCCGAGCGGTCGAACGGGGTGATGAAGCTGCGGCGCACGGCGAACAGGACTTCGCGCGCGATCTCATCGGCCTCATGCTCGTGATCGACGATCTTCTGGCACCAGTCAGCCGTCGCGTCGCCGCCCTCCATCGTGTGGCGCAGCGCATCCGCGCCCTTCACCAGGGCGGCGGCGTGGGCGTCGAACAGGCGAAAGAAGTTGTCTTCCTTGGGCAACAGCGCCTGGAACCAGCTCAGCATGGGTCGTCTCCGCAATAGCCGCGCGAGGCGACAGCGCCCCAAGACCGGATTCCGGTCCCCTTCGTCAAGTCATCCGCACACGGAAACTGCCGTTTCCCACAATCCCCGTTGACGCGGTCTGCGGCAATGCAACATTACGACCCGTTCATGATTGTGTCCGCATTGGGGAGTGCGCATGCCCGACCATAGTCCTGCGCAGGAACAATTCCTGATTCAGGCCGGCCAGGCCCTGGCCCGGCGCGACCCCAATCAGGCCCTGGCGCTGCTGGATCAGGCCGACGCCCTCGGGCGCACGCACAACGCCACGCTGAACCGCGCGGTCGCGCTTCGCCTGCTGGGGAATTTCCACGCCTCGCTCGCCGTCCTGGATGAAGCCCTGGACATGAAGCCCTACGACTTCGCCGCCCTGCTGGCGAAAGGCGCCATGCTGGAGAAGATCAATCAGCCCAAAGCGGCGGTCGACGTCTATCGCGACGCCCTGAAGATCGCCCCGCCGCGCGCCCACTGCCAGCCGGCGGTCGTCGCCCAGATGGACTACGCCGCCCGAATGGTCGACCAGCACGCGCGGGCCTTGGGGGACTTCTTGCGCCAGCGCCTGGCGGGATTGCGCGCCGACGTTGGCGAAGCGGCGCTGGATCGGTTCGATGAGGGACTGGAGATCTACGCCGGTCTGATCCAGCCGCCGAAACAGCAACCGCTGCTGCTGAACTATCCTCGCCTGCCCATCATTCCCTTCTACGACCGCAGCCTGTTTCCCTGGCTTGCCACACTGGAAGACGCCACTTCGGTCATTCAGGAGGAGTTGGCGGGGCTGCTGGAAACCGCCTTCGACGAGTTCGCGCCCTACATCGCCTACCCCAAGGGCGCGCCGGTCAATCAATGGGGCGAACTGAACCACTCCCGAAAATGGAGCTCTCTGTTCCTGTGGAAGGACGGACGACGCCAGGACGCGGTCTGCGCCCGCTGCCCGCGCACAGCCGCCCTGCTGGAAAGCCTGCCGATGGCCGATCAGGACGGGTTCGCCCCGACCGCCATGTTCTCGGCCCTGCAGCCGCACACCCACATCCCGGCGCATACGGGCTCGTCCAACGTCCGCCTGCTGGCCCACCTGCCGATCATCCTGCCCGGGCCAGCCCGTTTCCGCGTCGGGAATACAACGCGACCGTGGGAAATGGGCAAGGCCTGGGTGTTTGATGACACCATCGAGCATGAGGCCTGGAACGACGCCGACGACCTGCGCGTCATCCTGATCTTCGACGTCTGGAACCCCTATCTGGACGACAAGGAAAAGGTGCTGATCACCGAGATGATGAAGGCCCAGCGCGACTTCCAGGCCGCTTAAGCAGCGCGCCGGTCATATGCCGCCTGGGCCTGCCCCACCTCCGGCATCCGCGTCTCGGCCCACTCGATCATGGGCTGGAGCGCCTGAACCAGGGTTTGACCCAAAGGCGCGATGGCATAGGTGACGGACACGGGGACCGTCGCCTCGACCGTGCGCGTCACCAGGCCGTCCCGCTCCATCTGACGCAGGGTCTGGCTGAGCATCTTCTGCGACACGCCCTCAATGCGCCGCTTCAGGGCGTTGAAGCGCATCGGCTCGCCCGCCAGCGTGGTCAGCAACAGCACCGTCCACTTGTCCGCGATCCGATCCAGCAGCAGGCGCGTCGGGCAGTCAGCGGCGTAGACGTCGCCGCGCCATAGCCCCTGCCCGGTTTCCGCCGGGTGACCTGATGAGGTTTCGGTGCCTTCTTGCATGGTCACTTCCATTATCACACCTGGTCTCCATTGGTAACCTATGGAGTCCTCCCCATGAAGATCACAGTCCTCGGCGCCAGCGGTCGCGCCGGATCGGAAATCACCAAGGAGTTGGCCGCGCGCGGCCATCAGGTGACGGGCGTCGCTCGCAACCCCGCGCGCATCCCAACCGACGACGGGATCACCGCCGTCAGCGGCGACGTGACCGATGCAGCCGCCCTGCCCGCGCTTCTCAAGGGCGCCGACGCCGTGATCAGCGCCGTCATGTTCACGGACAGCGACCCCGAAACCCTGATCGGCGCCGTCAAGGCGGCGGGCGTGCCGCGCTATCTGGTGGTCGGCGGCGCCGGCAGCCTGGAGGCCGCGCCAGGTCTGAAGGTCATCGACACCCCGGACTTCCCCGAGATCTACAAGGCCGAAGCGGCGGCGGGCGGGCGCTTCCTGGATCGCCTGCGCCAGGAAACCGACCTGAACTGGACCTTCCTGTCGCCGTCCGCCGTGTTCGACGGCGGCGAACGGACCGGCCAGTTCCGCCTCGGCGGAGACAGCCTGCTGGTTACCGCCGACGGCCGCAGCGCCATCTCCTTCCCCGACTACGCCATCGCCATGGCCGATGAGATCGAGACGCCGAGGCATAGCCGCCAGCGCTTCACGTCGGCTACTGACCCGCGGCCCAGGGCCTCAAGCAGCGCGAAGCGCGGTAGGCTCAAAGAAAAAGACCCCGGAGATCGCTCTCCGGGGTCTTCGTCATTTCAGCGCGACGCTGGAGATCAGACCAGCGAAGCCGGATCGACCTTGAAGCCCGGGCCCATCGTCGACGACAGGGTGATGCGCTTCACATAGGTGCCCTTGGCGCCGGCCGGCTTGGCGCGGTTCAGCGCGTCCACGTAGGCCTTGACGTTGGCTTCCAGGGCGTCCTGCGTGAAGGAGACCTTGCCGATGCCGCCGTGAGCGATACCGGCCTTCTCGACGCGGAACTCGACGGCGCCGCCCTTGGCGTCCTTGACGGCTTGGGCGACGTTCGGGGTCACGGTGCCGACCTTGGGGTTCGGCATCAGGCCGCGCGGACCCAGCACCTTACCCAGACGGCCGACCAGGGCCATCATGTCGGGCGAAGCGATGACGCGGTCGAAGTCCATCAGACCGCCGTTGATCTGCTCGTACAGATCCTCGGCGCCGACGTATTCAGCGCCGGCGGCGCGGGCTTCATCAGCCTTGGCGTCCTTGGCGAAGACGGCGACGCGGACGTCACGGCCGGTGCCCGACGGCAGGTTGACGACGCCACGGACCTGCTGGTCGGCGTGACGCGGGTCGACGCCCAGGTTGACGGCGATTTCGAGCGACTCGTCGAACTTGGCCTTGGCGTTGTCCTTGACCAGCTTGATGGCGTCGGCGAACGGCAGGAGGTCCTGCGTGACGCCGGTGCGAGCCTTGTGAGCCTTGGTTTGCTTAGCCATGGATTAGCCCTCCACCACTTCGATGCCGATCGCGCGGGCCGAGCCTTCGATGATGCGCATGGCAGCGTCGATGTCGTTGGCGTTCAGGTCTTTCATCTTCGCTTCAGCGATCTCGCGAACTTGCGCTTGCGTGACCTTGCCGGCGATTTCACGACCGACGAGCTTGGCGCCCGACCTAATGCCGGCGGCCTGCTTCAGGTAGAAGGTGGCCGGCGGGGTCTTGGTGATGAAGGTGAAGGACTTGTCCTGGTAGACCGTGATGACGGTCGGCAGGGGCGTGCCCTTGGCGACCTTCTCGGTGCGCGCGTTGAACTCCTTGCAGAAGCCCATGATGTTGACGCCGCGCTGACCCAGTGCCGGGCCGATCGGGGGCGAAGGCGTGGCCGAACCGGCCGCAACTTGCAGTTTGATATAGCCGAGAATCTTCTTGGCCATTGGTCTCTCCTATGGATGACCCCGACAGAGACTGAAGGGGCCGGTGAGCCGTGGTCTGGCATGGCTGCCTCCCACGGATTTGCCGCCTGACGACTCGAAGGCCGTCCAGCGAAGGCGCGCGTTTAACAGGGTAGTCGTGCAAACGCAAACGAGGGTGTTCGATATGGATCCCCACTCGATAGTGGCGACGCCCCGAGTCTGATGAAGCACAGACAGCGAGCTAGCTGCCCCGCCCCCGGACCTGAACGCTGAACTTCCGCCACCCTTGGTATTGCGTCGAAGGCTTCAAACGACCGCTTCCAACCTCCCCCACCGCGAACTCTCCGAAATCCGAGCCTTCGATAGTCTGTGAAATCAGGACGCAGTTCCGGACCTCGCCAGTCTCGCTCGAAGCCTCACACTCTACGGTCGCGACTTCTATGGGCTTGGAGGGGGCAGTGGCGCATCCCCCCATAATCATTGCACCGGTCAGAACGAAGGCTACGCGCATCCTGAATTCTCCATCCATACCCGGCCGACCCAATTCAACGCCGTCGTTACGCACGACTTTCTGAAAAACAGAGTCCAATGAGTCTGAATCGTCTGAAATTCGCTTTCCTGCGGCGAACAGCCACGCGAAGCCTATCACGATGAAAGCCAGGTTGGCGAAAACGCCCCTGCGCCACGCCAATCCCGTCAATTTCCTGAAAGCGACACACCAGCTCACGCGCAATGCGGCGTGTCCAATGATGCCGACAAAGCAAAACGGCGACCCGAAGGTCGCCGCTGAGCGTCGTTCAGGCGATGATCGAAACGATCAGCCGCCGGTCTTCTCGACCTGATTGTATTCCAGATCCACCGGGGTCGGGCGGCCGAAGATGGACACGGCCACGCGCAGGCGGGCGTTGTCCTCGTCGACGCTTTCGACCTGACCGTCGAAGCTGGCGAAGGGACCGTCGATGACCTTGACGGTCTCGCCGATGTCGAAGCGGATGGTGGGCTTCGGACGCTCGACGCCCTCTTCCACGGCGCCGATGATGTTCTGGACTTCACGTTCCGAGACCGGCAGGGGCTTGGTGCCGCCCGCGGCGCCCAGGAAGCCCGTGACCTTCGGCGTGTTCTTGACCAGGTGATAGGCGTTGTCGGTCATCTCCATCTTCACCAGCACGTAGCCGGGGAAGAATTTGCGTTCCGAGTTCACCTTGCGGCCGCGACGGATCTCGACGACTTCCTCGGTCGGAACCAGGATTTCGGAGAAGCTGTCTTCAAGGCCTTGCTGCTTCGCCTGCTCGCGCAGTTGCTCCGCGACCTTCTTTTCGAAGTTCGAGTAGGCGTTGACGATATACCATTTGTGGCGGGGATTGGCCGCCGGCTTGGGCGCTGCATCGCTCATGTGCGCGTCTCCTTTATTGGCCGAGGCCGAGAATGAAGCGGGACGCAAAGCCCAGACCCGTATCGACGATCCAGAAGAAGGCCGAGGCGATCAGCACCATGATGAAGACCATCACCGAGGTGATCCAGGTCTCCTTGCGGCTGGGCCAGACGATCTTGCGGGCTTCAGCGCGAACCTGGCTGAAGAACTGGGCAGGCGACGTCTTTTTCTTGGGTGCAGGCGCGTCAACGGCGACCGTGGCGGCGCCTTGCGCGGCGGCTACGGTCTGCTTTCCCACGGTGCGGCGACCGCCGGGGGTCTTCGCCTTGGCCATATGACGTCTCTTCAACCTCTGGAACCTGTCGCCTCACATGGGAACTCCCAGGCGACTGCGACAGGGGGAATGGCAGGAGCGGAGGGACTCGAACCCACGACCCTCGGTTTTGGAGACCGATGCTCTACCAGCTGAGCTACACTCCTAGTGTCCCGGACAAAGATCAATGCGCCGTGAGCAAGCTCGACGGCGCTAACCTCGCCAGAGGGGCGCATATGCCTGACGGCCGAGGGCATTTCAAGGGGCGTTTCGCGATAACCGCCGATAGATGCGCGGGTTTGTTCAGAACAGCCGCGCTACGGCGCTCGGCTCATAGCTGACGCCATGCACGACGCGGTCGGGATCGCCGATCGAGAAGGTCTGGGCGCGGCTGCGGCCGTCCAGAACGGCGACCGCCTCGACCTGTTCGGGAATCACCTTCACCACCGCCACGGCGTCGCCTCCCGGCGCCCAGGGACTGATCTCGGGCGACCGGGCGATGATCAGGTCGTTCAGCCGCAGGACCTCGTCGCCGTCCGTCACTTCTTCGGCTCGGCCGTCGATGGACAGGCCGACCGCCTCCCCCTCACCGGCCACGCCGCGCACGGCCACGCCCACGCGCGGATCGGCGATGATGTTGCGCAACTTCTCGCTGTCGCGCGCGGTGACGAAATAGAGGTTCAGCCCGTCGTTCAGATAGCCGAGCGTGCTGGCCTGCGGCCGCCCGTCGGCGCGATTGGACGCCAGGGTCATCAGCCGCTGGCCATCCAGCAGCTTGAGGATCGCGGCCACCGCCGCACCGTGAATCGGGATCACGCTGGATGCTGCTGTAGTCATGACCTGAACTCCTTCGCTGTGAACCTGCGGCGGGCCTGCCGGGTTCACCTTGACACAGATCAAGGCGATTTGGCGCTGCCGGCGCGAAATGGTCGCATGACCGAGTCCCGCCTCATGCCGGATGCGCCCCGTTTGAGCGTCGCGCCCCTGACCGAGGCCGAGGGAGCGGCCGAGTTCGCCCTCGCCCGGATGTGGCGGCCCGATCTCGACGCCGACCAGTGGCGAACCTTTCTGCGCGACTGGCGCGCGGCGCCCGACAGTCGCGGCATTCTGAGCGCCCGCAGCCAGCGCGGCGGGGTTCTGGGCTTCGTCACCTGGTGGCGGCAGCCGGATCTGGAGTTCGGCGAGACCCTGTGGGCCGGCCCCTTCGTCGTGCGTGAAATGGGCGTGCGCCCCCTGGTGCGGCAAAGCCTGGCGGTCGAATTGACCGTCCTGGCCCGTCGTCTGGGCGCGCGGCTGCGCTATACCGACGATGATCAGCCTGCGACCGCCTGAACCCTTCGATTACCGCGTCGTCTGGCCTAGGTTGGCGGGACTCTGGAGTTACGATCTTGATATCCGCCGCCGCGGCTGCCGCCGACCATGCCGAAGTCCGCCTTGAGGACATCCACCCCTGCGCGACCTGCGGGGCGCGGCCGCTGGGCGTCTGCGCCGACCTGAAGGGCCACGAGCTGCAGAGCATGGCCTGCGCCAGCGAGACGGTGACGGCCCAGCCGGGGCAGGCCCTGTTCCACGAAGGCGATCCCAATCCCTTCGTCTTCAACGTCGTCGACGGCGCGGTGAAGCTGTATCGCCTGCTGCCCGACGGCCGGCGCCAGATCACCGGTTTCCTGTTCCAGGGCGACTTTTTGGGGCTGGGCGGGCGCGGCGCCTCCAGCTTCACCGCCGAGGCGCTGACGCCGCTGAGCGCCTGCCGCTTCCGGCGTGGCGAGTTCGACCAGTTGCTGAACGCCCTGCCCGCGCTGGAGCACCGGCTGGTGGCCATGGCCGGCGACGAGCTGATGGCGGCCCAGGAACAGATCGTCCTGCTGGGCCGCAAGACGGCGCGCGAACGCATCGCCAGCTTCCTGACCCGTCTGTCGGCGCGGCAGGTGCAGCTGGGCGGCGAGGAAGGCCGGGTTCACCTGCCCATGACCCGCCTCGACATCGCCGACTATCTGGGCCTGTCGATCGAGACGGTCAGCCGGGTCTTCACCCAGTTCAAGACCTCGGGCCTGATCCAACTGCTGCCGAACAACGAGGTGGCCCTGCCCGATCCCGAAGCGCTGAAGGCCCTGGGCGAAGGCGCGGGCTGATCCATTTTCACAGATTGGGGTGAAGGGGGCGCGGCCTGACGTTCCGCGCCCCTCCCCGCATCGGCCCTAGAACTTGCGGCCGACGCCCACCGACACGACCCACGGATCAAGACTGACGCTGCTCTTCAGCGCGCCGTCGTTGATCTTGGCGTCCGTGTCGAACCACACCTTCTTGGCGTCAAGGTTCAGGGTCCACGGCCCCGACAGGTTCCAGTCGGCGCCGGCCTGCAGCGCGACGCCGAAGCCGTTGTCCAGATCGACCTCGAAGCCATTCTTATCCTTGCCCTCGAAGAAGGCCATGTAGCTGACCCCGGCGCCGACATAAGGGCTGATGGTCGCATTCGGCGTCGGGCGATATTGCAGCGTCACCACCGGCGGCAGGACCCAGGTCTCGTGCACCGCCACGTCGGTCGCCCCGCCCTTAGCGCGGACCTCATGCTGGGTGGCGCCCAGAATGGCCTCGACGGCCCAGTGGTCGGCGACGAACCAGGTGAAGCCCAGGGTCGGCATCCAGTCGTCGCTGACATCGACGTGCAGGCCGCTGTCGGCGCCGGCGTCGGTGACGATGGCGTCATCGGCCTGCGGCAGGACGCCGGTCATGCGGGCTGTGATGATCAGCGTGCCCTTGCCGACGGGTTCAGGGGCGGCGGTCTGGGCCGAGGCGGCGCCCGCCAGGGTCAGAACGCTGGCGGCGGCCAGAAGGACGGCGGCGGTCTTCATCGGTATCATTCCCGACAATCGCCGGATCGAGGAGGGTCCGGCTTCGATGTCGAAAACACCGTCCCACGGCCACCGGTTTGACGCCTTGATCCAGCGCAAGCCTAAGAAAATACCCATGAAAAAGCCTCCCCGACCGAGGTCGGAGAGGCTGATGTCATCGACGGGAAGGGTCAGGGCTCGGAGCGGCCCTCGTCGCCTTCGTCGAACAGTTGGAACTCGTGCCAGACGCCGTTCAGCACGCCGAACGCCACCGCCAGGCCGAGGCCCAGGATCCAGGCGAAATACCACATGGGACGATCTCCTTTCGCGGGATCAGTAGAGGTCGGGGTTGGTCTTGAGTTCGGCGGTGCTCGAACGGCCCCACAGCACCTTGTAGACCCAGGCGGTGTAGAGCAGGACGATCGGCAGGAAGACCGCCACCACGATCAGCATGATGAACAGGGTCGTGTGGCTGGACGAGGCGTTCCACACCGTCAGGCTGGACTGCGGGTTGATCGAGCTGGGCAGGATGAAGGGGAACATCGACAGGCCGACCGTCGAAATGATCCCCACCGCCGAGGCCGACGACCCGCCAAAGGCCAGGGCCGGCGAGCGGCGCCACATCCCGATCAGGCCCACCAGGGCGCCGAGGAAGCCCAGCACCGGGGCGATGATCATCCACGGATAGAGGCCGTAGTTGTCCATCCAGGCGCCGGGCGCAGCCTCGACCGTAGTCCGCAGCGGGTTGGAGACACCCGCCGTGTCCAGCGCGCCCGTGATGCGGAAGCCGATGTCGCCAAAGGCGATGAACAGGCCGCCGACCGCGAACAGCACCAGGCTGAGCAGACCGGCGATCGTACCGAAGGTGCGCGCCCGGTTCAGCACCGGCCCCGGCTCGCCCTTGATCGACAACCAGGCCGCGCCGTGCAGCACCAGCATGCAGACCGACAGCAGACCGCAGATCAGGGTGAAGGGCGAGAACAGACCCAGCAGCGTGCCCTCGTAGAAGGCCCGCAGGTCGCTATCCAGACGGAAGGGCGCGCCCAGCATGACGTTGCCGACCGCCACGCCGAACACCAGGGCCGGGACAAAGCTGCCGATGAACAGGCCCCAGTCCCACATGGAGCGCCAGCGCGCCTCAGGCCGCTTGGACCGGTACTTGAACGACACCGGCCGCAATATCAGCGCCGACAAGACCAGGAACATGGCCAGGTAGAAGCCGGAGAAGCTGACGGCATAGACAAAGGGCCAGGCGGCGAAGATCGCCGCGCCGCCGACGATGAACCAGACCTGGTTGCCCTCCCAGGTCGCGCCGACGGTGTTGATCACCATGCGGCGTTCTTCGTCCGTCCTGGCGACGAAGGGCAGCAGGGCGCCGACACCCATGTCGAAGCCGTCCGTCAGGGCGAAGCCGATCAGCAGCACGCCCAGCAGTCCCCACCAGATCAGGCGGAGCGTGGTGTAGTCGAGGGGAAGTTCCATCTCTCTTTTCCTTCAACGACCGGGGTCAGGCGACCGCCGGCTCGCCTTCCGTGCTGGCTTCGGCTTCGCGGGCTTCCTGTTCGGCGAACGGCCCCTTCTTGACCGCGCGCAGGATCAGACCGACCTCGATCACCGCCAGCGCCCCGTACAGCAGGGTGAAGCCGATGATGGTGGTCCACAGTTGCGGCACGCTTAGGCTGGAGGCGCCCAGGAAGGTCGGCAGGACGCCCTCCACGGCCCAGGGCTGACGGCCCACCTCGGCCAGAAGCCAGCCGGATTCGATGGCGATCCACGGCAGAGGGATGGCCAGCACCGCCAGACGCAGGAACCAGCGCGTGTCGTGCTTGCGCAGGGTGCACAGGACGAAGGCCGTGGCGAACAGACCGATCATCAGGAAGCCGATCCCCGCCATGAAGCGGAAGACCCAGAACATCAGCGGCACGTTCGGCACCGTATCCCAGGCCGCCTGCTTGACCTGCTCGGGCGAGGCCAGACGCGGATCGGCGACATAGCGCTTCAGCAGCAGGCCGTAACCCAGGTCGCCGCGCACGGATTCGAACTGCGCCCGCGCGGCCATGTCGGCAGGATCCGCCTTGATCTTCTCCAGGGCGTCATAGGCGACGACGCCGCGTTCGATCCGGTCCTCGGCGACGGCGACGAGCTCCAGAATGCCGATGACGGGCTTGTCGATGCTGCGCGTCGAGATCAGGCCCAGGACATAGGGGATCTTGACCTCGAAATGGGTGTGGCGGTCTTCCAGGCTGGGCAGACCGAAGGCAGTCAGGCCGGCGGGCGCCGGCTCGGTGCGCCACATGGCTTCCAGGGCGGCCAGCTTCATCTTCTGGTTGTCGGTCAGGGCGTAGCCCGACTCATCGCCCAGGACGACGACCGACAGCGACGACAGCAGGCCGAAGGCCGCGGCCACGGTCATCGACCGCTTGGCGAAACCGACGTGCTTGCCCTTCAACAGGTAGAAGGCCGAGATGCCCAGCACGACCACGGCGGCGCAGACATAGCCCGCGCTGACGGTGTGCACGAACTTGGCCTGGGCCACCGGGTTGAAGATCACCGCCATGAAGTCCACGACCTCCATCCGCATGGTGTCGGGATTGAAGGCGGCGCCGACCGGGTTCTGCATCCAGCCGTTGGCGGCCAGGATCCACAGGGCCGACAGGTTGGTGCCCAGGGCCACCAGGAAGGTGACGAACAGGTGCCCCACGCGCGGCAACTTGTCCCATCCGAAGAACATCAGGCCGACGAAGGTCGCCTCCATGAAGAAGGCCATCAGCCCCTCGATGGCCAGCGGGGCCCCGAAGATGTCGCCGACATAGTGGGAGTAGTAGGACCAGTTCATGCCGAACTGGAATTCCATGGTCAGGCCCGTGGCCACGCCCAGCACGAAGTTGATGCCGAACAGCGTGCCCCAGAAGCGGGTGATGGTCCGCCAGATGGGCCGTCGCGTCATCACATAGATGCTCTCCATGATGACCAGCATGAAGGAGAGGCCCAGCGTCAGGGGCACGAAGAGGAAATGGTAAAGGGCCGTCAGCGCGAACTGAAGGCGAGATAGGTCGACGACCGCCAGGTCAATCATGGGCTATGGCTCCGATCAGCCGGCTCACGATCACCGACTGGCGTCGAGCCTGGGCCATGGCCCGGTCCGGCGCCTTGATCCTGATCAAAGCCGCGCGCAGATGACCCTAATACTGTAGCGTTGAATGTCCATGACAGCTCCACCGACCGACACAGCGGCTCCCGGCCCCTGGCTGAAGCGCGCAACCTCTCCCTGGCGGCGGATTCTGGCCCTCTCCAGCGGCCTCGTGATCGCCGATACAGCCCCGGCTGTCGGCTTTGCAGCCGGTTTGGCCCTCGCCGTCGGCGCCCTGCCTCAGGGCGTCGAAAAGGCCGTTCCGGGACTGGTTCTGGCCGCCATGTCATTGTTGTCGCGCGGCCTTCTGGCGCAGGCCGCGACGGCCATCGGCGCCCGCGCCGCGCGGGCGGTCAAGGGCGGCCTTCGCCGTCAGGTCCTGGCCGGCGCCTTCTCGGGCCGGTTGTCCGACGCCGAGACCATGACCGCCGCCGTCGAGGGGGTCGAGGCGCTGGACGGCCACGTCTCGCGCTTCCTGCCCGCCCGGATCGCGGCGGCCGCCTCGCCGCTGATCCTGATCGTCGCGGCGGCCGTGGTCAGCCCCTTCACCGCGGGCATTCTGCTTTTCACCCTGGCGCCCTTCGTCATCGGCATGGCCCTGACCGGCATGGCGGCGGGGGCCGAGAGCCGACGTCAGTTCCAGGCGCTGGAGCGGCTGTCGGGCCTGTTTCTCGACCGCATCCGCGCCCTGCCCGCCATCCTGGCCTTTCAGGCCGAGGCGCAGCAGACGGCGGTGATCGCCCGCGCCTCCGACGACCTGGCCCGGCGCACCGGCCGCGTGCTGAAGATCGCCTTCCTGTCCTCGGCCATTCTGGAGTTCTTCTCGGCCCTGTCGGTCGCCCTGGTCGCCGTCTATTGCGGCTTCAACCTGCTGAAGCTGCTGCCCTTCCCCGCGCCCGAACAACTGGACCTGACCCGCGCCTTCTTCCTGCTGGCCCTGGCGCCGGAAGTCTATGCGCCCATGCGCCGTCTGGCCGCCGCCTATCATGACCGTCAGGCCGCCGAGGCCGCCGTGCCCAGTCTGGCCCGTCTCAGCGACGCCGCCGAGGCCTCGCCCATCCGCCCGCCTGTTCCCGCACAGGCCCCCGCCATCGCCTTCCGCGACGTGGTTGTCGCCTATGAGGCGGGTGCCCCCGTCCTGACCGGCTTCGATCTGCAGATCGCGCCTGGCTCCACCGTCGCCCTGCTCGGCCCCAGCGGCTCGGGCAAGAGCAGCCTGCTGCATCTCTTTCTCGGCCTGTCGCCCCTCAGCGGCGGCGAGGTCGAGGTCGGCGACGTGCGCCTGTCCAACCATCCCGACCTGACTGCCTGGATCGCCTGGGCCGGTCAGGCGCCGGTGGTCATTCCCGGAACCCTGGCCGAGAACATCGCCATCGCCTGGCGTGGCGCGCCGTCCGAGCGCATCAAGGAAGCCGCCGCCCGCGCGGGCTTCGCCGGCGACCTGAACCGCGTCATCGACGAGCGCGGCGGCGGATTGTCGGGCGGCGAGCGGCGGCGGCTGGGTCTGGCCCGCGCCTTCCTCAAGCCCGCGCCGATCCTGCTGCTGGACGAGCCCACCGCCAATCTGGACGCCGCGTCGGAGGCCGCCCTGCTGCCGATCATCCGCGCCGCCGCCGAGGGCCGCACCACCCTGATCGCCACCCATTCCGAGGCCGTGGCCGACCTGGCCGACGTCGTGGTGCGGCTGTGAGCGGCGCCGCCCCGACCGGCGTCGCCCGCCTCAAGACCCTGATCCGGGCGCAGGAGCGCCGGCAGGGCGCGCGCCTGCTGGCCGCCGCCGTCAGCGCCGCCCTGGTGTCCGCCGCCGCGGTCCTGCTGCTGGGCGTGTCCGGCTGGTTCATCACCGCCTCGGCCCTGGCCGGACTGGCGGGATCGGCCGCGGCCTACAGCTTCAACTTCATGATCCCCAGCGCCCTGATCCGCTTCCTGGCCATCGTGCGGACCGGCTCGCGTTACGGCGAGCGCGTCACCGGCCATGACGCGGCGCTCAAGGCCCTGGCCGCGCTCAGGCCCCAGCTGTTCGAGGGCGTCGCGCGCGGCCCCGCGACCCGCGCGCTTGCGCTGGCCGGCGGCGAGGCCTCGGCGCGGATGGTGCAGGACGTGGACGCCGTCCAGAACCGCTTCGTGCGCCTGTCCGCCCCCTGGGGCGCGGGAGCAGGTCTGGTCGCGGGCGTCGCGCTGGCGGCCCTGGCCGGTTGGCCCACCGCCCTCGCCGTCCTCGCCGCCAGCGCCCTGGGCGTGCTCGCCGCCGCCATCGTCGGCCGCCGGATGGCCGAGCCGGCGGGCCGCGCGGTTCAGGCCGCGTCCGGCGACCTCAAGACCCAGTTCGCCGCCTTCGCCGCCGCCGCGCCCGAGCTTCAGGCCTATGGCGTCAAAGGCTGGGCCGTGGAGCGTCTGGCCGAGTGCGGCGCTGTGCTGGAACGCGCCACGGAGCGGCTGGCCTCGGCCGGAGGCTGGATCATGCTGACCCAGTCGGTCGCCATGGCCCTGGCCATCCTCGGCGTACTGGCGACGGCGCGGTCCGCCTCACCGCCTCTCGTCGCTCTGGCCATTCTGGCCGCCGTCACCACGGTCGAGAGCGCCGGCGCTCTGCTGACCGCCTTCCGCCACAAAGGCGCGGTCGAGGCGGCGGTGGAACGACTGGGCGACCTGCTGGACGAGGCCGAGCCGACGCCCACGCAAACCCTGTCGCCCGCGCTCGGCCTGTCCGCCGTCGACCTGACCCTGACGCCGCCGCAGCGCCTGGCCGTCACCGGCTCCTCAGGCGCCGGCAAGACCACGCTGATCGAGCGCTGGATGCATCTGCGCGCGCCCCTGCCCGGCGAGGCGACCCTGGGCGGCTCCGACGCGGCCGACGTCTCGCCCGACGCTGCCCGCGCCCTGTTCGCCTACGCCCCGCAGCAGGCCGTGCTGCTGGCGGGAACCGTGCGCGAGAACCTGAAGCTGGCCTTGCCCACGGCCGACGACGAGGCCCTGTGGGCCGCGCTGGAGGACGCCGATCTGGCCGAGCGCATCCGCGCCGCGCCCGCCGGCCTGAACGCCCCTCTGGGCGAGAACGGCGCGCGGCTGTCGGGCGGCGAGCGTCGCCGTCTGGGCCTGGCCCGCGCCTATCTGCGCCCCGCGCCCTGGCTGGTGCTGGACGAGCCGACCGAGGGACTGGACGCCGCGACCGAGGCGCGCGTGCTGGACCGTCTGACCCGCCGTCTGGAGCACACGGGACAGGGGCTGATCCTGGTCAGCCACCGCCCCGCGCCCCTGGCCCTGTGCGACACCACATTGGTCGTTTCCGGCCTGGCCGCCGACGGCGCGGTGCAGATGAGCGCATAGGCCGAGCGCGTCGCGGCGGGAGCTCCGACGCCTGCCTTAAACGGATTGATCTCGATCAAGGCGAGCGTCCGCGTGACCGGCCTAGCTAGGGCAAAAGGAGATATCCCATGCCTGCTGAAGTCGTTCCCGTCATCGCCGCCGTCGTCGTCGCCTTCGCCGCCTTCATGGCCGCCCTGGGCTTCGCCGCGGTCTGGAGCCATCTGGACGACAAGCCCAAGGGCTGAGCTCGCCGCCTCCGAGGCGCCGATCGACGCCGATCAGTGAGTGTCGGTCGGCGCGTTCGCCTGCCCTGGGATGATCGCCCGGAACAGCAGCTTGTCGATCCGGCGATCGTCCATGTCGATCACCTCGACCTCGAACCGGCCCAGCTGAAGAATTTCGCCCTCCTGCGGCAGGCGCGACAGGTGGTGCAGCACCAGACCGGCGACGGTGTGGAAGCTTTCATGCTCGCCGAAGTCCTCGCCCAGCACGTCGCCCAACTCGTCAAGATCGGCCTGACCGTCGACGGCCCAGGAGCCGTCCTCGCGCTTGCGGATCGACAGGTCCTGCTCGTCGTGACTCTCGTTGAAGTCGCCGGCGATCATTTCCAGAAGGTCGGTGGCCGTGACCACGCCTTCGAAGGCGCCGTATTCATCGACGACGAAGGCCATGTGCACCTTGGAGCCCTTCAGGATCTCCAGCGCCTTCAGCACCGAGGTCGACTGCGGGATGAAGGCCGGCTCGGCCACCAGCTTCTCGATGTCGTAGGACCCGTCGGTCAGCAGGGCGTCCAGCAGGTCCTTCTTGTGCACCACGCCCAGCGGATTATCGACGTCGCTCTCGCGCGCCACCACGATGCGCGAATAAGGGCAGGTGCGGATTTCCTCGCGCAGCACTTCCTCGGGGTCGTCCAGGGCGATCCAGAAGACCTCGTGCCGCGGCGTCATGGCCACGCGCACGGCGCGGTCGCCCAGGCGCAGGATTTCTTCGATCATCTCCTGCTCTTCGGGTTCGATCAGGCCCGCCGACGCGCCTTCGGCCAGAATGCTCTCGACCTCTTCCTGGGTGACGTCCGAACCGTCGCGGTCCTTGACGCCCATGACCTTGAGGATGCCCGAGGTCGAGGCGGTCAGCAGCAGGACGAAGGGCTTCATCACCAGGGCCAGGCTCGAAATCGGCGCCGCCATCTTCGACGCGATCGCCTCGGGGAAGATCAGGGCCAGGCGCTTGGGCACCAGTTCACCGACGATCAGCGAGACATAGGTGATCAGCACGACCACCAGGGCCGTCGAGGCGAACTGCGAATAGGGCGCCAGCGCAGGGAAGGAGGTTTCCAGAATCCGGTCCAGCTCGCCCGCGATGGTCGCCTGACCATAGGCGCCCGCCAGAATCCCGATCAGGGTGATGCCGACCTGAACCGCCGACAGGAACTGGGTGGGCTCCTCGGACAGCTTCAGCGCCGCGCGGGCCCCGCGGTCGCCGCGCTCGGCACGGCTTTGAAGTTTGGATTTGCGGGAAGACACGACCGCAAGCTCGGTCATGGCGAACAGGCCGTTCAGCACCACAAGCAGCAGCACGACGACGATAGCGATGGTCAACATCGAAGGGGGAAAGACCCGCGGCGCGGCGCGACAAGCGGCGTCCGCACGGCATTAGTAAGGCTGATCGCCCGGCTACGCCAGTAATTCATGAGGTAAAACGCAGGTTCAGCCCGTCCGACCGACGCCCGCCGAGCCATAGACGCCCGACGACGGCCCCCCCGCCGCCTCGTCATAGGCGGTCGCGCAGGCGCTCATCCCGATGAGGGTGCCGATGAACAGTCCCAGTCTGATCGCGCGCCGCATTTATGGTTACCCATGCCTTAACGTCCGTTTCCGAACGCCAGGCAAAGGTCGCGGTTCCCGATCCCCCTACGCAGAAACGGCCCCCGGATTGCTCCGGGGGCCGCTCTGTTACTCGATACTACGGTCCCTCCTAGGAGAGGCCGGTACGCCTACTGTTCGAGCCCGAGGGCCCGGATCGATCGATTACTCGATGATCTTGGACACCACGCCGGCGCCGACGGTGCGGCCGCCTTCGCGGATGGCGAAGCGCAGACCCTGATCCATGGCGATCGGGGTGATCAGTTCGACGTTCAGCTCGGCGTTGT
>NZ_JBOHLI010000045.1:0-28344 GCF_050729455.1 Brevundimonas sp.
GGCATGGGCGTCTGTGGCCTCGGCGGGCGCGGCGCCCGGAGCGATCGGAGGGCGGGCCGCCTTGCCGGGCCAGGCCAGATAGCGCTGTCCCTCCATGCGCGCGCTGTCCTGGGCCGCGGCGGGCGCGGCGACGCCCAGGGCGCAGGCCCCGGCGGTCAGGATGGCGGTGATCGGCGGGCGTCGCACGGACGGCCTCCTGCTGCGGGACGGCGTTGAGCAGACAAGCTAGGCCGAGACGGCTTAATCCGCTGCTAACGCGGCGCCTCAACCCCGGCCGGGCAGGTACTGGGCGGTGAAGGCCTCGCGCCAGTCGGGCGCGGCGGGGAAGGCGTCGGCGGTCTGTTCGGCGAAGGCCTGCCAGCGTTCGGGCGTCATGGCCCCCAGGCCGTAGAGGGCCGCGTCGCCGCCGTCGACCACGGCCTCGGCCCGCAGGCTGGCGCGGGCGGCGTCCAGCAGGCGCTGGTTCAGGGCCGGATTGGCGCGGCGGATCAGGGCGTCGCCCCGGGTCCCGTCGCCGTGGACATAGTCGCGCCAGCCCTCGACCGAGGCGGCGATGAAGTCGCGCAGGGCCTTGGCGTTGTCGCGGGCGAAGGCGTTGGGGGCCAGAACCAGGCCGGAATAGGAGGGGTAGCCGTCGTCGGCGGGGATCAGGACGCGCGGCGTAAACCCGGCCTCCCGCGCGATCAGGGTCGGATCGCCGGCCGTCAGCCGCCCGACCAGCACCGCCCGGGGATCGTCGAGGAAGGCCTTGAGGCTCTCCTCGGGCTCGCCCGGCCGCGCCTGGTCGGGGGCCAGGTCGAAGCGCGTCCGCAGCCAGTTCCAGAACCCGGCGTGGTCGGCGGGCGACATCAGGATGGGCCGGTCGCGCAGGGCCGACAGGCTCGCCAGATCCCGGCCGGGACGGGCCATCAGGACCACGGGGTCCTTTTGCAGGAAGGCGGCGACGGCCTTGACCGGGGCGCGGTCGGCGATCAGCCGCAGGGGCGCGAAACTGTCGACGCCGACGGCCAGTTCGACCGCGCTGGCGGCCAGCAGGGCGGGCACGTCGGCGCCCGCCGCGCCGGTCAGGATCTCGACGTTCAGGCCGCGCCGCTCATAGGCCCCGGTCGCGATGGCTTGATAGAAGCCGCCGTGCGCGGCGCTGACCGGCCCGCCGGAGGCGAGGCGCAGCCGCACCCGGCCCGACTCGTCGACCGGCGCCTCGGCCCGGCCGCAGGCGGACAGGCCAGCCGTCAGGCCGCCGACAGCGGTCAGGCCGGCGGCGCCCAGCATCAGGCTGCGGCGGGAGGGCCCGCCAAGGGAGGGATGGGCGCGAGTCATCTCGCCTTGGTGTAGGGGGCGGGGGCGGACTTGGGAAGGTCGGGGCGCACAAGGGCGCGGCCGAATTGAGCGAGGGGACGCGACCCTTGACCGCCCGAAGGCAAGCCCTTGATCACGTCCCCTCGCCAAGTCCGGGTTGGACCTGGCCGTTCGGGTCAGGGCCTGGCCTTTTTCCGAAGCGAAGATCCGCATTGGGACGCAAGCGTCCAAACCGATTTCGCTCTGGCGCTTCCGGGCGAACCCGGCGGCGTCGGCTGGTCTCCTGGCGGCTCCTGGTCGCGTCGGGCGCGTCGTCGGGACGCGTCGTTTTCGATCCCGGCCTGGTTCTCCGTGATCCCCGCGCCGAGGCGCTGAAGGATCGGGAGCCTGTGGCCCTGCCTCGGTGTCTCCGCATCCTCCGAAGAGGCCTTGGGACCCTGGGTCAGAGAGCCGGGCCGGTTCGCTTGAAATCCCGGTAACCCATTGCTGGGTTTGGGATTTCCGCGCCGCCGTGTCCCGTTGGCCTGTTGACGTTCTCGCGGAAACCGCTATGTGGCAAGCGCCCGAATCGGGTCGGCTGTGCGGAATCGCCCCGGCCCCTGTGGGCAAGCCTGTGGATATCTGTGGGCAGGCCGAAATCACGTTCGCAGATCAGCGGTTTGCGACGATCCACAGGAAACCGGCGCGGATCGAAGATGAGCGGGAATTAACGGGGCGGCGAACCGGATTCGCTCTAATGGCTTCGCTTGCGTCGTCGACGGCGCTGTCGATCCCTCAAGGCTGTTCCTGTGATTTCTGTTCGTTCTTCCGCCGGCCTTCTGGCGCTCGGCGTCGCCCTCGCTCTGACGGGGGCCGCCGCCGCCCAGACCCATCGTCCGACCTTCCACCCGGACCAGCTGAAGGGGCCGCCGGTGGGGCCGCTCAATCAGGTGCTGGTGGTGGGTTCGCCCCACCTGGCCCAGATGGGCGACGCGGTGAAGGCCGAGATGCTGACCCCGGTGCTGGATCGTCTGGCGGCCTGGGGCCCGGAGGTGATCGCCATCGAGAACGTCTCGGGCCTGCAATGCGACGCCATGCGCCGCTATCCGCAGCGCTACAGGGTGTCGATCAGCGACTATTGCCCGGATGTCAGCCATGCCGGCCAGCAGGCCGGCCTGGACGTTCCGGCGGCTAACGCCGAGGCCGAGCGGCTGCTGGCGGCATGGCCCGCGGCGCCGACCCCCGAGCAGCGTCGCCGTCTGGCGGCGGTCTTCCTGGCGGCGGGCGAGCCGACCTCGGCCCTCGTCCAGTGGCTGCGCCTGGCCCCGGCCGAGCGCCGCGAGGGCGAGGGGCTGGACGCGACGCTGGTGGCCCAGTTGAACACGCTGACTGACAGCATCAACGAGAGCGATTCCGTCGCCGCCGTCCTGGCCGCACGGCTGGGGCTGGAGCGGGTGTGGAGCGTCGACGACCATTCGGCCGACCGTTATCCGGCGGACGTCAAGGGCTATGTCCGGGCGATCCGTCAGGTCTGGAACAACCCGGTGAGCGAGCAGCGCCGGGCGGCGGAGGCGCCGTTCACGGCCGGGCTGTCGCAGCCGGACGGCCTGCTGAACCTCTATCGCTATTATAACAGCGCTGAGGCGCAGCGCCTGGCCTATGAGGGCGACTTTGGCGCGGCCCAGAAGGACCCTTCGCCCGAGGGCTTCGGCCGGATGTATCTGGCCACCTATGAGACGCGGAACCTGCGCATGGTCGCCAACATGCGCGACGTCATGGGCGTTAAGCCGGGCGTGAAGATGCTGACCCTCGTGGGCGCCTCGCACAAGGGCTACTACGAGGCCTATCTGAACCAGATGCACGACGTGGTCCTGGCGGACATCGACGCGGTGCTGCGCTGACGCAGGGCTGAAGAAGGGGGCGGCCACGCAGCGTCGGGCCGTCCTCGCTTCTCCTGGCAGACAGGACGGCCGGGTCTGCTATCGTGGGCCCGGCACGGGGAGAGCGCATGAACGTCCTGACCATTCTGCGATCGGTGGAGGAGCTTCTCTATGAAGTCATCTCCTGGCTGCTCTTCTATCCGCGCACCCTCTGGATGACCGTGACGCGGCCGTTGCGGACGATGCGGTATTCCGACAGCGAGCAGCGCGACCGGCCCGAGCAGCAGTATCTGGAGACCTTGAGTCCGCCGCTGTTTCTGGTGCTCAGCATCCTGCTGGCCCACGGCGCCGAGCTGGCCTTCGGGCTGGATGTCGGGAAGGGAACCTCGGCCATCGGGCGGCTGGTGACGGGCAACGAGCAGGCGCTGCTGGCCTTCCGGGCCCTGTTGTTCAGCCTCTATGCGGTGATCTTCGCCTGGCTGGCGCTCAGGCTGACGGGCAAGCGGGTCGACCGGGAGAGCCTGCGCGCCCCCTTTTTCGCCCAGTGCTATCTGGCCGGGGCGGTGGCCATCCTGATCAGCCTGGGCAGCATCGGCCTGCGCGCGAACAGCGATCTGGCCGTCGGGACGGGGGCTCTGGTCATCGCGGCGGCGACGGTCTGGTACGTCGCGGTCGAGACCGTCTGGCTGCGTCGCGAGTGTGGCCGGGGCCGCGTCGCGGCGGTCGCGATCGCCCTGGCGGCCTATGCCGGCGCCTCGGCCCTGGTGTTCGGTCTGGGACTGATCGTCGCCTGGCGGTAGGCGTGCTGAAAGGCGGGCGGGTGACAGTGGCGGCGGCTAGTCGCCCGGTGGCAGACGAGCAGCTCGAGCACGTACGGCGGCCGAATATGTTCGACCTACCGGCGCCAGCAGCCCGTTCCTCAATTTGAGGTGAGACCGTTGCTCCGACCTGATGACCTCGCAGATGGCGTCCTGGGCCACCCACCAGCTCCGGTGCACCTGAAGACCCAGGTCGGGTTCAATCGCGGCGATGGCGTCTGACAGGCGCATCAGGACAAGATCCGACCCGAGGGTCGTGTGAACCCGCAGATAGTGGTCCTCCGCCTCGAGGGCGATGATCTCTTGGCCCAACCGGCTCGGCAGGCGCGAAAGCAGAGCGGGCGGAAACGCGCCTGACCTTTCTCTGTTTTGCGCCGAGGGTGGCCAGGGCTGGGGCTGGGCGTTCGACTTGCGCAGCAGCGTGAAAACGATGGCGAGCTGGACGGCGGCGACAATGCAGAACAGGGCCGGAAGCTGCGAGGGTTGGTACACGTGGCCGGGCCGGAGGAGCGGGATCACCCAGGCCGCGACGAAGGTCAGCGGTAAGGCCGAGGCGATGGCCACGGCGCCCGGGCGCAGGGGACGCGGAACAGGCGCTTCGGGAACAAGCTTCTCCGCCGCCAGGGCAGCGGCGTAACCCACGAACACCATGCCGATCCAGAAGGCATAGCGAACCGGCGCGCTGAGCGGCGGATGCGACCCGAACGGCCCCGCGAATCCGAGCAGCACGCCCAACCCGAGCACGGGCGCGGCCCGCCTCGCCAGGGGCCAAGCTCGTCGTTGGCGCATCGTGAACGGCATCGGCACGGCATCCCCGAAACGCCAAAAGCTATTGGCGAAATTCCTGGTTGTCGAGGTGAGCGCCCGGGCGAGAAACGGCGGACAGGCGGCTTACGCCGCGAGCACCAAGGAAATGAAATCATGAAACACCTGCACGCTGTTCTGATCCTGTCCGCAGCCCTTGCCGTGGCTGCGCCGGTGCGGGCGCAGACCATGACGCCTTCGCTCGCGGCGTGTGAGGCGGCGCCTTTCGTTCCCGCGGGGGAGGCGCCGGACCTGGCCGGCCAATGGGATTTCTTGATGCAGGTCGGCTCGACCCCTTCGCCGGGTCTTCTCGCTCTGGGCCATATGGACGGCGCCTACGCCGGTTCGCTCACGCCCTACAGGACAAACACCGTCGCCGTTCGCCGCCTGACGCTCGACGGCGGGGCCGTGAAGATGTCGGTGGCGTCTCGGGAAGGCGAGGTGCTGTTCGAGGGCCGCCTCACAGGAAAGCCTGACACCATGTGCGGGACCGTTCTGTACCACGGCGGGCAGAGGCTCCAGATGGTGGCTGTCCGCCGACCCACGAGCTATGTGCCGCGATAGGCAGGCAACTGCGCCAGCCGTCCCCGACGCAGCTTGCTCCAGATAGCGGTCGAATGCCTGCTTTCCACTCTTAGGCGAACTTCGATTTACGACCCGTTGCGGACGTTCCTCGGGGGTGCAAATGTTCGCTTATGAAACTGAACATCCTTGGTCGCAGGGCAGCGCTATTGATCGTTCTACCTCGCATGACCGGGTGTGAAGATCGGAGAGACGCGTGGGGTCGGTCCCCTGATCCTATGCTTGCACCCGTCCACGGAGCGGGGCCAACAGTCGGCGACCTTCTCGGTCGAGGCTACGTAGTCGTCGGCATGAGGGAAGTCGGCTTTGAGTGTGGGCCTGATTGCACTGGCGACGGCTTCGATGCTCTGTACTTGGGGCATGACGCTGGACCGGATGAACCGGGTCTAGCCGAATACGCTTGCCCCGGAACGCGCGGGCATAGCGACACTTGGAAATGTCGTGCAGTGCCGACGCCCTATGTCCCAGACGACGGCTTCGCTCAGACGTCCGCTTCCCACCCTTAGCGGATGTCCCGCTGGTCCGCTTGCCGGATCAAAGGGCGTCTAGCCGGCCAGCGCCGCCTTCTTCTCTTCCAGCTCCAGCCAGTCCAGTTCGGCGGCTTCGAGGTCGGCTCTCGCCTTGTCGGCGGCCTTCATGGCGCGGTCGAAGGCGGCGGGGTCGCGGGTGTAGAGCGACTGGTCGGCGAGGATGGCGTCCTGTTTGGCGATCTCGACCGGCAGGGTCTCCATCAGCTTTTCGACCTCTTCCAGACGGCGGGCGTCTTTATACGAGAGCTTGACCGACTTCTTGGGCGCGGCGGCGACCGGGGCAGAGGCCTTGGGGGCCGTTTCCGCGTGGGTCGGCGGGGGCGCGAGGAAGGTCGGGTTCTGGCGCAGGAAGTCCTGCCAGCCGCCGGGGGTTTCGACGATGTCGCCGCGCCCGTTCATGGCGATGGTCGAGGTGGCCAGACGGTCGACGAAGTCGCGGTCGTGGGACACCAGGATCAGGGTGCCGTCATAGCCCTCGAGCAGCTCTTCCAGCTTGTCGAGGGTGTCCATGTCGAGGTCGTTGGTCGGTTCGTCGAGGACCAGCATATTGGCCGGCTTGGCCAGGGCGCGCGCCAGAAGCAGGCGGTTGCGCTCGCCGCCCGACAGGGTCGAGATCGGCTGGCGAAGCTGGCTTTCCTGGAACAGGAAGTCCTTGGCGTAGGCGGCGACGTGCTTGGAGAAGCCGCGCACGATGATGCTGTCGCCGCCGCCGGGCGTCAGGGCGTCCCACAGGGTCGTGTCCGACTTCAGCCCCTCGCGCGACTGATCCAGATAGACGGGCTCCAGATTGGCGCCGAGGCGGATGGTGCCCTCGTCGGGCGCCAGTTCGCCCAGCAGGGTCTTGACCAGGGTGGTCTTGCCTGCGCCGTTGGGGCCGACGATGGCCAGACGGTCGCCGCGCATGACGCGGGTGGTCAGGTTCTTGAAGATGGTGCGGTCGCCGAAGACCTTGGTCACGCCCTTGAGCTCGGCCACCAGCTTGCCCGAGACGGCGCCGGAATCGACGCCCAGATAGAGGTCGCGCGGGACGTCCTTCATCTTCTCGGCGCGTTCGGCGCGCAGGGCGGCCAGGTTGCGGGCGCGGCCCTCGTTGCGGGTCCGGCGGGCGGTGA
Source organism: Brevundimonas sp. (assembly GCF_050729455.1). GTDB lineage: Bacteria > Pseudomonadota > Alphaproteobacteria > Caulobacterales > Caulobacteraceae > Brevundimonas. The sequence continues at coordinate 7,005 of NZ_JBOHLI010000045.1, forward strand.
TGGAGCGGTAGAAGGTCTCGGTCTCGCGCTCGATGGTCTTGGTCAGCTTTTCGAGGGCGAGGGCCTCTTCCTCCTGAACCTTGGCGGCCCAGTCGTCGAAGGCGTCGAAGCCCTTGTTCAGGGTGCGGACGCGGCGGTTGTCCAGCCAGTGGACGGTGTTCGTCACCTTGTTCAGGAAGGCGCGGTCGTGGCTGACCACCAGGACGGCGAAGCGGGCCTGGACCAGCTCGTTCTCCAGCAGTTCGATGGCCAGGATGTCGAGGTGGTTGGTCGGCTCGTCCAGCAGCAGAACGTCGGGCTCCTCGGCGAAGGCCTTGGCGAGGGCGGCGCGGCGGGTCTCGCCGCCCGACAGGTTCTGCGCGGGCTTTTCCGGGTTGAGACCGAAGGTGGTCAGCCAGCTTTCGGCGGTCCAGCGCTCGGCCCCGCCGGAAGAGGCGTAGTCCAGCAGCGTGTCGCCGGTGATGTCCGGCTCCTGCGCCACATAGGCGAAGCGGGTGCCGGCCTGGACGGCGCGGTCGCCGCTGTCGGCCTCGACCAGACCCATGACCACCTTCATCAGGGTCGACTTGCCGGCCCCGTTGCGGCCGACGACGGCGGCGCGGCTGCGCGGCTCGACCGCCAGATCGACCCCGTCGAACAGCGGGCGCTGGCCGTCCTGGAGACGGACATCTTTAAGTGCGACGAGGGGGGGTCTGGCAGCCATGGGCGGGCATATAGCGGGTGACCGCCGCTTCGGCCATCGGCGTTGACGTTTCCCCTACGACCGGTTTCAGTCGCGGCTGGCGGCGGGGGAAAACGCGAATGGATCTGAGCACTTCAGCAAGAGGCGGCCGTGCGTCGAGGAAAGGGCCGGGCCGGGGCTGGTATGCTCTGGCGGTTCTGCCAGCGATCTGCGGGTTTGCGGTTATGGGGGCGGTGGTGTTCACCCAGCTGGCGAAGCTGGACGACGGGCTGGAGCAGATCGTGGTTCCTGGCGCGCGCGAGCTTGAGCTGGAGCCGGGCCAGCGTACCGTATTTCTGGAATATCAGAGCGTCGTGGATGGCCGGGCGTATCGGGTTGATCAGGTGTCGGGCCTGAACGTCCGGGTCGAGGCGGCGGATGGAACCCCGGTGACGGTGACTGCCCCCATGGGCAGTTCCACCTATTCTCTGGGCGGGCGTCAGGGCAAGGCGATCAACAGGTTCAGCATCGATCGGGCGGGAACCTATCGCGTGTCGGCGGACTATGAGGGACAGGTCGGGCCGCAGACGGTGATCGCCGTGGGGCAGGGGTTCATGGCGTCGCTATTCATCACGATCCTGTCCGCTCTGGGCGCGGCCTTCCTGGGTCTGGTTTTGTCCGCGGTGACGGTGGCAGGGGTTTATCTGGTCCGTCGGCGGGCGCGGGCCGCATGATGCTGTAGACTTGGGTTGACGCTTACCGTCCAGTTGGTATGTAAGCGTCATGGATATCCAGACTCGCCGCCGCGCGCCGGAAGCCACCCGCGCCGAGATCATCGACATGGCCATCGAGGCCGCGGCCGAGGAGGGGGCGACGGGGCTGAAGCTGGACGCGGTCGTCGCGCGCCTGCCCTTCAGCAAGGGCGCGCTGCTGCATCACTTCCCGACCAAGCTGGCCTTGCTGGAAGGGGTGATCGACCATCTGGCGTCCGAGATGACGGCGGCGGTGCTGGCCGAGGCGGCGCGCGACCCCAACCCCTATGGCCGCAACGCCCGGGCCTATCTGCGGGCCACGGTCAACGAGCCGGTGACCGAGCGCGACGTCAGCATCGGCCGGGCGGCCCTGGTGGCCTGCGCGGTGGAGCCCAGCCTGATCGCGCGCTGGCGGGCGGCGATGCGGACCCTGGCCGAGGACGATCCGGTCGATCCGGCGGGCAAGGACGACGCCCTGATGCTGCGGCTGATCGCCGACGGTCTGTGGATGAGCGACCTGTTCGGCACGCACGAGGTGTCGCCGGAACAACGCAAGGCGCTTCTGTCGCTGCTGACGCCGGGCAGCATCCTGACGGACGCGCAGGGCGGTGACGCGTGAACCCGATCACCTGGGCGGCCCTGCTGGGCGCCATCGGCTTCGAAGTGCTGGGGACGACCCTGCTGCAGCAATCGCAGCAGTTCACCAAGCCCTGGCCGACGGCGGGGCTGGCGCTCTGTTACGGTCTGGCCTTCTACCTGCTGACCATCGCGCTGAAGCAGATGCCGGTGGGGCTGGCCTACGCCATCTGGAGCGGGCTGGGGGTGGTGCTGATCTCGATCATCGGCCTGTTCCTGTTCAAGCAGAAGCTGGACCTGCCGGCCGTCGTCGGTCTGGTGATGATCGTGGGCGGGGTGGTGGTGATCAACCTGTTCTCGAAGAGCGTCAGTCACTGATCGGCCGCGACAGCGCCGCATAGGCCGCGTATAGGCCCGGCTCATGAAGCCCTTCTGGGAAACAACACCGCTGACCGAGATGTCGGCCGCCGAGTGGGAGAGCCTGTGCGACGGGTGCGGCCTGTGCTGCGTCATTCGCTTCGAGGACGAGAACACCGGCGAGATCGTGCCGACGCGGGTGCACTGCAAGCTGTTCGACCCGGACCGTTGCACCTGCTCCGACTACGCCAACCGGCAGGAGCAGGTGCCGGACTGCATCAAGCTGACGCCGGGCAAGATCGGCGGGCTGCGCTGGCTGCCGCCGTCGTGCGCCTATCGCCGGGTGCACGAGGGGCGGGGACTGGCCTGGTGGCACCCGCTGGTCTCGGGCGATCCCGAGACGGTGCACACGGCCGGGGTGTCGATCCGGCGGCAGACGGTGTCGGAGACGGCGCTGGCGACCGAGGAGGACGCCCTGGATTTCGAGGCGCCCGAGTGGCTGCTGGAACGCGGCGGCGACGATAACGAATAATTCGTCGGCCCGGGGATAAGGGGGATTATGGCGATCGTGGCGACAGAGGTTGGGTCGGGTGAAGCGGCCGGGCGTGATGCGTTCGACCGGCTGACGGCCGTGGCCGCCGCCGCCTTCGACGCCCCCCACGCCATGATTTCGATCCTGGACGAGGATCGTGCGGTGTTCCGGTCCAGCGTCGGCCTGGATCAGACGAGCATCCCGCGCCTGCAGAGCGTGAGCCACGTCCTGGTGGGCATGGGGCCTGAGGCCGTTCTGGTGATTGAGAACGCCCTGGAGCATCCCGATTTTCACGATCATCCGATGGTCGTCGGTCCGCTGGGGCTGCGCCATTTCGTCGGCACGACCGTCTGCACCGCAGCGGGCAAGCCGGTCGGCGCCATCGGCGTGATGGACGTCAAGCCGCGGCCGGCGCCGAGCGAGACGCAACTGCGGCTGATCCGCGAAATGGCCGGGCTGGCGGGGCAGTTGATGGAGCACGCCGAGGCCGTGCGCCAGGAGGCGGCGCGTCTGGAGACGCTGCGGCTGGCCGAGGACATGGTCGGGGTCGGACGCTGGCGCTATGAGGTCGCCACGGGCGCTGTGACATGGTCAGACGAAATCTATCGCATCCACGGCGTGGCGCCGAGGGCGTTCTCACCGTCGCTGGAGGACGTGTTCGGCCATTACCACGCCGACGACCGCGCCGAGATCCAACGCCTGGTTGAGCGGGCGCTGGAGACCGGCGAAGGCTACAGCTTCAAGCTGAGATTGGTCGGGACCGACGGCGTCGAGCGCGTGGTGGCGGCCGAAGGCGCGGCCGAGAAGGACGTCACGGGCCGGGTCATCGCCCTGTTCGGCGTGCTGCAGGACGTGACCGAGCGCGAGCGTCTGCTGCGCACGGCCCAGACCAATGAGCGGCGCTATCGCCTGCTGGCCGAGAACACCGGCGATGTCATCACGCGGATCCGGGCCGACGGGTCCAGCAAATATATCTCGCCCGCTATCCAGCACCTGCTGGGCTGGACGCTGGAGGAGATGAACGGCCAGGCGCTGGACTATGTCCACCCCGAGGACCGCGCCCTGGTGATGGCCGCCGGCCTGGAGGCCTTGCACACCGGCAAGCTGAGCCGGGTGCAGCATCGGGCGCTGCACAAGGACGGCTCGATCGTCTGGGTCGAGTGCATCTACAAGGCGCTGGCGGGCCGGGACGGCAAGCCCGGGGAGGTCGTGGTGGTGATCCGCGACATGACCGAGCGCAAACGGCTGGACGCTGAACTGACCGCGGCCAAGGAGACGGCCGAGGCGGCTGCAAGGGCCAAGAGCGAATTCCTGGCCAACATGAGCCACGAACTGCGTACGCCGCTGACCAGCGTGATCGGCTTCTCGGGCCTGTTGCAGGGCTCGGCGGCCTTGCCGGACGAGGAGCGGGTCTATGTCGACCGGATCGCCACGGCGTCGGAGGCCCTGCTGGGGGTGATCAACGACATCCTCGACTATTCCAAGCTGGAAGCGAACGCGATCGAGATGGACCCCGAGCCCTTCCAGGTCGCGGCCCTGGTCGACGGGGCGGCGGCCATCGTCGAGGGGCAGTGCGCCGCCAAGGGACTGAGCCTCAAGGTGGTGGCCGACGCCGCCATTCCCGAGGTGTTGACCGGGGACGCCGGGCGGCTGCGTCAGGTCATGCTGAACTTCCTGTCCAATGCGGTGAAGTTCACCGGCAAGGGCGGGGTGACGCTGAGCGTCGGCGGGCGGCCGCAGAGCGACGGGCGCTGGCGGCTGCGGGTGGCGGTGACGGACACCGGGATCGGCATTCCGGCCGAGAAGATCGAGGTCCTGTTCCAGCGCTTCTCGCAGGCCGACGCCTCGACCACGCGGGTCTATGGCGGCACCGGGCTGGGGCTGGCGATTTCGCGGCGCCTGATCGAGATCATGGGCGGCGAGGTCGGGGTCGACAGCCAGCCGGGCGAGGGGGCGACCTTCTGGTTCGAGACGCCTCTGACCCCGGGCGGGGCGGTCGGCGCCCTGGCCGGAAGCGCGGTCTTGCCGGAGCCGGGCGCGGGCCTGGGCGGACGCATTCTGATGGCCGACGACGCGCCGGCGAACCGCGAGCTGGTCAGCGCCATCCTGAGCGGACTGGGGCTGGAGATCGACACGGTCAACGACGGCGCCGAGGCGGTGCAGGCCATGCAGACCGGCGCCTACGACCTGGTGCTGATGGACGTGCACATGCCGGTCATGGACGGGCTGACGGCGACGCGGGAGATCCGGCGGATGCAGGCGGGAACCGGGCGGCGGACGCCGATCCTGGCGCTGACGGCCAACGTCCAGGCCGATCAGGTGGCGCGCTGCCTGGACGCGGGCATGGACGGGCATCTGGCCAAGCCGATCCAGATCCCGGAGCTGGCCGGGGCTCTGGCGCACTGGCTGGCGGGCGACGATCCGGCGGCGCTGGCGAGCTGATCTGACGCCATTGCTCGGCGGCTATCGCAGTCGGCGACCGCAAACCCTGTAAATTTCCGGGATTGGTCCGTGTTCGCGGCTGTTCGCCAGCCTGGGGACGCTGGTGCTCTATGGTTCAGGCATGGCGGGAAAAGGGGACGAGGCGGAGTGGCTGGAGGCGGTGTTCGACCGGCTCAAGGCCCTGACCGATCAGGCGATCGCGGTGGTGGCCGCCGCCGGGGCGCCGGTCGATGTGGCCGAGGCCGAGAAGCGGGCGCGCGCCGTCGGCGTTCTGGCGCGGACGGCCAAGGCGGTGGCGGCCTTGACGCTGAAACCCGTCCGCAAGACCCGCAGCCCCGAAGAGGATGAAATGAGCGAAGACGATCGTGATGTCAGCGACGCCGAACTGGCCGAGCTTCAGGCCGAATTCTTCTCCCGTGTCGATCATCTCGTCGCAGCCTTCGAGCGCAAGTCCCTTGCTGCTGGACTGGGTCGAGAGCCTGCCTCGCGAGGAGAAGGTCCGGGTGCTGCGGGCATGGATACGGGCGACGCCGAGGCTGAACGACGAACAGATCGCGCCGCGTGAGAGCGACTGGCGGACCTGGGTGCTGCTGGGCGGGCGCGGGTCGGGCAAGACCTTTGCGGGCGGGTTCTGGATGAACGAGCTGGCGCGGGGCGAGAACCGGACCTTTGCTCTGGTCGGGCCGGCGCTGCACGACGTGCGCGAGGTCATGGTCGAGGGGCCGTCGGGGTTGAAGGCCCAGGCGGCGCGGGACAACCGGCCGCGCTGGGAGGCGGGGCGGCGGCGGCTGATCTGGCCGTCGGGTTCGGCGGCCTACGCCTTTTCGGCGGAGGACCCGGACAGTTTGCGGGGGCCGCAGTTTCATGCGGCCTGGGCGGATGAGTTTTGCGCCTGGCGGCACGCGGAGGCGACGCTGTCGAACCTGAGGTTCGGGCTGCGGCTGGGGAGGACCCCAAGCTGGCGATCACCACGACGCCGAGGCCGATCGCGGCGCTGCGGCGGTTGCTGGCAGAGCCGGGGGTGGTGAAGGCGCGGCTGGCGACGCAGGCCAATGCCGACAATCTGGCGCCGGGGTTCCTGTCGCACCTGAAGGCCCTCTACGCCGGGACGCGGCTGGAGGCGCAGGAGATGGAGGGGCTGATCGTCGAGGCTGACGGCGCCCTGTTCCGGGCTGAGGATCTGGCGCGGGCGCGGGGCAGCCGCCCGGCGCGGTTCGAGCGGCTGGTGGTGGCGGTGGACCCGCCGGCCAGCGCCCACGGCGACGCCTGCGGCATCGTGGTGGCGGGGCGCAAGGACAAGGTCGGCTACGTATTGGCGGACCGTTCGGCGCGCGGGTTGTCGCCTGCGGGATGGGCGCGGCGCGTGGCGGAGACGGCGGCGGAGTTCGACGCCGATCTGGTGCTGGCCGAGGCCAATCAGGGCGGGGAGATGGTGCGGACCCTGCTGGGGCAGGCGGACTGTCCGGCGCAGGTGAAGCTGGTCCACGCCAGCCGCAGCAAGAAGGCGCGAGCCGAGCCGGTGGCGGCCCTCTATGAGCAGGGACGGGTGGTCCACTGCGGGGCGTTTCCGGCGCTCGAAGAAGAGATGATGGCGCTGGGGAGCGAGGCGGCGGGGGCCAAGAGCCCGGACCGCGCGGACGCCCTGGTGTGGGCGCTGACGCACCTGCTGCTGGCCGGGAAGACGCAGCCGAGGCTGCGGGCGTTGTGATCCGCTTCCTTCTCCCCTTGAGGGAGAAGGTGGCTTGCGGAGCAAGACGGATGAGGGGTGCGTGGAAGCCGGGCTGACGGCTTTCGATCAACGCTCGCGCTGACACCCCTCATCCGGCCCTGACGGGCCACCTTCTCCCTCAAGGGGAGAAGGGGATTTGGAAACGGAGAACCACATGGATTGGCGACAACCGTTCGGTCGGCGGCGCGTCGGCGCGCCTGAGGTCAAGGATAGTCGGGCGGGGCCGTTGATCGCCCTGACCGGGGCGGGGCGGGCGCGGTGGACGCCGCGCGACTATGCGCATCTGGCCGAGGAGGGGTTCGCCAGGAACGCCGTGGCCTATCGCTGCGTGCGGATGATCGCGGAGGCGGCGGCCTCGACGCCGCTGATGGTCATGGCGGCAGGCGTGCGGACGACGGAGCATCCGCTGGCGCGGCTGCTGGTCAAGCCGAATCCCGAGCAGTCGGGCGGGGAGCTGATGGAGGCCCTCTATGGCGCGCTGCAGACGGCGGGCAACGCCTATGTCGAGGCGTCGGGGGATGCGGACGGGGACGGCGCGCCGGATGAGTTGTGGGCGCTGCGGCCCGACCGGGTGAAGGTGGTGCCGGGCCGCGCGGGCTGGCCCGAGGCCTATGAGTATGCGGTGGGCGGGCAGGCGGTGCGGATCGGCCGGCATGAGGACGGCTGGTCGCCGGTCATGCATCTGAAGCTGTTTCACCCGACGGACGATCATTACGGGTTTTCGCCGCTGGAGGCGGCGGCCTTCGCCATCGACGTGCACAATGCGTCCGGGGCCTGGAACAAGGCGCTGCTGGACAATGCAGCGCGGCCGAGCGGGGCGCTGGTGTACGGGGCCAAGGACGGCGAGCGGCTGACGGGCGAGCAGTTCGAGGCGCTGAAGGCGGAGCTGGGCGAGGCCCATGCGGGAGCGCGCAACGCCGGGCGGCCGTTGCTGCTGGAAGGCGGACTGGACTGGAAGCCGATGAGCCTGACGCCGCACGACATGGACTTCATCGCCGGCAAGCACGCTGCGGCGCGCGAGATCGCCCTGGCGTTCGGGGTGCCGCCGCAACTGCTGGGGATTCCGGGCGATGCGACCTACGCCAACTATCGCGAGGCCAACGCCGCCTTCTGGCGCGGGACGGTGATCCCGCTAGTGCGCAAGGCGGCGGGAGCGATGACGGGCTGGCTGGGCGGGCGGTTCAGCGACTGCCGGATCGAGGCGGACCTGGATGCGGTTCCGGCCTTGCAGGTGGAGCGCGACGCCCTGTGGGCGCGGCTGAATGCGGCCAGCTTCCTGACGGACGAGGAGCGGCGTCGGATGGCGGGGGTGGGGGCGTGATGGACCAGGTGAAGAAAATTCCCGTCGCCCTGATCGCGGCGCTGCTGGTGCAGACCATAGGCGGGCTGGTCTGGGCCGGCGGGGCGGCGGCGCGGATCGCCACGCTGGAGCAGAGGGTCGGCGAGCAGAGGCTGGTGGCCGAGCGGCTGGCGCGCGTGGAGGCCCAGGGCGAGGCGGTGCGCGCGGCGGTGGATCGCATCGAGCGCCGGCTGGAGGAGAAGTGATGGCGTCTGATTTGCCGAAGCGCCCCCACCCGACCTCGCCTGACGGCGCGGCCACCCTCCCCATGAAGGGGAGGGAGAAGGGTGTCGTGATGATCGAAGGCTACGCCTCGCTGTGGGGTGCGGCGGACCTGAACGGGGACGTGGTGGCCAAGGGCGCGTTCGCCGACAGTCTGGCGCGGACCGGGGCGGCCGGGGTGCGGATGCTGCATCAGCACGAGAGCCGCGCCGTGGTCGGGGTCTGGGACGAGATGGTCGAGGACGAGCGCGGCCTGCGGGTGCGCGGGCGCATCCACGACTGGTCGGGCGAGGCGCGCTACGCCCAGGCCCTGACGCGGGCGGGGGCGCTGGACGGGCTGTCGATCGGCTTCCGGGCGGCGAAGGCGCGGCGCGACGGGCGGTTGCGGGTGCTGAGCGCGGTCGAGCTGTGGGAGGTGTCGCTGGTGACGTTTCCGATGCTGCCGGGGGCGCGGTTCAGGATCAGGGCGCAGGCGTCATGAGCGCAGCGCCGGGAAGGGGCGGCGGCCGGTGGGTTTGGCCTCGGCGACATAGTGGTCGTGCATCTGACGCAGCCAGCGCCAGAGGGTGTTGAGCAGCATCAGCGTCAGCAGGGCCCCGTAGGTCGGCCAGTAGGCGAGGGGCAGGGTCAGCCCGGTCCAGCGCGACAGGGCGCCGATGGGGTCGCTCATCAGGGCCATCGGCATGAGGGCCAGCATGGCGATCAGGCTCAGTCCGCCGACGAGGCCCGACAGGAGGCGGGGCGGCGGGGCGCCGAAGACGGCGATGGCCGACTGAAGCAGGTCGGGAAGGGTTTCCACCGGCGGCTTTGCGTCGATGCGGAGCGTGTCGCTCAGGGGCGCCATGTCGGCTTCCTCGGACATCTGCATTCGCTGCAGGGGAGACAGGGCGCGACGACGGGCCTGCTTGGCCGGTTGAGCGGCGAGGCCGATGACGAAGGGAAGCGCGACGCCGGTCAGTACCGCGAGCGCGGGCAGGGCCGCCAGCAGGTCCGGGCCGCCATCCGTCTCGACGTGATTGCTGAGCGCGATGACCGTGATGGGAAGATAGGGCACGCACAGCCAGGCCAGCTTGAGCAACCAGGAGCGTTCGACGGCGTCCAGCCAGGCGGAGGTCATGCGCGAGGCTCTTTCGGCAGTCGGGTCAGGACGCCGCTGATGATCAGGGCGATGAAGATGAAGCCGAAGGGCAGGTGAAGCCAGTCCAGGCCGAAGCTGTCGCGCAGGACGGGCGTGAGCACTGAAAGGATGATGACGAGGCCGAAGATCCCGTAGCCGACGCCAGCCGCCAGCTTGACGCGCGGCGGCAGGTTCAGGGCGGCGGCGATGTCGGACCCCGGCGAGGTATCTGCGGGCGGACGGCCGGGGCCGAGGACGGCGCCGTTGGGGCCGAAACCGAAGGCGTCGGGCGGCGGCGTGTGCAGGTCGAGGAGGGGGCTGTCGGGCAGGGTTTTAGCCGGATCGAACAGAACGGATTCACCGGCTTCGTCGATCAGGAACACGTCCTCGAAGGGGACGGTCGCGAAGTCGACGGCGCGGGTGTCCTGATCATAGCTGAAGCCGTGCAGGGCGATGAGACGGCCCTCACGCAGCTCGACCTGGAAGGCGACGGGGTCGGACAGACCGTCGAGCACGGCGTGGACCGTGCCGAAAAGGCCGGTCGCGCCGACAGACGCTGGACGACCGCGATCCACGATCAGTTCGGTCAGCAGGCCGGCGCCCGTGTTGCGGCGCAGGCCCGGCAGGCTGTCCTCGACCTGACCGGCGAGGTCGGGCGCGAGGCTGCGAAGCTCCCAGGAGAGGGCGTCGAGGACGGCGCGTTCAAGACGGGCGAGGGCCATGATGGAAGCCTAGCTCAGGCTGGGTCGTCGGGACGAGCGGTTTGTTTCGTCTCTATTTCCGCCTGGATGGCTTTGAGCATTTCGGCCTGGATAGCTTCGAATTCGATGCGTTGGGCATCGAGGTCGGCCGTACAGGACTCGAGGGTCTGGGTCGCTGCACGAGGGGAGGTCCGGCCTCGCTCATAGGCGTCGAGGACCATGCGCTGGCCCTCGCTGTCCGGCTTCTGGGTGACAGCGAGTTTCATCTGGGCCCCGACTTCCGGCGGGAAGGCGCCTTCGCAGGAGCCGAGGATTTCGGTCATACCGAGTGCACTCGCCGCGAGGCGCTTGGCCAGGACGGAGACTGCGGACTGTTCGGGCGAGGCGACGGTCGCCTGAAACAGCAGGGCGGCCGACAGGGCGGCGGCGACAGCGTTGAACATGGCAGGTCCCCCAAAAAAGCGGCGGACGGGTAGCACGGTTCGGCTGGCGGTCGAAAGCGACAAAGAGGTTCGGACCGAGGTCCGACAGGCAGGGCGTGCTGAATGGGCGCGCACATTTTCGGAGAGAGCATGAAAGAGACCAAGACCGCTTCGGGCAATCCCGAGGCGCGCGCCGCCATGCATGAGATGATGGCGGCGTTCGAGGCGTTCAAAGGGGCGAACGACGCCCGGCTGGACGAGATCGAGAAGAAGGCGTCGGCGGATGCGCTGCTGGAGGAGAAGGTGGCGCGGATCGATCAGGCGGTGGCCGGCGCCCAGGCGCGTCTGGACCGCGCGCTGAGCGAGAGCCGTCGTCCGATGCTGGGCGGGGAGTCTGCTGTCGTGGCGGCGGCGCCGGAGGCCAAGGCGGCGTGGGACGGCTATATGAAGTCGGGGCAGTCCTATGGTCTGGAGCTGAAGGCGGGGCTGTCGTCGGCGTCGAACTCGGCGGGCTATGTCGTGCCGCCGGAGACGGAGCGAGCGATCGAGCGGCGCCTGATGGCGGGCAGCCCGATGCGCGAGATCGCCACGGTGCGCACGGTCGGTTCGGGCGTGTTCAGGAAGCCGGTGTCGACGGCGGGGGTGACGGCGGGCTGGGTGGCCGAGACGGCGGCACGACCCGAGACGGACCCGGCGACCCTGGCCCTGCTGGAGTTCTCGTCGGCGGATCTCTACGCCTGCCCGGCGGCGACGCAGAGCCTGCTGGACGACGCCCTGATCGACCTGGACGAATGGCTGGCGGCCGAGGTCGAGGATGCCTTTGCGGCGCAGGAGACGGCGGCCTTCGTCAGCGGCGACGGGGTCAACAAGCCCAAGGGCTTCCTGGCCTACGCCACGGCGACGGAAGGGACCCAGACCTGGGGCCAGATCGGCACGGTGGCGTCGGGCGCGGCGGGCGCCTTCGCCTCGACGAACCCGGCGGACAAGCTGATCGACCTGATCTATGCGCCCAAGGCCCAGTATCGCCCGAACGGGCGCTTTGTGATGAACCGACGCACGGTCTCGGCCGTGAGGAAGTTCAAGGACGCGGACGGCAACTATATCTGGTCGCCGGCGACGCGGCCGGGCGAGACGGCCAGCTTGCTGGGCTATCCGGTCACTGAGATCGAGACCATGCCGGACGTGGCGGCCAACAGTCTGTCGATCGCGTTCGGGGACTTCTCGCGCGGCTATCTGATCGTGGATCGCGCGGGGGTGCGGGTGCTGCGCGACCCCTATTCGGCCAAGCCCTATGTGCTGTTCTACACGACCAAGCGCGTGGGCGGCGGGGTGCAGAACTTCGACGCGATCAAGCTGATGAAGTTCGCCGCGAGCTGATGGGCGCCGAAGGGGACGGCCGCCGGCCGTCCCCTGCTTTTCTTTCGAATGGAGATTTGAATGAGCGCACCCGTGAGCCTCACGGAGGCGAAGCTGTTCCTACGCGTCGAGCATGAGGCGGAGGACGGGCTGATCCAGACCCTGATCGACGCCGCCAGGGCGCGGGTCGAGGGGGAGGTGGGTTTGACGCTGACCTCGGTGTCGGCGGCGCCGTTGCGGCTGGCGGTGATGATGCTGGTGCTGCGGGCCTATGAGCGCGGCGAGGGCGAGATGTCGGCGGCGGCGGTCGAGGGGTGGATCGCGCCCTATCGCGTGGTGCGGCTTTGAGCGGCGCGATGAAGGTGGTGGCGAGCCTGGTGCGGCCGGTGGAGGCGGAGACGCCCTATGGCGGGCGGGGCGTCAGCTATGAGCCGGTCGGGTCGTTGTGGCTGAGCCTCGGCGCGCGGCGTCGGCGTGAGCGGACGGAAGCGGGTGTGACGCGGGGCGTGGAGACGCTGAGCGCGACCGTGCGGGCCGATCCGCGGCTGGCCGAGGGGCTGGTGGCAAGGTTCGGCGGGGCGGACTGGGGCGTTGTGGGCATCGAGGCTGATCCCAAGGCGGCGGGGCGCGTGCGGCTGAACCTGGAGCGGGCGCGATGAGGGATCATGAAGGGGCGCTGATCAAGGCGCTGATTGAGTGGCTGAAGGGCGACGCGGCCTTGCAGGCGCTGCTGGGCGATCCGGTTCGGGTCTGGGACCAGCCGCCGGAGGATGCGGCGTTTCCGCATCTGTTGATCGGCAAGTGCGAGAGCCGGGCGGTCAACGCCGACGGGGGCGGGGTCGAGCATCGGCTGACCCTGACCTGCGCCAGTCGGTTCAACGGCATGGAGGAGGCGCGGGCGGTCGCGGCGGCGGCAAGGGCGCGGGTCGCCGATGCGCCGCTGGAAGCCGACGGGGTGAAGGCGGTCAGCCTGGGCGTGACCTTCACCGACGTGTTCCGCAGCGCGGATTTGAAGCGGGCCTGGGCGGTGATGCGGCTGAGGGCCGTGACGGAGGAAATCTGAGATGAGCGCGCAACGGGGCAAGGACATCTTGCTGAAGATCGAGGGCGCGGCGGGCGTCTTCACCACGGTGGCGGGGCTGAGGGCGCGGACGATTTCGCTGAACGCCAAGACGGTGGACGCGACGGACGGCGACAGCGCCGGGCGCTGGCGCGAGCTGCTGGCGGGCGCGGGCGTGAAGTCGGCGGCGGTGTCGGGGCAGGGGATTTTCCGCGACGCGGCGTCCGACGCCCTGATCCGCGAGGCCTTCTTTGAACAGGTGGCCAGGACGTGGCGGCTGATCGTGCCGGACTTCGGCGTGCTGGAAGGGGCCTTCCTGGTGGCGGCGCTGGAATACGCCGGCGAGCACGAAGGCGAGGCGAGCTTTGCGCTGAGCCTGGCGAGTGCGGGCGAAGTGACGTTCGCGGCGTTGTGATGACGAACGGCGTGCGGGGCGAGGTCACGGCGGTGCTGGCGGGGGCGGAGCGGCGGCTGTGTCTGACGCTGGGGGCCTTGGCCGAGATCGAGACGGGGCTGGGTGTCGCCGGGATGGCGGCGCTGGCTGAGCGGATGCGGATGTTGTCGGCGCGGGATCTGATGGTGGTGCTGGCGGCCCTGCTGCGGGGCGGGGGCGAGGGGGCGCTGGCGGACGGGTTGGCGAGCGCCTTCGTGGATCCGCGCGAGGCGGCGGAGGCGGTGGCGAAGGCGTTTGCGGCGGCCGCATGACCCCTTGGACAGAGATGTTGCAGGCGGCAGCAAGGATGGGCGTGGGGCCGGAGGGGTTCTGGCGGCTGTCGCTGAAGGAATGGCGGATGCTGACGGCGGGACCGGTTCAGGCGGCGCCGCTGGGGCGCAGCGAACTGGAGCGGATGAGGGAGATGTGGCCGGATGACTGACAGTTTCAGGCCGGACGGGATCGACGCCGTGCCGGTGAAGGCGGCGGAGGCGGCGGCGGCGCTGGAGGCGCTGAGGGAGCCGGCGGAGCGGGCGGCGGCCTCGATCGAGGAGGCGTTCGGGCGGGCGGGCGAGAGCCTGACGCGGTCGCTGGTGCGGGCGGCGGCGGACGGGGAGGTGACGCTGGCCGAGCTGGCGCGGGCGGTGCTGAACGCGGTCAACAGCGCAGCAGGAGCCAAGGGCGGCGGCCTGTCGGATGCGATCTCGGCCGTGATGAGCAGTTTCGGCGGGGCGCGGGCCGAGGGCGGACCGGTGCTGGGCGGCGGGGCCTATCTGGTCGGCGAGCGCGGGCCGGAGGTGTTTCGACCGGCGGGCGCGGGCAGCATTGAAGCGGTCGGCGGCGGGGGCGGCTTGACGGTCAACGTCAGCCTGGACGGCGGGGCGCAGGGGCTGTTGCGCTCCGAGGCGCAGATCGCGCGGATGCTGGCGCGTGCGACGGCGCTGGGGGCGCGAAGGATGTAGCGATGGGCTCAGGCAGTGAAGCGCCGAGCGCTTCGCGGTAGTCCAAGAAAAATGAGGCTCAAGCAGCGAGCCGCCGTGCGGTTCGCGCTCCAAAAGAAAAGGGCGCTCCGGAGAGCGCCCCTTTGATTTTACTCGCCCTTGGGATTGGGGCCGAACTGGTTGTCGCCGCGCTGGCTGTCGGTGATGCCGACCCACAGCAGGAAGCCGATGTTGACCAGGAAGATGACGGAGAGGCCGCCCATCATCGAGCCGAACAACGCCATCATCGCCGCCGGATCCTCGTTCTCGAAGGCCTGGGGGTTGGTGAGAATCGACATGCCGGCGGCGCCGATGATCATGATGATGCCGACGACGTTGGCGACCCACGGAATGACGGCGAACCAGCCGGTCTTGCCCATGTCGTGCAGGCGCTTCACCGTGATGGCGACGTTCGGCCAGATCAGGGCCAGGCCGATCAGGTTGCCGATGATGGGATCAGGCCGGTGACGAGGCTGGCGCCGAACAGGATCAGCCAGCTGATCCAGAAGTGCTGGCGACGCAGGCGGCCGTTGAAGGAGAGCATGGCGCTCTTGATGTCATAGCCGCCGCCGGTGTCGCGGGCGACGTAGGAAGAATGAGCGGCCTGGCCGAAGGCGGCGGCCGGCGAGCCGGCCAGGACCATGATCTGGGTCGCCTCAAGGCCTTCCGGCACGAAGTCGACGCGGGCGCCGGTCGCGATCACGCCCCCCGCCTGGATGGCCGAACGGCCGAAGCCGTAACGGATGCTGTCGTCGCCGCTGATCAGACCCGTGCCTGACACGTCGTCGTAGCTGAGAATTTCACCGCGCACTCGGAAGTCTCCTGATCTGAACGGCCCCCGGGCCGGTAATGGCGAGCATGACCGAGCGTTGGTTTGCAGACAAGCCGAAGCGTCACCTTAAGTCAGGTTTTCAAGAACGAATCTCAATTCGGGTCAGAGGCGTTTCGGCGCCGGGCCGTAGGCGTTCGGATGCGGCTGCGACGGGATGCAGGCGACGACCAGCATGAAGATCCCGCCGACGTAGGGGATGAAGGTCACCAGATAGAGCCAGCCGCTGAGGCCGACGTCGTGCAGGCGGCGCACGGCCAGGCAGATACCGGGGATGATGAGGAACAGCGCCCAGAGCACCGGCGGCAGCAAGGTCAGGACGGTGAGCTCGCTGTCGGCGGCGAGGCCCACGGCGAAGAAGAAGGGCAGGAAGGCCGCCATCATGGTCAGCCAGGCGAACAGGATGAAGGACCAGTATTCCAGGCGCCGGGCGCGGCCTTCGCCGTCGATGTACTTTTGGCGGATGCACCGGACGAAATAGGCCCACATACCGAGCGGCGCCTCGGCCGGCGCGAAGGACGAGGCCGGCAGGCCGCGCTCCTGTATCTGCAGAGGGATGATCTGGCAGGCTCGGCCGTCGAGCGGCACGAAGTCGACGCGCAGACCGGGGACCGGCTCCTGAGCCCCGCCCACGTCGGTGCGCGAAAAGCGATAGCGCGTCAGGTCGTCGCCGCTGATCAGGCCCTCGCCGCTGACGATGTCGTAGCTGAGAATTTCACCGCGCATGGACGCCCCCCGATCGCGGTCGGACGGACCGCCCTCGGTCCCTGAACGGGCCGTCGCGGAAAATCAAGATAACGGGAGTCTTTGATGGCCTTTCACGAGGTGCGCCTGCCGGCGCGGCTGGCGTTCGGATCGACCGGCGGGGTCGAGCGGCGGACGGAGATCACGACCCTGGGGTCCGGGTTTGAGCGGCGCTCGACGCCCTGGGCCGAGGGGCGTCGGCGCTATCTGATCGGGGCGGGGCTGCGGTCGCTGGACGACATGGCGGCGCTGACGGCCTTCTTCGAGGCGCGGCGCGGGCGGCTGTACGGCTTCCGGTTTCGCGACTTCGCCGACTTCAAGAGCTGTACGCCCGGAGGGGCGGTGGCGGCGACCGATCAGAGGATCGGGGCGGGCGACGGGACGCGGCGCAGCTTTGGCCTGTGCAAGGCTTACGGCGACCATGAGCGGCGCATCAACAAGCCGGTCGAGGGCTCGGTGCGGGTGGCGGTCGGGGGCGTCGAGACGACGGGGTTCGCGGTCGATCACGCGACGGGGGCGGTGACGCTGGCGGCGGCGCCGGTCTCGGGGGCTGTTGTGACGGCGGGGTTCGTCTTCGACACGCCGGTGCGGTTCGACGCCGACCGGATCGAGGTGACGCTGGAGAGTTTCGGCGCCGGGCGGATGGTGGCCATGCCGCTGATCGAGGTGCGGGTCTAGCCATGCGCGACATATCGGAGGAACTGGCCGCCCGCATCGAGAGCGGGGCGGCGACGCTGTGCCATGCCTGGGTGCTGAGGCGGGCGGACGGCGAGGCGATGGGCTTCACCGATCATGACCGGGATCTGACGCTTGAAGGCGTGGTCTGTCGGGCGGGCAGCGGCTGGACGGCGGGGGCGGGCGAGGTCGAGGCGGGGCTGACGGCCGGCGGGCTGTCGGCCTCGGGCGTGCTGGACGATGAGGCCATCACAGAAGCGGACATCGCGGCGGGCCTCTACGACGGGACGCGGGTCGAGCTGTGGCGGGGGGACTGGGCGCGACCGGAGCTGGCGGTGCGGCTGTGGGCGGGGACGCTGGCGCGGATTCGGCGTGAGAACGGGGCCTTTGTTGCGGACCTCGACGGGCCGATGGCGGCGTTGGAGCGGGTGGTGGGGCGGACCTATGGCCGGACCTGCGATGCCGTTCTGGGCGACGGGCGCTGTCGGTTGAGCGCGGCGGCGGTCGCGGGGCGAGGCTGCGACAAGCGGTGGGCGACCTGTGCGGGTATGTTCGGCAACGGCGTCAACTTCCAGGGCTTTCCGGACATTCCGGGCGACGACTTCCTGATGGCGCGACCGGCGGGCAGCGGGCGCAACGACGGCGGGAGCCGGCGATGAGGCGGGACGTGGTGGCCGCCGCGCGCGGCTGGCTGGGGACGCCCTATCGGCATCAGGCGAGCGTGAAGGGCGAGGGGGCGGACTGTCTGGGCCTGGTGCGCGGGGTGTGGCGCGAGGTGGTGGGTGAGGAGCCGGAGGCGCCGCCGCCCTATCGCGCCGACTGGGCCGAGGTCGGGGGCGAGGAGACCTTGTTGCGGGCGGCGCGGCGGCGGCTGGTCGAGGTGCCGCTGGCGATGGCGCGGGCGGGGGACGTGCTGCTGTTTCGGATGAGCGCGGGCTGTCCGGTCAAGCATTGCGCCATCCTGTCGGCGGATGACGGGCCGGAGTGGAGGATGATCCACGCCTATTGGGGGCGGGCGGTGGTCGAGAGCTGGATGGGGCCGTGGTGGCGGCGAAGACTGGTCGCGGCCTTCCGCTGGCCGGTGAAGACGGGGGAGTGAGATTTGGCGCAGGTCGTACTGAGCAATGTGGGCCAGCAGGTCGGCGGGCCGATCGGGCAGTTCATCGGCTCGACCATCGGCCGGGCCATCGACAACCGGGTGATCGCCAGCCTGTCGCCGGCGCGCCAGAAGGGGCCGCGGCTGGAGGGGCTGAGCCTGCAGTCGTCGGCGGACGGGGCGCCGATGGCCTGTGTGTTCGGGCGGGCGCGGGTGACGGGTCAGGTGATCTGGGCCGCGCGCTTTCTGGAGACCAAGCACAAGCGGTCGGGCGGCAAGGGCGGGCAGAAGACGGTCGAATACGAGTATTCGCTGAGCTTTGCTGTCGGCCTGGGCGAGGGGGTCATCGACGGGGTGGGGCGGGTCTGGGCCGACGGCCAGCCGCTGGACCTGACCGGAGTGACGATGCGGGTGCATCGCGGGACGCAGACGCAGACGCCGGACCCGCTGATCGAGGCGGTGGAAGGGGCGGCGTCGGCGTTTCGCGGCACGGCCTATGTGGTGTTCGAGGACCTGCCGCTGGGGCCGTTCGGCAATCGACCGCCACAGCTGGCGTTCGAGGTGTTCCGCCGGCCGATGGGCGTCGAGCGGCGGCTGGAGGATCGGCTGGAGGGGGTGTGTCTGATCCCTGGCGCGGGGGAATTCTGTCTGGCCACCGAAGCGGTGATGCGGCGCGAGGGGCTGACGCGCAGCACGCCGGAGAACGTCAACAACGCCGAGGGGCGGGCGGATCTCGAGGTGTCGCTGGATCAGCTGATGGTCCAGACGCCGAACCTGAAGCGGGTCAGCCTGATCGTCGGCTGGTTCGGCGACGATGTGCGGGCGGGGCATTGTCGGGTGCGGCCTGGCGTGGACCGGCGCGACAAGATGACCAAGCCGCAGACCTGGAGCGTGGCGGGACTGGAGCGGCATGAGGCGCATCTGGTGTCGCAGGTCGATGGGGGACCGGCCTATGGCGGGACGCCGTCGGACGAGAGCGTGCGTCAGGCGATCCGCAGCCTGAAGGCGCGAGGGCTGGAGGTGACGCTGTATCCCTTCGTCTTCATGGACGCGGCCGGCTATCCGTGGCGCGGGCGCGGGCGCGTGGCGGGGACGGACGGTGCGGGGGCGGCGGGCGAGGTCGCGGCCATGTTCGGCACGGCGGACGGCTGGGGCCTGAGGCGGCTGGCGCTGCACTATGCGCGGATGGCGGCCGAGGAGGGCGCGGACGGTCTGCTGATCGGGTCGGAGATGCGGGGGCTGACGGGGACGCGGGATGCGGGCGGGGGTTTTCCGGCGGTGGCCCAGTTCCGGGCGCTGGCGGCGGAGTGCCGGGCCATTGTCGGGGCGGGGGTGAAGCTGAGCTACGCCGCCGACTGGTCGGAGTATTTCGGCTGGCGGAAGGACGGCGAGGTTCGGTTCCATCTGGATGCGCTGTGGGCTGATCCGAATATCGATTACGTCGGGATCGACTGGTATCCGCCGCTGGGCGACTCGCGCGCGGGCGACGGCGGGCTGGATGCGGGAGCCTATGAGGGGGCGGCGGACCCGGCCTATCTGGCCATGCAGGTGGCGGGCGGCGAGAACTACGGCTGGTATTATGCGAGCGCGGCGGATCGGGCGGCGCAGGTGCGCACGCCGATCAGCGACGGGGCGCACGGCGAGGACTGGCTGTATCGGGCCAAGGACCTGAAGGGCTGGTGGTCGCACCCGCACCACGAGCGGGTCGCAGGTGTGCGCAGCGCGGTGCCGACGGCCTGGGTTCCCGGGATGAAGCCGATCCGGCTGACCGAGTTCGGCTGTGCGGCGGTGGACCGGGGCGGCAATGCGCCGAACCTGTTTCAGGACTCCAAGAGTTCGGAGAACGCCCTGCCGCCGTTCTCGACGGGCGCGCGCGACGACCGGATGCAGCGGCGGGCGCTGGAGGCGGTGCTGGCTCATTTCGAGGCGATTGAGAACAATCCGGTGTCGGCGGTCTATGGCGGGCGGATGGTCGAGGGGGGCGACGCCTGGTGCTGGGACGCGCGGCCGTTTCCGGCCTTTCCGGCGCGAGGCGAGGTCTGGGCGGACGCCGGGGCGTGGCGAGCCGGGCACTGGCTGAACGGGCGGATGGGCGGCGAGGCGGCGGATCTGGTCGCGGCGCTGCTGAAGCGCGGGGGGCTGGCGGACGAGGCGTTCGAGATCGGGGCGCTGGACGGCGAGATCGCCGGCTATGTCGTCGACCGGCCGATGCGGACGCGCGACGCGCTGGAATCGCTGCTGGAGGCCCTGGGGGCGACGGCGGCGGAGCGCGGCGGGCGGATTGCGGTACTGGGCGAGGCGGCGGCGGGGCTGACGCTGACGGCGGAGGCGCTGGCCTTGCCGGACGAGGGGGCGAGCGTCGTGGCGGATCGGTCGCTGGAGCCGAGGCCGGGCGCGGCGCGGGTGCGGTTCATCGACGAGGCGGCGGACTATCAGACCGGGTCGGTGGTGGTGCGCGGGGGCGGCGACGGCGGGGGCGTGGATCTGGAGTTGCCGGCGGTGTGCGGGGCGGGCGTGGCCGGGGCGCTGGCGCGGCGGACGCTGGCGACGACCGGGGGCGAGACGGATCGGTTGACGGTGAAGTTGGGGCCGCTGGAGGCGCTGAGGCTGGAGCCGGGCGAGGTGGTGAAGGTCGAGGGGCGGGCGGGCGACTGGCGCGTGACGCGGCTGGATGTGAACGAGCAGCCGTCGGCGGTGCTGGAGCCGGTGGTGGTCGTGCGGGCGGACGAGGCGCCGATGGACTGGCGGCCCGGCGATGGGCCGGCGGTGGTCGGGGCGCCCTTTCTGCGGTTGCTGGACCTGCCGCCTCTGCCGGGGGCTGAGGGCGACGGGCGGCCGGTGGCGGCGGTGGCGGCCGAGCCCTGGGCGCCGATGGCGGTGCATGGCGGGGCGAGCGTCGACGCCCTGACGTCGCGCGCGACGGTGGAGAGGCCGACGACGGTCGGGGTGCTGACCGAGGCGGTCGGGCGCGGCGTGGTCGGGCGCTGGGACGAGGCGAATGCGATCACGGTGCGCGTCGAGGGGCGGGCGCCGGAGAGTCTGACGGCCGCCGGGGTTCTGGGTGGCGGCAATGCTCTGGCGTTGGAGACGGCGGCGGGGTGGGAGGTGGTGCAGTATCGGCGCGCGGAACTGGTCGGCGGCGAGGTCTGGCGTCTGAGCGGCCTGTTGCGCGGGCAGCAGGGGAGCGAAGAGGCGACGGCGGCGGGGGCTGTGGTCGGGGCGGTCGTGGTGTTTCTGGAACGCGACATGGCGCGGGCCGAGGTCGCGGCGGGCGAGCGGGGACTGCCGCGGGTCTGGCGGGCCGGGCCGGTCGGCGC
>NZ_JBOHLI010000046.1:0-6225 GCF_050729455.1 Brevundimonas sp.
GCTCCGACGCCCGCCCCTGCGCCCGCGCCGACCCCGGCCGCCGCTGCCCCCGCTCCGGCGCCCAAGCCGGTCGAAGCGCCCAAGCCTGCGCCCGCCGCCGCTGCGCCTCAGCCTGAAAAGAAGAAGGGCTTCTTCGCCCGTCTGTTCGGCTGGTGATCGCCTGAAACGACAAAAGGCCGGAGGGTTCGCCCCTCCGGCCTTTTTCGTGCGTGCTTTCCAGAGAAATCCCTGGAGGCGCGGCCTTAGTCCTGCGGCAGGTCTTCGGCCAGGATCGCCATCTCGAACATGAACGAGCCGGCCTCGTCCTCGTCCTCGAACACCACGCCGATGAACTCGTCATCGACATAGACTTCGGCGGAGTCGGCGACCTTGCGGGCCTTCACCTTGATGCCGCCGTGGTTGAAGGTGCGCTTCAGGTGCGTCTCGACGCGCTTCAGATCGGATTCTTTCACGGGGGTAGCCTCGTTGGTGTCGTTGACGGCGGAACCTAAAGAAGCCTCTTCGTCGTGGGAAGCCCGCATCGCAGGCGTCCACAGACGCAGCGGCCCTCAGATCACGAAATCATAGGCGATGTCGGCCAGGGTGTGGTCCATGGTGCGAGCCGGCGTGGCGTCGGTCGGGCAGTTGACCACCCTTGCCGGCACCCCGGCCACGGTGCAGCCCGCCGGAACGGGTTTGAGCACCACCGAGCCAGACGCCACCTTGGCGTAGTCGCCGACCTCGATATTGCCCAGCACCTTGGCCCCCGCGCCCAACAGGACGCCGCGGCCGATCTTGGGGTGGCGGTCGCCGCGCTCGGCCCCGGTCCCGCCCAGGGTCACGGCGTGCAGCATCGACACCTCATCGCCGACCACCGCCGTCTCGCCTATGACGATGCCGGTGCCATGGTCGATAAAGACGCCCGAGCCGATCCGCGCCGCCGGGTGGATGTCCAGTTGGAACAGTTCCGAGATTCGGCTCTGGAAGTGGAAGGCCAGGGTGTCGCGATCCTGCCCCCACAGCCAGTGGGCCACGCGCCAGGCCTGCAGCGCCTGGAACCCCTTGAAATACATGAAGGGCTGCAACAGCGACCGGATCGCAGGGTCGCGGTCCTGCACCGCCTTCAGGTCGGCCTCGGCCGCCGCAAGAATGCCAGGATCCGCGGCGAAGGCCGACAGGGCCACCTCGCGCAACGACATGGCGCCCAGTTCCGCGTCGCCCAGCTTGCGCGCGATCTGGAAGCTCAACGCCCCCGCCAGATCATCATGCGCCAGGACCACGGCGTTCAGCTGCGAGGCCAGACGCGGCTCTTCGCGCGCGGCGTCCTCGGCCGCGGCGCGCAGTTGCGCCCACAGGTCCGGCTGTTGCGGCACGATTTCCAGCTTGGCCATCGGGCCTCCCGTTTTCTTCACGCGATCCTACGCCCCCAGCATGGCCTGCGCCAGCGCGGCGGGCAGTTCGCCCTCTCGGGCCATATGGTAGGCGCGATAGGCCGTCGCCACCGTCAGGCTGTCCCTCACCGCCCCGCGCTCAATCTCGGCCAGCAGGTCGCGGAAAGGCACGCGCGCCACGACGATCACCTCGGTCGGGTCAGGATCGACCGGAACCGCGCTCAGCCCCCAGGCCACCCAGGTCATGGCCCGTTCGTCGGTGATCGAGTTCGACAGGTCCATGTCCAGCGCCGCCCTCCAGTGTTCCGCCGCCAGCCCCGCCTCCTCGGCCAGTTCACGGCGCACGGCGTCGAATGGGTCCTCGTCCATCGGCGCCCCGCCTTCCGGCATTTCCCAGGAATAGCGCATCAGGGTGAAGCGGTGCTGGCCCACCAGCGTCACCGTCCCGTCCTCATGCAGCGGCAGGACGCCGGTCCCGACGTTCTTCGGCCGCATGACCGTATAGTCGGCGGGCGCCCCCGTCGGCGCCGTCGCCGGGTGGCGCGTCACCGTCATCCACGGCGTGTCGATCAGGACGCTGTCGCCGTGGCTCTGCCATTTCGGCGTTTCGGGCAGATCCTTGGCCCAGCGGGGCCTGATGTCGGGAATATCGTGCATGCTTCCGCTATGGCGCCGGGCGCGACGAAATCCTAGCTAGACGGCATGACCGATCTCAACGCCGCCCTGCCCCTGCCCGTCCGTTCGCAAGAAGCGCTGGCCCGTCTAGCCGCGCGCCGCTCGGCCTCAGCCCAGTTGCTGGGCGCCCCCGGCCCGTCCGAGACCGAGATCGAGCGGATCCTGTCTCTCGGCGCCCGCACCCCCGACCACGGCAAGCTCTTCCCCTGGCGCTTCGTCGTCCTGGGCCCCCAGAGCCGCACCGACCTATCCGAAGCCCTCGCCGTTCTGGCCGAAACGCAAGGCCGCATCGACAAGGACCTGGCCGTCCTGGCCAAGCTGGCCAATCCGCCCCTGACGATCATGGTCGTCTCGACCCCCATTCAGGGCCACAAGGTCCCGGTCTGGGAGCAGCAGCTGTCCGCCGGCGCGGTCTGCATGAACATCGAGCACGCCGCCGACGCCCTGGGCTATTCCGCCAGCTGGATCACCGACTGGTATTCTTACGACCCCGCCGCCGTCGCCCTGTTCGGGGTTCAGGACGGCGAGACCATCGCCGGCTTCATCCACCTCGGAACCCTGAGTGAAGCCCCGCTGGAACGCCCCCGCCCCGTCATGGCCCACAAGGTCGAGCGGCGGCCGTAACGGCTTTCTCTTCCGTCATCCTCCGGCAAGCCGCGCAGCGGCGCCGACCGGGGGACCCAGCGGCGCCGAAGGCGATCTTTGAAGCAAGCGTCGAGCGTGAAGCTTTCGCCCTGACGGGCGCCGCTGGGTCCCCCGATCTCGCTCCGCTCGTCGGAGGATGACGGAAACTGAAGAGCCTAGCTCGGCTCCTCCTCCGGCCGGTGCACGATCGACACCAGCACCACCGAGATGATCATCAGCAGGAACCAGGCCCCCAGCTTGTTCAGGCTGACCATCTCCCAGCCGTCCGCCTGCCCCGGATAGACCCAAGCCCGCGCGAACGTCCCCAGGTTCTCCGCGAACCAGATGAACAGGGCCACCAGGAAATAGCCCAGCAGCAGCGGCATCGACCGCCGCCGCCGGTCCGCCGTGAAGTAGAACCAGCCCCGCCCGAACAGCAGCACCGTCGCCGCGAACAGCGCGATCCGCACGTCCGGCAGCCAGTGATGGGCGAAGAAGTTGACATAGATGGCCGCCGCCAGAACCCAGGTCGTCCACAGCGGCGGATAGCGCCGCACCCGGATATGGAAGATGCGCTGCACCCGCGCGATGTAGCTGCCCACCGCCGCATACATGAAGCCCGAGAACAGCGGCACCGCCCCGATCCGCAGCAGCGACTCCTCAGGGTAAATCCACGACCCGTGCGCCGTCTTGAACAGCTCCATGATCGTCCCGGCGACATGGAACAGGAAGATGACCCGCGCCTCCTCCCAGCTCTCCAGCCGGAAGGCCAGCATCAGCCCCTGAATGGCCAGCGCCCCGACCATCAGAAAGTCATAGCGCGACACCGGCGCCCCACCTTCAGGCCAGAAGACCGGCCACAGCAGATGCGTCCCGACCAGCAGCCCCAGCATGGCCCCGCCGAACAGACAGGCCCACCCCTGCTTCAGCCCGAACCACAGGAACTCATAGGCATAGCCCCGCCACCGCCCCCGATCCGCCCACGCCTCCGCGCGGGTCATCAGACGACGGCCCCAGGCTTCGAGCGGGAGACGGGGGGATGGGGTCATGACGTCAGCCAGCCTTCCTCACGCAAGGCGCCGACGCGGGCGCGCGACACCGGCGCCTCCAGCCCGCCGCTCAGACGCAACCGGGTGTTGCGTCCATCCTCGACCACGCCAAGCACGCCCGCACGCGCCACCCACCACGAACGGTGCGTCTGGGCCCCGTCCACGTCCTTCAGCCCCGCCATGGCCTGCGACAGGGACATCAGCACCAGGGCCGAGCCCTGCGGCGTATGCACCCGGACATAGTGATCCTCCATCTGCAAGCACAGCACCGTCCGCCCCAGCCGGGCCGGCAGCCGGTCGCGCGGATCGGCGGATTCGGCGTCGGGCCTTTCGGCCGTCGCCGCGCGCGGGCGGGTCGCCCACATCATGCCCGCCGTGGCCAGAGCGCTGATCACCAGCCCCTGCCCGTACCATTCCAGCCAGCCGACCTGCCCGACCACCGGCCACAGCCGCACCGCCAGGGTCCGGCTCAGCACGACGGGCAGCAGGGTCAGCACCGCCACCGCGGGCGGCGTCCAGGTCCAGGCCGAGATCCTCCGCGCCTCGGCCCAGCGCGCCAGGATCGGCAGGCTGACGCCGAACGCCAGCCATCCGGCCCACAGGCAGACCACCCAATAGGCCGTCCGCACCGGCAGGGTCCCGCTCAGATAACTGCCGAACGGGCCAATGATCCCCAGCCCCAGCCCCACGGCGGTCGAGACGGCGAAGCCCACGGCCGCCGCCCGCCATCGCCTGTCCTTCAATCCCCTCGATTCCATGGCGTCAGACTAGCAAGCGTCGCCGCCGATGACAGCCGTTCGCCGGGCCGCGAACCCATTCGCCCATTCGCCCATCTCGGCTAGCGCGGCGGCGCTTCAGGGCCGCACACCACCTCATCACTCGCCGCCATGAGGCCCTTACGAAATGAACACCGCCGCCCTGATCGCCGCCGCCTCCGTCCTGCTGGGCGCCTGCGCCGCGACCGCCGCGCCCGCGCCTGCCGCACAGCCGCAAACCGCCGCCCCCATGATCCGCGACGGCGTGGCCGTCTCGCGGCTGACCATTCCTGACGGCGATCAACCCGCCATCGAGGCGGGCGTCTGGGCCCCGGCTGAAGCGGCGACCCGACCGCGCCCTCTGATCGTCATCTCCCACGGGAACGGCGGAGACTATCGCAGCCACCACGACACGGCTGCTGCTCTGGCGAAAGCGGGCTTCGTCGTCGCCGCCCTGACCCACACCGGCGACAACTGGCGCGATCAAAGCCGCGCCACCGACCTCGCGGGCCGCACGCGCCAGTTGTCGGTCCTGATCGACTACATGACCCAGGATTGGGACGGTCACGCCGGGGTCGACGCGGACCGCATCGGCGCCTTCGGCTTTTCCGCCGGAGGGTTCACGGTTCTGGCGGCGGCGGGCGGCGTTCCCGACCTCGGCCGACTGGCCGATCACTGTCGCGCCAACCCCGGCTTCTACGACTGCCGCCTGATCGGCCAGCACGTCGGAACCATGAAGGACGGCGCCGCCGCCCCCCGTCTGCCGCACGACACCCGCATCAAGGCCCTGGCCGTCGCCGCCCCGGCCCTGGGCTTCACCTTCACGAAAGACGGCCTGAGCAAGGTCGCCCAGCCGGTCCAGCTATGGCAGGCGGGCGCCGACCAGATCCTGCCCGCGCCCTTCTATGTCGAGCCGGTCCGCGACGCCCTGCCCGTCGCGCCGGAATACCGACGCGTCGAGGGCGCCGCCCACTTCGACTTCCTGCCGCCCTGCTCGCCCCAACTGGCGGCCGCGGCCCCGATGATCTGCACGCCGACGCCAGGCTTCGACCGCGCGGCCTTCCACGAAACCCTGAACCGCGAGGTCGTCCGCTTCTTCAGCGAGAAGCTGTAGTCAGCCCCGCCCGCGATAGGTCGCGACGCCCTGATCGGGCAGCCAGACGCCTTCGATGGGCGCGCCCGTCTGCCAGAAGACGTCGATGGGGATGCCGCCGCGCGGGTACCAGTAGCCGCCGATGCGCAGCCACTTCGGTTGCAGCAGGTCGGCCAGGCGCTTGCCGATGGCCACGGTGCAGTCCTCGTGGAAGGCGCCGTGGTTGCGGAAGCTGGTCAGGTACATCTTCAGGCTCTTGCTCTCGACCAGCCAGTCGCCGGGCACATAGTCAATGACGATGTGGGCGAAGTCGGGCTGGCCCGTCACCGGGCACAGGCTGGTGAACTCGGGCGCGGTGAAGCGCGCGACATAGAGCGTGTCGGCGTGCGGATTGGGCACGCGTTCCAGCACCGCCTCTTCGGGATTGGTCGGGGCGGCGGTCTGGGCGCCGAGCTGGGACAGGCTGTCAGTATAGTGCGTCATGCCCGCCATTTAGGCGTTTGGTCCGCCAAAGAAAATGCTCGGGCCTCGCGGGTGATCTGACAATCGACCTGGCGCCCCTCCCCGCCGTGGTAGGATGCAGGTCGCGGACGAAAGGGGCTGAGGGGAATTTCAGACGATTCAGACGAATTGGACTCTGTTTTTCGCCCTTCTCCCCT
>NZ_JBOHLI010000046.1:6235-27283 GCF_050729455.1 Brevundimonas sp.
GGAGAAGGTGGCTCGCGGAGCGAGACGGATGAGGGGTGTGAGCGCCTCGGCGTCCGGTCAGGCTTCCGGTTCGACAAACAGTTTAGAACGTCGCGCCGACACCCCTCATCCGAGCGCCTTCGGCGCCCACCTTCTCCCTCAAGGGGAGAAGGGCCATCCGCGCATTGCCTTCCCCCGCGACACCCGGTTAGCGTCTCTTAAAACAACCCCCCAAAACCAACCAGGAAACGACCCGTGGCCATTCCCGCTTCCCTGCAGTCCGGCCTGAAGCTGCCGGTCATCGCCTCACCCATGTTCCTGGTGTCCGGCCCGGATCTGGTGGTCGAGGCCTGCAATGCGGGCGTGATCGGCACCTTCCCCTCGCTGAACCAGCGCACGACCGAGGGCTATCGGGAGTGGCTGCAAGAGATCAAGTCGCGCCTGAAACCCGACGCCGCCGCCTTCGGCGTCAACCACATCGTCCATCCGACCAATCCGCGCCTGATGGCCGACATGATGGTCTCGGTGGAGGAAAAGGTCCCGCTGATCATCACCTCGCTGGGCGCGGTGCGCGATGTGGTGGACGCGGTGCACGGCTACGGCGGCGTGGTCTTCCACGACATCGCCAACGTCCGCCATGCCCGGAAAGCCGCCGAGGCCGGCGTGGACGGCCTGATCCTGGTCGCCAACGGCGCGGGCGGGCACGCGGGCGTGGTCAACCCCTTCGCCCTGATCAACGAGGTCCGCAGCTTCTATGACGGGACCATCATCCTGGCGGGCTGCCTGTCGACCGGTCAGGACGTGGCCGCGGCCCTGATGATGGGCGCCGATTTCGCCTATATGGGCACCCGCTTCATCGCCACGGCGGAAAGCGCGGCCCAGCCCCACTACAAGGACCTGATCGTCGCCTCAGGCTCGGCCGACATCACCTATACGCCCGCCGTCTCGGGCATCCCCGCCAACTTCCTGACCCCGTCGCTGATCGAGAACAAGATCGACCCCAAGGCCCTGCCCGAGCACAAGCTGGACATGAACGAGGAAGCCAAGGCGTGGAAGACCGTCTGGTCCGCCGGCCAGGGCTCCGGCTCCATCCACGACACGCCGACAACGGCCCAGCTTGTAGCGAGGTTGGCGGATGAATTTTCGCAAGCCTGTGACAAATTCGATAAGAAGCGGCTTTAGAGGCGGGCTCGTTGCTTTAACGAGGCCCTCCATGCTCCGCACCCTGACGAACGCCGCCCTTCTCGCCGCCGCCCCCCTGGTCCTGCTGTCCACGACGGCCCAGGCCCAGGATGCGGGCAAATGGTCCTTCGAGGTCGGCGCCGCGACCGACAACCGCTCCAAGGCCGCGTCCAAGTCCGACGGCAACCCCTATGCCTACGGCGTGGCGGAATGGGAGAGCGCCAGCGGCCTCTTCTATGGTTCGGGCGGTCTGGAAACCATCGACGCCGGCGGCTCCAAGCTGGAGTCCGAGCTGGTGGCGGGCGTCCGTCCCGAGTTCGCCGGCTTCGACTTCGACCTGAACGTCGCCCACAAGAACCGCTTCGACGCCGACCCGGGCTATGACAACGACGCCTGGGAATTCACCGCCGACATGAAGCGCTCGATCGGCCCGGCCAAGGCGCGCCTGCGTCTGCAGCACTCGCCGGACGGCACCGGCTCGACCAAGGCCTGG
Organism: Brevundimonas sp.; assembly: GCF_050729455.1. Lineage (GTDB taxonomy): Bacteria > Pseudomonadota > Alphaproteobacteria > Caulobacterales > Caulobacteraceae > Brevundimonas. Next base: position 7,890 of record NZ_JBOHLI010000046.1, read on the forward strand.
ACCTGGGTCGCCCTGCGCGGCGGCTGGGACTTCACGGACAAGCTGCACGTCTCGGCCGAGGTCGGCCATCGCGATCAGGACAACAGCGTCGACTACACCGGCTGGAACGTCGGCGCCTCCTACGCCCTGACGCCCAAGACCGAGCTGGAGCTGCGCTGGCACGACACCGACGCCGACGTTCCGGGCGAGCAGTACAAAGGCGCCCTGGTGGCCGGGATCAACTTCGCGTTCTGATTTCCTGACCGCCCGATGGTGGCCAATCGGCGGAAAGTCCCTACGTTAGCGGCATGACTTTCCGCCCTACCACCTTGGAACGCGCCTATCAGCTGGCGGAAAGCGGCGCTTGCCGCACCGTCGGCGACGTCAAACAGGCCCTCCAGAGCGAGGGTTACGACCGCATTCAGGACAGCCTCTACGGCGGCACCATCACCGCCGCCCTGCGCAAGCGCTGTCAGGAGAACTACGTCGGCGGCCTCGGCGACGCCGCCGCGGTTGAGGAAGAAGACGCCTGAATCCAAGGGGTCTTGCTTTGGGCGCGATTGCCGTCCATTTTAACGAAGTCGATCTCTCTGCGTAACGCTGCTGCCCCTTTGCTCTGCGCACCGAGGACTAGGCCGATCCATTCAGACCCGACAGGCCAAAGGGGCTCTTCCCTGAGGTCAACGACTAGCGGAGGTCCTGAAAATGGCTACCGGCACTGTGAAATGGTTCAACTCCACCAAGGGCTACGGCTTCATCCAGCCGGATGACGGCGGCAAAGACGTGTTCGTGCACATCTCGGCTGTCGAAGCTGCCGGCCTGCGTGGCCTCGACGAGAACCAAAAGGTCTCGTACGAAATCGAGCGCGACCGTCGCTCGGGCAAGGAATCGGCCGGTCAACTGAAGACCGAAGGCTGATTTCGGCCTCGTCAGGGCTCTAGCCCGGACGAAGAAATCGAAGGGGCGCCCCGGTCAGCCGGAGCGCCCCTTTTTCGTGTCAGGCGAGCGCCTGATCCAGATCGGCGATCAGGTCGGCGATGTCCTCGACCCCGACCGACAGGCGGATCAGGTTGTCGGTGACGCCGCCGGCCTCGCGGACCTCCTTGGGCACGCTGGCGTGGGTCATGATGGCCGGATGGTTCACCAGGCTCTCCACGCCGCCCAGCGACTCCGCCAGGGTGAAGACCTGCACCCGCTCCAGCACCCGCTTGGTGCGCTCCAGGTCGCCGTCGATCAGCACCGTGACCATGCCGCCGAAACGACCGTTCATCTGGCGCGCGGCCAGCTCGTGCTGCGGGTGGCTGATCAGGCCCGGATAGATGACCTTGGCGACGCCGCCATTCGGTTGATCGGCCCGATCTTCCAGCCAGCGGGCCACGGCCAGAGCGTTCTCGTTATGCGCCTTCATGCGCAGACCCAGCGTCTTCAGCCCCCGGTTGGCCAGGAAGGCGTCGAACGGCCCCATGACGCCGCCGATGGAGTTCTGCAGGAACTTCAGCTGGGCCGCCATCTCGGCGTCCTTGGCCACCAGAACCCCGCCGACGATGTCGGAGTGGCCGTTCAGGTACTTGGTCGCCGAATGCATGACCACGTCGGCGCCCAGGGCCAGCGGCTGCTGGCTCCATGGCGTGGCGAAGGTGTTGTCGACGATCAGGATCAGCTTGTGCGCCTTGGCGATCTTCGACAGGGCCTCGATGTCGGCCAGCTTCATCAGCGGGTTGGTGGGCGTCTCGACCCACAACATCCGCGTCTTGTCGGTGATGGCCGCCTCGACTGCGGCCAGGTCGGTCAGGTCGATGTAGCTGAAGTCCAGCCCCATGGAGCGGCGCCGCACCCGCTCGAACAGCCGCCACGAGCCGCCGTAGAGGTCGTCGCCGGTGACGATGTGCGAACCCGCGTCCAGCAGCTCCAGCGCCGTCGACGTCGCCGCCATGCCCGAGCCGAAGCCGAAGGCCTGAACCCCGCCCTCGAGATCGGCGATGCAGGCCTCGAAGGCCTCGCGCGTCGGGTTCTTGCCGCGCGCGTACTCATAGCCCTTGTTCACGCCCGGGCTTTCCTGGGCGTAGGTCGAGGTGGCGTAGATCGGCGTCATCACCGCGCCGGTCGTCGGGTCGGGCTTCTGGCCGGCGTGGATGGCGCGGGTCGAGAAACCCTGACTGTTCTTCAGCGAACTCATGATCTTGTCCTGTCTCAACGACGGCCGATGTTGCCGTCGAAAAATTCCGAGGACCGGGTGAACACCTCGGCCCATTGTCGTGCACTCAGAAGATGCCCGGCGCCCTGCAGCGTCTGGACCCGCACGGGCACCTCATGGTCGCGCATGAAATCGACCCAGGCGGCCGTGTTGAGCGGCTTCACATGGGTGTCGTTCTCGGCTCGAATGACCAGAACCGGGATATGCCGTCGCGGATTTCGCGGCGTATAGACATCCACCCCGCCCGCTAGACCGATCGCCGCGCCCGTCCGACCGCCCCCCAGAGCCCCGTCCACGGCGACGTAGGACCCCAGGGAATAGCCGAACAGGCCGATCCGTTCTGGCGCGACGCCCGCCCGTGAGGCCAGCCAGTCAGCCCCGTCCAGCCCGACCCGTCTCCAGGCCGCCATGACCGGCGCCGGCCGCCGACCATCGTCGGGCGCCGCATCGACGAACAGCGGCGTCAGCACGGCATAGCCGTCGGAAGCGAACCGCAGCGCCAGTTCGTGCCAGGGCCCGGCGCTACGGATACGCACGCCTGATCCATGCATCATGACGACGCCGGACCCTCGCGCATCGCCCTGAGCGGGGTAGTAGATGGCGCGGATGGACTTGCCGCCGCTGTCGAAGGTCACGCCTTCAAAAGGCGCGACCTGCGCCACGGCGCCGCCGCCCAGCGTCGCCAGGGCGACGCCGCCCAGAACGCCCACCGCTGCGCGACGGGTCGGCACGGTCCTACCGGTTCAGGCTCAGGTGGTTGATCAGGTCGGTGCGGGCGATCAGGCCGACAAAAGCCTCGCCGTCCAGCACGATGGCCACACGGTCCCGGTCGAAGATGGGGATCAGGGCGTCCAGGGATTCCGTCACCTGAAGCGTGTCCAGATCGCGCGTCATGGCCGAGGACACGGGCATGGCGAAGCGCTCCTTACGGGTGATGTCGTCGGTGTTCATGATGTGGACGATGTCGCTCTCGTCCAGAATGCCGATCAGACGACCGTCCTGAATGACCGGTAGCTGGGACACGCCGTCGCCCTTCATCCGCTTGAAGGCGGTGTCCAGGGTGTCGTCGGGGCCGATCACCACCACGTCGCCGTTGGCGTACTTGCGGGTGATCAGGTCCGACAGGTCGCCGTGCAGTTCGCGCTGGGTCAGGCCCTGATCGGCCAGCCAGGCGTCGTTATAGACCTTGGACAGATACTTGGCGCCGGTGTCGCAGACGAAGGTCACGACCCGCTTCGGCTCGGTCTGCTCGCGGCACCAGCGCAGGGCCGTGGCGATCAGGGTGCCCGACGACGAGCCCGCCAGGATGCCTTCCTTCAGCAGCAGGTCGCGCACGGTGGCGATCGCCTCGCTGTCGGGGATGGAATAGGCCATGTCGATCAGGTCGGGATCGGCCGTCTCGGGCATGAAGTTCTGCCCGATGCCCTCGACCGAATAGCTGCCGTCCGGTCCGGCCACGCCCTCGTTGATCAGGCCCGCCAGCGCCGAGCCCACCGGGTCGGCCAGAATGATCTTGGCGTTCGAGCCCTGCGACTTGAAGTATTGCGCGTTGCCCGTGATCGTCCCGCCCGAGCCTATGCCGGCGACGAAGGCGTCGATCTGACCGTCCATCTGCTCGAAGATTTCGGGGCCGGTCGTCTTGAAGTGCGCCTCGGTGTTGGCGTCGTTGGCGAACTGGTTGACGAAATAGCCGCCCGGAATCTGCTGGGCCAGGCGCTCAGCCATGTCGGTGTAGTATTCGGGGTGGCCGTGCGGCACGTCTGAGCGGGTCAGGCGCACCTCGGCGCCCATGGCGCGCAGGTGCTGGATCTTCTCCTTCGACATCTTGTCGGGGATGACCAGCAGGACCTTGTAGCCCTTCTGCTTGCCGACCAGCGTCAGGGCCAGACCCGTGTTGCCCGCCGTCGCCTCGACGATGGTGCCGCCCGGCTTCAGCCAGCCCGCCTTCTCGGCCGCCTCGATCATCGACAGGGCGATGCGGTCCTTGATCGAGCCGCCGGGGTTCTGGCTTTCCAGCTTCAGGAACAGACGGCAGGGGCCGGTGTCGATCCGCGTCACCTCGACCATCGGCGTCTTGCCGATCAGGTCCAGCAGCGACCCCACGGGGCGGGACAGGACGGGGGCGTCGGACATCGACATGCGGAAGGCTCCGGAAAAGGCGTGTTCAAGGGCGGAAGCTGGGCGTCGGCGTCCTCGCGGTCAACTCACGCAAGTTTTCACCCATTTGCCCCGAAGCGCATTACATAGGACGCAATGACCAAGACGCCGAAACGCCCCGCCGCGGGCCTGCCCGACAAAGACACCCTGATCGCCTTCCTGCGCGAAGCCGGCGAGGCCCAGAAGGCCGACATCGCCCGCGCCTTCGGATTGAAGGGCGTGGAACGCCGCCAGATGCGCGAAATGCTGAAGACGCTGGAGGCCGAAGGCGCCTTGGGCAAGCGCGGCCGCAAGGGCTTTTCCGAGGCCGGCGCCCTGCCCCCCGTCGGCGTGGCCGACGTGGTGGATCGCGACGCGGACGGCGAACTGTACGTCGAACTGGTCAAGGGCGGCGAGGACGCGCCGCGCGCCCTGCTGCTGCCCGACCGCGAAGGCAAGAGCCCGGCGCCCGGCGTCGGCGACCGGCTGCTGGTCAAGTTCGCGCGCGGCGCCGAGGGCTGGGAGGCCCGGCTGGTCAAGCGACTGGACGCCGGGACCAACCGCGTCCTTGGCGTGATCCGCAAATCGGCGCGCGAAACCCGCGTCGAGCCGGTCGACAAGCGCTCCAAGGACGTGCTGTTGATCCCCTCGGCCCAGGCGGGCGACCTGCGCGACGGCGACCTGGTGCTGGCCTCGATCGAAAAGGGCGACCACCGCTACGGTCCCAAGCGCGGCAAGATTCTGGAGCGCATCGGCCGCGAGGATGATCCCCGCGCCGCCTCCATCATCGCCATCCACGCCCACGGCCTGCCCACCGGCTTCTCGGAACAGGTCGAGCGCGAGGCCGAGGATCAGGCCCTGCCGACGCTCAAAGGCCGCGAGGACCTGCGCGAAATCCCCTTCATCACCATCGACCCCGCCGACGCGCGCGACCACGACGACGCCGTCTACGCCCAGCGCGACGAGGACCCGAAGAACGAGGGCGGCTGGGTCGTCTGGGTCGCCATCGCCGACGTGGCCGCCTACGTCCGTCCCAACTCGGCGCTGGACCGCGAGGCGCGCGACAAGGGCAACTCGACCTACTTCCCCGACCGCGTCGAGCCGATGCTGCCGGAAGTCCTGTCCAACGGCCTGTGCAGCCTGAAACAGGGCGAGAACCGCGCCTGCCTGGCCGTGCGCATGATCTTCGACAAGGACGGCAGGAAGACCGGGCACAAGTTCCTGCGCGGCCTGATGCGCTCGCACGCCAAGCTGTCCTACGAACAGGCCCAGTCCGCCATCGACGGGCCAGAAAAAGGGGGTGGGCAGGACGACGTGACGGGTCCGATCATGGACGCCATCCTCTATCCGTTGTGGAACGCCTATTCGACCATGCTGAAGGGCCGCGAGCGCCGCAGCCCGCTGGCCATCGAAAGCCCCGAGCGCAAGGTGCTGATGGACCCCGGCGGCGGCATCGGCGCCATCGAGCCGCGCAAGTCTCTGGAAGCCCACCGCCTGATCGAAGAAATGATGATCCAGGCCAACGTCTGCGCCGCCGAGACGCTGGAGAAGGCGCGCACGCCGCTGATCTATCGCGTCCACGAGGCGCCCAGCCAGGAGAAGATCTTCAACCTGGCCGACTTCCTGCACACCATCGCCATGCCCTGGAACAAGGGCGAGACGCCCAACACCCGGCGGTTCAACAAGCTGCTGGACGAGACGCGCGACGGCCCGCACGCCGAGGTGGTCAACGAGGTGGTCCTGCGCACCCAGATGCAGGCCATCTACAGCCCCGAGAACGTCGGCCACTTTGGTCTGCACCTGGAACGCTACGCCCACTTTACCTCGCCGATCCGGCGCTATTCCGACCTGATCGTGCACCGCGGCCTGATCCGGGGCCTGAACCTGGGCTCGGACGGGCTGACGGATCGCGAGATCGCCGAACTGGCCGCCATCGCCGAGCAGGTGACGACGACCGAGCGCCGCTCGATGGCCGCCGAGCGCGACGCCATGGACCGCTACATCGCCGCCTTCCTGGAAGACCATGTGGGCGCGACCTTCGCCGGACGCATCACCGGCGTCACCCGCTTCGGCCTGTTCGTGCGGCTGGACGAGACGGGGGCCGACGGCCTGGTGCCGGTTTCGACGCTGGGCAGCGAATATTTCACCCACGACGACCGCGCCCACGCCCTGGTCGGCGAGCGCACGGGCAAGCGCTTCACCCTGGGCCGTCGCGTCGAGGTCAAGCTGATGGAGGCCACGCCCGTCACCGGCGGCCTGGTGCTGGAGATGATCTCCGAGCCCGACCCGCGCGATCCCAACGCCCCGGCCCCGCGCTACGGCATCCGCGGGCGCGGCGGCGACGGCCCGCCCAAGCGCGGCGCCAAACGTCCCGGCGGCCCCAAGCCGCCCAAGGGCGGCCGCCCCTCCGGCGGGCTGAAGGGGGTTCGCAAGGGCAAGCGGCGGTGAAGCCCGCCGCCCCCTTCGACGCCGCTCAGGATCTGGCTGACGCCCCGCGCACGGGCGGCGGTCAGAAGCCCAAGGACGCCGCCACCCTGATCCTGACGCGCGGCGGCGCCCAGCCTGGGTCGCCTCCCGAGGTGCTGATGGGCCGCCGGGCGCCCGGACACGTCTTCATGGCGTCGAAGTGGGTCTTTCCCGGCGGACGCATCGACCGCTCCGACTTCACCGCCGCCTCGACCGGAGAGCTGTCGTCCGACGTCGCCCGGCGGTTGGAGGCCGAGATGCCCGCCCGCCGCGCTCGCGCCCTGGCCCTGACCGCCGTGCGCGAGACCTTCGAGGAAACTGGCCTGATCCTGGGCCGCCCCGCGCCGCCCGCCTCGGTGGCCGGACCGTGGCGCGAATATCGTCAGGCGGGTGCCCTGCCCGACCTGTCGGTCCTGTCCTACGTGGCCCGCGCCATCACCCCGCCGGGCCGCACACGCCGCTTCGACGCCCGCTTCTTCATGGCCCCGGTCGAGGCCCTGCGTGATCCCGACCGGATCGAGGGTTCAGGCGAACTGGACGAGATCGCCTGGCTACCGCTGGACGAGGCCCGCGCTCTGGACCTGCCCGCCATCACCCGTTTCGTCCTAGGCGAAATGGCCGAGCGGCTGACGCATCCCGACCGCCCCCTGCCCTTTGTCCGCATGGTGCGCGGCCGCCACGTCGTCGAACACAGGGACTGAGACCATGGCCCAGCAGACGATCACCCTGCGACTGACCATCAACGATCCCGTGCCGGGCGTCTGCTACAGCCTGCAGGGCAAGGACGGCGAGCCCGTCGACGCTGTGACCGCCACCGAGGCCCCGCTGTCGCTCGACGCGCCCGTCACGCTGAACGACGACGGCCGCCTGACCGGCCCGTTCGTGCGGCGCGAAGGACCGGAGCGACGCTTCGTCTATATCGGCATAGGAACCCACGCCGGCTTCCCCGGCGCCGCCTGGAGCCGGCGGGCCAAGATCGACGTCCACGACATTCCCGTCGCCCTGCTGGACGCCGCGCGGCAGGGCCGCACGCTAGAGGTTCGCCTGCCCGGTCGGGCGCGGGACGGCGGCCCGGCCTGCGCCACCGTCCGCCCGCATGAGCCGTGGAAGGCCGTCTGATTCCCTACTGGGCGACCGGCTTCTTCAGGTCGAACTCGACGCGGAAGTGGCGGCCGGGACGACGCAGCTCATAGGCGAACATCCGCGCCGGATGGACCTCCATCGCCCAGGTGTTTGTGGTCGAGACCGAGGCGTTGTTGGCGTTGAACAGGTCGATGGATTCCTGATCGACCGGAAATTCCTGGCGCTCGGCTGTGCCCGCGCCCGCCGTGTCGCCGCCATACCAGTGCAGCACATCGGTCGTGCCGTCGTCATGGCGGTGATCATGCTTCAGCCGCAGCCCCGTGGCGGTGCGCGTCACCACCCAGGTTCGCGAACGATCGGTCCCGACCCAGAAAGGAATGCGAATCTCTTCGGTCGAGCAGTCGCGCACGTGCATCAACAGGCGCTGGCTGGCGAAATCCGAATCGGCGGCGTCGGTGGTGACCACCTTGCCCTCGAATCTCTGGCCGCACAGGGCGCTCAGATTCTTGAAGAAGGCGTCCTGCGGCGTGTCCACGCGCGCTGCGGCGGGCGAGGACGACAGGGTCAGGGCGGCGGCCGCGAGGGCGATCGAGATCAGGGCTTTCATTTCATCACCCTAACCGTTAGGAGCCTTTCCTCAACGCGACATCGCGGGCGTTGACTTTAAGCCGCGCCTGAGTATGTTCCGCGCCTCTCGTTTCATGCGGCTTTCGCCGTCGCAAAGGTAATTCCGATGGCCAAACCGGCTTCCATCAAGATCCGCCTGAACTCCACCGCCGACACCGGCTTCTTCTACGTGACCAAGAAGAACGCCCGTACGATGACCGAAAAGATGGTCGTCAAGAAGTACGACCCGGTCGTCCGCAAGCACGTCGAGTTCAAGGAAGGCAAGATCAAGTAAGGGCCTGATCGCCCCGAGCCTCTCGGCTCGCTTGACTGCAGAATTCGAAACGCCCGGCTTTTCAGCCGGGCGTTTTTCGTTGTTGGCTCAATAAGAAAGCACCCTAGGCCGCGCGGGCGACGACCTTGTTGCGGCCCGAGGCCTTGGCCTCATAGACGCCTTCATCGGCGCGTTTCAGCAGGGCTTCAGGCGTATCGTTCATGCCCGTCGTCGCGGCCACGCCGACCGAGACCGTGATGTTCAGATGCGCCTTGCCGTCCATGACGCGAAAGGGCGCGGCGCCGACATCCCGGCGAATCCGTTCGGCGATTCGATGGGCGTCCTCCAGCGCCGTGCCGGGCATGACCACCACGAATTCCTCGCCGCCGAATCGGCACGGCAGGTCCACCGCCCGCACATTGGTCGCCAGCCGCACCGAAAATTCGCGCAGCACCTCGTCCCCTGCGTCGTGACCGAAGCCGTCGTTGACGGCCTTGAAGTGGTCGATGTCCAGCACCAGGACCGAGACCTGCTCGCCTCCGCGATTGGTGCGCGCGACCAGGGCCTGAAGCTGGTTGGTCATGTAGCGACGGTTGTGCAGCCCGGTCAGGGCGTCGGTGACGGCCATCTCCAGACTGTGATCCAGCTTTTCGCGCAGGAAGTCGCCGTAGCGTTTGCGCCGCACCTGGGTCCGCACCCGCGCCGACAGTTCCTCGGGATCGACCGGCCGCGTCAGAATATCGTTCGCGCCCAGATCCAGCGCCTTCAGCAGGCGGGGCCGGTCCTGCGAATCGACCAGGGCCAGAATCGGCAGGCGCCGCGTCGGCTCCTTGGAGCGCGCCTGGGCGATCAGCCTCAGCCCGTCAAAGCCTTCGGAGGTGACGTTGACGATCATCAGATCGACCGGACCGCGCGCCGCCTCCAGGGCAGCCGCCGGATCGGACTCGATCAACGGGCGATGCTCGACCGCCAATTCCTGCGCCACCTTGGCGGCTTGCAGGGCGTTGTCGTCGACGACCAGGACCCGCCCGCCCGATCCTTTCAGCCGCGCCACGCCGGCGGTGTCGACGCCAACGCGCCGACCGCTCTCCTCGCGCTCTCGCAGTTCGTCCATGACCATCTTCAGCCGGGTCAGGCTCTTGACCCGCGCCATCAGGATCGCGTCGTCCAGCGGCTTGGTCAGGAAGTCGTCGGCGCCGGCTTCAAGTCCCCGGATACGGTCATGCCGCCCGTCCAGCGCCGTCACCAGCACCACCGGGATATGTCGGGTTTTCGCCTCGTGCTTCAGCCGGCGGCAGGTGTCGAACCCGTCCATGCCGGGCATCATGACGTCCAGCAGGATCAGGTCCGGCTGTTCGGCGACAGCCAGACTGATCGCCGTCAGCCCGTCGCTGCAGGTCAGGACATCGTAATATTCGATCGTCAGCTTGGCTTCGAGCAGTCGGACATTGGTCTCGACGTCGTCCACCACCAGGATGCGCGCGCTCATGTCGCCCTACCCCAGATGCTTGCGGATCGTCTCGAGGAACGACACCACCGAGATGGGCTTGGAGATATAGGCTTCACAACCGCCCTGCCGAATCCGCTCCTCATCGCCCTTCATGGCGAAGGCGGTAACGGCGATGACGGGGATATGGTTCAGTTCCTCGTCGTCCTTGAGCCACTTGGTCACTTCCAGCCCCGAAATCTCCGGCAGCTGGATATCCATCAGGATCAGATCGGGTCGGTGCTGGCGCGCGATGGCGAGCGCCTGCAGCCCTTCGCGGGTCTGCAAGGTCTCGTACCCCTGGGAATCGAGCAGATCATGAAAAAGCTTCATGTTCAGCTCGTTATCCTCGACGATGAGGACTTTCTTGGACATCCGCCACCCGGCTGTTTCGCCAAAAATCGCGCCGTTGCGCAGGGCTTTTCGCCTTCTTCGGATGCACTGTGGCGCACCCAGTCTTAAGTTGAGATGAAGCTGCCATTTTTGATGCGCTATCGCTTCGCTACCTGAGCGCAAACGGAGTTCCCCTTGGCCCTGAAGGCCGTCTGCCGCGACTGTCTGTGGACCGGCGACCGCAAGGTCGAGCGGTGTCTGAGTTGCGCCTCGCGTCGGGTGATCGCTCATGACGAACTGGGCGACCTGACCATCGCCCATCTGGACTGCGACGCCTTTTACGCCTCGGTGGAGAAGCGCGACCGGCCGGAACTGCGCGACAAGCCGGTCATCATCGGCGGGGGCAAGCGCGGCGTGGTCTCGACCGCCTGCTACGTGGCGCGCCTTCACGGCGTCGGCTCGGCCATGCCCATGTTCAAGGCGCTGAAGGCCTGTCCCGACGCCGTCGTCATCAAGCCTGACTTCCGCAAGTACGTGGCCGAGAGCGAGCGCATCTTCGGCGCGGTCGGCAAGCTGACTCCCCTGGTCCAGACCCTGTCGCTGGACGAGGCCTGGATCGACCTGTCGGGGACCGAGCGCCTGAACGGCGGTCCGCCGGCCTTCCAGCTGATCCGCCTGCAGAAATGGATCGAGGACGAGACCGGCCTGACCGTCTCCATCGGTCTGGCCCCCAACCGCTTCCTGGCCAAGATCGCCTCGGAGATGGACAAGCCGCGCGGCTTTTCCATCATCGGCGCGGCCGAGGCCAAGGGCCTGCTGGCCTCGCGCCCGGTCAACATCCTGCCCGGCGTCGGCCCGGTGTTCGGCCGCACCCTGCGCTCCGACGGTTTCGCCACGGTCGGCGATCTGGCCGCCGCCGACGTCAAGGATCTGATCCGGCGCTATGGCGAGACGGGCCTGCGCCTCTACGACCTGAGCCACGCCCGCGACGCCCGCCCCGTCCGCCCGGACCACGACCGACGCGGCATGAGCGCCGAAACCACCTTCAACGACGACCTGACCGCCGCCGAGGACCTGGAGGCCGAGTTGTGGCCCCTGTGCGAGAAGCTGGCGTCCAAGGCGCGGCGCGACGGCGTGGCCAGCCGGGTCGTGGTGCTGAAACTGCGCAAGGCCGACTTCAGGATCGTCACCCGCCGCATCACCCTGGCCGAGCCGGTGCAGACGGCGCGGGTGCTGTTTTCCGCCGGACGCGACCTGTTGAAACCCGAACTGGGCGAGCCCTATCGCCTGATCGGCATCGGTCTGGCCGAGATCGCCGAGGCGGGCGCCGCCCCCGCCGGTCTGTTCGCCACCGCCGAAACCCGCGCCCTGAAGACCGAGACCGCCATCGACGCCCTGCGCGAGAAATTCGGGGCCGCCGCCGTGGTCGCGGGCCGCGCGCTCAAGAAGCCCGGATGACGCCGCCCGTCTGGCGCGCTACACCCCGCTCGAACCCCTCAACGGAGTCTCCGACATGAGCATCCACGCCCGCATCGCCGAACTCGGCATCACCCTGCCGGAACCGGCCAAGCCCGTCGCCAGCTACGTCTCCTACGTCCAGTCGGGCGAGCAGATCTTCATCTCGGGCCAGCTGTCGAACGACGCCAACGGCGGCATCAAGGGCACCGTCGGCGTGGACGTGACCCCGGAGCAGGCCGCCGAGGCCGCCCGCCTGTGCGGCGTCAACCTGCTGGCCCAGATCAACGCCGCTGTCGACGGCGACCTGGATCGCGTGGTCCGCATCGTCAAACTGGGCGCCTTCGTCCAGGCCGGCCCGGACTTCGAAGCCATCCCCGCCGTCATCAACGGCTGCTCGGACCTGATGGTCCAGGTCTTCGGCGACGCGGGCAAGCACTCGCGCTCGGCCGTCGGCGTCTACAAGCTGCCGCTCGGCTTCGCCGTGGAAATCGACGCCATCATCGAGGTGAAGTGAGCTTCACGCTCCAGGTTCACGACGGGATCGCCGACATAGGCCGGGACGCGTGGGACGCCTGCGCGGCCCCGACCGGCGATCCCTTCGTCTCCTACGACTTCCTGCACGCCTGCGAGGCGTCCGGCAGCGCCGTCCCGTCCCAGGGCTGGGCGGCGCGCCACCTCTCACTGCACGACGAAGACGGCGCCGTGATCGGCGTCATGCCCCTCTACCTGAAGGGCCACAGCCAGGGCGAATACGTCTTCGACCACGCCTGGGCCGACGCCTATCAGCGCGCCGGCGGGCGCTATTACCCAAAACTGCTGGGCGCCGTGCCCTTCACCCCGGCGACGGGGCCGCGCTTTCTGCACGCGCCGGGCGCGGACGCCGCGACGGTGCGCGAAGCCCTGCTGCAAGGCGCGCTGACGTTGGTCGAGCGGCTGGGCGTCTCGTCCCTGCACGTCAACTTCCCGACCGAGGCGGAATGGCGCGTCATGACCGAGGCGGGCCTGCTGCCGCGCCGCGACATCCAGTTCATCTGGCGCAACGACGGCTATCGGAGCTTCGACGACTTCCTGGCCGCCCTGTCGTCCAATCGGCGCAAGACCATCCGGCGCGAACGGCGAGAAGCCCAGGCCGGGCTCGACATCCGCGTCCTGACCGGCCCCGAGATCACCGAGGCCTGTTGGGACGCCTTCTTCGCCTTCTACATGGACACCGGCGACCGCAAATGGGGCCGGCCCTATCTGACGCGCGACTTCTTCGCCCGCGTCGGCGCGACCATGGCCGACCGCATCGCCCTGGTCATGGCTTTCCGCGAGGGGACGCCGATCGCGGGAGCCCTGAACTTCATCGGCCGCGACGCCCTATACGGCCGCCAGTGGGGCGCGCTGGAGGAGGTCCCCTTCCTCCATTTCGAGCTCTGCTATTATCAGGCCATCGATTTCGCCATCGCGCGCGGCCTGTCCCGCGTCGAGGCGGGGGCGCAGGGCGAGCACAAGATCGCCCGCGGCTACCTGCCCTCCCTGGTTTATAGTGCCCACTGGATCGCCGATCCGGCCCTGCGCGATCCGGTCGCCCGCTACCTCGACAACGAACGCCCGGCGGTCGAGGCGGAAATGGAAGCCATGACGGCCGACCTGTCGCCTTATCGCCGCACCTGACGCCGTATGACGACATGCTGCGGAACTTGCGGCGCCGCGATACGCTTCCAATGTGAGTCTCCTCCTCACATTTCAGGGATCACCATGACCGATCAACGTATCGAAGGCGTCGCGACGGAACTGAAGGGCAAGGCCCAGAGCGGCTTCGGCCGTCTGACCGGCGACCGCAAGCTGCAGGTCGAAGGCAAGCTGAACGAGGTGAAGGGCAAGGCCCTGAACGCCTATGGCCGCGTCATCGACGGTCTGGACGGCATGGTCGAGAAAGCCCCGGCCGACCTGCGCGAACCGGCGCGCAAGGGCCTGGACTTCGCCCGCCGCAAACCCCTGCTGACCACCGGGATCATCGCCGGGGCGGCGGTGCTCCTCGGCGCCCTTGGGCGTAAGCGCTAGGCCTCAACCGTTGTCGGCCGCCTGAGCCAACAGGCGGCCGATCTCGGCGTCCACCTGATCGGCGGCGTCCAGTTCGACGGTGGCCGTCAATCGCTCGGACCAGCTTTCGCGCCGCGCGGACGGCGACAGGCGCGGCGAGGCCTCCGGCGCCAGCTTCAAACCCAGCAAGGCCCGACCGCCCTTCAGCGGACGCATGGCCGCGAACTGGACACTGCGCGAGAAGGCCGTGTAGCCCTTGCGCTGGCCCGAGATGATGCCCTCGACGCCGTCCGCCACACGCTCGACCGCCTCAAGGATCGCCAACGAGGCCGGATCCTTCCACAGCGCCGCGCGCAGGGCCTCAGGGTCGTCCCAGCCGGGACCGTCGGCGGGACGGCAGGCGTCCAGGATCTGCGCCGCGTGGTTCACGCCGACGCCATGGGTCGCCTTCAGCCAGGCCGCCTGGGCGCGCGGGCTGGTCTCGGGACAGGTCTTCATGATCGCGACCCAGTCGGCCAGCGGCTTGCCGGTGTTCTTCTCCAGATTGGCCTGAACCGTGGCGAACCACCTCTTCTGCCGCTCGGTCAGCACTGCGGTCATGTGTCCCTCCATTTGCCCGGACCATGCCCCTGCCCGCGCCGAAGAAAAAGGCCCGGGCGTTTCCGCCCGAGCCTCCGACTGCAAACCTGAGCGAAATCAGGCCGTTTCTTCTTCATCTTCCTTCACCGCCGCGCCCTTGGCCGGGGTGATGTCGAAGGCGATCTTGCCGTCCTTCAGCTCGACCTTGACGTGTCCGCCGCGGGTCAGGCGGCCGAACAGGATGTCGTCGGCCAGCGGCTTCTTGATGTGCTCCTGGATGACGCGGGCCAGGGGCCGTGCGCCATACAGTTCGTCGAAGCCGTTCTTGGCCAGCCAGTCGGTCGCCTCGTCGGTCAGCTCGATGGTGATGTTGCGGTCCGCCAGCTGGGCGTCCAGCTGCATCATGAACTTGCCGACCACCGAACGGATCGTTTCGGCGCCCAGCGGCTTGAAGGCCACGATGGCGTCCAGACGGTTGCGGAACTCCGGCGCGAACAGGCGCTGGATGGCCTTGTCGTCCTCGCCCTCGACCTTGCCCCGGCCGAAGCCGATGGAGGCGCGAGCGTTGTCGGCGGCCCCGGCGTTGGTGGTCATGATCAGGATGACGTTCCTGAAATCGACCTTCTTGCCGACGGCGTCGGTCAGGGTCCCGTTGTCCATCACCTGCAACAGGATGTTGTAGACGTCGGGGTGGGCCTTCTCGATCTCGTCCAGCAGCACCACCGAGTGCGGGTGCTGGTCGACGGCGTCGGTCAGCAGGCCGCCCTGGTCATGGCCGACATAGCCCGGAGGCGCGCCGATCAGGCGACTGACCGTGTGGCGCTCCATGTATTCGGACATGTCGAAGCGCTGCATCTCGATGCCCAGGGTGGAGGCCAACTGCTTTGCGACTTCTGTCTTGCCGACGCCGGTCGGGCCGCTGAACAGGAAGGCGCCGATGGGCTTGTTCGGATCGCGCAGACCCGCCCGCGCCAGCTTCATCGCCGCCGAGACCTGATCGATAGCCTGTTCCTGACCAAAGACGGCGCGTTTCAGATCGCTCTCCAGCTCGCGCAGGGATTCCGTGTCCGACTTGCTGACCGACTTGGGCGGGATGCGGGCCATCTTGGCGATGACAGCCTCGACCTCCTTCTGGCCGATGACCTTCTTGCGCTTGGATTCCGGCAGCAGCATCTGCGACGCCCCCGCCTCGTCGATCACGTCGATGGCCTTGTCCGGCAGCTTGCGGTCGGTGATGTAGCGCGCCGACAGGTCGACCGCCGTGCGGATGGCGGCGTCGGTGTAACGCAGCTTGTGGTGGGTCTCGTAGGTCGTCTTCAGACCCTTGAGGATCTTCACCGTGTCCTCGATCGTCGGCTCGTTGACGTCGATCTTCTGGAAGCGACGCACCAGGGCGCGGTCCTTCTCGAAGTGCTGGCGGTATTCCTTGTAGGTAGTCGAGCCCATGCAGCGCAGGCTGCCCGAGGCCAGGGCCGGCTTCAGCAGGTTGGACGCGTCCATCGCCCCGCCCGAGGTCGCGCCGGCGCCGATCACCGTGTGAATCTCGTCGATGAACAGGACCGCGTTCTCGTGCGTCTCCAGTTCCTTGACGACCTGTTTCAGCCGCTCCTCGAAGTCGCCGCGATAGCGGGTGCCGGCCAGCAGCGCCCCCATGTCGAGCGAATAGATGGTGGCGTCCTTCAGGACATCCGGCACCTCGCCGTTGACGATCTTGCGGGCCAGCCCCTCGGCGATGGCGGTCTTGCCGACGCCGGGGTCGCCGACCAGCAGCGGGTTGTTCTTGGTCCGGCGGCACAGGATCTGGATCGAGCGCTCGACCTCGGCCTGCCGCCCGATCAGGGGGTCGATCTTGCCGTGGCGAGCTTTGTCGTTCAGGTCGACGCAGTAGGCTTCCAGCGCCTCGCCGCCCGATTTGACGGCGGCAGCGTCCTCGGCGTCCTCGGGGCTGGCGCCGCGCGCGGGACGGGTTTCGGCCGCCCCGGGCTTCTTGGCGATGCCGTGGGCGATGAAGTTGACCGCGTCATAGCGCGTCATGTCCTGCTCTTGCAGGAAGTAGGCGGCGTGACTCTCGCGCTCCGAGAAGATGGCGACCAGGACATTGGCCCCCGTCACCTCTTCGCGGCCCGACGACTGGACGTGGATGACCGCGCGCTGGATCACGCGCTGGAAGCCCGCCGTCGGCTTGGCGTCGTCACCGTCGGCCGTGGCCAGAGCGGCCAGGTCATTGTCGACATAGAGGGTCAGCGCCGTCTTCAGCGCGACTAGATCGACGTTGCAGGCCGTCATCACGCCTGAGGCGTCGGTGTCGTCGATCAGGGCCAGCAGCAGGTGCTCAAGCGTGGCGTACTCGTGCCGGCGCTCGTTCGCATAATGGACCGCGCGGTGCAGGGTCTCTTCGAGAGGACGAGAAAAGGAGGGCATGGGAAGATCCTCTCAGTCTTTTTCCATCGTGCATTGCAGTGGGTGCTGGTGACGGCGCGCCGTCTCGACCACCTGGGCGACCTTGGTTTCGGCCACTTCGTAGGTGAAGACGCCGCAGACCCCGACGCCATGCTGGTGCACATGCAGCATGATGCGGGTCGCGTCTTCCCGGCTCTTCTGGAAGAACCGTTCCAGCACGTAGATGACAAACTCCATCGGCGTGTAGTCGTCATTCAGGATCAGCACCCGATACAGCGAGGGCCGCTGAAGCTTTGGTTTTGTCTCGGCGACGACGGCGGCGCCTGCGCCTCCGCCTTGTTCACCTGGCCGTCTGGTAGGCATTCGTCGTCCGTCTTCGGGGGGAGTCGATGGATCAGATAGGTGATGATGGCCTGATTTGTAGAGGCGTCCAGTCACGCGTTGCGTGAACGGCCCATCTTGTGACGCTTGATGCAGGCGACCGCGTCGCCGGACGCAAAAAGGCCCCGGCGTTTCCGCCGGGACCTGTATTGTACGCTTACCGAAAGTCGTCAGGCTTAGCGGGCGGCCTGGAAGCTCTCGACGGTCGCGGTCACGCGCTCGTTGATCGGCTTGAAGCTGTCCTTCACCGAGGCGGTGAAGATCTCGGTCGCCTTGCCGAACTGGGCCAGATAGGCCTCGGCGGCCGACTTGGCCCACGAGGTCTGCAGTTCGACCAGTTCCTGCACCGAACGGGCCTGGCTCAGCGACTGGGCGGCGGCGACGCCGTCTTCCCAGGTCTTCTTGGAGAAGGCGAGCGTCTCTTGCGACAGGGCCTCAGCGCCCTTCTGGGCGGCGGCGGCCGACTCGACCACGGCTTCGAGGTTCTTCTTGCCGTGGGCGTTCAGCTCGGTCAGCGAGGCGACAGACTTGTCCACGCCTTCGCGGAACGCCTTGGCGCCCGCGGCCTGGATGGACTCAGCCTGGGCCTTGGCCTTGGCGGTGGTTTGTTCGACGGTCTTCTTAACAGTCTCGGCGGCGTCAGCCATTGGGACTCTCCTGAAGCGATAAAGGGCTCACGACGAACGACGTTCACCGCGACAAGGGATCATATGGTGCAAGTGCGAAATGACTTCAAGTGAAATTTGTGCGACGCAACATATGGACGACAACCACGCGCCCCGACCCGCGCCGATCACAACTCCGTTGACGGCTTGTTAACCGTCTCGAAACACGTCGGACCGATGTTAGTTTCTGTAACGCGCGGTGATCAGGGTCGTCTTCGCGCCACAGTGACGAGGCTAGTAGATTGACCATGAACGCTGCATTCCGCCGTCGCTTCCTGGCCGCCCTTGTTCTCGGCGGCGTCGTCCTGACCCCGGCCATCGGCGCGCCGCCGCCGGTGGCCCAGTCCTCGGACAACTCGCGCTACGCCTCGATCGTGGTCGACGCCGCCTCGGGCGAGGTGCTGTTCTCGCGCTTCGCCGACGCGCGGCGCTACCCCGCCTCGATCACCAAGGTCATGACCCTGTACCTGACGTTCGAGGCGCTGGAGTCCGGCAAGGTCAAGCTGACAGATAACCTGACGGTCTCGCCGCGCGCCGCGTCGCAGCCGCCGTCGAAACTCGGCCTCGCCGCCGGCCAGTCGATCAGCCTGGACGACGCCATGAAGGCCACGGCGGTCCGCAGCGCCAACGACATGGCCGTGGTCCTGGCCGAGCATATTGGCGGCTCCGAGGCCCAGTTCACCGCCCGCATGACGGCCAAGGCCAGGGAGCTGGGCATGGACCACACCCGCTTCACCACCGCCAACGGCCTGCCCGACACGCGTCAGGCAACGACCGCCCGCGACCTGTCGATCCTCAGCCGCGCGGTGATGCGCGACTTCCCGCAATACTACCGCTACCTCGGCCTGCACGACTGGTTCTACAACGGTCGCGACTACCGCAACACCAACGGCCTGCTGGCCAGCGGGCGCGGCTATGACGGCATCAAGACCGGCTTCACCAACGCCTCGGGCTACAACCTCGCCGCCTCGTCGGTGCGCGACGGCAAGCGGATCATCACCATCGTCATGGGCGGCCGCTCGACCCGGAGCCGCAACGACCACGTCGCCGAGTTGATGGACACCGGGTTCGAGGTCCAGCGTAAACGCGGCCAGGGCGAACGCATCCAGGTCGCCCAGACCTATTTCGAGCAGCACGGCTTTGGGATCAGCAGTGATCCAAACCCGCCCGTCGCCTATGCTTCGCTGTCCGAGGAAGACGGAGAAGGCGTCGGCTCGACCGCCGTGGCCTATGTCGCCGGCCCGCCGCCGCGCACCCTGCCGACCGAGGTGACGCCGCCGCCCTCGGCCCGCACGCCGACAGCGACGCCCGCGCCTCGCGCCGTAACGC
>NZ_JBOHLI010000047.1:0-27003 GCF_050729455.1 Brevundimonas sp.
CGGCCTCGTTCTCCCGCAGGATCCCGATGATCTGCTCTTCCGAGAATCTCGCTCGTTTCATTCCGTCCGTCCTTTCAAGGGCCGGACTCTAGCTCCGCGTGGAGGAAATTCTCAGGGGCACGTCAGAAGACCAGAGCCCCCCAGATCGCCCCCACCAGGACGAGAAGATCCAGGATGTTCATCCGCCCCCCCGCAAAGTAGAGGGCCGCGGCTGTGGCCAGGACCATGGTCCCCCGCCCTATCAGCAGCATGATCCGGGGATTGGCTTTCACACCCGCACCGCGCCGGCCGTAGACGTCCGCCATCATGATCGACGACAGGGCCGACAGGTCTGAATCCGCCGTGGACGCCAGGGCTCCCACGATCATGATGAAGAAGACGCTGAGCAGAACCGGGCCGAGATAGGTCCCCGCCAGCTGGGGAATGAGGTTGTTCACGTCGCCGTCCAGCGGCGTGATCCCGACATAGAGGGCCACCACCCCCAGCATCCCCACGCCGATGATGGTGGTGCCATAGCCGATGGTGGCGGTGATGAAGGTCGGCTTGATCAGGTCCTCGCGCACCGCAAAGAGCCGCTGCGCTATGGTCTGGTTGCCGATCGCATAGGCCAGGACGGCGGCGATATAGGGCGCGCCCTGGTTGAAGAAGGCGTCCGACGAAAAGAAGGAGCCCTGCTGCGGAGTCACGTTGGCGGCGCCCTCCACGAAGACGGCCGGCCCTCCGACGGCGAAGAAGACCGCCGGAATGATGATGATCACGGCCCCCAACATGGCGCAGACCTGGATGAAATCGGTCAGGACCGAGGCGCGAAACCCTGACCACAGGGTATAGAGCAGGACACCGCCGGCGATCACGGCGATCCCCTGGCTGAAGTTGAAGGGCGAGAGCATGGCGATCAGCGCTCCGCCGGCGATGAAGTTCGACGTCAGGCTGATCACGCTGCCGAGGATGTTGGAGCTCGCCAGCATCAGCTGGCTGGAGCGTCCGTGCCGGGCGTACATGACCTCGGCCAGGGTGTGGGCCTTGGGCGCCACGGCGCGTATCCGCTTGCCGTAGGGGTAGATGAACAGGATCATCAGCGCGCGCCCCACAGCCCATAATGGATGGGGCCGGACAGGCCGTAGGTGTAGCCCGAGGTGGCCGAGGCGTACATCGAGGCCGCCCAGATCCAGGTCGCGGTCATGGAGGCGGCCGATATGCCCAGGCCTATGGTGTTTCCCGCCGTCATATAGCCGTCGGCGTTTTCCTTGCGCCGGCCGATGGTCAGAGAGACGAGGAAGGTGCCGCCGAAGAAGATCGCCAGGAGGGCGACCGTCAGCGGCCCGCCCAATTGGTGTAGTTGAATGTCGCCCACGCCTGTCTGCGCTCCTGTCTCTTGCACTGACGCGCCAGGCGCGCCGCCGAGGCGCACGCCGCAAGGGATCGCGCCGCGCCAGGCGCCGGCGGACGATCGTTTCACAGGTGCGCAAACGCCCGACCCCAGCCAGGCGCAAATGATGTCGACGCCGTTCAGCAGCGCCTAGAACGGCTGCACAAGGGCGCGCCGCATCAGGATCATAGGTCTTAAACAGCTACGCTGAGATAAACTTATTGTGCGATGCAGTAGATCGCGGCAGCAAAAGCGAAGGACTCGAACCCCGCGCAAATCCGCCCTCAGTCGACGACCAAAAGCTTTGCGCCCCGCCGGAAGAGACTTTCCTAGAGCTTTCACAATCATCAAAACGGTCGCGATTCAGACGGCCGGCCAATTCACATAAGTGCATCGAGATCTGGCGCGATACAGGTCGCAGTTCTCAATCTGAACTGTGAGACCGAGTGTCCTCTCAAGGCCCGCTCGGACGGAGGCCGGCTCAGCCCGCTTCCCTTGGAGTGGCCCCGACCATGAAGCCCGCCAGGACATCCAGAGCCTCCGCCAGATCCCTGCGCCGTTCGACCGGTAGTTGGCCGAAGGCGGCGATGAAGCCGTCGCCCAGCAGGTCGGGCGAGTCCTCCAGCGCCGCCTGGCCCGCCTCCGTCGTGCGGACATGCACCACGCGACGATCCCGCGTCGAGCGATAGCGGACCACCAGCCCCTTCGCCTCCAGCTTGTCCAGAACGCCCACGACCGTCGGCGCCGACATGGCCGCATCTCGCGATATGGCCTGGGTCGTCACCTCCCCCAGGGATCGCACGGATTGCAGCACGATCAGTTGCGGCAAGGTCAGCCCAGACAGCCGAGCGATTTCGCGCGAGCGGACGTCGATCGCCTGGGCGATGCGCCGCATGGACCGCACCAGGGAGGCGGTCGGATCGGCGGGGCGTTCCGGCCGGGGAACGGGTTGCGGGCTGAGGATCGGATCCATCAGGGTTGAATTCCTTAGTGTGCTAACTATTTGTGCACGCTGCATTCACAGTACAAGGACAGCCTATGTGCGGCCTGAGCGGCGAGATCAATCACGACGGGCGTCCCGTAGACGCCGACGCCCTGCAACGCATGACCGAGGCCTTGGCGCCGCGAGGGCCTGACGGCGCCGGGATCGTTCTGCGGGGTTCCGTCGGACTGGGTCATCGCCGCCTCAAGATCATCGATCTGTCTGAAAAGGCCCAGCAGCCCATGGTCGATCCCGAGCTCGGGATCACCCTGGTCTTCAACGGCTGCCTCTACAACTATCCGGAACTCCGACGCGAGTTGCAGGGGCTCGGCTACCGCTTCTTTTCCGAGGGCGACACCGAGGTCATCATCAAGGCCTGGAAGGCCTGGGGCGAGACCTGCGTCGAGCGCTTCAAGGGCATGTTCGCCTTCGTCCTGCACGAGCGCGACAGCGGCCGCACGGTCATGGCCCGCGACCGGTTCGGCATCAAGCCGCTCTACCTCGCCGAAAAGGGCAGGCGCCTGCGCTTCGCCTCGACCCTGCCCGCCCTGCTGGCGGCGGGCGATATCGACACCACGATCGATCCGGTCGGCCTGCACCACTACATGACCTTCCACGCCGTCGTGCCGCCGCCCCACACCCTGCTCAGGGGCGTCAAGAAATTCCCCCCCGCCACGATCCGCGTCATCGAGGCCGACGGCGCGGCCCGCGACCGGATCTACTGGCGCGCAGACATGACCCGTCGCCCAGAAGACGCCGGCCTGACCGCCGAGGACTGGCGCGACCAGCTCCTGGCCTCGCTGCGCGAGGCGGTGAAGCGCCGCATGGTGGCCGACGTGCCGGTCGGCGTTCTGTTGTCGGGGGGCGTGGATTCCAGCCTGATCGTCGGCCTCCTGGCCGAACTGGGTCAGAAGGACCTGATGACCTTCTCCGTCGGCTTCGAGGCCGCCAACGGCGAGAAGGGCGACGAGTTCGCCTATTCAGACCTGATCGCCAGACACTACGGAACCAACCACCACCAGATCTTCGTACCGCACGCGCGACTGATGGAGGCCCTGCCCGGAACGATCGGCGCCATGTCGGAGCCCATGGTCAGCTATGACAATGTCGGCTTCTACCTGCTGAGCCAGGAGGTCTCGAAACACATCAAGGTGGTCCAGTCCGGCCAGGGCGCCGACGAGATCTTCGCCGGCTACCACTGGTACCCGCCGATGCTGTCGACGACCGACCCGGTCGAGACCTACGCCCAGGCCTTCTTCGACCGCAGCCACGCAGTCCTGAAGACCCAGTTGAACGGCGCCTATATGGCCGACACCGATGTCAGCCGCGCCCTGGTAGAGGCCCACTTCGCCCAGGGCGGCGCCGACACCCCCGTCGACAAGGCCCTGCGCCTCGACAGCCAGATCATGCTGGCGGACGACCCGGTCAAGCGGGTCGACAACATGACCATGGCCTGGGGCCTGGAGGCGCGCGTGCCCTTCCTCGACCACGAACTGGTGGAACTGGCGGGCCGCATCCCGCCCGAACACAAGCTCGCCCAGGGCGGCAAGGGCGTCCTCAAGGAGGCCGCGCGTCTGGTGATCCCGTCGGAGGTCATCGACCGCAAGAAGGGCTACTTCCCCGTGCCCGCCCTGAAATACATCCAGGGCCCCTATCTGGAGATGGTGCGCGAAACCCTGACCAATCAGGCGGCGCGGGACCGCGGCCTGTTCGACAAGGCCTATCTCGACGCCTTGCTCGCCGATCCAACCCACCGCCTCACGCCCTTGCAGGGGTCCGAGCTCTGGCAGGTCGCAGTCCTTGAAATGTGGATGCAGACCCATGGCCTCTGACCCTCGGCCCGCCCGTTCCCTGGCCCATCGCCTGAAGCGGCTGCGCCACGAGAGCCTCAAACCCCGGGTTGAGAACGGGGCCGCTGCGCCGATCCAGACCAATGCGGTTCTGGACTGCGGCTGGGGCCGCCTGCTCTTCGCCCAGACCTTCGAGACGGCCGCGCCCCTGATCGAGGCCCTGCGCGCCGAGGCCCCGGACCGACGCGACATCGCCTTCTATGTCCGCAACCCCCATGTCCTGCTGGCCCAGGCGCCGCAGGAGGTCTTCCTCGACCCCTCGCACTCCTATCGCCTCGACCTGGCCGTCTACCGGCCCAGCCGTCGCCAGCCGCGCGGCTTCACCATCCGCCGCCTGGGTTCTGAACAGGACGCCGAGGCGATCAACCGGATCTACGCCGCGCGTCGCATGGTCCAGACGCCGCCCGGCTTCCTCTGGTCGCGTCGGGACGACCGGAGCCTGACCTATTTCGTCGCCGAGGACGCCGCGACCGGCGAGGTCGTCGGCACGGTCACCGGCGTGAACCACGCCCGCGCCGTAAACGATCCGGAAGGGGGATCTTCGCTGTGGTGCCTGGCGGTCGCGCCCCAGGCCAGCCAGCCCGGCATAGGCGAAGCCCTGGTCCGGCGTCTGGCCGAACACTTCCGAACACAGGGGCTGGCCTACATGGACCTGTCGGTCATCCACGACAATCTGCAGGCCATCGCCCTCTATGAGAAGCTGGGGTTCCGCCGCGTCTCCTTCTTCGGCGTCAAGCGCAAGAACCCGATCAATGAAGCCCTCTTCACCGGGCCGGCGGACGACGAAGACCTGAACCCCTATGCCCGCCTCATCGTCAACGAAGCCCGCCGGCGCGGCATAGCCACCGAGGTCATCGACGCCGAAGGCGGCCTGTTCCGCCTGAGTTGGGGCGGCCGCAGCGTGCGCTGCCGTGAAAGCCTGTCCGAACTGACATCGTCAGTGGCCCTGAGCATCTGCGACGACAAGCGAATGACCCGCCGCATCGTCGCCGCCGCCGGGGTGAACACGCCCGCCTCCATCAGGGCCGACAGCCCCTCCGCCATCGACGCCGCCCTGGCGACCTATGGCCGGTTGGTGGTCAAACCCGCACGCGGCGAACAGGGCCAGGGCGTGGCCGTGGGACTGAAGACCATGGGCGAGGTCCAGAGCGCCCTGATCGGCGCGCGCCGCATCTGCCACGACGTCCTGATCGAAGAACAGGTCCAGGGCGAAGACCTGCGCCTGGTGATCATCGACTTCCAGCTGGCCGCCGCCGCCGTGCGCCGACCGCCCCGTGTGATCGGCGACGGCCGGACCACCATCCGACGCCTGATCGAACACCAGAGCCGTCGCCGCGGCGCCGCGACGGGCGGCGAGTCCCGCATTCCTATCGACACCGAGACCGAGCGCACCCTGGCCGAGGCCGGCTTCGCCCTCGACGACGTCGCCCCTGAGGGCGTCGAGATCATGGTGCGCAAGGCCGCCAACCTTCATCTGGGCGGCACCATTCACGATGTGACCGACATCGTGCACCCAGTCCTTGTGGACGCGGCGATTGCGGCGGCTCGCGCCATCGACATCCCGGTCACCGGGATCGACCTGATGGTCAAGGCGCCCGACCAGCCCGACTACGCCTTCATCGAAGCCAATGAGCGCCCGGGCCTGGCCAATCATGAACCCCAGCCCACGGCTGAACGTTTCATCGACCTGCTCTTCCCCGCCTCCGCGTCCGGTTCATCGCGCACCGTCTAGACGCGCACCAGAAGGAGGCAACTTGCCCGATCCCGCTATCGACCACGCCTACCTCAAGGCCCGCCTTGCCGACCTGCTGAACACGCCCAGCCCCACGGGCTACACCGATGAAGCCGTCCGCCTGCTGTGCCGAGAGTTGGAACGGCTCGGCCTTGACTATGAAATGACCCGTCGTGGCGCGATCCGCGCCCGTCTGCCAGGCCGGGACGCCACGCCAGCGCGCGCCGTCGTCGCCCACGTCGACACCCTGGGGGCCCAGGTCAAGCAGGTGAAGGCCAACGGGCGGCTGGAGCTCGTCCCCATCGGTCACTGGTCATCCCGCTTCGCGGAAGGGGCCCGCTGCACCATCTTCTCCGAAGGCGGCGCCTGGCGCGGGACCATCCTGCCGCTCAAGGCCTCGGGCCACACCTTCAACACCGAGATCGACACCCAGCCCGTCAACTGGCCCAATGTGGAGCTGCGCATCGACGCCGTGACGCACGACCGCGACGGCACGCTGAAGCTCGGCGTCGACATTGGCGACATTGTCGCCATCGACCCGCAGCCGGAGTTCCTCGACACAGGCTACATCGTCTCGCGCCATCTGGACGACAAGGCAGGCGTGGCTGTCCTTCTGGCGGCGCTGGAATGCCTGATCCGCGAAGAGCGCACGCCGACCGTCGACACCTGGTGGCTGTTCACGATCGCCGAAGAAGTCGGCCTGGGCGCCTCTTCGGTCCTGGTTCCGGACGTGGCCGCCATGGTCACGGTCGACAACGGCACGACGGCGCCGGGCCAGAATTCCTCGGAGTTCGGGGTCACCATCGCCATGGCCGACCAGACCGGCCCCTTCGACTGGCATCTGTCGCGCAAGCTGGTCCAGTTGGCGCGAGATCACGAGATCCCTCATCAGAAGGACGTCTTCCGCTACTATCGGTCCGACTCGGCTTCGGCGCTGGAATCCGGGGCCGACATCCGCACCGCCCTCCTCGCCTTCGGCATCGACGCCAGCCACGGCTATGAGCGGATCCACGAAAGCGCCCTGAGCGACCTGGCCCGCCTGCTGATCGCCTATGTCGAAAGCGATGTGGAGATCGGCCGCGATGCACGCCCTATGAGCAGCGTCGCGGGCTTCACGCACCAGCCCCTGTCCTGAGCGAAACGACCGCCCCCGGCCATCTGGCGCCGCAGACTTGCCTTTTCCTGCGGCGCCCCGCATCAGACGTCCTCACCTCGGACCCGGACCTGCCTGCAGGCGACGGGTGGCTATCCCGTCCGCCGATCCGTCGGGAAACTTCGAGGCTGCCCATGACATCGGTCGAGCGCCGGGTCTTGCAGCCGATCTGAAGACGCAAATCCAATGACCCTTATCGCTTCCGCGCGTCAGCAATGGCTCGCCAGTCCGCGCCGCGACCTGCTAGCCGGGACCGTCGTGGCCCTGGCCCTCATCCCTGAAGCCATAGCCTTTTCCATCATCGCCGGGGTCGACCCGGCGGTCGGCCTCTACGCCAGCGTCATCATCGCCGTGACCATCTCCCTGGTCGGGGGACGCCCGGCCATGATTTCAGCCGCGACCGGGGCGATGGCCCTGCTGATGGTCGGGCTGGTCCGCGATCACGGGCTGGAAAACCTGTTCGCCGCCTCGATCCTTTGCGGCCTGTTCCAGATCGCCATCGGCCTGTTGAAGCTGGGCCGATACATCAAGTTCGTCAGCCGCAGCGTCATGACCGGCTTCGTCAACTCGCTCGCCATCCTGATCTTCATGGCCCAGATGCCCGAGTTGATCGGCGCCGACTGGCCCACCTTCGCGCTTGTCGCCGCTGGCCTCGCCATCATCTACGGCCTGCCGCGTCTCACCCGCGCCGTGCCGTCGGCCCTGATCGCCATTGTCCTGCTCAGCGGCTTCGTCATCTGGACGGGGCTGGATGTTCGCACCGTGGGCGACATGGGGCAGATGCCCTCGACCCTGCCGATGTTCCACCTGCCCATGGTTCCCCTCACGTGGGAGACCTTCGCCGTCATCGCCCCCGTTTCGGCCACCCTGGCCTTTGTGGGACTGCTTGAGAGCTTGCTGACCGCCAACCTGATCGACGACGTCACCGACAGCCCCTCCGACAAGGACCGCGAGACGCGTGGCCAGGGCATCGCCAATATCGCGTCGGGCTTCTTCGGCGGCATGGCCGGCTGCGCCATGATCGGCCAGTCGATGATCAACGTCACCTCGGGCGCACGCGGTCGGCTCTCCACCCTGTGGGCCGGCCTCTTCCTGCTGTTCCTGATCCTGGTGCTGCAGGACTGGGTCGCGCGCATCCCCATGGCGGCCCTGGTGGCGGTCATGATCATGGTCTCGATCGGAACCTTCGACTGGGGCTCGATCCGAAACCTGCGCTCGACCCCGCTGCAGTCCTCCGTCGTCATGATCGCCACGACCGGCGCGGTGGTGGCCACCCACGACCTGTCCAAGGGCGTCGTCCTGGGCGTGGTCCTGTCGGCGATCTTCTTCATGCGCAAGGTCGGCAAGACCCTGGTGGTGACCGAGATCCCTGCGCCTGAACCCGGCGTGCTGCGCTACAGGGTTTCGGGCCAGCTCTTCTTCGCTTCCGCCGAACTTTTCGCCGCCGGATTCGAGCATCACGGACGCCCTGAACGCGTCGAGATCGACATGAGCGACGCCCATCTGTGGGACCTGACCGGGGTCGCCGCCCTGGACAAGGTGGTGCTCCGCTACCGCCGGCAGGGCGCCGCCGTCGACGTCATCGGCCTGAACGCCGCGGGACGCACCCTGATCGAGCGTGTGGGGCGTTTCGACAAGGACCATCTGCCGTCGGAGGCTGCGGCGCACTGACCCCCGGCCAGTGCGCCGACCGGCCTCCGTTGCCCGCCTCCTGCGACGCCCCTCTGCATCAAGGAAGGGTTTCGCGCGTTTGCGTCCATATCGATAGTGAGTGAGGATTATGGCGCTCCGCTCCCGCTGGCCGTCACGAACCGCGGCGCCGGCAAAGCGGAACAGGAGGGCGCCCCTGGCCCAGAGGCATTGGGTCCGGAGAATGGGAGCCACGGTTTGACCCGTCGCCAGCGGCCTCGATCTGCCCTTCGGAGCCTGCTTCGGAGCGAAGCCGCAGGCGGCGTCGTCCTGATCGCCGCCGCCGGCCTGGCGCTCGCCATCGCCAACTCGCCGATCGCCGACGCCTATTTCGCGGCGCTGCACGCCCCGCTCGGCGGCCTCGACGCCCTGCACTGGATCAATGACGGGCTGATGGCCCTCTTCTTCCTTCTGGTCGGCCTCGAGATCAAACGCGAGATGCTGGACGGAGAACTGGCGACCTGGTCGCGCCGCGCCCTGCCCGGCATCGCCGCCGCGGCCGGCATGGCGGTTCCGGCCCTGGTCTACCTCGCCTTTCAAGGCGCGGATTCGACCACCCTCCACGGCTGGGCGATTCCCGCGGCGACCGACATCGCCTTTGCCCTGGGCGTCCTGGCCCTACTCGGCTCGCGGGTTCCCGCCTCGCTGAAGATCTTCCTGACCGCCCTGGCCATCATCGACGACCTGGGCGCAGTGGTGATCATCGCCGTCTTCTACACGACCGATCTGACGCCCTGGGCGCTGGCGGTGTCCTGCGGGGCTGTCGCCCTCCTGATCCTTCTCAACCGGACAAAGACGACGTCTCTCGGCCCCTATCTGATCATCGGCGCCGCCCTGTGGTGGTTCATGCTGCAATCCGGCGTCCACGCCACGCTGTCGGGGGTGGCCCTGGCCATGACCATCCCGCTGCGCCGGACGCCCGGCGCGGTCGAGGACGTCGCGTCGCCGCTCCACAGGCTGGAGCACGGGCTCCAGCCCTGGGTCGCCTTCGTCGTCGTTCCGATCTTCGGCTTCGCCAACGCCGGCGTCTCCTTTGCAGGGATGTCCTTCGCCGCCCTGATGGCGCCGGTCCCGCTCGGCGTGGCGGCTGGTCTCTTCCTGGGAAAGCAGATCGGCGTCTTCGGCGCGTCCTGGCTCGCCATCCGGCTAAACATCGCCGACCTGCCGGCCAGGGCGAGTTGGCGGCAATTCTACGGGGTGTCCGTGCTTTGCGGCATCGGCTTCACCATGAGCCTCTTCATCGGGCTGTCGGCCTTTTCGACCCCCGGGCGGCAAGACGCCGTCAAGCTCGGGGTCCTGGTCGGATCCGGCCTGTCGGCCCTGGTCGGCGCGGCCGTCCTGATGCGTCGCTCCCGCGCGCCCAGACAGGGAGATCGCTGAAGGAGCGCCTGTCGCCCGGACGCCGCTCGCCGCGCCTCCCGCGCCTAGCCCGGCCGCCACTCGCTCAGCAGACCGCCCGCCACATCCTCATAGGCGACCCGGTCCAGAACGACGGCGAGGACGCAGGTCGGTCGCTGATCAGGCCCGTCCGCATGGCACCGGACGGCGCGGCCTCCGGGGAAGGCGCCCACACGCCCCTCAAGTCGCAGGCGATAGCCGTCGACCGGGGGAGCCGGAGCCTGACCGGCCTCGAACCGGCGCGTGAAGGCGTAGGCTCGACCGCTGCGGCGGCCGATGCGCGACCCGCCCCTTTCAAACACGGCCGCCAGGCCGACCGTCTGGGGGGAAACTCTGTTTTCGGACGTCGCCAGGGGATCCGACGCGACCTGGGGGCAGGCGTCCGTGGTCATCCAGGGCCGCGACAGCCAGAAACCCTCGACCGCCTCCCACGCGGCTTCAGCGCCGATAGACGCGATCAGAGGCGACGCCGTCCAGTCCGCCGGCGTCATCGACAACCGCGCGGCAAGATGATCCTTGCTCCAGGACCAGCGCGCCAGACCGTCCGCCGAACCGAGCGCGTCAAGGGCGACCGGACCGCCGCAACCGAAAGGAAGGCGCACGGAAAAGCGACGTCCGACCAGGCCCTCCCCCGCTTGTGGCTGACCGGACGCATAGGCCGAAGCTGCGGCCTCCGCGGCGACGAGGATGTCGCTGCGGGACAGGGCGGCGCGCTGCGCCGGCGGAACCACGACCACAGTCTTTTCAGGCGTCGGGGCCGGCGCCGCGACTGACGGGGCCTCCGGCGTCTCAATGGCGTCCGGACGATCGCATTGGACCAGCAGCAGGGCCGCCGCGATCACGCCGGAGCACCGCGCGGCGAAGGCCGGCCCCTGGAAATCACCCATCTCGCGCTTCATGGTGATGGGAATAGCACGACAATCGCCTAAAAGGGGACAGATCAGCCTACTTCAATCAGATCGCGGCGCTGGTCGTCCTCGTCCTCGTCGTCGGCGTCCTCATCCACGGCCGTATCCGCTCGGACGTGGCCGCCCTGACGGCGGCCGCGGCCCTGCTGGTCCTGGGCGTCATCCGACCCGTCGAGGTGCAGGCCGCCTTCGCCAGCCCGGCCGTCATCGCCCTCGCCTGCCTGTTCGTGATCGCCTACGCCATCGAACTCTCCGGCCTGCTGGGCCTGCTGATCCGTCAGGCCACGCGCCTGTGCGCGCGCCTCGGAGCGGCCGGCCTGTGGCTGGTCATGATCCTGTGCGGCGGCGCCTCCGCCTTCCTCAACAACACCCCCATCGTCGTGCTCGCCGCCCCCGTGGTGAAGGACGTGGCCGTCTCGCTCAACCTCTCGCCCAAGCGCTTCCTGATCCCGCTCAGCTACATCTCCATCATGGGCGGGGCCTGCACCCTGATCGGCACCTCGACCAACCTCCTGGTCAACGACATGGCCCGCAACGCGGGCCAGCCGGTCTTCGGCCTGTTCGAGATCACGCCGGTGGCCCTGATCATCGCCGCCGCCGGCGGGCTCTACCTCTTCCTGATCGGAGGGCGCCTCCTGGCGAGGGCCGAGGATCCGGCGCCCGGCGGCCCGTCGCCTCACGCCCAGACCGGCGACGGCACGATGGGCGATCTTGTACTGTTCGCCGTCGACCGACCTTTCGACCTGAAGCGCGCCCTGATCTCGATGACCGTCTTCGTCGGGGTCATTCTCGCCGCGGCCCTGGGCGTCGCCCCCATCGCCGCCGCCGCCTTCGCCGGCGCCGTCGTGCTGATCCTGCTCAAGGTCATCAGTCCCGAGGAGGCCTATGCGGGCCTGCGCCCGGAGGTTCTCCTGCTGATCGCGGGCATGGTGGTGGTCGGCCTGTCGATAGAAGTGACAGGACTGGCCGCATCGGGATCGGCCCTGCTCATCGATTTCATCCGACCCTTCGGCCCCCTCGTCGCCCTGGCGGTCCTCTACGGCGCGACCCTGTTCGCCACCGAGTTCCTGTCGAACGCCGCCGTCGCCGTCCTGGTCACCCCGGTGGCGGTGGCCCTGGCCGAAAGCCTCGGCGTCGAGCCCCGCCCCTTCCTGATCGCGGTGATGATGGCCGCAAGCGCCGCCTTCGCCACCCCCTTCGGCTACCAGACCAATGTCCTGGTCTTCCAGGTCGGCCAGTACAAGTACATGGACTTCGTCCGGGTCGGCGTGCCGCTCAACCTCGTGACCTGGCTCGCCGGCGTGATCGCCATCCCGATCTTCTTTCCTTTCTAGCAGCCGGCCCCTCAGGCCAGGCCGAAGCCGAAGATCAAGACCATCAGACCCAGCAGCGTGGCCGCGCCCGCGACAGCGACCGCAAGGATCAGGACAATCTCGCGCGTTCGAAATCGTGGCTCAGACATCATGGGGTTTCCGCAGTCCATCAACAGGCCGTCAGTCTGGCATGATCGACCCCGCCGACCCAGCGCCAAGGACCGCAGCCGTTCGAGCACGGGCCTTTCCCCTGGTCCCCGCCCTACAGCCCCGTCATGGCCAGCCCTTAAGCCTTGAGCCTTGAGCCTTGGACGTAGCGCCAATCCCGCGTCCGTGTCCGGCTCATTGTTGACGACAGGACCACCGCCCCTCAAGCTTCCTTTCTCACAGGGAGTTTCACGGTATGTTTGTCATCCTGCTCCGGTTTTCAGCCAACAAGGCCGCCGCCGGCGAGTTCATGGAGGCGCACAACGCCTGGCTGAAGGCCGGCTTTGACAACGGCGTCTTCCTGCTCGCAGGAAGCCTTCAAGCCGGAGCCGGCGGCGGCGTCATTGCGCACAGCGCCACACGCAGCGACCTGGAGACCCGGGTCGCCGCCGACCCCTTCGTCTTGAATGACGTGGTGGCGTACGAGATTCTGGAAATCGCGCCCGGCCGCACCGATGAACGACTGGCCTTTCTCAAAGCCTGATCGACGACGGGGCCGCGCCAAAGACCATGATGGCGCGGGCGGAGCGCGGGACCATACGTTCCTCGCGTCCCTGCCTTTGCACGAAGCCCTTGCGCCGTCTTTCCGGCAGGGCCAAGCGCAGCCCCGGCCGCTGGCGGACACGCCGCGCTCCACATGATAGGATCATGCCGACCGCAGGAGGTCACGATGCTCTTGGTCGCCGCTCACACATTCTCCATCGGGATCGGCTTCTGGTTGGTCGGCCTGGGCCTGTTCATGATCACAGCCCCGGGTCGCGAACTCGCCGCGCTGGCGCGCATGGGCGGCGACAACATCATCCATTTCGGCGAAATGGGGCTAAGGGCTCTTGCGGGAACCGCCCTGGTGGTCGCCGCCCCCCTGTCGAAATTTCCGCAGATCATCTCCCCGGTCGGCTGGTTCCTGATCCTCTCCGCCATCATCATAGCGGCCCTCCCCCGACGATGGCATGCGGCCTACTCGCTCTGGTGGGCTCGACGCATACCGCTGGCGGCTGTCCGTTTGATCGCGCCCCTGTCAGCCCTGGCAGGCTTCGCCCTGATCTGGACCATGCTCGGATAGAGTAACGCCCCTGCCCGCCCTCGACCACGCCCCCCGACCTCTTTACCCCATCAAGGCGAAGCCGGCCGATGAGCTCCCGATCGCGCCGCGCAGGCTATGCCCAGAGAAAGTCGGACCGCCACAAAACGTCGCCGCCCATCTGGCGGCCTATTCGAAACACATCCCACCGCTGCTAACCCGACCCGCCGCCGCCCCTCTCAAACGCTCAGACGCTCAGACGCTCAGACGGACGCGTCGCGGTCCCCGAAGCGGCTCGCACGAACGAAGAGAACGCGCTCAGCGCGCAGTTCCGGCCTGGGCGTGAACCCTGCCTGGGCAAAGGCGCGCTGCTGCGGCGGAGCCGTATCCGCGTCCTCGACACGCCACCACAATGGATCGTTCGACGCCTTGAGAAGAAGCCCGCCCACAATCCGCTCAATATCGCGAAAGCTCAGCTCGACCTCTGCGGATTTCTGACGACGCAGGTAGCGAACAAGAGGTTCGTATTTCGCCATGGCCTGTCCCATCCCTCCTAGTGCGGGACAACCCGCTTTCGAAAAAGCGAGCCCCTCTGGCGGCGGTCGCGACCCGAGTGAATACCCGGATTTGAATCTTCGGCGCCGCATAAATTTTCAGCGACCCAGCGTCTCCGCCGCAGAGGGGGGCAAGGGACGGGAATCGCCGGGCCGCCTCCCCAACCTGAGCCGAGGATCGAATGCAACTCTCAGTTCCCGAGATGGTTCCCGATACGGCTATCGCCTGGACGTCAGGCCGATGCGCTCATAGTAGCGGATGGTCTCGACCTTGGTGTCGGTCCGCCGCCCCAGTTCGCCGATGCTCAGCGTCACGCCCGCCTCCGGTGTGGTCAGTGTCCGCTGCCGAAGCGGACGCGTACCCCGCCGTTGAGGGTGAAGCCATCGGTCGGACCCCAGGCCTCGGTCGTCCAGCGGCCGTCGTTGGCGCGTTGCGGCAGCAGCAGGGACTTCACGGCCAGCTATCGCACCGACCTGCCCGAGTTCTTCGGCCGCAACTGGGGTTCGTTCAGCCACTCGATTCGCGGCAATTGGCTGATCGAGCAGCACGACTTCGTCAACATCGCCGATCCGTCGGACTCCAGCGACTTTGAAGACACCGTCGGCATGCCGCGCGTGCGCTTCCTGTCGACCGTCACCTGGGCGCCGATCGACACCCTGGCCTTCACCTGGGACTGGGACTGGCAGGCCAGCCAGGAAATCCTCGACGTGGACAACCTGGTCGCCAACCCCGACCTGTATGAAACCGCCAAGTACCTCGAAACGGGCGATTTCTCGCAGCACGACTTCTCGGTCCGCTGGGCCGCTCGCGACAACCTGACGGTCCGCGCCGGCGTGGTGAACGCCTTCGACGCCGAGCCGGCGCGCTGGTTGGGCAACACCACGGCCGACAACTTCGACCTGTTCGGTCGTCGGTTCTTCCTGAGCCTCAACTACCGCCCGTTCTAGGCTATAGGCCTGAACGGAGGAGGGGCGGCGGACTTGGGTTCGCCGCCCTGCGCCCGAACTTGAGCGCACCGCCCTCACGTAAGGGCGGTGCTGCCTCAGTGGGCCGGCTCCGATGTTGGCTATGCCAATAGCCGCTTTGAGTCAAAATCGGACGAACTAAGCCGCCTGAATGTCCGCGACCTGCGTCCCTTCCCACTAGCCGTCAACATCGCGAATCGGCGCGTCGGGCTGGAACGCCGTGAAACCAATCGAACAGGGCCAATGCCTGCTGAGGACGACCGCGTCCGTCTGCGGTTCGGAACAAAAATAGCGAGAGCTTTTTGTGCCCCAGGTGTGCCCCAGCGGCGAGGCATACGGCCAGAAAACGGCCTAACCCTTTGAATTCCATGGTCGGGGCGAGAGGATTCGAACCTCCGACCCTCTGGTCCCAAACCAGATGCGCTACCAGGCTGCGCTACACCCCGAACCGATGGAGCGCCCTCATGGCACGGCGGGCGCCGCGCCGCAACGCGCGAGAGCGCTTAATCCACATCAGGGGCGAAAGAAGGGATGGCGGACCTGATCGCCCGGCTTGGCGCCGATCTCTTCGGCCCGGCCGGCGCGCAGCTCCAGCACCCCGTTGGCCGCGCCGTTCGACGGCAGCGGGACTTCCGAATAAGGCGTCGCGTGGCTGGCGATCGAGACGATGCGGCCCTGCGGGTCGATGTAGATGATGTCCAGCGAGCTGGGCGTGTTCTTCATCCAGAAGCTCTGCTCGCGAGCCGCCGGAAACTGGAACAGCATTCCCCGATCGTCTTCCAGCGGCGGACGATACATCAGGCCGCGCGCCCGCTCGGCGTCGTCGTCGGCGATCTCGACCAGGAACTTGTGCTCGCCCGAGGCGGTGATCACGCTCAGCGGCTCCAGCGCCCGGCCGGCGGAGTCCACCGGCCCGCTCTGCGCACAGGCCGAGGCCAGGCTCGCGGCCGAAAGCACGCCCGCCAACAGAATACGACGACTGAAACCCATGACTTCGCCCCTTGAGGGCGAAACCTATTCGCCCGGCCTGATCTCGGCCACCACCAGTCCCTTGGGACCGTCGGCGAACCGCACCTGTACGGCGTCGCCGGGAACCAGATCGTCCAGTCCACAGCGCCGCAGCGTTTCGACATGGACGAAGATATCGCCGGCCGCGCCGTCGCGCACCACGAATCCATAGCCCTTGGTGCGATTGAACCATTTGACGACCGCCGTCTCCAGCGGGCCGTCGGTCGGCATATCGAAAACCGCGCGCGGCGAAGGCGAACGCGCCGTCTCGCGGCGGATCAGCGTCGGCGCCCCCTGCCCCAGGTCGATGACGCGAACAACCTGCCATCCCTTGGCCCGACGCGCGCATTCACAGGTGATGGCGGCGCCCTCGGCTGCGGCCTCATGCCCCCCGTCGCGCAGGCTGCTGACGTGCAACAGCACGTCCTTCAGTTCGGTCAGGTCCGGCTCGTTGGGCACGATGAAGCCGTAGCCCTTGCCCGGATCGAACCATTTCACTGTGCCGGCGATGAGAACAATCTCCGGCGCTTCAATCTCGTCGTAGTCCGACAACTCACAACCCCCGCCTGCAACGCGCGCAGTCGCTATGATTAACACGGTTCTGTGAACGACGGAAAAGCAAAAACGACGATTTTAAGCCCGCAAGCAAGCAAACGCGCATAAGGTCGAAAGGCGGGCGCGCTGAATACCGATGTCGGGGAGGCTCCGCGTGGCAGTCCCTAGGGGAATCGAACCCCTCTTTTCAGGTTGAAAACCTGACGTCCTAACCGATAGACGAAGGGACCGCTGCGCGGAGGAGCGGCCTGATAGCCGCCCCTATCGGACGGCGCAAGCCCGTTTTTCAACTTTCCGACAAACACGACAGATCAGAGCCACGCGCGCGAAAACACGAGGCCGATCAAGGCGAAACCGATGGCGATGTCAGGGGAAAGGAAAAGCTCCGCGTGGCAGTCCCTAGGGGAGTCGAACCCCTCTTTTCAGGTTGAAAACCTGACGTCCTAACCGATAGACGAAGGGACCGCTGCGCGGAGGACCGGGGTAATAGCCGTCGATTCCGCCGCTTGCAAGCGCTTGCTGCGCAGTTTGTGCGACTTTTTCAAAGACCTGCGCTCGGTCAGGCTTGAACCTCAGGCCATGCGCGGATCGGCCACGTCCTCGATCTCGAACTGCACCCCGCGACGGCCATTCCAGTCGTCCGCCTTCAGCCGCCCGACCAGGTTCAGCCCGCCCTGCCCCGCCAGCAGCGCCTTGCCAGACGGCAGGTC
Organism: Brevundimonas sp.; assembly: GCF_050729455.1. GTDB lineage: Bacteria > Pseudomonadota > Alphaproteobacteria > Caulobacterales > Caulobacteraceae > Brevundimonas. The sequence goes on from NZ_JBOHLI010000047.1 coordinate 17,416, forward strand.
GGCGCAACGCCAGGCGATGGCCCGCACCGAGGCCCCGTCCGGCCCGACCAGACGGCAGCGCACATGGCCGCCGTTCATGGCGACCGGCTCGCGCGCCTGCACGCCTTGCAGGGCGAACAGCGGCTCGGGGTTGGCGGGGCCGTAGGGGGCCAGTTGCTCGAAGGCCTCGAACAGGTCGCGCGTCGCCGCGCGCGGATCAATCAAGGCGTCCACCTCGACCCAGTCCTGGGCCACGGCCTCGGCCCGCTCGCCCGACAGGCGGTCGTTGAGGAAGGCGCGCAGTTCGTCGATCCGGTCCGCCGCCACCGTCAGGCCCGCCGCCATGGCGTGCCCGCCCCCGGCGATCAGCACGCCTTCGTTCCAGGCCGCCTGTACGGCGCGGCCCAGGTTCATGCCCGGCTGCGACCGGCCCGAGCCCTTGCCCAGACCGTTGACGGCGTCGACGCCGATCACCACGACTGGCTTGCGCCAGCGTTCGCGCAGACGCCCGGCGACGATGCCGACCACGCCGGGGTGCCAGTCCTCGCCCGAGATCACGACCAGAGACGAGTCGTCATTGTGCGCGCCCGTCGCCTCGACCCGGCGCACCGCCTGTTCCGTCACCTGGGCCTCGACCTCGCGCCGGGCGATGTTCAGCGCGTCCAGCTCCTGGGCCAGCATCTTCGCCTCGTCAGGATCGTCGGTGGACAGCAGGCGCGCCCCCAGGTCCGACTTGCCGATCCGCCCGCCCGCATTGATGCGCGGCCCCAGGATGAAGCCCGCATGGTTGGACTTGGCCGGCCCTGGCTCGGCCCCGGCGGCGGCCAGCAGGGCCTTCAGCCCCGGATTCTTCCAGTCCGACATGACCTTCAGACCCAGACTGGTCAGGGCGCGGTTGAACCCGGTCAGGCCGGTCACGTCGCAAATCGCGCCCATGGCGGCCAGATCCAGCCACTGGCGGATTTCCGGCTCGGTCTTGCCCGCAAAAAGGCCCCGCGCCCGCGCCTCGCGGTTCAGCGCCGCCAGCAGGACGAAGACCACCCCCGCCGCCGCCAGATTGCCCTGCCCTGAGTTGCAGCCCGGCCGGTTCGGGTTGACCACAGCCAGACAGGCCGGCGGCTCCTCGCGCATCATGTGGTGGTCGATGACCACGACCTTCAGGCCGATGGCCGCGGCGTGGGCCACGGCCTCGTTGGCCGCCGCCCCGCAGTCCACAGTGATGACCAGATCGGCGCCGCGCGATTTCAGCGTGTCGAAGGCCCGCGCGCTGGGGCCATAGCCCTCGGTCAGGCGGTCCGGGACATAGATGGGCAGTTCCGCGCCCAGCGTGCGGAACCAGCGCACCAGCAGGGCCGCGCTGGACGCCCCGTCCACGTCATAGTCGGCGAAGACGTGGATGCTTCTGCCCGCCTGCAAGGCGTCGATGATGGCGGTCGCCGCCGTGTCCATGTCCATGAAACTGGACGGATCGGGGAACAGCGCCCGCAGTGTCGGCGTCAGGAAGTTCTGCCCCTGGTCCGCCGCCACGCCGCGCGCGGCCAAGGCGCGGGCCATCGGCTCGTCCAGATCGAGCGCCTGCATATGAGCGCGAATGGTCCCCGCCTCAGCCGGGCGCTGCCGCCAGGCGCGCCCGGACAGCGAGCGCGAGACGCCGAGGAAGGCGGGAGCATTGCTGCCGTCAGCCATGAGGTATCCTTGTCAGCCCGGCCATCATTCCGGGATTCTGTCGGTCAGACGACAGCGGGCGCCCTCAGGGGCGCGGGCGATCGATCGGCGGCGGGGCGGCGGCGCGGCGACGCAGGCGTTCAGCCAGGGCCTCGACCTCCTCCGGCGTCTGGGCGCCGATCGGCCCCATGCGCGCGGGATCGAAGCGGCGGCTAATCGATTCGATGAAGGCCGCCGGGTCGCTGTCCAGGGTCCAGTCGATGCTCGCCACCTGGCTCGCCAGGGCGCCGCTGTCGGCGTTCAGCGCCTGCACGTTCGTCGCCACCTGCGCCGGCTGCGGCAGGTCCGTCGGCGTCGCCGGGAAATCGACCCAGCGCGGGTATGTCCGGTTCGCGTCCACCAGTTCCTGCACCCTCGGCGCGACCGGCGACGTGGCGTCCGTCTTGGGGTCGAACGAGCCGACGCAGCCGCCCGTGGCCAGCAGCAGACCGGTCATCGCCGGCAGGATCGTCTTTTTCGACAGGAACACGTTCATCTCAACCCCGGTCATATGCCATCATCGATCCCGGAGGAAGGCTCGCGGCCGAACGCGCGCCGGTTCCAGAGGTTCGCCCATGGCCAAGCGCCCGACCCAGGCTCCCCCCGCCCCGCTGCCGGCCGCCGCCGCGCCGCGCAAATCCGGGCGTCCGACCTCGGCCAAGCCCCGCGCCAAGAAGGCCCCACCGCCGGACGCCGCGCCCGAATCGCCAACCAAGGCTGAAGCTCAGCCGCAGACCCCGCCTCAGCCCAAGACCGCCGCCGATCCCTTCGCCTTCGGCGCCGATCAGCGTCACCTGCTGGAAACCCTTTCGCTGAACCTGGCCAAGGCCGCCATGACGGCCCAGTCGGCCATCGCCGAGGCGGCCCTCAGCCAAGCCGATCGCCCCGCCGCCCTGTCGCCCGATCCGTTCAACGTCGCCCCGGCCCTGACCTCGGTCATGACCAGTCTGGCCGCCCGTCCGGAGAAGCTGTTCCAGGCCCAGGCCGATCTGTTCAGCCGCTACATGGACCTGTGGTCCACGACCTCTCGCCGCGCCATGGGCGAGGAGGTCGCGCCCGCCCCCTCGACCGACAAGCGGTTCCGCGATCCGGCCTGGAGCGAAAACCCCGTCTTCGACATCATGCGCCAGTCCTACCTCGTCACGTCCGACTGGATGAACGGCCTGGTCGCCAGCGTCGAGGACGTCGATCCACGCGTGAAACGCCGGGCCGAGTTTTTCACCAAACTGCTGACCGACGCCTTCTCCCCGTCCAACTTCCTCGCCTCCAACCCGGCGGCGCTGAAGGCCCTGGCCGAGACGGGCGGCGAATCACTGGTCAAGGGAATGCAGAACTTCGCCGCCGATCTGGAGCGCGGTGCCGGCAAGCTGAAGATCAGCCAGGCCGACTACGGCCAGTTCACGGTCGGCGAAAACGTCGCCACCGCCCCCGGTCAGGTCGTCTGGCGCGACGAGTTGTTCGAACTGATCCAGTTCGACGCCGCGACCGAAACGCAAGCCGCCGTTCCGCTGCTGATCTTCCCGCCGTGGATCAACAAGTTCTACATCATGGACCTGCAGCCGGCGAACTCGCTGATCCGCTGGCTGTCGGCCCAGGGCTTCACGGTCTTTGTCTGCTCCTGGGTCAACCCGGACAGGGACAAGGCCGACTTCGGCTTCGACGAATATCTGCATAAAGGCATCTACCGCGCTGTCGAAAAGACGCTGGAGCAGACCGGTCAGAAACAGCTGAACGCCGTCGGCTACTGCATCGGCGGCACCCTGCTTGGCTCGGCCCTGGCGCACATGGCGGCGCGCAAGGACGCCCGCGTCGCCTCCGCCACCTTCTTCGCGGCTCAGCACGACTTCGCCGAGGCCGGCGACCTGTTGCTGTTCACTGACGAACACTGGCTGGCCGAGATCGAGCAACAGATGGACGCCGCTGGCGGCGTCCTGCCCGGCAGCGCCATGGCCGACACCTTCAACGCCCTGCGCGCCAACGACCTGATCTGGTCCTTCTTCGTGTCCAACTATCTGATGGGCAAGGCGCCGGCCGCCTTCGACCTGCTGTTCTGGAACGCGGACCAGACGCGGATGCCCAAGCGCCTGCACCTCGACTACCTGCGCCAGATGTATGGCCGCAACGCCCTGGCCAGGGGCGAGTTCGAGATCGGAGGCCAGCGCATCGACCTGTCGAGGGTGACGATCCCGCTCTACTTCCAGGCCAGCCGCGAGGACCACATCGCGCCGATGAACTCGGTCTATCGCTCGGCCAAGCTGTTCGGCGGTCCTGTGACCTATACCCTGGCCGGCTCGGGCCATATCGCCGGGGTCATCAACCCGCCCAGCGCCAACAAATACCAGCACTGGACCAATCCCGCCCTTCCCGAGACGCTCGCGGAATGGCAAGCCGACGCGGAACAGCATCCGGGCAGTTGGTGGACCCACTGGGCCGCCTGGCTGCACCCCAAATCGGGCGACCAGATCCCGGCGCGTGATCCGAAGTCCGGCCCGCTCCAGCCCATCGAGCCCGCGCCCGGCGCCTATGTGAAAGTGAAGTCGTGAAGCGTATCGAACCCAACCTGCTGCTGGCGATCGCCACCGCCGTCCCCCTGGCGCTTCTGGTCGCCACCGCCAGCCTGTTCGGCGAGCCGGGCCGGACGCTGAAATATGTCCTGCTGGCCGTGGGGTGCAGCGCCCTGTTCGTCTCGCTCAACGGCGTCCTGGCCAAGCGCATGGGAACGCAGCGCCCGCCGATGATCCACCCCGAGGCCGCCTCGACCGCCGCCTGGGCCAGCCTGTTTCCGCTGGTTCTGATCATCGCCGCCGCCGTTCCGGTCTTCTTCCCCGGCCACGACTACGGCCTGCTGGTCATCATCGGCGCCGTCTGGTTCGGTGTGACGGTGCAATCCGCGCTCAAGGCCCGTCAGGCGGGCTGAAACGTCAGCGCCACGCCATTGTTGCAATAGCGCCGCCCGGTCGGCGGCGGCCCGTCCATGAACAGATGCCCCTGATGCCCCAGACAGCGGGCGCAGTGGTATTCGGTGCGGGCTATACCGATCAGGCGGTCGGTCTTGGTCCCGATATTGGCCTGCATCACCCGCGTGAAGCTGGGCCAGCCCGTGCCGCTGTCATATTTCCACGCCGACTGGAACAGCGGCAGGGCGCAGCCCTTGCAGACAAAGACCCCGCGCCGATCCTCGTCGTTCAGAGGGCTGCTGAACGGCTGCTCGGTCCCCTCATGCCGCAGCACGCGCCATGAGGCCTCGCCCAGCCGCCGCTTCCATTCCGCGTCGCTGATCCGGCGAAACGGCGAGTTGGCCCATGCATCCGGCGAAGCGTCCGCCGCCTCAGGCCCGCAGCCGGACAGCGCCAGAGCGGCCCCGCCCAGAAGCACCGTCCGCCGCTGCAGAAGAGCGTCCATGCCCTGTAATCACGGCCGGACGCCTTTGGTTCAGATCAGGCCGGTCGCCTCGTCCAGACCCAGCATGATGTTCAAGTTCTGCACCGCCGCGCCCGAGGCACCCTTGCCCAGGTTGTCGAGCATGGCGACCAGACGCGCCTGCTCCCCGCCCCGGTCGCCAAAGACGTGCAGACGCATCCGGTTGGTGCCGTTCAGGGCCTCCGGCTCGATGCCGCCCATTGCCTCGGTCTCGTCCAGATCGACGACCTCGACAAAACGCTGACCGTCATAGGCCTCGAGCAAGGCGCCGTGCAGCCGTTCGACCGAAGGCGTCTCCGGCAGGGCCGACAGGTGCAGCGGCACCTCGACCAGCATTCCCTGACGATAATTGCCCACGGCAGGCGCGAACAGGACGTTGCGCGTCAGGCCGGTGTGCTTCGTCATCTCCGGCACATGCTTGTGCTTCAGCGTCAGGCCGTAAGCGCGATAGGCGGTCGACGCCCCCTCAGCTTCAAACTCGGCGATCATGGCCTTGCCGCCGCCGGAGTAGCCCGACACCGCATTGACCGTGACCGGATGGCTGGCGGGCACCAGCCCTGCCCGCACCAGCGGCCGCATCAGGCCGATGAAGCCGGTCGGATAGCAGCCGGGGTTCGACACCCGCGTCGAGGCGGCGATGGCGGCGCGCTGACCTGCGTCCATCTCGGCGAAGCCATAGGTCCAGGCCGGATCGACCCGGAAAGCCGTCGAGGCGTCGATGACCCGCACGCTGGGGTTCTCGATCATCGACACGGCTTCTTTCGCCGCATCGTCCGGCAGACAGAGGATGACTGCGTCGGCGCTGTTCAGCGCCTCGCGCCGCGCCTCGACGTCGCGGCGACGATCACCCAGCAGGATCAGCTCCAGATCCGTGCGCGCCTCCAGACGCTCGCGAATCTCCAGCCCCGTGGTCCCGGCCTCGCCGTCGATGAAGATGGTGTGGGTCATAGGTCCGCACTCCTGATCCTTCTCCCCTTGCGGGAGAAGGTGGCCCGCGCAGCGGGTCGGATGAGGGGTCGCATTGACCCGACAATCTGGCGACTTTCAGACAACAAATCCGATGAAGGCGAAACCCCTCATCCGTCGACCTGCGGTCGCCACCTTCTCCCGCAAGGGGAGAAGGGAAAGCAAAGAAAAAGGCGCTCCAGGTTTCCCCGAAGCGCCCTTGTATTCCCACTCGCGGTCGCGAGTTAGCGCTTCGAGAACTGGAAGCTGCGGCGTGCCTTGGCGCGGCCGTACTTCTTACGCTCGACGACGCGGCTGTCGCGGGTCAGGAAGCCGTGCGGCTTCAGGACCTTGCGCAGTTCCGGTTCGAAGTGCGTCAGGGCGTGCGACAGGCCGTGGCGGATGGCGCCGGCTTGACCCGACAGACCCGAACCTTCGACGGTGCAGATCACGTCGTATTGCGTGGCGCGGTCCGAAACGGTCAGCGGCTGGGCGATCATCATGCGCAGCACGGGACGAGCGAAGTAAACTTCCTGGTCGCGGCCGTTGATGGTGATCTTGCCGGTGCCCGGCTTGATCCAGACGCGAGCGATCGCGTTCTTGCGCTTGCCGGTCGAGTAGGCGCGGCCTTGGGCGTCCAGCTTTTGCGTGTAGACGGGGGCTTCGGCTTCGGCCGAGGCGGTCAGGCCCTTCAGGGCGTCGAAGCCGGTGGCTTCAGCAGTCACGTCGGTCATGCTCAGACGCTCCGGGTGTTCTTGGCCGAGGCCGACTTGAAGTCGATGGTCTGCGGCTGTTGGGCTTCGTGGTCGTGCGCGGCGCCGGCGAACAGACGCAGGTGCGTCATCTGCTTGCGGGCCAGCGGGCTTTCCTTCGGCAGCATGCGCTCAACGGCTTTCTCGAGCACGCGCTCGGGGAAGCGGCCGTTCAGGACCTTCTCCGGGGTCGTCTGCTTGATGCCGCCCGGGTGGCCGGTGTGGCGATAGTAGACCTTGTCGGTGTTCTTCTTGCCGGTGAACACCACCTTGTCGACGTTGGTGACGACGACGTAGTCGCCGCAGTCAACGTGCGGGGTGTAGGTCGGCAGGTGCTTGCCGCGCAGACGGTTGGCGATGAAGGTCGCGAGGCGGCCCACCACGACGCCTTCGGCGTCGATGTGGATCCACTTCTTTTCGACCTCTGCCGGCTTCAGCGAAGCCGTAGTGCTCTTCAGCATAATGAGGGTCCTAAAGACGAACGGTGCGGCCCATCCCAAAGCAGGAATGAGCGGAAGGCGTGCTGATAGAGGGGGAACCGCCGAAGGTCAATGATCGGCGCGACGCCAAATTATCGATATAACGTTGAAAACATTCAGATTTGTTTCAACGGTATTAAAATACCTTGCGATTCCGCCCACAGCCCCCTCGCCGCCCGGCCCTGGAGTCCCGCGATCAGAGACCCGTCGAACGCGGTCCGCTCATGAACAGGCGCGGGCGCGAGCGGCGAACCAGCCACAGGTTGACCGTCGCCACCGCCAGCACCAGGGCGGCGCCCGCCTGGTGCAGCCCGCCCAGCCACAGGGGCACGGCGTGGATCAGGGTGACGACGCCCAGCCCGGCCTGAAGCCACAGGCTCACCGCCAGGATGAAGGCCGACAGACCCAGGCCCTCGGCCAGCCGCCAGCGCCAGGCGTGGATCGCATAGGCCGTGCCCGCCGCCAGCAGCAGATAGGCGCCGATGCGGTGATCGAACTGGACCAGTCCCTGGTCGTGCAGGAAGGCCAGCGCCCCCTTGCTCCAATCGACCAGCGGGAAGACGGCGCCGTTCATCATCGGCCAATCCGTATAAACAAGGCCGGCCTTGGCCCCGGCGACCAGACCGCCCAGCAGGCACTGAACGAAGATGGCGCCCAGCAGCAGGGCCGCGCCCCAGCTCCAGCCCTTGGGCGAGCGCGAATGATCCGAGCCGCTCCAGGCCTCCAGCCCGGTCCAGATCAGGCCGATGAAAATCAGCAGGGCCAGACCCAGATGGGTCGCCAGACGCTCGGGGGCCACATCGACCCGCTCCGACAGGCCGCTGGACACCATCCACCAGCCGATCAGCCCCTGAAGCCCGCCCAGCCCCAGCAGAATCACGCAGCGCAGGATCAGTCGCTTCGGCATCCGCCCGATCAGGACGAAGACCAGGAAGGGAACCGCGAAGACCACGCCGATCAGACGCCCCACCAGCCGGTGCAGCCATTCCCACCAGAAGATGCCCTGGAACTCGCCCAGGCTCATGCCGGCGTTGACCTGGGCGTACTGCGGGATGGCCTTGTACTTGTCGAAGGCCTCGGCCCACTCGGCGGCGTTCAGCGGCGGAATCGCGCCCATGATGGGCTTCCACTCAGTGATCGACAGGCCCGAACCCGTCAGGCGCGTCACGCCCCCTATCACCACCATGGCGAAGACCATGGCTGCGCTGAAGAAGAGCCACAACGCGACCGCGCGACTGCGATCCTGATTTACAAAACGGTTCATTCGACGCCTGCCGTTCGCCCCGATACACTGTCGCCAAACCCACCGGGCGACCGGGGCGGTATGCCCCCCAAGCGCGGCAAGATCGAGTCGCTTTCGGCGCCAAGGCGTCGCACCATTCTGAAGGAGCGCCCGTGGCGCCATATGCGGATATCGCCATCGCCGTCGTCGGCGCTCTGGTTCTGGCCTGGATCGCCGACCTGTTGACCGGCCGTCGCGGTTTGGGAGGGACTATTCTGGTCGCCGCTGTCGGCGCCGGCTGCGGCGCCTTCCTGGCCATTCGCGTCTTCGCCGTGGCGACGCTGGGCGACTGGATCTGGGTCGTCTGGTCCATGGTCGCCGCCGTGATCTGCCTGGTCGCCTTCTTCCTGTTCCGGAGCAAGCGCTGATGGGCGCCCGGACCCGCCGCTTCATCGCCACCATCGGCGTCGTGCTGTTCCTGGCCTTCTGGGTCTGGGGCGCGGTGATGATCAACGACCGCCTGCCCGACATCTGGTGGGTCGACCTGATCTTCTTCGCCGTCGCCGGGATCGGCTGGGGCATCCCCCTGATCCCGCTGCTGCGCTGGGCCGAACGCGAGCCCAAGCCCAAGGCCTGAAAGGCGAACGACCGGTCGCCATGACAACCGTCAACTTGCGCGTCGTCGTCGCGCGCTAGCATTCCCTCCGAGAGGAGGCGTTGGAAATGACGACCACGGCCGACGGCGCGGATCCCTTCGATCAGATCCGCGCCGCCCATCACCAAATCGGCAACAGCCTGCAGTCCGTGGCGGCCCTGCTGATGCTGCAGGCGCGGACGGCCGATCCGTCCGTCGCCAACGCCCTGCTCGAGGCCAGCCGCCGGGTGCGGGTGATCATCCGGCTGCACCAGCGCCTGCAACTGCATGAGCAGGGGGTCGAGGTCTATCTGGACGAATTCCTGGCCGACATCTGCGGCGACGTGGCCGAGATCGACGGCGGCCGCGACCATGCCGTCCTGACGCTCGATCTGCGGCCGATGACGGCCTCGGCCGGCCTGGCCTCGGCCCTGGGCCTGATCGCCGCCGAAC
>NZ_JBOHLI010000048.1:0-26839 GCF_050729455.1 Brevundimonas sp.
CGGTGATGTGTATAAGAGACTTGGTCTCGCCGGGGCAGGCGGTGCGCGCCGGTCAGGTCCTGGCCGTCGTGGTCAGCGGCGACGCGGCGGTCATCCGCGCCGACGCCGACGCCGCCTCGGCCTCGGCCGACGCCGCCCGCAACGCCTATCAGCGCGACAGCCGACTGGCCGAGCAGGGCGTGGTGGCGCGTCAGGACGTCGAAACGGCCCACGCCCGCTATCTCGGCGCCGAGGCCGCCGTGCGCGCCGCACGGGCGCGGGTCGCCGCCAGCGGGGCGCCGAACGCGTCTGGTCGGCTGAGCGTGACGACGCCGATCTCCGGCGTGGTGACTTCGGTTCCGGTCGGTCCCGGCGGCTTTGCGGCCCAGGGCGACGTGGTGGCCGAGGTGGCCGATCCGACCAGGGTCGAGCTGGTCTTCCACGCCCCGCCCTTGGCCGCGGCCCAGGTGCGGGTCGGACAGACCTTGCGTGCGCAAGGACCGGGCGGAGAGTTCGACGCCGTGGTGATCGGCGTGGCGGCGGGCGCGGGCGGCGAAAGCGGCGCCACGGTCATTCGCGCGCGTCCGACCGAGGGCCGGCCGCCGCCGGCGGGCGCCTCCGTCGCCGGGGTTCTGACGACCGAGGCGGTTTCGGGCGCCCTGACCGTGCCGACCGAGGCGGTGCAGACGGTGGAGGGGGCCTCGGTGGTCTTCGTTCAGGTCGAGGGGGGCTTCCGCGCCGCGCCGGTGCTGACCGGGCGTCAGGCCGGGGGGCGGACCGAAATCCTGCGCGGTCTGGACGGTGACGAGCGGATCGCCGCCGCCGGCGCCTTCCTGCTGAAGGCCCAGCTGGGTCTCGGCGACGCCGACCACGGCCACTAGGGGGAGGTCCGATGTTCAAACTCATCATCGCGGCCTCCGTCCGCTTTCGCTGGTTCGTGGTGCTGGCGGCGGCCCTGGTCGCCGCGCTCGGCCTCTATAACCTGACCCGACTGCCCATCGACGCCGTGCCCGACATCACCAATCGTCAGGTGCAGATCACCACCCTCGCGCCCGCCCTGTCGCCGGATCAGGTGGAGCGGCAGGTCACCTATCCGCTCGAGACCGCCATGGCGGGTCTGCCGGGGCTGGAGAGCACCCGCTCCCTGTCGCGCAACGGCTTCAGCCAGATCACCGTCGTCTTCTCCGACCGGACCGACATCTATTTCGCCCGCCAGCAGGTGGCCGAGCGGATGCGGACGGTCGAGGCCGCCCTGCCTGAAGGCGCGGAGCCCGCCCTGGCGCCGATCACGACGGGCCTCGGCGAAGTCCTGCTGTGGACGGTGGACTATGCGCCGTTCGACGCCCGCAAGGTCGCCAAGGCAGGCAAGCCCGGCTGGCAGGCCGACGGCGCCTATCTGACGCCGGAGGGCGAGCGGTTGACCACGGCCGTCCAGCGCGCCGCCTATCTGCGGACGGTGCAGGACTGGATCATCGCGCCGCAGATGCGCAAGACGCCGGGGCTGGCGGGGGTCGATGTCAACGGCGGCTTCGTGAAGGAGTATGCGGTGCGGCCCGACCTGGCCGCCCTGACCCGTTACGGCCTGTCCGTCACCGATCTGGCGACGGCGCTGGAGCGGGCCAATGTCCAGGCCGGCGCCGGCAATGTGCAGCGCGCGGGCGAGGCCCTGGTGGTGCGGGTGGATGCGCGAGCCGGCACGGTCGAGGATCTGGCCCAGGCGCCGGTGGTCAATCGGAATGGACTGACGGTGAGGGTCGCCGACGTGGCCGTGGTCGAGATCGGCCAGGCGCCGCGTCTGGGCGGGGCCAGTCGCGACGGGCACGAGGCGGTGCTGGGCACGGCCCTGATGCTGGCCGGAGAGAACAGCCGCACGACCGCCCAGGCGGCGGCCAGGCAGCTGGCGCTGGTCGGCGACAGCCTGCCGCCGGACATCAAGGCCGAGCCGGTGCTGAACCGCAGCGCCCTGGTGAACTCCACCATCGCCACCGTGGCCCGCAACCTGGCCGAGGGCGCCTTGCTGGTCATCGTCGTCCTGTTCCTGCTGCTGGGCAATTTCCGGGCGGCGGCGATCACGGCCCTGATGATCCCGCTCAGCTTCCTGTTCGCCGTCATCGGCATGAACCGGTTCGGCATCAGCGGAAACCTGATGAGCCTGGGCGCGCTCGACTTCGGCCTGATGGTCGACGGCGCGGTGGTGGTGATCGAGAACACCCTGTTGATGCTCAGCCAGCGACGGGGCGAGCTGGGACGGCCGCTGGTCGCGCGCGAACGTCTGGACATCGCCGTCCAGGCGGCGCGCCGCATGGTCAAGCCGGCGGCCTTCGGCCAGCTGATCATCCTCCTGGTCTTCACCCCCCTGCTGTTGCTGGAGGGGGTGGAGGGCAAGACCTTCGTGCCCATGGGCGCGACCGTCGTGCTGGCCCTGATCGGCGCCTTCATCTTCTCGTTCACCTTCGTGCCGGCGATGACGGCCCTGCTGGTGCGCGAGCCCAGGGACGTCCGCCTCGACGCCAAGGGGCAGGCCGAGGAGCACGAGACCCGTGTCCTGCGCTTCGCCCGTCGCGGCATAGAGCCGGCGATCCGGGCGGCGGTGGCGCGGCCCAGGATGGTGCTGGCGGCGGCTCTGGCCGCGCTGGCGATCGGGGCCGTGTCCTTCGCGACCCTGGGCCGGGAGTTCATCCCGACGCTGGACGAGGGCGACATCGCCATGCAGGCGTCGCGCGTGCCCTCGGTCTCGCTGGAGCAGTCGCTTCAGATGCAGATGGGACTGGAGCGCGTCATTAAGGCGCTGCCGGAAGTCGAGACCGTCTTCTCGCGCACGGGCACGGCCGAGGCGGCGGTCGACCCCATGCCGGTCAATATCTCGGACAGCGTCATCATCCTGAAGGACCGCAAGGAATGGCCGGATCCGAAGCTGTCGAAGGAAGACCTGATCGAGCGGATCGAAAAGGCGGCCGGCACGCAGATCGGCAACAGCTTCGAGTTCAGCCAGCCGATCGAGCTGCGCTTCAACGAGCTGATCTCGGGCGTGCGCAGCGATCTGGCGGTCATGGTCTATGGCGATGATTTCGAGGTGATGAAATCGGTCGCCGATCAGGTCGCGGCCCGCCTGCGCCAGACGCCGGGCGCCGCCGACGTCAAGGTGGAGCAGGTGTCGGGCCTGCCGACCCTGACGGTTAATGTCGATCGCTTCAACGCCGCCGCCTATGGCCTGTCGGCGGCGGACGTCAGCGAGACGGTGTCCACCGCAGTGGGCGGGGCCGAGGCGGGGCAGGTCTTCGAGGGCGACCGACGCTTTGACGTGGTGGTGCGCCTGGCGGACGAGGCCCGCAATGATCCCGCCGCGCTGGAGGCCCTGCCCGTCGTCGCCGCCAACGGGGTGATCGCGCCCCTGTCCTCGGTGGCTCGGGTGCAGGTCGGCGAGGGGCCGAACCAGATCAGCCGCCACGACGGCAGCCGCCGCATGGTGGTCCAGGCCAATGTGCGTGGTCGTGATCTGGGCGGTTTCGTCGCCGAGGCCCAGGCCGCGACGGCGGACATCCCTCTGCCGCCCGGCTATCGGCTGGAATGGGGCGGTCAGTTCGAGAACCTGAAACGGGCCGAGCGGCGGCTGTCGCTGGTCCTGCCGGTGGTCTTCGTCCTGATCGGGGTGCTGCTGTTCCTGGCCCTGGGGTCGTTCACGGAGGCGGGGCTGGTCTTCGCCTGCGTGCCTCTGGCCCTGGTCGGCGGGGCGTTGGCCCTGCTGTTGCGAGGGATGCCCTTCTCGGTCTCGGCGGCGGTCGGCTTCATCGCTGTCTCGGGGGTGGCGACGCTGAACGGCCTGGTGCTGATGCAGGCGATCCGCGAGCGGCTGGAGGCGGGGCTGGCCCCGCTCGAGGCCGCGGTTCAGGGGGCCTTCAGCCGGTTGCGGGCGGTGCTGACCACGGCGACCGTGGCCATCGTCGGCTTCCTGCCCATGGCCCTGGCGTACGGGGCGGGGGCGGAGGTGCAGAAGCCGCTGGCGACGGTGGTGATCGGCGGCCTGCTGACCGCCACGGCCCTGACCCTGCTGGTCCTGCCGACCTTCGCGGCGCGGACGGTGAAGCGGCGGGAGAGGGCGGTCTAACCGCCTCATTCGCGCTGGGGGAAGGTTTGGCCTATATAGCCGGCCTTCCCGTCGCCAATCCTTCCCGACGCCTGACTTCCTGAGTGATGACGCCACACCCGCCGCACAGACTGTCCGTCGCTCCGATGATGGATGGTGCGGATTTAGTTCTATAATCAGTGACTTATGATTGCGCGTGTGTAAAATTTGCACACGCAGTTCTGCTTTTCTTTCCTTTTCGTTCTTCCGAAATCACACGATTTCCTTCGATGAGCGGATGCCATTTTCATTTCAGAACGACACGCGGATCCGCTGTCCTGGAAGGTGGACTGTAAGCGCCATCTACGGCGATTGGCGATCTGGCCAAGCTGGGGGGGACCCCTTAGGGTGTTTCGCCTGCATCGCTGATCTCCGGAGTTGGCCATGACGACGATTGACCGAGGCGCCCTCTACGATCTGGTTTGGAACGAGCCGGTTCGCGAAGTCGCCGCGAGATTTGGCGTTTCAGATACTGCTTTAAAGAAGCAATGCTCTTCATCAGGCATACCGGTTCCGGAACGAGGCTACTGGATCAAGCTGAAGGCGGGAAAGCCTGTTGTCAGGGCCCGCTTGTCCTTGCGAGCGCCAGGCAAGGCGAAGTTCCTGTCATTCGGAACATTACGATCGAATTGCGGACGGCCAGTCGATCTCTCCACGCCGCCGCCAACTGCTCCAACTTTTCCAGAGACGCTTGATGATTTGCGCGACCGCTTGGTCAAGCAGGTGGGCGTCCTGAAACCTGTTCGCGACCTGATTGCGGCATGCCTACCAGTTCGCAGGCTTCTCGAAGCCGACGAGAAGCGTCGAAAGAAGTTCCTGGAGGCCGGGTACACCTGGGACGCGCCGCTTTTCGACTCCCCGTTCGAGCAGCGGCGGCTTCAACTACTGAACAGCATTGGTCACAGCTTGGCGCGACATGGCGGCAAGTTGGAAATCAGCGGTGCAGAAGGCAGGCATCTCCGATTCAATGTCGGTGATCAGTCGTTTGACGGGCTTTGCGATCATCCCAAGGCGAAGCCGGGGACATGGGGTCAACACGCCGTCCGGTCCGGGCCGGTTGGCCCCCTCTGCCTGGAGTTCAAGTCCCATTGGATCGGCGAGATGCCGCCAGCCGTCTGGGAAGATGCCAGCGACGGCAAACTGGAGGGTCAGCTTTCGTCGATCATCATCGGCGCCCTGCTAACCGCCGAGGCGGGGTATCGAAACGGATGCATGTCGATGCATCAGTGGGAACTCGATCGCCGTGAGGCCTATGCCGCTGAGCAGGTCGCGGCACGGGAAGAAGCCGAACGTCGCGAACGAGAACGGCTGGCGTTGGAAGCCCATCAACGTCGCGCCCTACTGCTGTCACAGGCACAGGCCTGGCGCCAGGCAGATGATATCAGGGCCTTTGTGAGGGCCGTGACGAACGCGCCCGAAGCCTCGGCCAACAGCCTCGAACCCTGGAGGACTTGGGCTTTAAGAGAAGCCGATTGCATCGACCCCCTAATGAATGGCTCACTCGTTACCGCGGAAGCTGGGGAGAGCGAATGAAATGATCGATACGCTTGTGCTCGTGATCGCTGATCAAGGGGCGGGAAAGAGCAATCAGATCCGGAGTGTTTTCGAAGAGGCCGAACTGCACGGCGCTTACGGAGGCTATCCGACAAGCGCCAATATCCGCCGCAACTACGCCGTTCATCCTGATGTCGATCTGCTGGTGAGACTATCGTCCTGGCACGAGCGCGGCGAGAGCTACGCGCAGGTGAAAGCCGATCTGAAGGCCGGGCATGTGGACCCTGTGCGACGCTACAAGGTCATCGCGCCCGCACAGGTGACTGCGACCCCGAAGCTGATGGCTGGGGAGGATCTGTTCATTCGGCTGCATGCGGATTTCAACATCCGGCGCAGCTACGCCGTATGGCTTCATCCCAATGTCGCCGGGAACAACCCCTTCGCCATCAGTCCGTCGCTGGCCAGTTTCCTCTCTGCGAATCGTTCCGCCAGCGCCCTGGGTATCGACAGCGCCGCGCTGCATCCCAGTGCATCTCCCGCTCAGAACAGCATCAATGCCAGACTTCTCGGGGACCTGCTTTTCCGGACCTGAGTCCGATCAGGTCGATCCCTCCCATCTCCAATTCTGAAGGTTCTTCATGACACCCGGCGAACTCGCTGATCTTTCGATGCGCATCTCAGCACTGGAACGTGTGGTGGAACGGCTGGCGGAAACAGCGTCCGGTCCAGCGGCCGAACGCTTGTTGGAGCGTCGTCAGGAGATCGATGCTGTGTTCCTCGACCCGAATACGATGGGCGACATCAAGCGGGCCATTTCCTTCGAGCGGGTGCTTCTCAGAGGCGTGCAGGTTCTTTGAGGTCGCAACGCCGGCGGCCGCTGTCAGGGCCAGGGTTCGCCGTGCTCGTGGCGGTATGGGAGCCGGAGCAGGCGCTCGACACCTGGTCCGGCGACTATCCAACAGGTCCAGCAACCTCGGCAGGTTGGGTCGCGCGGATATGGGTAAGTGCCATTCGCGCCTCAGCGGTCACGGGCTCCGCCACTGGAAGCTTCAAGGCTTCCCGGCGAAAGCCCTTCCAAGCCTAGGTCAGGCACCACGCCGAGCGCAGATCCGTGCAGTATGCAAACGTCGAATTTCCGCCCGTTTCGGGATGAGAGACGTTTAAACTAAGGTTCAGCCGATCCCCGTCGAACATTCTCTCGGCTGCTGTTTTCAAGGTCGCTCGGCATCCCTACTGCTCTTTGCCGGATTTCCAGAGTGCAGCAAGCAGGGGCTCAAACAGGTAGGCGAGAGCAGTCCGTTTGCGCGTGAGGATCACGACTTCGACCGGCATTCCCGAGCGGATGCTTTCAGCGGCATCGCCAAGTCGGCGTAATTCTCCGGCCGGCACGACCACCTCGGTTCGATAGTAACGTCGCCCTGTTGCTTCCTCTGTGAAGCTGTCGGCCGAAAGCCGGGATACGCGGCCACGCACGATCGGTGGGTTGCGCTCTCGCAGACCGGGAAACTTCACTTCGGTCTTCAGCCCGACAAGAAGGTTGTCGATGTCCGCTGGATCGACCTCGGCGACGATCACCTGGGACGCCTGGTCCGGAACGATTTCCATTATCGTCTGACCAGGTTGGATCACACCGCCTTTAGTAAAGACCGTCAGGCCGACCACTTGACCGGCGACGGGGCTTCGCACCTCGGTCCGACCAATCTGAGCTTGCAGTTCATGCAGCCGCGGCTGCAACTCGTTGAGCTGGATTTCGGTTTGTCGCAGTTGTTCGGCGACATCCTCGTTGAGCGTAGTGGAAACGCCCAGCATCTGCAGCCTGGTCTGGCCGATCTGCTCCTCAGTACCAGCGACCTGGGCCCGCATCGCTCCTAGAGAGCCTCGCAGGTTTGCGGCGGTGCGCTCCAACGCCCGCACCCGGGTTTGAGGAGCGTAGCCCTGGGCCGCGAGCGAGCGGATACCTTCCAACTCCTCCATAATCAAAGCCTGTTCTTCGACATTGGCCTCGATCTGGCGTTCGTAACCTTCCTTCTGGTCCTCGAGTTGGCTGATGCGTTGGGTGAGGACGCCGACTTCGGTGCTCCGCCCAGCGCCGCGAGCGGCGAACTGAAGGCGCTGCAACCTCATGGCCTCGTCCGCGATCCGACGATCTTCGGCGGACATGTGAAGGAATTCCGGCGGGATGGGCAGGTCGGAAAGACGATCTCTTTCGGCGATGAGACGGGAGCGTATGGCCAACAGGGCGAAGACCTGACCTGCGGCGCCTCTCTCGCCGGCTCGTAGTTCGCCAGCGCTCAGGGAAAGAAGAACTTGGCCGGCCTGCACCCGGTCGCCTTCCGCCACGCCGAGCGCGCTGACGACACCACCTTCCTTATGTTGCACCGCTTGCCGATTGCCGGTCACCGCCACCTGTCCTGTGGCAAAGGCGCCGGCGTCGAGCGGTGCAAAAGCCGCCCATCCGAGAAAGAGAACGAAAAATATGAACAAGGCGACGGCGCCGATGACTGCATCGCGGCGTGGCGAATCCGTTTCCGCCTCTGAATTTCCATCCAGGAGGTCGGGAGCTTGAATATTGATCATTGCGTCAGCCCTCCCGCCGCGACAAGCGGACGTCCCGCGGGGGCGCCGCGCATGCGCCCAAGGATGTCCTCTCGGGGACCCTCCATCTGGATGACTCCGTCACGCATCACCACGAGCCGGTCGACCCGTGCCAGGACGCCAGCGCGATGCGCCACGATCACGACCGCGGCGCCGCGTCGGCACGCCTCGGTCACGGCAACCATCAAGGCCGCTTCTCCATCCTGGTCGAGGTTGGAATTAGGCTCATCCAGAATGAGGAGAGCCGGCGAGCCATAGAGCGCGCGCGCCAAAGCTATACGCTGAGCTTGTCCGGCTGAAACGCCCGACCCATAAGGCCCAAGGATAGTGTCGTACCCTTGGGGCAAACTCTGGATCAGGTCGTGAGCGCCGGCAGCTTTGGCGGCGGCTACGGCGGCACGGTCCACTTCCGATGAGGGGGTGCCGGCCTCCCTTGAGAACCGGGAGATATTGTCCTTGATCGAACCCGCGAAGAGACTCGGCGCCTGAGGCAGATAGCCAATGTGTCGTGCTCGCTCGTCATCATCTCGGGCGTTGTATTCGGCCCCGTCGAGACGGATCACGCCGAGTGTCGGTGTCAGCGCTCCCGCGATGACGCGCGCCAGGGTCGTCTTGCCTGATCCGCTCGCACCGATCACGCCGAGCGTCTGACCTGGCTCGATAGTCAGGTTCACGCTCTTGAGCTGGGCGCCTTCGCTACCCGCTAGCCGGACAGAGACGCCCTCAAGACGCACCTTCCCTGACGGATCCGGAAGCGTGGTTCGGACCCTGTCGTGATCTGCAGACTGGACGAAAAGCTCCGTCAAGGCCTTCCAACTGGTGCGCGCCTGGACAAGGCTGGGCCAGACTCCAACGAGAAGTTCGACCGGCGCCACGGCCCGACTCAGGAGAACCGAAGAAGCGATGATTGAGCCGGGGGATATCTGACCACGGACGACCAGGAAGGCCGCTGTGCCAAGGGCGGCCGATTGAAGCAGCAAGCGGACGAACTTGATGCCGCCGGAGTATTTTCCGCCGGTTAGCTGGGCGTCAGCCTGCTGGCAGGTTGCGGATTGGCGCTGCTGCAATTGCCGGGCGACGCTTGCGTCGCGCATGCCGAGCGCGCGCACGACCTCGGCCTGCTCCGCTACGGCGGCCTGGGCCGCATAGGCGGCATTGTTGGATTGCATGGACTTGGCGAGCCGCGGCCGGCTGTCACGTTCGTTGAGCCAGGCCAGAACAATCAGCAAGACGCCGCCGATCAGGGTCAGGACGCCGAGCGCAGGGTGCAGAAGGAAGCAGCAGGCAAGATAGAGCGGGGTCCAGGGAGCGTCGAATAGAGCGAGCGCTCCCTGTCCAGCTACGGCGACGCGGACATTGTCGAACTCGCGCATCGCCTGGGTGTTCGGCCCGCGCGATTGGATGTCGATCACCCTCGACAGTATCGGTCCGGACAACAGTCGATCGAGACGCAGGCCGGCTCGTATGAGCATGCGGCCTCGCAACCAATCAAGCAGGGCCAGGGTTCCGAGCGCTAGTACCGCTGCGGCGCTGACAAGCGTGAGGGTCATCAGCCCGCCGGTCGGAACAACCCGATCGTAGACCTGCATCATGTAGATCGTAGGCGTCAGGTAGAGGATGTTGACGGCGGCGCTGAAACCTGCAGCCCACAGGAAATGGGTGCGGCAGGCGCGCAAGGCTTCATCGAGGGGTTTAGTGCCGGGTTGATCTGTAAGCAGACGGTTGAGCAAAAAGGTCGAGCTCGCATCTTGAGGTTGCGCGCCGAATAAAAAACGGCGATTATCGTGACGATAGATCGGCAATGCTGCAGTCACAACCCGGGGGGTAATATTTGTAATGCGTTATGTCTCGGGTGTCCGGCATAAAATCTTAACGGTATCTTCGGTCTGGCAGGCCGGAGGGCAGGGAAATTTGCAGGTCATGCGGCGAGGCGTAGGTGCGAAAAATTGTCACTTGCGTCGAGGGTGTCGATGAGGGAGAAAAATCGGCGTTTTATCAACCTGCGTGCTCGTCATCGTCTGCGAGGCGCATTCTGTGTCGGGCGGGGGGATATGGATGGTGCCGGTTTCTGTCGGTGTCCTAGCTTTTCCATTTTTTGGCTTGGACGCTTGCGCCACCACGTTGTTTCACGTCCTCACCGCGCGCTGCTGTTGGGCCTGGCTGTCGCGCCGCTCCTGAGTTGTCATAGCGCGCCAACGCCCCAGGCTGCTTGTTTAGACGGTCCTGACGTCCGGATCAGGATCGGCGAGACGGTTTATCGTATTCCGAAAGAGGCAGACCCGATCTTCGGGTCGAAGGCTTTGCCAGCGTCGAAGGCTGGCCTCAGAGGCTGCGCCTCTAAGGCAAGCGGCGGGTTATCTTCAGGGTATCATCGGGTCGGAATACGGGGCGCTGGTCTTGATGTCATGATCGCGCAGTCGGGGGAAACGGACGCAGCCGTCTTTCCGATGATCACGATTGAAGCGGGGCCGGCGCCGTCATTCACTTTGCCGCCGATGGTTTCCATTTCCAAAACCTTAGAGATGGGTCGTAGTTCTTCAGGTACGATCTGTATTAGGCGACCGCGCTCGGGCGACGTGCATGGCGAAGCTCTACTTCACTGCAGCGGCGATGCGTCAAACGGTTACGATGCTGATACCGTATGCACGGCTATGATAGAAGTACCCACGGGCGACTATCTCACATTATTGGTGTCTGGCCGTGAGGTTCCACTTGAACGGATTTCGCCTTCACTCGACGCCGCAAGTCGGATCGTTTCTTCATTTAGTCATCAAGCTTCAGGATCGTCGGAATGATAGCTTTCACCGAAGGGCAGCGTACCCACATTGCAAACCGGTGTGACATCAAAGAATTCCGAGATGCGCGATGAAATTCGCTCGAACCGTTGGTTTGATAGGCGTCGCCTGCGTCCTTCTTGCGGGAGGGCGCGTCGCGCTCAACCAGACGAATCTGTGCTTGAGTGAGGGGCGTAACGTCGTCGTCCGAGAGTACCAGGTTGCGGCCTTACGCTATGCGACCGCCTACAAGATGACGCTCGCTCCTGAGGTACCGCCTAGCGTGACGGAAGCGGCACTCGAAGCCCATATCAATGCCAATCCAGACTGCTGCGTCTTCGGCAAGGTAGGCTTCTCAGAATACGAGCCGCCGCCTCTCGAAGCAAAGCTGACCGGGCAGGCTAGCAAGATCGTGTCTCTCAGCACGGGTACAATTTCTGGCTCGCGCCAGACGGGATACACATACGTCTTTATGAATAACTGTGGCGACATTTACGAGAGGATGAAGTGATGGCTGTTAGCGGAATCGACATTAAAACGATCACGAATCTTTATCTCTACGGGGAGAAGGAAACTCCGACCAATTTTCTTTCCGACGATTTGATCCGTGATGCGGGAGTTGTGACGACCGTCGATGTCGATGTTCAGGACTACATGTCCGTAGTCGGGCGATTTGCCGTCGGATCGAAGTTCGCGCTGATTGAAAAGTTCTTCGACGGTCTAATGGGTCCTTCGTCGGGACCCGAGACGATCCGGATGACGAAGGAGGATCTAGCAGCCTTCTTCAATATGGATTCTTACGGTCTCACGATCAAACAATACGAAATAGCCGACGGCCTAGACGACTACGCAGAGCGATCCTTTATCTGGAACTCATCCAGTTTCATGATCCACCCTGATACGCGGTTCGTTATTGAGCCCGACGGTACGAAATACATTGAAAATTTCGCTATCGTTCCACGCCCTACCACGCCTCCGGATAACTTTGACTTTTCCACCGGAGGGCTCGCACAATGGGGTAACTCATTATACCTCGAACCTACGATCGACCCTTCTGGTATCGGGCGCCGCGTGGACTTCAACTTTACAGGAAGCGTGGTGAAGTCGACCTACACCATTTCAGACTATGCTGCAGACCAAGCCTTCGAGCAGACTTTCGTCAAAAAAACGCTTGCCGACGCGCTCGCCGCCCTGGGACCGATCCCGAATGAGTTGTTCAATGCTGGGGTGTCAGCAACGCTAGGAGCCGGGGGAGAGCCGGTCATCTATGGTACGAATAGCGGCGACAATATTTCGACTAGCGACATCGACTTTGGTCGACTCGCATGGCCCACGATCCTTGAGGGCCTCAAGGACCAGGGCGTCAGCATCGTCGCCGGGGCGGGCAACGACACGGTTGCTGTGGACTACTTCACCTCCGGGGGGCGCTTTGATCTGAGGGGCGGAGAAGGAGACGACACTCTCGACATTTCTGCGTTATCGAACAGCCAGGGCGACCTGACGATTAACGCCATCGAGGGTGATGTTTCGGGGCCATCACTGGACCTAAAGTTCAAAGGCTTTGAGAGGTATATCGGTGGATCGGCCGATGATTACTTCTATCTTACAGGAAAAGAGAAGTACATTGACGCAGGTTCGGGGAAAGATACCGCCGACTTCTCTCTAGCTGAGGAGGCAATCTCGAAGATCACCTTGGCCGATATTGAGGTAATCTATGGGTCCGCATTCAACGATGAATTCGTTGGAGGCTCGGATCCCATAGAAATTCACGGCGGTGGCGGCTCTGACACGCTGATTGGCGGCGATGGAGACGACAAGCTATACGGAAACGATGATGACTTCGCCGATACCATGACCGGAGGCGAGGGTGCGGACGTATTCTTCGTCGGAAACGGAGATATTGTTACTGACGCCACCAAGACCGACAGAATAGCCACATCTAAAGGCAGTTATATTTCAGGCAAGGCTACGCGGGAAGAAGGGAGTGACGGACCCTATGAGGGGGCTGGCGGAAGGACCTTCGAATTGCAGGGCGACACCCTGATCATTACGTCAGGCGGCCAGAAGTTCACGGTGCAGAACTTCGAGGATGGCGACCTCGGGATCATGTTGAGCGAGCGCAAAAAGCCTGTGGGCCCGCCGCCGACCGGTCCAGGTGGCGGATCTCCTCTTGATGAGGCTGGCCGCTATGGGGACCCTCTTGTGCTCGATCTTGATGGGGACGGCATAGAACTCATCTCGTTGGAGAACTCGGGGGCCTATTTCGACGTTGACCGCGCGGGCATGGCCGAGTGGACGGCTTGGGTCTCGAGTGATGACGGCATTCTTGCTCTCGATCGCAATGGCAATGGGCGCGTTGATGGAGCCAACGAGTTGTTTGGCTATAACCATACTGTCCCGGCCGAAGGGCTAGAGAGTATTGAGGGGCAGAGCGGATTCGCCGAACTCGCTCTTCATGACGACAATGGAGACGGCCGTATTGATGCTTCAGATGCTGTATATTCTGAACTTCGAGTCTGGCGTGATTTCAATGGTGACGGCCAAAGCTCCGAGGGCGAGCTTTTCGGGCTCGCTGAGATTGGAATAGCCAATATTTCGGTCACTGGAGAGGGGGTAGACGAGGTCCTCGCTGGAAACCGTATTACAGATCGAGGCACATTTACCTGGACGAGCGGCGAAGTCGGCGCCGTAGCCGATGTCTGGTTCCGGTATGATCCATCCGCGACCCGTCCACTGGAAGAGGTGGCGGTGCCTGAAGATATTCAGATTTTGCCCAATCTGTCTGGGTCAGGTCGGGTACTTGATCTGCACTCGTCTTCCGCACTGAATCCAAAGCTGGCGGCTCTGCTGGCGGAACTCGCCTCCCTGCCACCTGAGCGTTTGGGAGAGGTGATGCCGCGTGTTCAGGCCATTGCATTTGAATGGCTCGGCGCCGCCGACGTGAAAGTGGACAGTCGAGGGCAGTACGTCGACGCTCGCATCCTAAAGGCCCTAGAAAACTATTATGGCCAAGACTTCCTGCAGGGGGGCAATCGCACTAGCCCTGCCCCTATGGCCGGGGGGCTGCTGGCCGACGCATGGGCCGGCATGATGAGGGAAATGGGGCTGAAGCTCCTCGCCCAGACGTCGACGGGGCAGGCCCTGTTGCCGGACCTACTCTTGCTGGCGGGGACCTCGCTGTCAGTATCCCCGGAGTCTAACCTGGCTTCCTGGATATCGTCCCTCGAAGCGAAGGCGCCGCAGGCTGAAGGTGAAAAATACGCCTACTGGCTAACGGCTGCGCAGTTTCTTGACCATCTCAGACCGGCGCTTGGAATCGATCCCGCGACGCTTTCCGTCGCGCTGGACGGCGCCTTCGGGCGCCAAGAGCTTGGCGTCCTCTACTCGACCCTCTTTAGCTACGATGGGGCCGAAATTCGAGAACTCCTTCTGATTGGAGGCGCGGGGAGCGATACTCTGGTGGGACGCCAGTCCAACCCAAGCTCTAATGGCGTTGATGTTCTTTTTGGTGGCGCAGGAAACGATCTCCTGGAAGGCAAGGCGGGCCGAGATGTCTACTTGTTTACGCGTTCTAGCGGTTCGGACGTCGTGGTTGATCGTGGGTCCGGTGCTACCGAAACTAACAACAATTTTGTCCAACCTAACGCTGAGGCCAGCATATTTGTCTTCCTCGATGACGTAAGGGCAGGGGATCTTGCTTTTTCAAAGGTAGGAAGCAGCGATCTTCGCGTCCGAGTGATCGATCCGAACGGTTCGGGTAGCAATATCATCTTGAGAAACTATTTCCTCAATCCCCAGTCTGGGCTTGCAGAAATTCGTTTCTCTGACGGGTCATTGATGACGGCCAAAGATATTATCGGACGCCTCACGCCGACGACAGGTCGTGACTTCCTGATTGCTAACGATAGTCCCGCCGGCATCGATGGTCTTGGCGGAAACGATGAGATCTGGGGGGATGGCGCCGGCCACGCCTATCAGTTTGGCGTCGGGTCAGGTCAGGATCGCATTCAGGATACTGGCGGTATGGACACCGTCATATTCAAGTCCGGTGTGACACCGGATGCCCTGCGGCTTAGTCGTGAAGGGGCAGATTTGATTGTTCGCCTTACGGGGACAAGCGACAAGCTCAGCATCAAAAATTTCTTCAACGATGGACGTATTGAGACGTTCAAATTCGCCGATGGGGTCGTCTTGGATTCTGCCGGGATTGACGCGCTGTTGCGGCGTGCATCGGCTGGCGATGACGCTTTGTCGGGAACAGAGCTTGACGATATTTTAGATGGCGGCGCCGGAAATGATCGCCTCATGGGCGAAGAGGGCGACGATACTTATGTGTTTGCCAGGGGGTACGGGAAAGACGTTGTCGTAGAGAGTTCCGGTGTTGACGTTGTTCGGTTTGGGGCAGGTGTCAGCGTTGACGATCTTCATGTGAGTGTCGGCGGTTGGAGCGGGCAAGACCTAATTATACAAATCAAGGGCACAACAGATACGCTGACCGTCCATGGTCATTTCTCTAGCGTTAATGCCCGCGTCGAAAAATTCGTATTCTCTGACGGGACGGAGCTCGGAGCGCTGCAGTTCGAGGGTCTAATTGTTCCAGCTGGAGGAACACCCGGGGATGATATTCTGTACGGGACGAACGGAAACGACAGGTTGGATGGGGGCGCCGGCGCGGACGTTCTTGAAGGCGGAGCTGGCGACGACGTCTATGTTTTCGGTATAGGCTCAGGGAAGGACATTGTTAGCGACCTGGGCGGCCAGGATACGATTGAGTTCGGCGCAGGGGTTTCCCTTGCCGATGTTGAGTGGATAGCGGACGGCAGTCCCTCGCTGCGGGTGAGGTTGAGCGCGACGGGAGATGAGCTGCAAATCTACGAAGCGTTTACAGCTGAGCGCAATTTTCAATATTCAAGTCGTGTGGAAAGCTACAAATTTGCTGATGGATTGGTATTAACTCAGGATCAAATTCTCAATTCATTGTTGGTTGGCACATCTGGCGATGATGTTCGATATGGCGTTGGGTTTGTCCGACGGGAATTTGATCTTGGGAGCGGTAACGACAAGTTCTACGCTGCGCGGGATAACATCTATGGGTTTGGTGTTGGATCAGGAAATGACGTCTTAGTCGGAGCCGAGACCGTTCAGTTCAAGGGGGCGATTTCCAAATCCGATCTTTCCTACGTCCGTGACGGATCTGATCTAGTAATTTCTATAGCCAATACGTCAGATTCACTAACATTTGATGGGTATTTCAACCACTGGTCCGGCGCGTCGCCCCTCGTGCTGAAGTTCGCCGATGGGTCGTCCGTTGATGACAGGTTCGTTGTTTCTGCTGTTCTCGAGCGCGCTGGAACAGATGGTGCGGATTTTATCTCTTCAATAGGTTATGGACATAATGATCTGCGCGGCGGTCTAGGTAACGACGTCCTCGTTGCCACGCGAGGAGAGTCGGTGGCCGTCCAGTTCGCTAGTGGAGATGGGCATGACACTGTGCGCGATTTCTATGGCGATGGGCGGATCATTGAGTTCGGTCAAGGCATTATGGCTGCGGCGACTAGTGTTATGGTTGAAGGTCGAGATATCGTCTTTGTTCATGGGGCTGATCGTATAGTCCTGGAAGACTTCTTTGGATCGATTTCTAATTCTTGGGGTCAAAGGCCGTATTATAGATCCTTTGAAGGTGTCAGTTTTGCAGAGGGCGGGACGTGGACTTGGGACTATATTTCCCAGAAACTTCGCGTAGCGCCTGAGACTGGCGGAATCGTTGTTGGGGGTGGGGGAGCCGACGTGCTTTCTGGCGCCTCGGGCGACGACGTTGTCTTTGGCGGCGCTGGCTCGGACACGCTGTCTGGTGGTGGTGGGCGCGACGTATTGTCAGGTGGGAATGGTAGCGACACCTATTTGTTTGGCCGCGGCGATGGTGTCGTAGTCGTTGAAGAAGATTGGGCGAGAGACGCGGATACGATCCGCTTCGGTGAGGGGCTCGGTATTGCTGATTTCAGCATGGAACTGGTTTGGGCCCGAAAGGTACGGTTCGCGCTGAATGGCTCCGAGGATGTCCTTGAGGTGGAGGATATTTCTCAAGTCGAGAACTTTGTGTTCGGTGATCGTTCGTATTCATCGTCCGAAATTGCGAGCCTGATTTTAGCGTCTCAGTTGACGTCAGGGGACGATATCGTTGATTTACCTAACGTCGATGTCGTCGTAAATTCTAGTTCCGGTAACGATGAGTTCCGTGGCGGCTCCCTAGTTGTGGCGCGCTTTGAGGGTGAATTTGGCGATGATATGATATCCTCTTCTGGAGGTGATTATCATATTTATCTTGATGATCTTAATCCATCACATGTAGCGGTACGTCAGGAGCTGTCGAGCGACGGTACCGTAAGTCTGATTATTTCTAGTAATTCCGGATCTCTGACACTTGCGAACTGGGGTAATAGTTCTGATTGGGGTTATTCTTATGAGGCGGATAGGATACGGGTAACTTTTGCTGACGGCATTGTGTGGGGCAAGGATGATCTCAACGCGCGAGCGATGGAATCTGGAGGTACGTCCGGCAATGACTTCCTGGGAGGCGATGCGTTTGACAACAGCTTTGATCCCGGGGCGGGTGATGACCTTATTTACGGTCAAGGCGGGAGTGACACGGTCGTCTTTGGTCGAGGGTACGGAGTAGATAAATTTGTTGAGGGGAGCGGCATCCAGTCGCTTGTTGTTTCCATTCAGGATGGTCTGGAGCTTGATGATCTGCTGTTCCGGCGGCAATTTGTTGAGGGCGAGGATAAGGTAATTTATCAGGTAATGATCAAAGGGACGCAGGACAGGATCGATATTGATCTTGGTTCCTATGATCGCGGGGCCTTCTATTTGAAGTTTGATATCGGTGGCGTCATTTACTCGGCATTGTCGCTCTCTGAGCGTTTTCTCGAGAGTACGCCCGGCAACGATGTCATTGTCGGTACAGGGAACGACGGTGAGAACCTGGTCGGCGGCCTCGGCAACGATGTGCTTGCTGGGGAGTTTGGCGAGGATAATTACGTCTTCGGCGCCGACTTCGGGAACGATGTGGTCATCGAGCGGGGGGGCAGAGCGGGGGATGATCTCGCTCCTGAGTTCGAAATGGATACTGTCCGCTTTGAGCACCATCTCCGTTCGGACGTCACATTCCTGCGGGTCAATCATGGGGACGATCTGCTTGTCACAACAAGCGACGGCAGCAGTGTCCTTGTTCGTGGATTCTACGTATCGCTCACCGAGGACGGCGAGCCTCCGCTATATGGCGTAGACAGGTTTGTGTTTGCCGACGGGGCTGTGCTGCTGAGGGAGGCCCTTAGCGATGTTGTCCGAGACACCAGCGGTGATGATGAGGTTGGTACTGATGACGGCGGCGGCGTCCTGGAGGGCGGAGCTGGAGACGACCTGCTTTCCGGTGGGGCGGGCAATGATGTCTATCGTGTCAACCTTGGTGATGGGAATGACGTCATTTCCGATGCCGGAGGCTTCGATGTTGTTGAGTTCGGTGCACGGATTTTGCCGAACAATGTCATCTTAGAAAGAAGTCCAGACGACCCAGAAGATATCATCGTGCAGGTGGAGGGGGAGGGCGGGCTTGTCCTTACCATTCGCCGGCAGTTTGCTGGCGAAGGCATTGAGGAGCTTCGCTTCGCTGACGGAACCGTCTGGACCTGGGAACAGATGGAAGACAGGATCCTTGAGGACGAGGCGGAGCGCGATGCTGCCGACGAACCTATGACGGGTTCAGAGGCTGACGACTGGCTCATGGGAGATGAAGGCGATCAAGTCTTTGTTGAATCCGGCGGTCATGACTGGCTGGATGGTCGAGCTGGCTCGGATCTCATTATTCTCGCAGGCGCGTCGGCGGACTATGAGTTTCGTCGTATGGCGGATGGCGGCGTAGTCATTCGGAACCTTGTCACGTCAGGCACAATGACCGTGTCTGATATTGAGAAGGTTCAATTTTCGGGCGCCAGCGATGTCTACAATCTTCACGACCTCGTTGCCGACTACGGCTCGAACCTGTCGGACGCCTGGTTGGAAGGCACTGCCAGGAATGATTTCCTCTGCGGCCTTGCTGGCAACGACAGCCTTGGCGGGGGCGCTGGGGATGACTTCATCGATGGAGGGGAGGGGGCAGATGTCGCCGTCTACTCGGGAAGTTCCGGTGAATATACCGCCACTCGTAATTCTGATGGCTCCGTAACCGTTGCATCGGTCAGCGGATCGGAAGGGGTCGACACGCTGGTCAATATAGAGGCGCTCTACTTTAATGGCGAACAGCGGCTCGTCAGTCTCTCTGAGCTTGTTGGACTATTTGGAACAGAGGCCGACGACGCCAGCCTCGTGGGGGGCGGCGGCAATGATCGAATTTACGGCCTGGCGGGCGATGATGTCATGGTTGGCCGCGCTGGAAATGATGTTCTTGATGGCGGGGCAGGATCTGATCAGGCGAACTATGCCGGGAACATCGAGAATTTTGTGTTCGCACGTCGGTCAGACGGTGCGGTGATCGTGACGGACAGTACTGGCGCCGAAGGTGTCGATACGCTCTTCAGCGTTGAAGCTGTCTATTTTTCGGGCCGCCAGGCGTGGCGTAACATGTCCTCCCTCGTTGCTGCGTATGGAACCGAGGGGGCTGACGCTTGGCTTACAGGCACTGCCGGGGCTGATTCGATCTTCGGCTTGGCGGGCAATGACACCTTGGTGAGCAGCGCTGGCAATGACCTTCTGGATGGCGGGCTGGGTACAGATCAGGCGAACTATCAGGGTAATCTCAGCGATTTTACCTTCGTTCGACGTTCAGACGGGGCTGTGATCGTCACAGATACGGCCGGTGTTGAGGGAACCGATACGCTGGTTGACATGGAGGCCGTGTACTTCTCGGGAAGCCAGCAATGGCGCACTCTGTCATCGCTGGTGGGCGATTACGGGACCGGCGGGGCCGATGCGTGGATCGGGGGGACATCCAACTCGGACCATCTCTACGGGTTGGGGGGAGATGATACGCTGATTGGCCGAGGTGGTGATGATTTCCTCTATGGCGGCGAGGGCTATGATCAAGCCAACTATTATGGCCGGTCCTCGAATTTCAGTGTCTCGCTGAACGAAGATGGTTCAATTCGGATTTCTGATTTGGCGGGTGGCGAGGGGGTAGATACCCTGATCGGTGTGGAGGCTCTGTATTTTGTCGAAGACGAAATCTGGATGACGGTTGAGGATGCGCTAGCGCTTTCAAATCCTAGCGGTAGCGTTTCCTCTATGATGTTCGGGAATCCAGAGATGGTAGCTATAATGAATGGTTTCCAAGAGCCGATTTCAATCGATCGTCCTGAAGCGTCGTGGAGCGATTATTTATTAGCCTAGGATGCATTCTGTAAGAATGATCGTTTGAATTAAGCTTCCGCCCGCCAGATCTGAGTCTGGCGGGCGGACTCGTACGAGGTCGATTTTCATTCTGCACGGTTAATCTATGAGCTCGACGCCTAAGGGCTCCGCCCTCGCGCGGGCCAGGGTGAAGCGGCTTCGCCGCCGGATCGACCGGTCTCCCCGGCCTTCCGCGCCGGTCATTTGCTGCATCTTGGGCATGGGCGTCAGGCTTGTGCAGGCCGGGTGATCCCCCTCCGGTCGCTCCGCCCTGGCCCTTGCTACCCCGGTCTCGCCGACGGGCAGGGTTTCAGGCGCGCCTTTCGCGTGCCTGCAACCCTTGCCCAGAGGAGGCAGACATGACTGCTCATGACATTCGGAACCTCGCGATCGAACGCGAAATTGAAGCGGCGGCTGAACCCGCGCATCGCGCCGAGATCATCGTGCCGCTGAATCGGCTCAAGGCGTCCCCGAGGAACGCCCGGAAGGTTAGGCACTCGGCGGCGGCTATTGAGGCGCTCGCGGCCTCGATCAGGGTCAAGGGGGTGCTTCAGGCGCCCGTGGTGGAGATCGAGCGGGACGGTGAGGGCGCGGCGACGGGGAACTACCTCGTCACCATCGGGGAGGGACGGCGGCAGGCCCTGCGGCTGCTGGTGAAGCGCAAGGCGATCAAGCGGACCCATCCGGTCAAGGTGGTGGTGGACACCCTGAACGACGCTCATGAGATCAGCCTCGACGAGAACATCACCCGCGAGGCCATGCATCCCGCCGACCAGTTCGAGGCCTTCCGCAAGCTTGCGGAGGACAAGGGCTACGGCCCCGAGGAGATCGGGGCGCGTTTCGGAGTGTCGGCCCATGTGGTGCGGCAACGCCTGCGGCTGGGCGCGGCGGCGGCGGAGTTGATGGCGGCCTATCGCGACGGGACCCTCAACCTCGACCTCCTGACGGCCTTTTGCGTCAGCGAGGATCAGGACCGGCAACGTCAGGTGCTGGAACAGATGGGCCCCTACACCTCCGTCTTCGCCATTCGTCGCGCCATGACCGAGGCCAAGGTCCGCGCCGACGACCGGCGTGTCGCTTTCGTGGGGCTCGAGGCTTATGAGGCTGCGGGCGGGGCCGTGCTGCGCGATCTTTTCACCGAGGACGGCGGCGGCTGGCTGGAAGACCCTGTCCTGCTGGATCGGCTGGTGATGGAGAAACTGGCGGGCGTGGCGCAAGAGGCGGGCCGGAAGGAAGGTTGGAAATGGGCTGAGGCCTGCGCCGACTGGTCCGCCGCCGCCGAACTCGGGCGGGTCTATCCGGTCCCAATCGAACGCTCCGAGGCTGACGCCGCCGAGATCGCGGCCCTGTCGGAAGAATACGACCGGCTCCTCTCCGAGACGGATGCAGCGGAGGTCCTGCCGCCCGAGGTCGACGCCCGGCTCGAGGTCATCGACAAGGCCTTGCAGGCCCATGGTCTGGACTATGACTACAGGCCGGAAGCCAAGGCGCGGGCCGGGGTCATGGTCATGCTCGGCCATGACGGTCTGGCCCGGTTCGAGCGCGGTCTGGTCCGGGCCGAAGACGCGGCCATCGCGCTACCCCCGCCTTGGGAGGGGGATGAGAACGAGGCCGACACAGCGGACGGCGACGCTCCGGCAGAAGCGACGGACGGCGCCTGCGCGGACGGCGAGACGCCGGAGCCTGACGAAGGTTCGGCTCCGCTGTCGGAGCGGCTGCTCATTGACCTGACGGCCCACAAGACCATGGGGCTGCGGGACGCCGTGCAGGGCGATGTCGCCGCCGCCTTGGCGACGGTGGTTCACGCCATGGCCTTGCAGGTCTTCTATCCGGGCTATGGCGATTTTACTCCGCTGCAACTTCGCCTGTCGGTCGGTGGGCTGGAACGTCTGGCGTCGGGGGTGGGAGATAGCCCCGCCGGGCGGCGGGTGACTGATCGCTGCGAGGCTTGGGGCGCGCGCCTGCCGGAGCAGGCGGGGGACCTGTGGGCGGTGCTGGCGTCGATGCGCCGGGCTGATCTTCTGGACCTGATGGCCTGCTGCACCGGGGTCGGCCTCCACGCGGTGCGCGATCCGCACGACCGGCGACCCGGCGCATGGGCGCAGGCCGAGACGCTGGCGACGGCGGTCGGGCTGGACATGACCGGGACGTGGTCCGCCACCGCCGTCAGCTACTTCTCCCGCGTCCCCAAGGCGCGGGTGCTGGAGGCCGTGACCGAGGCGGCTGGGGCGGAGGAGGCCGGTCGGATCGCCGGGTTCAAGAAGGGC
This sequence comes from Brevundimonas sp., assembly GCF_050729455.1. Classification (GTDB taxonomy): domain Bacteria; phylum Pseudomonadota; class Alphaproteobacteria; order Caulobacterales; family Caulobacteraceae; genus Brevundimonas. The sequence goes on from NZ_JBOHLI010000048.1 coordinate 22,614, forward strand.
GAAATGGCCGAGGCGGCGGAGCGGCTGCTGGAAGGCCGTGGCTGGTTGCCTCCGGCCCTGCGAACCTCTGAGGCCACGCCGGAAGAACCGTCATCTGAGGCGGTCGCGACGGCGGCGCCCGCCCCGGCGGCGGACGAGGCCTGCAACCTGGCCACCGCATAGGTCTGCGATCAGGGCGGAACGGACCGCGCGCCCTTTGGGGCGCGCGGTCTCTTCTTTTGCAAAGGGCCTCGGGCCAAGCGACTGCGAGGGCGGCCGCGCGGTTCATACCGGACCGCGCGTCTGGCCGAATCCACATCTGCAAAGTGAAACGGACATCGGGGAAGCGGGGTAGGGGACGGGGTGGACCGGTTGTCTCACGGGGAAAACTGCGGGTTGTGAACCGCATGGTCCGGGCCTTAGATCGACCGATGATCCAGTACCTCAAGCCCGTGCGCTCGCGTCACAAGCCTGCCTCGCTCAGCCTGCGTTCACGCAGGGCCACGGCGGCGGAACTATTGGGCTGGGCTTCGGGTATCGCGATGGGCGCTGTGGTGACGCCTCCGGCCAAGACCGCCGTCCTCGAACTTCTGGCCGCCTATCGCACCACCGCGCTCATCGGGTGGATGAACCCGCAGGCCCTGGCGGCGACGGTCTTCATCCTCGTCTTTTTCGGCTGTTCGACCTTGCTCGGTCTGGGCGTCGGCGCCTTGTTGAAGTCCACCCTTCTGCGCGAGCGGCTGCGCCTGTCCACCTCCAGCGCCTTCTATGCCGGGCCGGGGCTCAAGGGTCATCCGCGACTGGAGCCGTGAGCGACAACGGCCTGTAGTCTCCCGTACCGCCCCCTTCGGCGTGCGCCGCAAGGGGGGGGCGGATATCCACAGGCCTTCGGCGCCTGTGGTCAATTTTCGATGCTACGCTTGTTCTCTTTTTGTTCTCAGATAGAGATCCCCTCGGGTCGGCGCTTGAGGAGACGAAAATGGACATTGAAACCCTCGGTCCCGATGAGGGGTTCGCCCGCGACCTGGAACAGCTGGATCGCGAGCTTGAGCAGCGTGAGCGCTCGGACGTTCCTGCGCCCACGGTCGATCTGATCGCCGGGCTCGTCGCCGGCCTGCGGCTCGTGGGGCGCCCCCGATGAGCGGCGCGACGCCGACCGCCCTAGAACTTCAGGTGCTCCAACTGGTCGCTCTGTGGCGTCAGGGGCCTGCTGTCCGACACGATCCTGTTCTGGCCAACATGTTCGCACGGCTAACAGCGGCGCTGAACTGTTCCGCTCCGGGTGTGGCGGCCAGGGTTCTGGGCGCTCTGGAAGACATGCAGGCTCGAGGCGCTGGCCTGTTCGGTCGAGGAGACAGGGCATGAGCCGGTACAAGGGCGTGTCATCCAAGAGCGTGTTGAACGTGGAGGACCTGGTCGAACTGGTCGACATCTATCGTCGACTTCAGGCCATGCACGCTGGGCTCAACCCCGTCTCCACGCAACGTTTCCCCATCATGGCCGCCGCCGCCACGGTGAAGGCGGCATGGGCCGAGGTCAGCGGCGCGGAACAGGGATGGAGCTTTCCGGCGAACTATGTCGCCAAGCCGGGGGAAAGGAAGCCGACCGGCGTCTGAGGCGTTGGGGCGGGACCATGTGCAACAACTATCGCCTTCATGTTCCGGCCAACCAGTTGGCCGCGCCCTTCGCTGACATAGGCCGGACGCTGGCCCTGCCTGGCGGTCTGCCGAACCTTGCGCAGACCGATTACCGGATCGGCGACCGCGCCCCGATCGTCATCGCCGGGGAGGGCGGACCACAGCTAGCGATGACGCCATGGGCCTGGAAGGGGCCGACCGGGAAACCGGTCTTCAACTTCCGGTCCGAGGGCCGATCCTTCGCGGGCTCGACCCGCTGCCTGATCCCCGCCGACGGCTTCTATGAGTTCACCGAGCCCAAGGTGGCGGGGAAGAAGACGAAGTGGCTCTTCATCCTGGCCGACCAGCCGTGGTTCTGGATCGCCGGCCTAGTGAAGGACGGCGCCTTCGCCATGCTGACGACCGAGCCCGGACCGGACGTGGCCGGTTATCACGACCGGCAGATCGTCATCCTCCCGCCGCAGGCGGGCGTGCATTGGCTCGACTTCTCCGCCCCAGAGGACCTGATCCTCAGGCCCAGCCCCTCGGGCTCGCTCCTGGTCGAGCGAGCTTATCCATAGGCTGGATGACCGGGACGAACCGACTCGGCTTAACCGCTGCTCATGACCCCCGATCAACTGACCGCCGCCCTCGACGCCATGCAGCAAGCCGCAGGGGACGAGGCCCAGCTCCTGCCTGGACTGATCGCCGTGAACAGCGCGGAATGGTGCGACAGCCTCTATGCGGTCGAGCGCATTACCAAGACCCTGGACGAGGGCATCAGGCACAGGGGGATCAAGATCGTGGTCTCTTCCTTGTTCGAGACCAAGGTCCTGACCCGCGCCGAGGCCGGTGATCGCGGCGCCCCCTATCGCGAGTTGACCGCCGGAGGGTGAATTTGCCGCAAGTCGGGAGTCGCGCCAATTGAGAGCGCATGTCGAAGCGCACCAAGATTGCAACTCTGGTTTCCGGACTCATCGGAATAAGTGGCTTTTCCTTGGGGGTCGCCACTCAGAATGGGCCCGACGAGACGCAAGCCAATCTCAAGGCGTGGTTGAAGTTGACCGGTGTGGAGAACGTGCCGTCTACAGTCCTTGGCCTGCCGCTGGACACAGCAGGCCTCGTTGTGGCTGCGTTGTTTGTTGGTGTCTCGTTGATCTGGTTCTTTTGGCCTGAGAAGCCGACGTCAAAATTCCTTGGTTACATGACGCCCTACGAGGTGATCATGCATCTCTCAAACAGCACGGCCTGGGGAGCAAAGGTTCGCGCATGGCGTGGTTACTCGGAGTTCAGGGGGGCAGCGAATCGAGGCGCGAAAGAGCGCCATGGACGAGGCGTTCGATGAGTTTCAGTCAAAGGCTCAGGACCCAAACACCAAAATCAAGGCCTGGGGCCTGAAAGAGGGAACAGGAGAGCCTGTCGAAATACCTCCGTCTTTCTGGATGACGAATGGATTCCACTTCACTGACACTATTACCGGCATGCCTAGTCGCACCGCGCCGACAGTGAATCGGTCGTATGAAGACCGCGAACAAATGCCGCGCTACACTGACATCAGAGTCGAGCGGTTTGGCGTTGAAAGGACCTGGAGACGTATTTGGAACCCGGTCACATTCATTCGAGAGACGCGACGGCGTAAGGCTGAACTCGAACAGCTGGCGAAGCTTGGTTTCAAATGACCGAGGGACAAGCAACCCAGTCAAGTGGAGCTCAGATTGCGTATAGATCTTGGATGAAGAACGCCGCTGTGAGAATGCTCTCGGCTATTTTGTTCGTCAGGTCGCAAATTGGCGATAGCCAACACCCTTTCGCTTGAGTTCGACCAGCGGCGAGTTGTTGTCGATGACCGTCGACGCTTCGGGAAGCACGCTTCGCAAGAAGTAAGTGCGTGCTCGCCAGGTGTCTATTCGGTCGGCATTGCGCCAGGCTTTAGCGTCGTCCCACATCCGTACGATCTTGAGTCTTGAGCGGGCGCTGACCCATCGTGGTCTGGTTAGCGTCTTTTCTTAGCAGGCTCGTGCCTGCATGAACGATCCCGTAGCGCCTGGGCAAATGCATGCTCCCATGACAGCCGGTCTTCCGTTGGTCGCGCCATCCGGCGCGGCCTCTCGATGAGGCGGATCTGACCGGGACTGGTCGGCTGGCGCAACCGTCAGGGCGACTTTCTTCCCCGGCCTGCGGCCTTCCTCGCGAAACAAGAAACTCGACCCTCCGGTCCTTCGCTGCACTGCAGGGCCTGGCTGCGCTCGCCCTGCGCGCCTCCCAATCCCGCTCTCCCGATCGCCATCGAGGCCGCGACAGGCGTGGCCCGAAGCAAAGGAGAGACTGACATGGCCGCCATCGGAACCTTCATCGCCCAAGGCGACGGCTACACCGGTTCGATCAAGACCCTGACCCTCAACGTCAAGACGGCGACCTTCCGCCCGAACGAGAAGAGCGACGACAAGGCCCCTGACTTCCGGATCTTCGCTGGGGCCACGGAGTTCGGCGCGGCCTGGAAAAAGACCAGCCAGCAAAACCGCGAATACCTCTCGGTCAAGCTCGACGATCCGAGCTTCCCGGCTCCGATCTACGCCTCTCTGGTCGAGAGCGATGACGGTCACAGCCTGATCTGGTCGCGCAACTGAGGAC
>NZ_JBOHLI010000049.1:0-26672 GCF_050729455.1 Brevundimonas sp.
CGCGGGCCTCGGCCAGCAGGCGGGCCGTGCGCTCCTCGCTCTGGCGCATCCGCTCGCCCAGCTCCCCCGAGGCGCGGTCATGGCGTTGTTCGATCTTGTCGGTGTTTTCCGACAGGCGGCGGCCGATGTCGTCCAGAGCCTGGGCCGAGCGGCGCTCCGACTGGGCGATACGCTCGCTGAGACGGTCCGAAATGCGGGTGATCTCGCCGCCCAGCCGTTCCAGCGCCAGGGCGTGCTGGTCGTCGGCGCGGGTCAGACGCTGATCCATCGCCTGGGCGTAGCGGCCCATGTCGCGATCCAGCTTCTCGTTCAGAACCTTGCCGAGCGCATCGATCTGGCCCGCCGCGTCGCCGCCGCTCTCGACCGTCTCGACCCGGGCGTTCAGGTTCTGGGCGATGCGCAGGACTTCGCGGCCCATGGCCTCGACGGCGTCGGCCGAGCGCTGCTCGGCGGCGCGGGTCTGGTCGCCGATGGCGGCCAGGGCGCGTTCGATGCGGTCCACGCGGCCTTCGGTCTCGGCCACGTCGAGACGGCGCATCATTTCGTTGCGGCTGGTCTCGACCTGGCGGGTCAGGGTCTCGGCCAGTTTCTCGAAGCGGGCGGCCTCGCGGGCGTGCTCGGGCTCGATCCGGCTCTCGGCGTCGCGCAGACGCAGATCCAGAGCCGCGAATGACCGCTCCAGCCCCTTGAGCGCGTCCGAGGTGCGCTCCTGCGCCTCGTCCAGCCGGGCGCCGACCTGGGCCAGGACGTCCGTGCCGGCGCCGGGACCGGCGGCCTTCTCGACCGCTTCCATGCGCGCACGCAGGTCGCCGATCGTGGTGCGCTGGCGCTCGTCCAGATCAAACAGGCGGCTGGAGACGGCGCCGAGCGCGGCGTCCAGCTTGCCGAAGCCTTCTTCGGTCTTCGGGCCGGTTTCCTGTTCGAAGCGGCGCAGACGCTTGTGGCCCTCGCGCAGTTCGTCGGCGATGTCGTCGATGCGGCGGGCGTAGCCCAGGCCGATCTCGTCCTGCCCGTCCAGACGACGGACCAGACCGGCCACGGCCTGATCAATGCCCTGGATGGCCACGGTCGAGCGCCGTTCGGCGGCTTCCAGCCGTCCGGCGATGACCTCGATGGAGGCGCCGACGCGCACGCCGTCGTCCTCGACGCCATAGACGTCGTCCAGGCGGCGCGAACGGCTGCGGCGGTCATAGGGTTCGGGAATGGGCGTGCGGCGCGGCAGGGGCGTGACGCCCTCGTCCTCGTCCGGATCGTCCATGATCATGGAGTTCAGCCACTCGCCCAGGGTCATGCCTGAGCGGCGCGCGAGGTCCTTGGCGATCTCGCGGGCCTTGGGGTCGATCCCCTTCACGCTCCACGGCGCTGCTGCGCTCACTGATTCGCCTCCCGACCCATTTGGAGAACGCTAACCTTCCAGATCAAGCGTGTAAACGGGTCGTTAACCGCAACATCTGGCGCCTAGCCGGACGAATCGCTGAAACCGACCCTGCAACTGGGCTGTTCATCGCTCCGACATGGTTAACGTCGCGTTTAGATTAATCTTCACGCAAGATTCCGACTTGCGAAGCGTCGCCGCGCACGCCACCTGCCCTCGCCATGAGCCTGTCGCTGACCCTGATCCTGCTCGCCGCCGCCATGGCGGTCGCCGTCTTCTCCGGCTGGCGCGGCGCGCGTCCGCCGGACCTGTCGAAGGGACCGCGCATGGCGCCGTGGCGATTCATCATGCTGGTGGCGGGGGCGCTCAGCTTCCTGCTGCTGATCCACCTGGCCTCGGTGCTGGGCGGACGCACCTTCCCGACGCCCTACTGAGGCGGGCTCATCCTTTCCGCCCCATTCCATGGGGAGGTGGCGCGGAGCCGAAGGCGACGAGACGGAGGGGGCGTCTCGACGGCGAATGTTTGCGCCGCCCCCTCCACCACTTCGTGGTCCCCCTCCCCATAAAATGGGGAGGAAAGCAGGAAGCAGCCCTCAAGCAGCGCGAAGCGCGGTAGGGCCACGAAGCCCTCAAGCAGCCGCGCGCCGCGGGCGAGGCGTTAGGGCTCTTTATCTAAAATGGCGGCTTTCAGCCGCCGAAACACCAGGCAAGAACCGCCTTCTGGGCGTGGATGCGGTTCTCGGCCTCGTCCCAGATCAGCGACTTCGGCCCATCGATGACGGCGTCCGTCACCTCTTCGCCGCGGTGCGCCGGCAGGCAGTGCAGGAAGACGGCGTCGGGCGCGGCCAGCTCCATCAGGGCCTCGTCCACCGTATAGGGCTCGAAGGCCGCCAGACGCGCCTCATAGTCCTGATCGCCCATCGACACCCAGGTGTCGGTGACCACCACGTCGGCGCCGACCACGGCCTCGCGCGGGTCGCTGGTCAGGTGGACGTGGGCGCCGCCCTTTTCCAGATCGCGCAGGTCGGGGTGGTATTCCGCCGGGCAGGCGACATTCAGGCGGAAGCCGAACCTGGGCGCCGCGTGCATGAAGCTGTGGCAGACGTTGTTGCCGTCGCCGATCCAGGCGATGGTCTTGCCCGTCACCGGGCCCATGTGCTCCTCGATCGTCAGCAGGTCGGCCAGGATCTGGCACGGGTGGCTGCGGTCGGTCAGGCCGTTGACCACCGGCACGGTGGCGACGCGGGCGAAGCGCTCGACGTCCTCGTGGTCATTGGCGCGGATCATCACGGCGTCGACCATGCGCGACAGGACCTTGGCCGTGTCCTCGACCGGCTCGCCGCGCCCCAGCTGCATATCGGAGGCGGTGGCGATGATGGACGAGCCGCCCAGCTGGCGGATGGCCGCGTCGAAGCTGAAACGGGTGCGCGTCGAGTTCTTCTCGAAGATCATGGCCAGGACGCGGTCCTGGCCCGGCGCATCGGCGTCGGGACGCCCCTGGGGCCAGCCCTTGCGCGCCTGTTTGCGGGCGTGGGCGTCGTCCAGGATGGCGCGCAGGTCGGCGGCGTCGAGCCGGTGAATGTCGAGGAAGTGACGGACCATCTCAGGTCTCCGTAGTCAAAGGCGTCAGCCGGGCTGGGTCGATCAGGCCGCCAGCTTCGTCCGGGCGAACTCGCAGGCCGTTTCAAACTTCTCGACCGCCTCGCGGGCCTCTTCGAGGGTGATGTTCAGCGGCGGCAGGATGCGGACCAGGTTGTCGCCGCCGCCGGCGACCAGAAGCTTGGCCTCGTCGCGGGCCCAGCCCATGAAGTCGCGGTTGTTGGGGACCAGCTTGACCCCGACCAGCAGACCCTTGCCGCGCACCTCGACGATCACATCGGGGAAGCGTTCCGCCAGACCGTGCAGCTGCTGCTTCAGGTAGCCGGCGATCTCGTTGACGTTGGCGATGACGGCGTCCGACGACACTTCGTCAAAGGCGGCCTGACCGACGGCCATGGCCAGGGGGTTGCCGCCGAAGGTCGAGCCGTGGGCGCCGACCGTCATGCCCTTGGCCGCTTCGGCCGTCGACAGGCAGGCGCCGATGGGGAAGCCGCCGCCCAGGGCCTTGGCCACCGCCATGATGTCCGGGGTCATGCCGGCCCATTCATGGGCCCACAGCTTGCCGGTCCGGCCCATGCCGCACTGGACCTCGTCGAAGATGATCAGGACGCCGTAGTCGTCGGCCATCTGGCGCATCCAGCGCAGATCCTCGTCCGGCGTGGCGCGGCAACCGCCCTCGCCCTGGACCGGCTCCAGGATGATGGCCGCCGTGGTCGGGTTCTCGAAGGCGGCCGTCAGGGCCTCCTTGTCGCCCCACACCAGTTGATGGAAGCCTTCCATCTTGGGTCCGAAGCCCTCGGTGTAGCTGGGGTTGGCGGCGGCGTTGATGGCGCCATAGGTGCGGCCGTGGAAGGAGCCGTCGAAGCCGTAGATGTCGATCCGCTCAGGCTGGCCGTTGGCGACGTGGAATTTGCGCGCCGTCTTCAGCGCGCACTCGACGGCCTCGGTGCCCGAGTTGGTGAAGAAGACCACGTCGGCGAAGGACTTGGCGCACAGGGCGTCGGCCAGGGCGTCCTGGCCCGGAATCTTGAAGATGTTGGAGACGTGCCACAGCTTCTCGGCCTGGTCCTTGACCGCCTGCACCAGCTTGGGGTTGGCGTGGCCGAGCGCATTGGTCGAGATGCCCGAGACGCAGTCCAGATATTCGGTGCCGTCGGTGGACCACAGGCGGACGCCCTGGCCGCGCTCCACTTCCAGCGGCGCGCGATTATAGACACCCATCAGATGACCGGACACAGGCAGACTCCATAAAGCGAGACGGTCCCGACGCATCAGCGACGGGACCGCTTCAAAAAGGGTGAGGGACTTGTCGGGCGCTATTCCCGCTTAGTCAACACCATGCCGACGCGCCGTCAGCGCAACTGCGCGTCCAGCTTCTGGATCAGGGCGGCGTAGGTGGCGCCGGCCGTGGCGATGGTCGCGCCCTCGACGGCTTCGATCACATCGTCCTTGGAGTGGATCACGCGGAAGACTTGCGGGACAAAGCCTTCGGCCAGGCCGTTGGTTTCGCCGCCGTTGAAGGCCAGCCACATCTGGTGGGCGCCAATCTCGTCCTGGAAGCCCAGCGACACCACGGGCGCGCCCGCCGCCGAGAAGGCGCGGTCGTCGGACGGCGGATAGACCGGGAAGCCGACGCACTGCATGGCGCGCTCGGCGCACAGTTCCTGGGCAGCGCGGGTGACGAAGGCCGACTGCGCCCCGTTGTTCTGGCCGTACATCATGGTGTCGCCATAGGCGGCGACGTCCGAGTTCACTACGGCGGCGACATTGGCGACGCCGTGCGCCTCGATCCACTTGCGCGCGCCGATCAGGCCCAGCTCTTCCTGGTCGAAGAAGATGACGCGGACGCGGTGGGTCAGAGGCTTGTCGCGCAGGATCTTGGCCGCCCCAATCAGGGCGACCACCGAACCGGCGTTGTCGATCACGCCCTGCGACATGGTCCCGTCGCGCAGCTTCACCGCATCATAGTGGGCGGTCAGCAGGATTTCCTTGGCGCCTGCCCCCGTATCCGGGCCGAGGGTGACGACGACGTTGGAGCCCTGCATCGGCCCGGCGCGGCCGCCGCCCTCGAAGGTCTCGACGGTCGGATTGAAACCGGCGGCGCGCAGCTGGGCCACGAGGACGTTCATCCGCTCGGCGTTGGACGGCTGGACGTAGGCCCCGACCTGAGCCTTCAGCGCTTCCGCGTCCTGAGCCACGGCGGGCGTGGACAGAAGCGCGGCGACGGCGACAGCGGACGCGAGAACGGATCGAAACAGCATGAAGGACCTCCCTACCCCCTCCCCAGGGGGCGTTCGGTCCTGCCTAACGGCTCAGCTCTTGAGACGCCAGCCCGAGCGGAACACCAGCCAGCAGGCCGCGCCCATCAACACGGTCAGCACGGCGCTCATGACGATCCCGATCATCAGGTTCCCCTCGGCATGACCGATGAAGCCGGCCCGAAAACCGTCGATCAGGTAGAAGAAGGGGTTGAAGCGGCTGATGCTCGCAAACGGCTCCGGCAGGCTGTCGATCAGGTAGAAGGTGCCCGACAGGAAGGTCATCGGCATGACCACGAAGTTCTGCACCGCCGACAGGTGGTCGAACTTCTCGGACCACAGGCCCGCCAGCACGCCCGTCATCCCCATCAGCAGCGAGGCGATCAGGCCGAACCAGACGATCAGCAGCACATTGGCCACGCCCAGCCTGGCGAAGGGAAGGACGCACAGGGCCGTCACCAGGCCGACCAAAACGCCGCGCGTCGCCGCGCCCAGGGTGAAGCCGATGGTCAGCTCCAGCGGGCTGAGCGGCGGGGTCAGGAAGTCGGTCGCCGTGCCCATGATCTTGGCCTGGATCAGGCTGGACGAGGCGTTGGCGAAGGCGTTCTGCAGGATGGCCATCATGATCAGGCCGGGCGCCACGAACTCGGCGAAGGGGGTGCCATGCAACGGCGGCCGCGCGCCCTTCAGCGCCACCACGAAGACCAGCATATAGAGCAGGGTCGTCACCACCGGCGCCGCCACCGTCTGGGCGCCCACCTTCCAGAAACGGCGCACCTCGCGCAGGTAGAGGGTGCGCAGACCCACCCAGTTGATCCCGTCGTAGCGACGCGGCTGGGGCAGGCCGGAAGGGCGACCAGAACGGAGATGAGCGGCGAGATCGGTCTTCATGGCCGCCCAGATGCGCCCGCAAAGCTGGTTTCGCAAGGCGCCCGATGTTCGACGAGCGACCCTAAACCTGAGTCAAAACGGGACATTAACCACACTACATCTGGTTTCTGTGGACAGCCGAATTGCCACATCTTGCGTGTTTTAAGCCCTGCTTTACGATTAGTAGCAGGTCGAGGCGGGGAAATTCGTCGGCGACCCAAGATATTGAATCCGATCCCCGGGAGGGTGGCCATGACCGCAGGCTGGACTGAAGACCGCGTCGGCGCGCTGAAGAAGCTCTGGCTGGAAGGCCAGTCGGCCAGCCAGATCGCCAAGACCCTCGGCGGCGGCGTGACCCGCAACGCCGTGATCGGCAAGGTGCACCGCCTCGGCCTGTCGGGCCGGGCCGCCCCGTCGCAACCGGCGCGCACCACCTTCCGCGCCGCCGCCCGTCCGCGTCCCGCCGCTCCGGCCGCTCCGGTTCAGGCCCCGTCGGCCCCGCGCCGCATCGAGGCTGCAGCCCCGCGTCGGGTCATGGCCGTCCAGCCTTCGGCCCCCGCCCCCATGCCCGAACTGCCGGGCACGGCCACGGTGATGACCCTGGGCGCCCATATGTGCAAATGGCCGATCGGCGACCCGTCGTCGCGCGAGTTCAGCTTCTGCGGCCGCCGCGCGACGGAAAACGTCTATTGCGGCGAACACGCCCGCGTCGCCTACCAGCCGCAAGTCCGTCGCGGCGCCAAGGACGGCGCCACCGAACTGGCCCGCAGCCTGCGTCGCTATATCTAAGGGCGCTATCGCTCGCGACGCGGTCGCTCGCTGCTTGAGCGCGCGCGTCTCTTCCACCTTCTCCCGTCCGGTTCGCCGGACGGGAACAAGGCTGGGGCTGCGGTTCATCCGGGTTGACGCAGCCCTATCGCCCTCGCCGCACGGCGAGGGTTTTTTGTTGGGCCATTTTTGCTGGCCCTACCGCGCTTCGCGCTGCTTGAGGGCTAGTTCAGCACCCTTCGCGCGTCCGGCACGTCCAGGCTGAAGGCCGGGATGGCCGCCTCGAACATCCGCCCGTCCACGTCGGTCATGTAATAGGCGCCGACCATCGACCCGGACGCCGTGCCCAGCGGACAGCCCGAGGCGTAGGAATAGCTGTCGCCGGCCTCGATCACCGGCTGTTCGCCGACCACGCCCTGACCGCGTACCTCCTCGACATGGCCGTAGGCGTCGGTGATGGTCCAGCGCCGCGCCACCAGCTGCACCGGCGATCCGGTCAGGTTGACGATCTCGATCTGATAGGCCCAAATCCAGCGCCCCGCCGCCGGGTCCGACTGGGCCGCCAGATAGGAGGGGCGGACGCGGACGACGACGCCTTCGGTTTCGGCGGTGTAGGCAGGAGCGGCGTGCATAGGCTATATGCAGCCCGCCGACCCTGGGGTTCAACCCGTCTGGCGCCGCGGATATCGCATTCCGAAGCGAGACAGATGGAAAAAACCGTGTGAGACAGGACGGCATGAGCATCTTCGAGATTCCCGCCCAGCCCGGCATTCTGCCCTATCAGAGCATCGAGACCCTGATCGCGACCGGCGCGATCCAGTCCGACACCCCCTTCGATCGCGATCAGGTGCAGCCGGCCAGCCTGGACCTGCGACTGTCGAACCAGGCCTGGCGCGTGCGCGCCTCCTTCCTGCCCGGCCAACGCAAGGTCGAGGACCGCATCAACGACGTGGAGATGCACGCCATCGACCTGTCGGGCGGCGTGGTGCTGGAAAAGGGCTGCGTCTATATCGCCCGCCTGCAGGAACGCCTCAGCCTGCCCAGGGGCCTGAACGCCCGCGCCAACCCCAAGAGCTCGACCGGCCGGGTGGACGTCTTCGTGCGTCTGCTGACCGACAAGGGTGGCAGCTTCGACGATGTCGACGAGGGCTATGACGGCCCCCTCTATCTCGAGATCGCGCCCCAGACCTTCTCCATCCTGGTCAAGCCGGGCACCCGCCTGAACCAGCTGCGCCTCAAGGCCGGCGAACCGCCCAAGCTGGAGACCCGCAGCGTCGGCGTCGACCTGCGCGCGGGCGCCCACGGCATCGTCGGCTTCCGCGGCCGTCGCCACGCCGGGGTGGTCAACATGGACCACATCGACGGCCACGACCCGCGCGACTTCTGGGAGCCCCTGACCCTGCGTCGCGGCGAACTGCTACTGGATCCGGGCGAGTTCTACATCCTGGCCTCGTCGGACGACGTCGAAATCCCGGTCGATCAGGCCGCCGAAATGACCCCGATCGACCCCTCGGTGGGCGAGTTCCGCGTCCACTACGCCGGCTTCTTCGACCCCGGCTTCGGCACGGACGAGGCCCACGGCGCCGGTTCCAAGGGCGTGCTGGAGGTCCGCACCCACGACACCCCCTTCCTGCTGGAACACGGCCAGATCGTCGCCCGCCTGGTCTATGAGCCGCTGACGGAACGCCCGTCGCGCCTCTACGGCGAGGGCGGTAGCCACTATCAGAGCCAAGGGCTCAAGCTGTCGAAGCACTTCCGCCCCTGGGGGTGATCTGCCCTTCTCCCCTTGAGGGAGAAGGTGGCATGCGAAGCATGACGGATGAGGGGTGACGCCGCCGCCGCTTCCCGTTCGTCAGACAAAGATAAAGCGCCGCGATCCTTCGACCGCGGCGCTCACACCCCTCATCCGAGCGCCTGCGGCGCCCACCTTCTCCCTCAAGGGGAGAAGGAATTAGGTCAGCCGGTTCGCCTTCCTCAGGCTGGGGAAGACCCTGGCCCAGACGCCCGTCGCAGCCAGCGCCCCGACCCCGCCGAACACCGCCGCCCCGATGGGGCCGAGCAGCCGCACCATGACCCCCGAATAGGCCTCGCCCAGTTCGTTCGAGGCGCCGATGAACAGCATGGACACCGACGACACCCGCCCGCGCATGTGATCGGGCGTGGCCAGCTGGATCAGGGTCTGGCGGATGTTGACGCTGATCATGTCGGCGGCCCCGCCGATGAACAGGACCGCGCCCGACAGCCAGACGCTCTTGGACAGGCCGAAGACCAGGGTGCAGATGCCGAACACGGCCACCGCCGCGAACATCCAGCGCCCGCCGTCGCGGCGGATCGGAAAGCGGCTGAGATAGAGGGCCATGCCCAGGGCCCCGACCCCGAAGGCGGCGCGCAGCAGGCCGAAGCCTTCAGGCCCGACGTGCAGGATGTCGCGCGCGAAGATCGGCGTCAGCAGGGCCACCCCCGCCAGCAGCACCACCACCAGATCCAGCGAGATGGCGCCCAGCACGATCTTGGTCTTCCAGACATAGGCCAGACCTTCCTTGACCAGTTCCAGCGGCCCCACGCCCGTCTCGACGAAGTGCGGCTTGCCCTTGGTGCGGATCATCAGGAAGCAGGCGATGGCGACGAGGAACAGGGCCATGGCCGAGGCGTAGGCCCAAGGGACCGCGAAGCCGACGATGACCCCGCCCAGGGCCGGTCCGGCGATGGCCCCGGTCTGGAAGGCGATGGACTGGGCGGCGATGGCCGGCGGCAGGGCCTTGCGCCCCACCACCATGGGCAGAAAGGCCTGGCTGGCCGGGGCGAGGAAGGCGCGCGCCGCGCCAAAGACGGCGGCCACGGCCAGCAGCCCCCACAAGGGCGGCGAACCGTGCAGGGCCATGGCCAGAAAGGCCAGGGCACACAGGCTCTCGACCAGGATAGACAGGGTCACGGTGTGCTTGCGGTCTCGCCGGTCGGCCATGGCCCCGGCGGGCAGGGTGAAGGCCAGCAGCGGCAGGAACTGACACAGGCCGACCAGCCCCAGATAGAGGCTGGCCTCGGCGATCGGATGGTCGCGGCGGGCGATCTCATAGACCTGCCACAACAGGGCCGAAGACTGAATCTGGATGCCCAGAACCGCCGCCACGCGCCCGACCCACAACAGGCGGAAATCGCGAATGGCCCACGGGCTGGAATAGGGGCCGGACGGGCCGCCGTCATGAGGCTCAGGCGGCTGGGGCGGAACGGTCGGGGCGGTGTCTACGGATTCAGTCGTCACGTTCTTCGGGGCGTCTTCGGATAGGGGGTTCCGTCGCGGTGGAGATAGCCGTCGGAGCCTTGGGGCAGGATCATGTCGATGTCGGGATAGTCGCAGGCGTCATCAGTAGGGCGGCGCGAGCCGACCTCCAGCAGCACCGCCTCACGCTCGCCGCGGTTCTCTATTCTGTGGCCGTTCGGCACGCCCGCCTTGAAGCCGGCGCAGTCGCCAGCGCGCAAGGTCGTCTCGCCGTCCTCTTCGATCAGCACCACCTCGCCCTCGACCACCCAGACGAACTCGTCCTCGACCGTGTGCCAATGGCGCTGGCTGGACCAGGCCCCGGCGGGCAGGCGCAGCAGATTGACCCCGAACTGATCCAGACCGACCGCGTCCCCCAGCCGCCAGCGCCGTCGCGACTTGCAGGGTGCGGCGAATTCTTCCGGGTATCCGGTCCCATGGGCGGCGGGGGCGGTCTCGATGTCGATCTTGGGCACGGTTTTCGGGCCTTCTCGCGGGTGCGGGATATGCCTAAAGCATAGAGCCCATGAGCGCCGCATCACATTCCGTCATCGATCCTGTCGAGCTGACCCGCGACCTGATCCGCATTCCCTCCGTCACCCCCGCCGACGAGGGGGCGATGGACGTGCTGGAGCGCGCCCTGACCGGCCTGGGCTTCACCTGCCGCCGCATGGTGTTCGAGGGGCCGACCGGGGTAGGCCACGACGCCCGCATCGAGAACCTCTACGCCCGGCGCGGCGCGGCCTCGCCCAACCTCTGCTTCGCCGGCCACACCGACGTGGTGCCGACCGGCGATCTCAAGGCCTGGACCGCCGCCCCCTTCGAGGGCGAGACCCGCGACGGCATCCTCTACGGCCGCGGCGCCGTGGACATGAAGGGGGGCATCGCCGCCTGGGTCGCCGCCGTCTCGCGCGTCCTGGCCGAAGGCGAGATCGAAGGCTCCCTCTCCTTCCTGATCACCGGCGACGAGGAAGGCCCGGCCCTGCACGGCACCAAGCGGGTGGTCGAGGCCCTGGCCGCCGAGGGCGAGGTCATCGACGCCTGCGTGGTCGGCGAGCCCTCCTCGGCCCACCACCTCGGCGACATGATCAAGGTCGGGCGGCGCGGCTCGCTCAACACCTGGATCACCGTCCACGGCAAGCAGGGCCACGTCGCCTATCCCGACCGCGCCGCCAATCCGGCCCCGGTCATCGCCAAGCTGCTGGCCCGCCTCGACGCCCATGTGCTGGACGAGGGTTACCCGGAGTTCCCGCCGTCCAACCTCGAGATCACCACCATCGACGTGGGCAATCCGGCGACCAACATCATCCCGGCCGAGGCCAAGGCGCGGCTCAACATCCGCTTCAACCCGACCCACACCGGCGACGGCCTGATCGACTGGCTGAACCGCGAGGCGGGTCTGATCCAGGCCGAGACTGGCCTGCGCATCGAGCTGGAGCATATGTGCTCGGGCGAGGCCTTCCTGACCGAACCCGGCCCCTTCGTCACGGCGGTGCAGGATGCGGTGGAGGCGACGCTGGGCCGCCGTCCCGAGGCCTCGACCACCGGCGGCACCTCGGACGCCCGCTTCATCCGGTCCCTGTGCCCGGTGCTGGAGCTGGGCCTGGTCGGCCAGACCATGCACCAGATCGACGAACGGGTGCCCGAGGCCGAACTGCGCGCCCTGGCCGACGCCTATCAGGCGGTCATCGCCACGGTGTTCGAACGTCTGACAGCTTGACGGAACGGCGGCCTGGCGCGAGCCTTGGATCAGCCCTGCCATCAGAGAGCCGAACCATGACGCTTCGCACCGCCCTGATCCCCTCGCTCGTCCTGCTGGGGCTCGTCGCCGCCTGCAGCCAACCCGCGCCCGCCCCCACGGAAGACAAGGCGGCCGAGCCCGCGAGCGCCGCCTCGACGCCGCCCCCCGCCGCCACGCCGGCTGCGACCGGCTGGGCCTCGCTCGACGGCCTCGTCGGCCAGTATCCCCGCGACAGCAAGCTGCTGGACGACAGCGTCGTCGTCGCCGACCTCAAGACCCTGCTGGGCGACAAGTTCGAAACCCTGAAGACCAATATGCAGACCCAGTCGCCGTTGCAGCGTGAAGGCGCGGTCCTCTTCACCTCGGGCAACAAGGCGCATGAGGGCGGGGTCAACGCGGCCTATGTCCTGATCGATCCCGCGACCAAGGCGCTGGAAGTCGGCCTGTGGGAAGGCGGCAAGCTGACCACCTACAAGACGCCGGGTTCCGATCTGGCCAAGCCGACCGACATCAAGACGATGATCGGCAACGGCTGATACCGCCGGGCTTCAGCGACCGCGCCCTGACGGCGCGGCCGCTGTCGCGGTTCAGGCCTCGCCGGCCGCCTCCAGACGGGCGATGCGGCGGTCCATGTCGGCGACCTGATCCTTCAACCGCTGCTTCTCCGACGCCATGTCGACGGGCGTGCCGTCCTCATAGGTCAGCTGCGCGCCCTTCTCGATCAGGTCGAGGCGGTAGAGGGCGGTGACGCGGGTCGCCTTGAACCGCTCCAGTTCGCTTTCCCTGGACATCAGCGCGCCGCCACGACGATGATTTCGACCAGGTAGTCGGGCGTGGCCAGCCTGGCCTCGCTGGTGGCGCGGGCGGGCGGATTGGCCGGATCGACCCAGGCGTCCCAGACCGCGTTCATGGCCTCGAAGTCGGCGATGTCGGCCAGCCAGATGGTGGCCATCAGGATCTTGGACTTGTCGGTGCCCGCCTGGGCCAACAGGGCATCGATCTCGGCCAGGGTCGTGCGCGTCTGAGCCGTGACGTCGTCGCCCGGCTCGCCGACCTGACCGGCCAGATAGACGGTGTTGCCGTGGATGACGGCCTCGCTCATGCGGGCGCCGGGCTGGATGCGGGTGATCATGGGGAGGCCTCCTGAAATCAGGCCTCCGGCTTAACCCAGCATCATGTCCATCACCAGCAGGGCGGCGATGAAGACCGCCGCAAAGGAGATGCAGAAGAAGACCGCGTCGCGCAGGCGGCTTCGCGCGGGCCGCTTCGGAGCGGCGGACGGCAGGTTGATCGGCAGGCGCGACATCGGCAGACCCTCGTCAGACCGGCCGAGGATGCGCCTTCATGCTTACCCCTTGATAAACAGAAACAATCAGTTTTCTCAGCCGGTTTGTGAAGTTCCTGTTGCGAGCGCCGGATCGCCTTGCGCAAGCCGCCGCGAACGCCGATCTTCAGACAGCATGAGCAAGGCGCCCAAACCTTTCAAGGTTTCAAAGACTCGCTGGAACGAGGTGGTTCTGGTGTGCCGCAAGTGCTCGAAGAAGCTGGACGGCGGCTTCGGCCCCGACGGCGACAAGACGCTGAAAAAGGCGCTGCGCCGCTATCTGCACGCAGGCAAGGGCCGCAAGGCGGACCTCGCCGTCGTCGGCGCCGACTGTTTCGACGTCTGCCCCAGGAATGCGGTGGTCGCAGTCAACGCCCGCCGCCCCGAGGAACTGCTGATCGTGCCCGCCGGCGCCGACCTGTTCGAGGTCAAGGCGCGGCTGGGTCTGGACGACGGGCGGCGGCTCAAGCCGAGGCTGGCCCAGGTTGATCGGGGCGTCGATCCGGTCGAGACGACTTCCTAAAGTCCAAAAGCCGTGTCAGAGGCAAATCCATGGACACCACCCGTATCGAGAAGCGTATCGGCGTGCGCGCGCCGTCGGACCGCATCTGGGAGATCCTCAGCGATCTCGAGAACTGGCACAGCTGGAATCCCTATGAGACCGGCGTGACCGGCGCCCTGGCCTTCGGCGCCGGGATCAGCCTGACCGAGGCCCTGCCCGGCATGGCCGAGCGTCAGGTCCAGGCCCGCATCGGCGACTGGCAGCCTTATTCCCAACTGGTCTGGGCCGAGAAGCGCGGCTGGCTGTTCAACGCCATCCGCTACTATGAGATCGAAGAGCTGGAGCGCGGCAACTGCATCGTCTCCAACGGGGTGATCTTCACCGGCCTGCGCGGCGAGCTGTTCCACGACAAGCATCGCAAGACGATCCGCCAGGCCTACGAAGAAATCGCCGAAGCCCTGCGGCGCGCTGCCGAGGGCTGAGGTCCGGACGGCCGGGTCAGCCGCCCTTCATCATGTCCTGGATGTTGATGATCGCCGGCCCGAGGATGACCACGAACAGGACCGGCAGGAAGAAGACGATCATCGGCACGGTCAGCTTGGCCGGCAGGGCCGCGGCCTTCTTCTCGGCGGCGGACAGACGCAGGTCGCGGTTTTCCTTGGCCATGATCCGCAAGGCGGCGCCCAGCGGCGTGCCGTAGGTCTCGGCCTGGGTCATGGCCGTGGCCACCGACTTGATGCCGGGATGGTTGGTCCGCTTGGCCATGCCCTCATAGGCCATGCGGCGTTCAGGCAGGTAGCTCAGTTCGGCCGAGAGCAGGCTCAGCTCCTCGGCCAGTTCGATCGACTGGCTGCCGACCTCCTGGCTGACCTTCTGGATCGCCGCCTCGATCGACATCCCGGATTCCACGCAGATCAGCAACAGGTCCAGCGCGTCCGGGAAGGCCGCGACGATGGACTGCCGCCGCTGGGCGATGCGGTTCGTCAGATAGACGTTGGGGGCGTAGAAGCCGACGGCGAACGCCCCCACGACGACGCCCAGCAGCAGGGTCGGCGGCAGGCCGAAATCATCGATGACGAACAGGTAGAAGACCGCCACAGCCGTACAGACGAAGGGCATGGCGAAGCGGAAGAAGTAGAAGGTGTTCACCGGCTTCGGCCCGCGCCATCCCGCCTGGGCCATGTTCTCGATGACCTTGGGGTCCTCCAGCAGCTTGGTCAGGTTCAGCCGCTCGACCACGCGCTTCTTGAAGCCCTCGTCACTGTGGCGCAGGCTGGCGCCGGGCGCGCCGCCGCTGACGTTCATGGCCTGGCGCGAGCGTCGCTTCAGCTCCTCGCGCCGCACAGCTACGGCCTGCATCCGCTTGCTCAGCTTCTCGCCGCCCATGAAGGCGTTGAGCAGCGTCAGCACGCTGGCGAAGACGGCGATGCCGACCCCGATGCTCAGCAGATTCTGCGGGTCCGTGATGAATTCCATGAAGCCGTTCATGATCCCATCCGCCTCAGTATTTGAACGAGATCATGCGCTTCATCGTGAAGACGCCGCACGCCATCCAGATGGCCGAGCCCAGCAGCATGACCTGACCGCGCATATCGGTGAACATGGTCAGCATATAGGCCGGGCTGGACAGCATCACGAGGATCATGACCACCGGCGGCAGGGCCGCGATGATGCCCGCCGAGGCGATGGCCTCGGACGACAGGGCCTTGATCTTCTCGCCCATCAGACGTCGGGCGCGCAGCACCGCGGTCAGGTTGCCCAGGGCCTCGGCCAGGTTGCCGCCGCTCTTCTGCTGGATGGCGATGACGATGGCGAAGAAGTTCAGCTCGGGCGTCGGCATCCGCTCATACATCTTGTCCAGGGCCTGGCTCAGGGTCAGGCCCACGCCCATGCCTTCGACCAGCCGCTGGAACTCGCCGCCCAGGGGCTGGGGGCTTTCGCGGGCGATGATCTTGAAGCAGTCGTGGACCGGCAGGCCCGTCTTGATGCCGCGCACCAGGATGTCGACGGCGTCGGGGAAGGCCAGCGAGAACTTCTTCATCCGCTTCTTGCCCAGGAAGCCCACGACCCAGCGCGGCAGGCCCAGACCCATGGCCAGGCCGAAGCCCAGGGAGACGAAGATGTTGGCCCCCAGCACGAACAGGATCAGGAAGCCCGCCAGACCCGCGCCGATGCTGATGAAGACGAAGGCGCGCAGGCCGATGGACAGGCCCGCCTGCTTCAGCTTGGCGGGCATGGTCATGCGCGCCTTGCGCTCGCGCCGCTCCACCTCCTGAAGCTGGGTCATGATCTGCTTGCGCCGGGCCTCAGGCGTATTGGCGACCGCGGCGCGCTTGGCGGCCGTCGTCTCCTTGGCCACGCCGATGGCCTTGGCGCGCTTGACCGCCTGGCCCGACGTGTCGTCACCGCCGACCAGGACCCAGCCCAGGCCGCCGATGGTGATGAAAGCCAGCAAGGCGGCGAGAATGGGAAGCATCACGGCTCTCTACTCCGCCGCGTCCAGGGCTTCGGCCAGTTCGCGCTCCAGCCCGTAGTAGCGGGCGCGGTCCCAGAAACGCGGCCGGGCGATGCCGGTCGAACGGTGACGCCCGGTGATCTTGCCGTGGGCGTCCTCGCCGGTGATCTCATAGACGAACAGGTCCTGGGTCACGATGACGTCGCCTTCCAGCCCCACCACCTCGGTGATGTGGGTGATGCGGCGCGAACCGTCGCGCAGACGCGCGGCCTGAACGATGACGTCGACCGAGCCGACGATCATCTCGCGGATGGTCTTGGACGGCAGGCCGTAGCCGCCCATGGTGATCATCGACTCCATCCGGCTGATGGCCTCGCGCGGGGAGTTGGCGTGCAGCGTGCCCATCGAGCCGTCGTGGCCGGTGTTCATCGCCTGCAAGAGGTCGAAGGCTTCCGGGCCGCGGACCTCGCCGACGATGATCCGTTCGGGACGCATCCGCAGACAGTTCTTGACCAGGTCGCGCATGGTGATCTGGCCCTGGCCCTCCAGGTTCGGCGGACGGGTTTCCAGACGCACCACGTGCGGCTGCTGCAGTTGCAGCTCGGCGGCGTCCTCGCAGGTGATGACCCGCTCGGTCGGGTCGATGAAGGCCGTCAGGGTGTTGAGCAGGGTCGTCTTGCCCGAGCCCGTGCCGCCCGAGATGACGAGGTTGCATCGCGAGGCGCCGATGACGCCGAGAACGCGCGCGCCCTCGGGACTGATGGAGGCGTACTCCACCAGGTTCTTCATCGTCAGCTTGTCCTTCTTGAACTTACGAATCGTCAGCGTCGGGCCGTCGATGGCCAGCGGCGGGGCGATGACGTTGACGCGCGACCCGTCCGGCAGGCGGGCGTCGCAGATCGGGCTGGATTCATCGACGCGGCGGCCGACCTGCGACACGATCCGCTGGCAGATGTTCATCAGCTGGGTGTTGTCGCGGAAGCGGACGTTGGTCAGCTGCACCTTGCCAGCGACCTCGATGAAGACCCGGCCGGCGCCGTTGACCATGATGTCGGCGATGTCGTCGCGGCCCAACAGCGGCTCCAGCGGGCCGTAGCCGAGGACGTCGTTGACGATATCCTGGACCAGATGCTCCTGCTCGGCCACCGACATGGAGACGTTCTTGATCGCCACCAGTTCGGCGACGATGTCGCGGATTTCCTCGGCCGCCGCCTTGGTGTCCAGCTGCGCCAGCTGCGACAGGTCGATGGTGTTCATCAACGCGTTGAAGATGGTCGTCTTCGTGGCGTGATAATAGTCGGACTGTTCGCGGACGATCTCGGCGACCGCCTGGGCCTTCTTCAGCTGTTCCAGGCCGGGCGTGGCGCGCGGTCCCTTGACCGGCCCGCCCGGCGTGGGCGCGGCCGGTTCGGGGCGCGGGCGGTCGGCCAGGGCGTCCAGCCGGTCGGCCGCGTCCGAGGGCGCGACGGCCGGCGCCTCCAGCTCTTCCGGCGAAAAGGCGTCGACGGCGTCCAGAGCGCGCACCTCGGCCGCCGGGGGCGGGGCCGGGGCGGGACGGGGCGCGAGGGCGACCCCGGGCTGGGCTGAACGCTTGCCGAACATGACCTCAGCGCTTCTTTCTCAGCAGGCCGCTGAACAGGGAGCCGCCCTTGGACGCGCCCTCGGCCTTGCCGCGAGGCGCGACAGCGACGGGCAGTTCGCGGCGCGACACGATCTGGGCCAGGGTCTGGAAGGCGTCCGCCGCCTTGGACTTGGCCCCGGCGTCGACGATCATCTGGCCGTTGTTGGCCGCCGCGCCGAAGATCTTGGCGTCGAAGGGAATGATCAGACTGGGATGAACGCCCAGCGCATTGCCGAAGTCCTTGGCCGGAATCTCGGGGCGGCCCGGCACGCCGACCTGGTTCAGCACCAGACGCGGCGGGGCGTCATTCGGACGGCCCTGTTTGATCAGATCGATCATGTTCTTGGCGTTGCGCAGGGACGCCAGGTCCGGCGTCGCCACGATCACCACCTCGTCCGCCGAGATCAGCGTCTTGCGCATCCATCCCGACCACAGGTGGGGCAGGTCCAGCACCACGAAGGGGGCGGTCGAGCGAATGCGGCTGGTGACTTCCTCGAAGGCGTCGGGCTGGATGTCCCAGTCGGCGTCCAGGGTGGCGGGCGCGGCGAACAGGCTCAGCTTGTCGGTGCAGCGGACCATCATCCGGTCCAGCAGGGTGGCGTCCAGCCGGTCGGGCTGGCTCAGGGCGTCGGCGACGCCGCCCAGCGGGTCCTGGTTGAAATCCAGCCCGGCGGTGCCGAACGGCAGGTCGTAGTCGACGATGACGGTGTTGACGCCGATCCGCTCGCTCATCGCATAGGCGGTGTTGTGGGCCACGGCCGAAGCCCCGGCCCCGCCGCGCGCGCCGACGAAGGCGATGGACCGACCGACGAAGGGCTGGGCCGGGTCGGCGAACAGGCCGCCGATGGCCGAGATCAGTTGCAGGGGCTGGACCGGCGCCACCAGGTATTCGCTGACCCCACGCCGCATCAGTTCGCGGAACAGCAAGATGTCGTTGGTCGCGCCGATCACCACCACCTTGGTGCCCGCGTCGCAGACCTCGGCCAGTTGGTCGATCTCCCACAGCAGGGTCTGCGGGTCCTTCATGCATTCGACGACGATCAGCGGCGGGGTGGGCTCGCCGTGATAGGCCGCGATCGCGGCGGCGACGCCGCCGATGCGGATCTGGGTAGTGGCGCGCGACATCCGCCGATCCTGTCCGGCGCGCTCGGCGGCGGCCAGGGTGTCCTGGCGTTCGGCGAAGACGTGGACGGCGATACGCGGGATCGACACCTCGACAGCGGCGCCCGAGGCGACAGGCAGGCCGGCCGCGTCAGGGAAGGCGGGCGTCAGGGTGGGCGCCAAGGCAGGCGTCAGGGCCGCAGGCTGAACCGCAGCCACGGCCGCGACGAGAGGGACGACGGCGGCGACCGCCGTCTCGGTCGCGTCGACCAGACGCCCGACCGGATTATAGGCCTGATCGTCCGCCTCGATCAGTTCGGCGGACGGCGTGGCGAAGGCTTCCGGGACAATGATCTCGGGATCGCGCGGCTGGACATCCAGCGGCTGGACGTCCAGCGACGGGACCTCGAGCGGCGGGCCGTCGCGCATCGGGGGCCCGGCATCGACGAATTCGTCGTCCAGATCGAACCCGTCCAGGGCGTCGTATTCCTGGGTGGCGAAGGATTGGGTCATGATCGGTCAGTCCACCGCACGGGAGACGCGCGTTCCGTAAATCAGTTCTTCCCGCTCGGCCGCGGTCTTGTCGCCCTTGCGATAGGCGTCGAACACCACGCTGCGGCGACCGGCGTCGCCCGGCGTCATGGCCCGCGGCGAAACGATGTCGCGCGGATTGGCGATCTGGGCCGCCAGGTTGGCGGTGACGGCGCAGCCGAAATTCGAAGGCGACTGATTGTCGCCGGTGCGGGTCAGGCTGCCCCATTGGGTTCCGCACAGGGGCACGGCGGCGCGAACCGTCTCGAATCCGACCAGGACCGGCGCGCGCGGGTCCGGCCCGGCGTAGCTGACGACGCGGATTCGGTGATCCGGCGCGCCCGCCGCCACCAGGGCCGCCTTGACGTTCCAGGCCGTCTGGCCGGCCACGTGGTCGTCGCCGGCGGGCGCCTCGACCACCAGGGTCGGCGCGCCTTCTATGGCGAAACGGTTGACCAGATCGCTCAGGGCCGCCTGCTGGTTCGACGACAGGCCGGTCTCGTGCACGGCCAGGGCGATGCGGTCCAGGCCCGGCTCGACCTGAAGACTGTAGCGCGAGGTCGGGGTCAGCGGCGGCTCGCCGCCCAGGCTGGCGGGGCCGCCCATACAGCCGGCCAGCGTCAGACCGCCCAGCACGAGGGCCGAGGCGAGCATCCGCTTGGGAGACAGAATGGATTTGGCGGAACGGATCATGGCGTTCACTCGATCACATAGCCGACCGGCCCCTGCCATCCGGCGCCCGGCTGGGCGGTCGGGGCGGGCGAGCCATAGGCCTGGTTCAGCTGGCCGAAGAAGATGGTCTGGGCGTCATGGGCGATCCGCAGGCCGTCAGCGGGGGTCTGCATCCGGCCCGGCGAGGTCGGGGTGACGACATAGGCCTCGACGATCACGACCAGTTCGGTTTCGCCCATCAGATAGTCGCGCGAGCGGAACAGCTGGCCCAGCACCGGCAGATTGGTCGCGCCGGGCAGGGAGTCGATGTTCTGGCGGGTCGATTCCTGCAACAGGCCGGCGATCATCATCGAGCCGCCCGACGGCAGTTCGACCGTGTTCTCGCTGCGCCGCACCGACAGGCCCGGCAGCGAGATCGACGAAACCGTGCCCGCGCCGATGGTCAGGCCGCCCTGGGGCGTCAGCTCGGACACCTCGACCTTGACCTGCAGCGAGATGCGGCCTTCCGACAGGACGACCGGGCGGAAGGTCAGGCCGACGCCGTAGGGCTTGTATTCGACCGTGATCTGGCCCTCGCGGTCGCGACCGGTCGGCAGCGGAAACTCGCCGCCGGCCAGGAAACTGGCCGCCTCGCCGTTCACCGACGTCAGGTTAGGCTCGGCCAAGGTGCGGACCAGGCCCACCCGCTCGAACGCCTTGATGGTCGCCTCGCCCTTGTTCAGCCCGTCGGAGCCGGGGCCGGTTCCCGGCTGGGCGGTGTCCCAGTTCGAGGGATCGCCCGGTCGGCCGCCGTGGACCGTGACGGGGCACAAGGAGCCTGCGGGGAAGCCCGCGCCGCACGGCGCCTGCATCTGGTAATTCTTGGTGGTGTCGCGCGAAACGCCGCCGGTGATGCCGCCCAGCAGCGAGCCGTTGACGCCCCAGGTCGCGGCGTTGCCCAGCAGCCACTGGGTGTCGCCCAGACGGCCGATCACCGCCTGGGTGTCGAAGCCCAGTTGCTTGATGGCGGTGCGCTGCACCTCGACCACGCGGACCTTCAGCGTCACCTGGTCGGATCCGACCACGGTGGTCATGTTCATGACCTTCTCCGGAGCCGAGACGAAGGCGCGGGCGACCTGGGCGGCGCGCTCGGCTTCGGACGGGCTGGCGGCCCGGCCGGTCAGGATGATGCTGTCGTTGACGGCCTCGGCGCGGATCTCGGATCCCGGCATCACGCGGCTGAGGGTGTCCTGAAGCGCGCCAGTCCCTGCGTCCACGCGGACGCGCAGGGCCAGGATGGTGCGTCCGGCGGCGTCCAGGAAGACGGCGTCCGTCTCGCCCGCCGTCAGGCCGATCACGGTGATGCGGCGCGGCGAATGCAGCATGGCCTCGGCCACCTGCGGGTTGGACACGATCACGTCGCGCGCGTCCGCCGGCAGATCGACGGCGAAGGACGTCCCGCGCGGCAGGTTGACCATCTGCGGCGCCGCGCCCGTTGACATGGCCGCGCGTGTCGGGACGGCGCGGGTCTGGGCCTCGGCCTGGGGCGCCGAAGCCGCCCCGCCAAGCGCCAGCAGCGAGGCGCAGGCCGCTGCGATCAGTCGATTCATGCCTGGTTTCCTCATGGGACGGCGACCGCCTCGGCTTCACCTTCGCGATAGATGCGCACGACATTGCCCGCGGCGGCGGCGGTGTCGCCGCGACGTCCGGCGGCGGGCGTCCGGCCCGACGGTCCGGCGGTGTCGGCGTAGGAGCGCAGCACCAGCGACAGCTCGCCCTCGGACTTGGCCAGGGCCAGGACCTCGGCGTCGCGGCCGCTGACCTCGAGGGTGGCGGTGGCGCCGACCACGGCCTGGGCGTTCTCGGCGGCGCGGGTGTTCTGGTCGATAGCCAGGACCTTGACGTTCTGCATCACCGTGGCGGCGACGAATTTCGTGGTCTCGCCGCCGGCCGCGCCCACATTGGCCAACTTGACCTCGCGGGTCAGCAGGACGTCGGCGCGGTCGCCCGGCAGGATGAAGCCGCCGGCGGCGGTCTCGACCGTGACGCGGATGGCCATGGCCCGCATCCCCGGCTCCAGATAGGCGGCCATATAGCCGCTGTCGCCGGCGCGCACGATCTTGCGGGCGACGATGGGCTCGCCGGCCAGAATGGGTTCGCGCACCACGGCGCCGATATAGTCGGCCTTGGCGCCGCCGGTGGCCAGGTCGGTCGCGGCGCGGGTCACGCGGGCGGCGGCGTCCTCGGCCTTCTTGGCGGTGGCCGCCTTGTCGTCGGCGGGAGCGTCCGCGGGCTTGGCCTCGGCGGGCGCGGCGGCACCGGGGAGCGGCACGCTGCCGTCGGTGATGAAGACGGGGTTGACCTCGGCGACGGGCCAGTCCTTCCAGGTCAGGTCGGAATCGGTCAGGCGGCTGCCCGGCTCCAGGTCCTTGGCGGCGACCAGGACCTTGGCCATGGGCGGGGCCTCGACGGCGGCGACGGCGACGGCGGTCGGCTCTCCGGACGACCCCATGGCGCGCACGACCAGGGCCAGGCCGATGGCGGACACGGCGGCGATACAGATGACGGCGATCTTGGCGGGCTTCATCGACGGTCTCCGGCAGGCGCGGCGACGCGGATTCTTGGGTTCTTCGCCCCCTGCCGTTAAGGATAGTGGCGGCTTTCTGTTAACGGCCTCCTAAGCCGCACCGCCGAGTGCGCGAGGTCAGGCGGCGGCGAATGCCTGCACCAGGGGGCTGGCCGGATAGGCCAGCAGGGCGCCGACGGCGATGGCCACGCCGTAGGGAATGTCGCCCTTGGGCGCCATCAGGCGCGAGACCCAGCCCGGCGCGTTGAGCGCATAGGCCTGAAGCCGGCCGCGCGCGGTCAGCAGCACCAGGCAAAGCCCGCCGCCGGCCAGGGCCGTATAGAGCAGAAAGGGCACGAGGCCGGAAAGGCCCAGCCAAAGGCTGGCCGCCGCCATCAGCTTGGCGTCGCCGCCGCCGATCCAGTTCAGGGCGAACATCCCGGCGCCGACGACGAGGGCGGCCAGCGCCACCCCGACCGAGACCGCCGTCGTCGTCAGCGGCAGGCCCAGGGCCAGGGCGGCCGGGAAGAAGCCGACGATCAGCAGGCCGGACAGCCAGTTGGGGATCTTCATGGTCGTCAGGTCATGCAGGCCGGCGACGATCACCAGCACGGGCAGGACGCTGAGCAGGACGAGGGCGAGTTCGGTCATGGCCACAGCTTGGCGCGCTCGCGTTAAGGCGAGGTTTCAGCCGCCCGATCCGACCCGTCAGAGCCAGACCGCGAATGTAAAAAGGGCCGAGGCGTCGCCGCCCCGGCCCCCCTTCAAGCCGCCGCAACCGAAGCCGCGGCGATGTCGTCCAGCTTAACCGGCGGCGGCCAGCGAGGTTTCCACCTTGGTGAAGGTGCCGACCAGGCCGGTCTTGACGGCCGTCAGGGCGCCGATGATGGCGACGGCGATCAGAGCGGCGATCAGGCCATACTCGATGGCGGTGGCGCCCGATTCGTCGTTGGCGAAGTTCTTGATGAAGTTACGCATGATGTGTCTTCCTTCTTTTCTAAGCGAGCAACAGTTCCACTACCAGGGTCACCGGTTTTGCCCGCTTGACCCCCGTTTGCATGGGAACAATGCGCCGAGGATCATTAAGCTCGAGTAAAACGAAACAGCAGATTGAAATTTATTGTTGGTTACTGACGCGTTTACTATGATTTCAGCCGCTAAACGGAACCGTCGACCGACCTTCAGGAATTCTTGATCTTTGAGGGCGACCTTGCATCCAAGCGCTCGCGCGCGCGCCTTTCATGTCACCGGAGCCGTCCGCCCATGCCCCGACATTTCCTCCGATCCGCCGCCGTTCTGCTGGCGGCCGCGGGCCTCGCCGGCGGCGTCGCCTCCGCCGCCCTGGCCCAGGCGCGCCCCCTGAACATAGAGATCGACCGTTCGACGCGGGTCCAGCTTCGGGCGCCCGCCGGCTCGGTGATCGTGGCCAATCCCAAGATCGCCGACGTCACCGTGGTCGACGCCAACACCCTGTTCATCACGGGCAAGGGCTATGGCGTGACCGACATCGTGGCGGTGGACGCCCTGGGCCGCTCCCTGTTCCAGAGCCAGGTCGTGGTCAGCGCCGGCTCGACCGGCTCGGTCCGGGTCTGGCGCGGCGCCCAGGCGACGGAAATGGCCTGCGGCTCCAGCTGCTCGCCCAGCGTCCGCACCCCGTCGGTCCCCTGACCCATGGCGCGCCCGTTCCGCCGCGACACGGACCGTCCGTCGCTCGCGCGGCGGCTGATGCGCGCGCGCGAAGGCTCCACGGCGGTCGAGTTCGCCATGGTCGCCCTGCCCTTCTTCATGCTGCTGTTCGCCATCCTCGAGATCGGCCTGATCCTGCTGCTCGACGCCGTGGTCGAGACAGCCGTGGCCGATACCGGCCGCCTGGTGCGCACCGGCCAGGCGCAGCAGCAGGCCATGACGCCCGAACTGATCAAGACGAAACTCTGCGCCAAGATGAGCGTCTTCGCCGGCGACTGCGACACCCGCGCCTTCATCGACGTGAGGGTGGTCGATAATTTCAGCAACCCCCTGGTCCCCGACCCCACCGCCTCCGGCACCTTCGACGCGTCGAGCCTGAGCTTCACGCCCGGCGGGCCAGGCGATCTGGTGCTGGTGCGCATCTGGTACGAGCAACCGGTCGCGACGCCCTTCTTGTCGCAGGCCCTGTCCAAGATGGCGGACGGCAAGGTGCTGCTGACCACCACCCTGGCCTTCCGCAACGAGCCCTATCAGTGACCCGCCGCCCCCATCGCGCCCGCTCTGGCCCCCGCTCCGGCGTTATCGCACGGCTGATCGTCGACCGGAGCGGCGTTTCGGCGATTGAATTCGCGCTGATCGCCCCGGTCATGATCCTGATCTATTTCGGTCTGGTCGAATTCTGCCAGGCCTATATGGCCGAGCGCCGCGCCGGCCATACGGCCGCCATGGTGGCCGACCTGGTGGCCCAGAGCGACACGACCAACAAGGTCGAGGTCGACCGCGTCTTCGCCATCGGCCAGATGATCATGAAGCCGTTCCCCGAGGGTACGCTGGCGACCCGCGTCTCCAGCATCACGGTCGACGCCGCGGGCGTGGCCCGCGTCGACTGGAGCCGCGGCAAGGGCAGTCTGACCGCCCTGACCAAGCAGACGGTCTACCCTGACCTGCCCGCCGGCCTGGTCGACGCCAACGAAACCCAGAGCCTGATCCTGGGCGAGACCGCCTATGTCTATCAGTCGGCCTTCTCGCAGGTCCTGCCGCAGCCGATCACGTTCAGGCGGAAGTACTATCTGCGGCCGCGTACGGTGAATACGGTGCCCTGCGCCGACTGCTAGGCGCCGGCCAGGGCCTCCTTCAGCGCCCGGATCTTGGCTCCGGTTTCCTCACATTCGGAACGGGGGTCGCTGTCGGCGACGATTCCGGCCCCGGCCAGGGCGCGCCATCGCCAGCCTTCGCCGTCGCGCTCAAACGACGCCGTGCGGATCAGGACCGAGGCCGTCAACGCCCCGTCGCCCGCCAACCCCAGGCCGAACAGCGAGCCGCACCACGGCCCGCGCGGCGGCTCGTGCCCGGCGATGACCTTCATGGCCTGATGCTTGGGGGCCCCGGTGATCGAGCCGGGCGGGAAGGTCGCCTCCAGCACCTCGGCGGCGCCGACGCCGGGCCGCGCCGTCGCCGTCACGGTCGAAACCAGATGATGCACGGTCGGATGGCTTTCGACCTCGAACAGCTGTTCAACCCGCACCGAGCCGGGCGTCCCCGCCCGCGCCAGATCATTGCGCATCAGGTCGACGATCATCAGGTTCTCGGCCCGGTCCTTGGCGCTGGCGGCCAGGTCCGCCGCCAGTTCCGCGTCGCGCGCCGGATCAGGGCCGCGCGGCCGCGTGCCCTTGATCGGCCGCGTCTCGATGCGGCCTGACGTCGGATCAAAGGTCAGGAACAGCTCGGGAGAATTGGACACCAGAGCCCGCTCGCCCAGCCGCCAGAAGGCGCCGTAGGCCGCGCCGCGTTCCGCCGACAGCCGCAGAAAGACCTCGAACGGATCGCGCCCGGCATCCAGCCGCCCGCTCCAGGCGCGGGCGATATTGGCCTGGAACAGCTCGCCCGCCGCGATCCGCGCCACGACGTCGGCCACGGCGGCCTCATAGGCTTCCGGCGGCGCCTCGCCGTCGAAAGCGACAGCCGGCGCTGACGGAACCGACGAGGCGACGGCTTCGGCCAACCAGTCCGTGGCGCAGCGGGCCCGCCCCTCGGCCTCGGCGGCGTCCGCGCCGCGCCCAACCGCCAGCACCTCGCCCGCCGCATGATCAAAGGCCAGCAGGGCCGGGTAGCGGGCCAGCATCAGGTCGGGCCAGACCTCGGCGCGCGGCCCCGTCGCCGGACGCGCCCCGGCGTCATAACTCATCAGGCCGACCACGCCGCCGCCCGCAAAGTCGGGATGACGCAGGGTGTCAAACGGCGCCGCATCATCGACCGGGCCGACCCGCACCCGATCCGGCTCGCAGCCGACGAAGGACCAGCGCCCGCCGTGCGCCGCCGGGTCGCCCGCCCCGGCCAGCAGGGCCAGCGCCCCGACGCGCCGGTTCAG
>NZ_JBOHLI010000050.1:0-24424 GCF_050729455.1 Brevundimonas sp.
CGGCCTCGTTCTCCCGCAGGATCCCGATGATCTGCTCTTCCGAGAATCTCGCTCGTTTCATTCCGTCCGTCCTTTCAAGGGCCGGACTCTAGCTCCGCGTGGAGGAAATTCTCAGGGGCACGTCAAGATCTCGCAGGGCTAGTGCTGGAGGTCGTGTCGATCATTAGTTCGGTGGCACGGAAAAAGGTCTGGTCGGAGGCGGACCTGATCCTGCTTGACGCCGCGCGTGAGGTGCTGCCGTCCGACCAGCGCGAAAGGCTCAGGCTCGAACTGCCAGAATAGATTGGAATGACGGCAAAGGGTCGATTCCGGTTCTGGGCCTCAGCGCCGAAAACGGACATTGGCGTTCTGGTCCGGGAGCGGACATGGCTTCCGTCAGCAAAGGGTGAGAAGCGGACGTTGCTCCAGAGGCTGTTTCAGGCAATCGTCCAGCATGGCAATGGGTCAACCGGTAAGTAGTCGGGTATTCCTCACGGTCGCTGCAGTTGCATGCGTGTCTCTCGGGGCGTGCGAGAACGCCACGGTTCCAACCCCGCATCAGGTTTCCAGCGAAGAATGCGGTCTCGCGGCCAAGGCGCTTGAGCGATTGATAAGTTGGGAGCGGCCCCTCACTTACCCTTGGCATCTCGATCTTGATGCACCGCCGACTTCTTGGGAACGCGATGCCTTCGTTCACCCCGCGATGCTCGAACAGGCTGGAGCACAGGAACGATATATTTGGCTTGAGCATGTTCCCGAAGCACCTTCCCCGCTGCCTCGGTTCCTCCGTCGTCGTGAAGCGGACCCCGAAGCCGTGAGAGGCCCGTCGGTCGAGATGGCTCAAGTCTTCGCTGCAGTCACCCCGATCAATGCCGCGAGTTGCCCGGAGGTGCACGCCTATGCAGCTTCCCAAAAGGCACTACCGACGCGAGGCGACAGCAGGCAGAGCCCCCGCCGACCAAACGACTTGTGGTTCATGGTGGAGCGGGCCGTCATCTCTCCCGATGGGAAGGAGGCAATCGTATCGGTCGCCATGGATTCTGTCGGCACGCTTGTTCTCTATCGTAAGCAGCCCGATGGCAGTTGGCAGGAGGCCGCCATAGTGCATTCGTGGGTATCGTAGCGGCGCGTTTTCAACGTCCGCAACGGGTCGATCTGTGACTTTGGGCTCAAGTTGCAAGGCGGACGCTCGGAAACGGGTAACGCCCGTTCACCTGCGGCGACGTTCAGGCAAGCGCCGTCCGGGATGACGGGCAGGTCGTGCTAGGGTCTCAGGCCGCCTGCGCCTGAACCCGTTGGGGGGCGGCGCCGGCGGGGGCCATGGCGCCTTCGGGGGCGCGGAGGGGGAGGTCGAACCAGACGGTGGTGCCGTGGCCGGGTTCGCTCTCGATGGTCATGCGGCCGCGATGCAGTTCGATCAGGGACTTGGTCAGGGCCAGGCCCAGGCCGGTGCCCTGGGTGGTCTTGGAGTGCTGGCCCTCGACCTGTTCGAAGGGCTGGGCCAGGCGGTCCAGATCGGCGGCGGCGATGCCGATGCCGGTGTCGGTGACCGAGACGCGGACATGATCGGCGTCGTGGGGCGCGACGGTGACGGTGACGGCGCCGCCCTCGGGGGTGAACTTCACCGCGTTGGAGATCAGGTTCAGCATCACCTGCTTCAGGCCGCGATGGTCGGCCTCGATCTGAAGCGCGTCGGGGGCGACGAGGCCAAGGGTCAGGCCAGACTCCATCGCCTTGCCGCGCATCAGGCGGATGGCGTCGTTGCACAGGGCGTTCAACGACACGGCCTCATAGTGCAGGGTCAGCTTGCCGGCCTCGATCTTGGCCATGTCGAGGATGTCGTTGATCAGGCTGAGCAGGTGCTGGCCAGACTGGTGGATGTCGGCGGCGTAGCCCTTGTAGCGGCGGTCGCCGAGCGGGCCGAACATCTCGCCGGCCATGATCTCGGAGAAGCCGTTGATGGCGTTCAGCGGGGTGCGCAGTTCGTGGCTCATATTGGCCAGGAATTCGGACTTGGCCTGGTTGGCGGCCTCGGCGCGGGTCATGGCGACCTCGTACTTGCGGGCCAGCAGCGACAGCTTGGCCTCGCGGTCTTCCAGGGCCGCCACCATGCCGCGCAGCTCGTCGGCGGCGCGGCGACGCTCGGCCTCCTGACGACGGATGACGGTGATGTCGGCGCAGATGACCACGGTGCCGCCGTCGCCGGTGAAGCGTTCGGCCATCTGCAGCCAGCGGCCGTCGTTCAGCTCGACCTCGCGCACGCCGGCGCGTCCGCTGGCCGAGGGATGTTCGGCCTTGATGGCCTCGGCGGCGATCTGGTTCAGGGCGTCCTTCTGGGCTCCTTTGCGGACCACGCCCGCCGGGAAGGCAAAGGCGTCCTGGAAGGCCTGGTTCCACAGGATCAGGCGGCCCTGACGGTCGAACAGGACGAAGGCGTCGGACACGCTTTCGATGCCGTCGCGCAGACGGTTCTCGGCCGCCTGGGCCTGGGCCTTGGAGCGGCGGGCCTCGGTGATGTCGAGGGCCACGCCCAGCAGGCTGGTGAAGCCCGCGTCGCGGCGCGGCTGACGCGACTGGCCGCGCGCGTCGATCCAGCGCACGCCGCCGGACTTCAGCGGCACCGGGAAGGTGACGTCGAAGGCGCCGTGGGCCATGGCCTGATCCAGGGCCTCGACCAGGGTTTCGCGATAGCGGGGGTGGACGCGCTCGATCAGAGCCTGGGTGGTCAGGGTCTGGCCCGGTTCGACCTCCAGCAGGGCGGCCATATAGTCGGACAGGACCATCTCGCCGCGCGCCAGATCCCATTCCCAGACGCCGCAGCGGGCGGCCTCGACGGCGACGCGGAAGCGACGTTCGGTGTCGGCCCACTGGCGGCCGGCGCGGGCCTGGCGCCAGTTCTGCACCGCGATCAGCACCAGCAGCAGGACGACCAGAAGCAGCGGCGCGGCCAGCAACCAGGCGTCGTTCAGCCAGGCCGCCAGGCCGCCGACGACGGGCAGGGCGGCGACCACGGCATGGTCCGTCCCGGCTATGGGCGCCGAGGCCGACAGGCGAGGTTTTCCGTCCGGTCCCTTGACCGCGCGGGCGGCGTCGGCGGGCGCCTGTCCGGCGGGAACGACGCTCAGGGTCGCGCCCTTCAACGCGGTTTCCAGCGGGGGCAGGGGGGTGCGGGCGAGGATGGAGCGCTCGTCGTCGACGGCGCGGCGGCTCGACAGGGCGTTGTCGCGCAGGACGTAGGCGTCGACGGCCCCGGCGGCGGCGTCGGTCTTGCCGCCGGTCGCGGCGAGAATCTTTCCGTCGCGGTCGAGCAGGGCGAAGCCGGCGTCGGGGGCCAGGGCGCGGGCGCGGTCCAGGGCCTCGACCGCCTGTCCGGGCGCCTGTCCGGGATGGGCGGTCAGGTCGCGCGCGGCCAGGGTCACGGCGCCGGAGGTCGAGGCCAGACGGGATTCAATCTGCGCCGCCGCCAGCCGCGCTTCCAGCGTCAGAGCCTCGATCCGCATGGCCTGGGCCTCGCGCCGGGGGCGGCCGTCGTCGTGGATCACCAGGGCGGCGTAGGCCGTGATCACGAGGGCGATGGCGAGCAGCAGGATGCGCGCCCAGGGCGCGGCGCCCTGGGTCGTCTGGTCCGTGGCGCGTCGGCCCGGCCCATAGCTGCGACGCTCAGTGCCTCGCAAGCCGTTCCTCCCGTCATGAAATACGGGGGGAATCTAGGCTGCGTCGCGGATTCCTGTCGAGGCCCGGCGTGGAAGCCTTTTCACCTGACGGGCGAGCGGAGCGTCGGCGCCGGTCAGGCGGCCTCGGAGGCGTCCGACGATGGCGCGCGGCCGCCTTCGGCCGGGGCGCTCGGCGCGGCCAGGATGTCGGTGATCTGGCGCAGGATGTCGCGGGCGCGGCGGGCCAGGCGGACGCTTTCCGGGGGTGCGTCCTCGGGCGTCTCCGACACGGTTTCGACCAGTTCGCGGGCCAGTTCCATCAGATCCGGCGCGGCGGCGATCAGGCGGGACTGGAACTCGATGCGTTCGGGGTCGCGGTCGTATTCGGCGCCCGGCACGCGCCAGCCGCCCCAGTCGGCCTTGTCGGTGACGACGACCGGATAGGAGCCGGGGAAGGGGTGGTGGGCGCAGTCGGCCGGTTCCTGCCACTTGTTGCGGGCGCGCAGCACGCGCCAGTCGCCCAGGGCGGTGGCGACGAGGTTGTCCTCGGCCGGAGGCTGCAGTTCGGCGGCCATGAACTCGCGGCCCAGGCCGACGTCGTAGGTGATGCGGACCGGCTCGTCGAAGCCCTTGGCCCAGACGGGCAGGACCTTTTCGACCTGGGCCCAGGCGCCGACGCTCTCGACCCAGACCTTCTGGCCCTTCTGGAACTGCGCGCGCGCCATGCCGTCTCTCCCCTGCGAAGGGGGCAGCATGGCGCGCCAGCCGTTATCGTCCGGTTCCGCGTCGTGGTTAGCGAGGGGTGAATGCGTTGGGGGTCAGGCCGGGCGGGAAATCTCTTCCAGCGCCTCGCCGGCATAGCGCTCCTTGACCCGCGTCGACAGGTCGCCCAGCGACACCACGCCGACCAGACGGCCGTCCTCGTCGACCACGGGCAGGCGGCGGATCTGGTGTGAGCCCATCAGGTCCAGCGCGACCTTCAGATCGTCGTCGGCGCGCACCACCAGGGCGTCGCGACTGAGGAATTCGACCACGCGCGCGTTCGGCGCGGCGCCCGAAGCCACGGCGCGGACGGCGATGTCGCGATCCGTGACGGCGCCGATCAGGTTTTCTCCATCGGCCACGGGGACGAAGCCGAAATCACCCGCCGCCATGCGGGCGGCGACTTCCTGAAGGGTGTCGTGGGGACGGGCCACCTGCACGTCCCTGCTCATCACGTCGCGAATTCTCATGGGTCTCTCCAACCGGCTCCGGCTTGGCTGTGGGAACCCCCGACGACAAGGGCGGTTCCGGAGGCGTGGAACAGCGGGGGCGGGTTGGGACTGGAAAAGTCAGCGGCAGACGCGAAGCGGAGGCTTGCACGCGCCATTCGTGTCCGAAAACCGCCGGACGCCGCTCCGTGGCCATGACATCAAGAGCGAACCTTGGAGGAGACCAGCATGACCGATCCGACCGCCCGCGCCGCCGCCTTTCGTGACCTGCACCGCCGCGGCGGCCTGATCCTGCCCAACGCCTGGGACGCCGCCAGCGCGCGGGTGTTCGAGAGCGCGGGTTTTTCCGCCATAGGCACGACCAGCGCAGGCGTGGCCTGGGCGCGCGGGGCGCGCGACGGCGAGGGGATGGACCGCGACGCGATGATGCGCGAGGTGGCGGCCGTCGTCCGGGCGGTCGGCGTTCCCGTGACCGCCGACGTCGAGGCCGGCTACGGCCCCTCGGCCCGGGACGCGGCCGAGACCGGGCGCGCGGTCTGGGCCGCCGGGGCGGCGGGCGTGAATTTCGAGGACGCGGACTATGCGGCGCCCGGCGCCCTGACGCCGATTGCGGGCCAGGCCGAACGGCTGGCGGCCCTGCGCGCGGCGGCGCCCGACCTGGTGATCAACGCCCGCACCGACGTCTTCCTGCTGAATCTGGGCGACAGCGACGATCTGCGAGTCGAGATGGCGGTCGAGCGGGGGCGGGCCTGGCTGGACGCCGGGGCCGACGTGGTCTTCCTGCCGGGCGTGACCGATCCGGCGCTGGTGCGGCGCCTGGCCGAGGGGATCGGCGGGCCGATCAGCCTGATGGCCGGGCCGGAGGCGCCGCCGGCCAGGGCGCTGTTCGAGGCCGGCGCCTGTCGCGTCAGCGTCGGCCCCTATCCCATGCTGGCGGTGCTGGAGCGGCTGAAGACCCTGGCCGACGGACTGGCCGCCGACTGGTCTGTGATGCGGCCCGCTGGCGACGGCCTGTCGCGGATCGGCGCCGTCTTCGGCTGATCGCCCTCGCCATCGCGACGCTTCGTCCCCACAATGGAGGCTCAAGCTTGAAGGGTGAGCGATGGCGGACGCGGCGACGGGACTGGAACTGGGCCATGTGGCGGCTCTGCTGGCGGCGGGGGTCGTGGCCGTGCCGGTGTTCCGCAAGATCGGGCTGGGCTCGGTGCTGGGCTATCTGGCGGCGGGCGCGGCCATCGGCCCGTTCGGTCTGGCCCTGTTCCGCGAGCCGGAGACCATCCTGCATGTCGCCGAGTTCGGCGTGGTCATCTTCCTGTTCATCATCGGTCTGGAGATGCGGCCCAAGCGTCTGTGGGGGATGAGGCACGAGATCTTCGGCCTGGGGGCGGCCCAGGTCGGACTGGCCGGTCTGGCCCTGACCCTGACGGCCATGGCGGCGGGGGTCTCGGCGCCGGTCGCCTTTGTCGGGGCCATGGGCTTCGTCATGTCCTCGACCGCCGTCATCGTGCAGATGCTGGAGGAGCGGGGCGACCTGCCGACGCCGGCGGGGCAGAGGGCGGTCAGCATCCTGCTGTTCGAGGACCTGGCCATCGTGCCGCTGCTGGCCATTGTCGCCATTCTGGCGGCGTCGGTGGGGACGGCGAGCGAGAGCGCCGCCCCCCTGTGGCAGACCATCGGCCTGGCGGTCGCGGCGGTGGCCGGGGTGCTGGTCGCCGGACGCTATGCGATCAATCCGGTGTTCCGCTTCCTGGCCCGCAACGGCGGGCGCGAGGTGATGACGGCGGCCGCCCTGCTGGTGGTGGCGGGCACGGCCTGGATCATGAACGAGGTCGGCCTGTCGATGGCCATGGGCGCCTTCCTGGCCGGGGTGCTGCTGTCGGACTCGACCTTCCGGCATCAGCTGGAGGCCGACGTCGAGCCGTTCCGCGCCATCCTGCTGGGGCTCTTCTTCCTGTCGGTCGGCATGGCGCTGGACATCGGGGTGGTGATCAACGACTGGCGCATCGTGGTCGCGGGCCTGCTGGCCTTCATGCTGGTCAAGGCCCTGGTCATCTATGTCGTCGCCCGGCTGTTCAAGGCCCGCCA
Organism: Brevundimonas sp.; assembly: GCF_050729455.1. Lineage (GTDB taxonomy): Bacteria > Pseudomonadota > Alphaproteobacteria > Caulobacterales > Caulobacteraceae > Brevundimonas. Next base: position 6,929 of record NZ_JBOHLI010000050.1, read on the forward strand.
CCATGAGGCGATCGAGCGGGCGGCCCTGTTCGCGCAGGGCGGGGAGTTCGCTTTTGTCCTCTATGGCGCGGCGGCGGCGGGCGGGGTGATCGACGGTCAGGCCAGCGCGGCCCTGACGGCCATCGTCATCCTGTCCATGGCGCTGACGCCGCTGACGACCCTGGCGATGAAGCGCTGGCTGCCCAGAGAGGCGGGGCTGTCGCCGGAAGAGGCCGAGGGCGTGGACGCGGCCGAGGGCCTGCGCGGCCAGGTGCTGATCATCGGCTTCGGCCGCTTTGCCCAGGTGGTGTCACAACCGCTGCTGGCGCGCGACGTGGACGTGTCGATCATCGAGAACGACGTGGAGATGATCCAGGCGGCGGGGAATTTCGGCTTCAAGGTCTATTACGGCGACGGGACGCGGCTGGACACGCTGCGGGCCTCGGGCGCGGGCAAGGCCGAGGCGGTGCTGGTCTGCGTCGACAAGCCGGACGCCGCCGACCGCATCGTCCAGCTGGTCAAGTCGGAGTTTCCGGGGGTGAAGCTGTTCGTGCGCGCCTTTGACCGGGGCCATTCGCTGCGCCTGATCGCGGCGGGCGTCGACTATCATATCCGTGAGACCTTCGAGTCGGCGCTGGCGTTCGGCGAGGCGGTGCTGGTCGATCTGGGCGTGTCCGAGGACGAGGCGGCCGAGACCATCGCCGACGTGCGCCGCCGCGACGCGGCGCGTCTGGACCTGCAGGTCACCGGCGGGCTGACCGCCGGACGGTCGATGATGCGCGGCAACGCCGTGACGCCGGAACCCGAACCCTACATCAAGCCCAGCCGCGTCGGGCGGCTGCTGAACGAGGACGAGGCGGGACCGCCCGCGCCTCAGAGTGAAGAACGGGCCGACTGAGCATGGCGAGCGTCGATCTGGCCAAGCGGGCCTATGACCACGGCTGGCGGCTGGACCCCATCGTCCGCAGCCTGCTGGACACCGACTTCTACAAGCTGCTGATGCTGCAGCTGATCTGGCGGCGGCATCGCGACGTGCCGGTGACCTTTAGCGCCATCAACCGCACGACGACGGTGCGGCTGGCCGAGGAAGTGGACGAGGCGGAGCTGCGGGCGCAGCTGGATCATGCGCGGACGCTGCGCTTCTCGAACCGGGAATTGATCTGGCTGGGCGGCAACACCTTCTATGGGGTGAAGTCGATCTTCCGCCCCGACTTCCTGGCCTGGCTGGCCGACTATCGCCTGCCCGAATACGACCTGTCGCGCGGGGCGGACGGGCAGTTCCGGCTGGAGTTCTCAGGCGGTTGGGCCGAGGTGACGCTGTGGGAGATCCCGGCCCTGTCGATCCTGAACGAGCTGCGCAGCCGCAAGGCCCTGCGCCGGTTGGGCCGGTTCGAGCTGGACGTCCTCTATGCGCGGGCCAAGACCAGGCTGTGGGGCAAGGTCGAGCGGCTGAGGACGCTGGAGCCGCTGGCCATCTCCGACTTCGGCACGCGGCGGCGGCACGGTTTCCTGTGGCAGGGCTGGTGCGTCGAGGCGCTGAAGGAGGGGCTGGGCAAGGCCTTCATCGGCACGTCGAACGTCCTGCTGGCCATGAACAATGATCTGGAGGCGGTGGGCACCAACGGGCACGAACTGCCGATGGTGCTGGCGGCCCTGGCGGGGGACGACGACGCATTGCTGCGGGCCGCGCCCTATCAGGTGCTGGAGGAATGGCGGGCGACCTATGACGGCAACCTGCTGGTGGCCCTGCCGGACGCGTTTGGGACAAGAGCGTTTCTGGCCGACGCGCCGGACTGGCTGGCCGACTGGAAGGGGTTCCGGCCGGACTCCGCGCCGCCGATCGAGGGCGGGGAGGAGATCATGGCCTGGTGGGCGCAGCAGGGCCGCGATCCGCGCGAGCGGCTGCTGGTCTTCGCCGACGGCATGGACGTGGACACGATCGAGGCGACCCACGCCCACTTCAAGGGACGGGTGCGGACCAGTTTCGGCTGGGGCACCAATCTGACCAACGACTTCCGCGACTGCGCGCCCGCGCCCATGCCGGAGCTGACGCCCATCTCCCTGGTCTGCAAGGTGACGCGGGCGGGCGGCCGGTCGGCGGTCAAGCTGTCGGACAATGTCGAGAAGGCGACCGGCGACCGCGGCGAGATCGCGCGCTATCTGCGGGTCTTCGGCGAGGCCGGGCGCGGACGTCAGGCGGTCACGGTCTGAGGCGGAACCGCCAGGTTTTCTGAGGCATTTGGCTGGGGACGGCGGTCGGCGTCGTCTCACCCAGCGGGATGCGCGTCATGACCACCTATAACGTCGGCTATATCGTGGGGTCTCTGGCCAAGGGCTCGATCAACCGCAAGCTGGCCAAGGCCCTGATCAAGCTGGCGCCCGAGAAGCTGAAGCTCCACGAGATCTCGTATGCGGATCTGCCGATCTATTCCTACGACCATGACGGCGACTTTCCGGCTGCGGCGACGGCCTTCAAGGCGGCGATCAAGGGCTCGGACGCCATCCTGTTCGTGACGCCGGAATACAACCGCTCCATCCCCGGCGGGCTGAAGAACGCCATCGACTGGGCCAGCCGTCCCTATGGAACCAACAGCTTCGCGCGCAAGGCGACGGCGGTGATCGGGACCTCGCCGGGGGCCATCGGCACGGCGGTGGGGCAACAGCATCTGCGCAGCATCCTCAGCTTCCTGCAGGCGCCGCAGATGAACGCGCCCGAGGCCTATATCCAGTTCACGCCGGGCCTGATCGACGATGACGGAAACGTCTCGGTCCCTTCCACCGAGGACTTCCTGCGGGCCTATATGGAAGAGTTCCATCAGTTCATGGCGCGCGTGCTGACGGTCTTGCCGCGCGACGCCTGATCGCTCAGGGAGGCGAACCGTCACCGCAACCTCAGGACGCCGCTTGCCCGCCTCTCCGCCCGTCATCCTGTGGTTCCGCCGCGACCTGCGGCTGGCCGACAACCCGGCCCTGCATCACGCCCTGGCGACCGGGCGGGCGGTGCTGCCGGTCTATGTGCGGGACGAACGGCTGGAGGGGCGGGCCATCGGCGCTGCGTCGCGCTGGTGGCTGGACAAGTCGCTGCGGGCGCTGGACGCGGATCTGAGGACGCGCGGCGGGCGGCTGATCCTGCGGCGCGGCGACGCCGAGGCCGAGTTGCGCCGTCTGATCGAAGAGACGGGCGCCGATCAGGTCTTCATGAGCCGCCTGTTCGAACCGGAGGCCTTGGCCCGCGACGCCGACATCGCCCACGGGGTGAAGGCGGACGGGATCGAGTGCCGGGGCTTCAACGCCAGCCTGATGTGCCGACCGGGCGCGGTGCTGAACGGGTCGGGCCAGCCGTACAAGGTGTTCACCCCCTTCCTGAAGGCGCTGTTGACCGTCGCCGAGGCCCCGCAGCCGCTGGCGGCGCCCGAAGCGATCACGGTGCCGGACGGGGTGTCGAGCGAAGCGGTTGACGACTGGGGCCTGCATCCGACGCGGCCCGACTGGTCCAGCGGCTTTGTCGGGACGCCGGGCGAGGCGGGGGCGAAGGCGGCGCTGGCGGCCTTTGTCGTGGGCGGGCTGAAGACCTATTCCACCGACCGCGACCGGCCGGACCGGGCGGGGACCAGCGGTCTGGCGGCGCATCTGCACCGGGGCGAGATCGGGCCGTGGCGGGCGATCCAGACGGTGCGCGCCGCCGCTGCCGAGGGGCGGGTTCCGGCGGGGGAGGCGGAGAAGTTCGTCGCCGAGATCGGCTGGCGCGAGTTCTCGGCCCATCTGCTGCACCACTTCCCCTATCTGCCGGAGCGGGCCTTCAAGCCCGAGTACGACGCCATGCCGTGGCGCGACGACGCCGAGGGACTGGCGGCGTGGAAGACGGGGCGGACGGGCTATCCGCTGGTGGACGCCGGGATGCGACAGCTGTGGGCGACGGGGACCATGCACAACCGCGTGCGGATGGTGGTCGCCTCCTTCCTGATCAAGCACCTGCTGATCGACTGGCGCGAGGGCGAGGCCTGGTTCTGGGACTGCCTGACCGACGCCGATCTGGCCAGCAATGTGCAGAACTGGCAGTGGGTCGCCGGGTCGGGCGCCGACGCCGCCCCCTATTTCCGCATCTTCAACCCGGTGGCCCAGGGCGAGAAGTTCGATCCGCAGGGGCGCTATGTGCGTTGCTGGGTTCCCGAGGTCGCGGGCCTGCCGGATCGCTGGATCCACGCCCCGTGGACCGCGCCGCCGATGGTGCTGGCCGAGGCGGGGGTGAGGCTGGGCGCGACCTATCCCCGGCCCATCGTCGATCACGTTGAGGGTCGCGAGCGGGCGCTGGCGGCGCTGAAGACGGTCAGCGCCCATCGGGGCGAAGGCGACTAGTCCAGCGACCAGACGCGCGAGCGTTTGACCTCCTGGTCCTCCAGCTCGCGCGTGGTGGGGACGGTGTATTCGGCCAGCAGGGTCAGGCCGGATTTCGGGAAATAGGTGCGGCCGGGGTCGCCGACGATGACGCGGGTGCCGTTGGCCTGCGCCTGCTTCAGCCAGGCCAGGACCGCCTCGGCCATAGGCTTTTCATAGAAGACGTCGCCGGCGCAGATCAGGTCCACGGGCGGGGGCGGGGCGTCCAGCAGGTCAGCGTCGGTGAAGGCGATCTCGACGCCGTTGGCCTTCGCGTTGGCGGCCACGGCGGCGGCACAGAAGGGGTCGATGTCGGCGGCCAGGACGCTGGCGGCGCCCGCCTTCATGGCGGCGACGGCGACCAGGCCCGAGCCGGTGGCCAGGTCAATGACGCGCTTGCCCGCGACCTGATCGGGGTTATCCAGCAGCCAGCGGGCGAGGGCCTGACCGCCGGCCCAGGCGAAGGCCCAGAAGGGCGGGGGCAGGCCCATGGCGCCCAGCTCTTCCTCGGTCAGCCGCCACAGGGGCGTGATCTCGTCCGCCAGCCACAGCGAAATCTCCGGCGCGTGCGGCACGGTCTGCAGCCGTGTGTTGGCGGCGATGAAGTCGGGGGAGTTGGCGGGCGTCAGGCGCATGGGGTCTGTCTAGGGCAGACGGACAGGCGGCGCGAGCGCTCCGACAAAAATCATGCTGGCCTGACAAAAAGTCAGGTTGACATGACATGAGCGTCGAGTAAGGTTGGCCTTACATTCAGTCAGGAGCGCCTTCCATGTTGACCCTGTCCAAACAAAACGCCCCCGCCGGTCGCCGCTGTGTGATCCGCACCATGGCCTTCATGGGCGGCTATGTCGCCGTCATGCTGGCGACCATCGGCGGCGCCTTTGATACGATCCAGGGCAAGCCCGCCGCCTGGGTCCTGGCTCTGGCGGTCGCCGCCCCTATCGCAGGCCAGATCTGGGCCACGCTCAGCTTCATGCGCGACAGTGACGAGTTCGTCCGCGCCGTCACCGCCAAGCAGTTCATCGTCTCGGCGGGCGTGGCCATGGCCGGCTTCAGCGCCTGGGGCTTCGGCGAGAGCTTCGCCGGGGCGCCGCACGCCGAGGGCTGGATGATCTACCCGCTGTTCTGGGCCGTGTTCGGCTGCGTCTCGCCCTTCATCCGATCGTCGAACTGATGAAGAACAAGCTGAAACTGCTGCGCGTCGAGCGCAACTGGACCCAGGAGCAGCTGGGTCAGGCGCTGGGGGTCTCGCGTCAGGCCGTCAACGCCCTGGAGACCGAGAAGCACGACCCCTCGCTGGACCTGGCCTACCGCATCGCCGCCCTGTTCGCGCGGCCGGTGGAAGAGGTTTTCGAGAACCCCCACGGCTGACGTTCCGCTGATCTCTGTGTCAGCTTAACCTTACAAGGATATCGCCATGCTGCATCACCGTCTGAACGGGCGTTCGACCCTGCGCGCCCTCCTGCTGGCCTCGGCTGTCGCCCTCGCCGCCGGAAACATCTTTTCCGCCGCCCATGCTGAACCGGCGCGGATCGAAGCGCCCGCTTTCGCCTCGGACCGGTTGTCGGTCGAGGTGATGGGCAATGGGCCTGACGTCATCCTGATCCCCGGTTTCGCCTCTTCGCGCGAGGTCTGGCGTCCGCTGGCGCAGCGGCTGGCGGCGACGCATCGGGTGCATCTGGTGCAGCTGGCGGGCTTTGCGGGCGAGCCGTGGAGCCACGGCGACGGCGCCTTCGTGCAGCCGGCGGTGGATGAGTTGGCGCGCTATGCGGCGACGCTGAACCGGCCCGTGATCATCGGTCATTCGATGGGCGGGCTGGCCGGGCTGATGGTGGCGCAACAGCACCCCGAGGCGGTCGGGCGGGTGATGAGCGTCGACAGCCTGCCCTTCTTCAGCGCCATGTTCGGGCCGACCGCGACGGCGGAGGGCGCCAAGCCTTTCGCCGATCAGGCGGCGGCGGGCATCCTCGGCGCTGACGCGGCGGGCTTCCGCCACCAGCAGGAACAGACGGCGGTCGGCATGATGAAGACCGAGGCGGCGCGTCCGGCCATGGTGGAGTGGTCGATGGCGTCGGACCGCCACGCCATGGCCTCGGCCATTCGCGAGGTGATGACCACCGACGCGCGGCCCGGTCTGGCGGCCATGACCACCCCGGTCTGGGCGGTCTATGCGGCGGATGCGAACGGCGGGGCGTCGGCGGCGATGGCGGACGCGGTCTGGGGGCGGGAGTACGCGGCCCTGCCGGGGGTGAAGCTGGTCCGCGTCGATGATGCGCGCCACTTCATCATGGTGGATCAGCCGGAGCGGCTGGGCGTGCTGGTGGATCAGTTCCTGGCGGACTGATTGGAGCGGAAGTAAGGGGCGCGCCCGATCGAATCAGGGCGCGCCCTCAGTTCTCACTTCAGGCGCAGGTCGTCGGTCACGTCGCCCGCCTTCAGCGGCTTGCCGCCGAACTCGGACGCATAGGCCGGGGCCAGCAGGCTCTGGAAGGTCGAGGCGGGCAGGGTGAGGTAGTAGGGGCCTTCGACGTAGGGGCCGACCGCATAGGCGTCGAACAGGAAGGTCAGGCCGCCGGCCTTGCCCCCCGACTGGCCCGGCGCATCGCCGGGGGCCAGGACGATGGCCAGGTCCTTCAGCTTGGGACAGGACCACATATCGCCGCCGACCTTGACCGGCGTCGCGCCGGGGCGGGCCTTCTTGGCGGTGTTGACGGCGTCGCACAGGGCGCGCTCCAGCGACGACAGGTCGGCGCCCTTGGCGAAGAGGTCGGCGGGAGTGATGCGGCGCTTCTCGGTCTTGTCCCACAGCAGGGCCGTGGCGACCGTGTTCGGGTGGGCGCCGCCGGAATAGTCGAAGTCGGTCCGCATGGCGCTGAACAGGCGGCCGGTCTGGACCGCGTCGCCATAGACGATGGTCTTCTCATACGGACCCATGGCGGATTCGCCGCCGGCCTCGGTGCGGTCGGCCTGGGCACCCTCGGCGTATTTGGCCAGCTCGGCGACCTCCTGACGATAGAGGGCGGCGTAGAGCTCGGGCTGGGTCTTGATGGCCTCGGGCAGGGTCAGGCTGACCTTGGCCCACTGGGTGGCGCTTTCGTATTTCAGTGGGCCGGTCGCGGTCGCCTCGGCGCTGGCCTTGGGCGTTTCGGCCTCCTTCTTCTCGGCGCGCTGGCAGGCTGCGAGCGAGGCCGCGACGGCGACGGTGACGAGAAGAATGCGAGCGGAACGCGAGGGGATCATGCAGGGGGACTCCTGGGGCGAGATCAGAAAGCTAGGCCGTTGAACGCAATCGCGGCCAGAAGGATCAATCCAGCTTCACGATTTGATTTGAACAGACGCAGGGCCAGGACGCCGTCCTCGGGTTTCAGGGCCTTCACCTGCCAGGCCAGATGCAGGGCGTAGGCGGCCAGACCGACGTAGAAGACGGGGCCGAGACCGGCCGTGAACCCGGCCGCGCCGGCCAGCAGGACGGCCAGGACGTAGAAGACCGCCACGCCCGGCTTGACCTGCGACCCCAGCCGCCGGGCCGAGGATTTGACCCCGGCCATGACGTCGTCCTCGATGTCCTGCAGCGCGTAGATGGTGTCGTAGCCCAGGGTCCAGAAGACGCCGCCCGCGTAGAGCAGCAGGGCCGACAGGGCGAGGTGGCCCATCTGGTTCAGGCCCTCGGCATGGAGCCAGCCCAGCGAGAACAGGCCGCCGGTCGCCGCCGCGAAGCCCAGCAGGGCGCCCCAGTTGAAGGTCAGGCCCAGCCAGGCCTGGGGCCACCAGGTGATGCGCTTCATGAAGGGATAGGCCGCGACCAGACCCAGCGACAGGGCGCCCAGCAGCACCGAGGTCAGGTTCATGCTTAGCAGGATGCACAGGCTGATCAGGCACAGGCCGGCGACGAAGGCCCAGGCCTGCTTGACGCTGATCTGACCCGCCGGGATGGGGCGCATGGCGGTGCGGGCGACCTGGGCGTCGAAGTCGCGGTCGACGATGTCGTTCACCGCGCAGCCCGCGCCGCGCATCAGGGAGGCCCCGATGGCGAAGCCCGCGATCAGCCACAGCTCATAGAAGCCGAAGGGGCGGTCGTACTGGTTGAGGGCCAGCATGATCCCCTGCCAGCCGGGCAGCAGCAGCAGCCAGATGCCGATGGGCCGGTCGAAGCGGCCCAGCTTCAGCCACGGCTTCAGCCCCTCGGGTGCGTAGCGGTCCACCCAGTTCTGGCGGGCGGCGTCGGGAAGCGGGGCTGTGCTCATGCAGGGGTCTTAGACCCTGAGGCCGTCGCGGGTGAAGGGGGCGCATCCGATCCGCGTCATGCGAGACCCATTGCGCGACGCGGCCATGCTGCGTTTAGTGGCGGTTCAACCGGAGGGAAGCGCCGATGACTGACGAGCCGATCAAGGGCCCCGCGTCCTATTTCCCCTCCATCGAGAAGAAGTATGGACGCCCCATCGCCGAGTGGAAGGCGGAGGTCCGCGCCCGCTATCCCGCCAAGCACATGGAACTGGTGACCCTGCTCAAGGACGAGCACGACATGGGCCACGGCCACGCCAACGCCATCGTCGCCCATACGCTGGCGGAAGACGGGTTGAAGTAGGTTGGGATGTGGCCGCTTTCGGACCCAGTGCGGACTTTAAGGTGTGGTCGGCGCGAGGCGCAGACGGTCTAGTTGGGCTTGGCTTTCACTCGATATGAACTGAAGCCCTTTTTCAGCCACGCCATCGTGGGGATGAACTGATCGATGATGATAGCCCTGATGGCGTCGGCCATGATCTTCGTTAGCGACAGCGTTCCGGACCCGGTTACCCAAGGTTGGCTTCTCTGTGAGCGGGAGGGGGCGACGCGGCAGCTTGCTCCGGTCGGCCCTGTTACGCGCGTGCTCAACCTCTACGTAAACGGAGAAAAGCCGGGGCCTGTAGAGCCGGCCGGCCTGCAGCCAATGGTCGCTACCTCAGAGCATGTGGATTACATGGTCGCTTTGGGAGTGAGTGCCATTGACGTTCTGATGTCCGGAAAACCGGCTTACACTCCCGGATTTGGTCCTGCAGAGCGAGGTGTTTACACTCTTCAAGTAGCAGATGCGGGGCGTCCGGAATGTCTACAGTACGAAGAGGCCGTGGCGAGGGCAAAAGCCCTTGGTCTGGATGAATTCGCAAAGCCCGACTTCGCTCCTTCGGGAAGTTGCCTCACTCTCACTCGAGTTGAACAGGACCTATCTTCGTACTCTCACTTCATTGTCAGCTATGTGGACCCAGTTGCATCGCGGTCAGGATACTTTCGATACGTCACCCAGTTGAGGCGAGGTGGCGGTGATGTTGTCGTGGAGGCGTCGACCTATGCGTTTGAACCTCCACGCAAACCGACCTGCGCTGCCAATCAGAACGCCTTGACGCTGGCCCATTTCCTACTTGAGATGGACTGACACTAGCGTCCGCTTTCCAGCCTAGTCGTCATTCCGGGGCGCGCAGCGAGCCCGGAACCCAGGCGGTCGCGGCTTCTCTGCCCCTGCCATCGGTTTCGGCGCCTGGGCCCCGGATCGTCCCTGCGGGCCGTCCGGGGTGACGGAGGTGGTCGGTCGAGAGAGCGCGTCCGCTTTCGCAAGGCGCGAGCGGCGGGGGCGTGGTAGGAAGGCCTGTCGCTGAAGCTTGTCGGCGGCCGACCGGAGGCTGTTCATGACGTTCCGTCAGCGCGGGGGCCGTCCGCCCGTCATCCTCTATCTGACCTGGGTCATCCTGATCGGGGCGGCGGTGGTCGGCTTCATCACCGACGAGTTCAGCGTCACCTTCGTCGGGGTCGGGACCCTGCTGCTGTCGCTGGTCCCGGTCTGGCTGGGCGAGAAGGTGGGGGTGACCCTGCCGACGGCCTTCGTCAGCGCCATCGCCGCCTTCCTGTGCGCCACGCTGCTGCTGGGCGAGGTCGGGGACTTCTATGAGCGCTACTGGTGGTGGGACGTGGTGCTGCACGGCGGCTCGGCGGTGGCCTTTGGACTGGTCGGGTCGCTGCTGATGCTGATGCTGGTCAAGGGGAACCGGCTGACGGCGGCGCCCTTCACCGTGGCCTTCTTCGCCTTCTGCTTCGCCGTCATGATCGGCGCGGTGTGGGAGATCTGGGAGTTCACCCTGGATCAGCTGTTCGGCCTGAACACCCAGAAGTCCGGTCTGGTGGACACCATGTGGGACCTGATCGTCGATGCGGGCGGCGCCCTGATCGGGGCGGGCGCGGGCTGGGCCTATCTGAAGGGACGGCAGAACGGGCCGCTGACCCAGGCCATCCGCGCCTTTGTCGACAAGAACCGCCGCCTGTTCGGCGACGACTGAGGTCTATTTGGCCAGCCGGCCCTTGGCCTTGTCGGCGGCGAAGACGATGTCGGCGTCGGGCTGCCTGGCTTCCAGCCCAGGGCAGTTCAGCCGGTGCAGGACGTGGCGGATGATGTTGAGCCGCGCCTGCTTCTTGTTGTCGGTGGCGACGACGGTCCACGGCGCATAGTCGACGTGGGTGCGGGCCAGCATTTCGTCGCGGGCGGCGGAATAGTCGCTCCAGCGTTTCTGGGCCTCGGCGTCCAGCGGCGAGACCTTGAAGCGTTTCAGCGGATGGGTGACGCGTTCCTCCAGCCGGCGCGACTGCTCATCGCGTGAGATGTCGAGCCACAGCTTGATCAGGGTCGTGCCCGACTGGGTCAGCATCCGCTCGAAATGCGGGGCGTCGTGCAGGAAGCGCTCGTGCTGCTCCGGCGTGCAGAAGCCCATGACCGGCTCGACCCCGGCGCGATTGTACCAGGAGCGGTTGAAGAAGACGATTTCACCGGCGGCGGGCAGGTGGTTGGCGTAGCGCTGGAAATACCACTGGGTCAGTTCGCGGTCGTTCGGCTTGGGCAGGGCGACGACGCGGGTCTGGCGCGGGGCCATGAACTCGGTCATGCGCTTGATGGCCCCGTCCTTGCCTGCGGCGTCGCGGCCCTCGAGGACGACGACCACCTTCAGCCCCTGTTCGATGGCCCAGGCCTGGGTCTCGACCAGCTGAATCTGCAGGGCCTCCAGCGTGTCTTCGTAGTCGTTCTTGGCCATGACTATGGATCCCTTGCCGTCGCCGGGAGCTTGCGGCCATTTCGGCCCGGACGCCAGCCCGTGTCGTCCGGGCGAATGACCCGTGTTCGATATTAACCAAGCAGCGCGATGAGGCCTTTCGCTTTACAGTTGACGCGCTGTGGATAGTCGGGTGACAACATCGTCGCAGTCCGGATTTCACGTGGGGTCCAAACCCGCGTCTCGCTCCTTCGCCTGAACGAGCTTGTCCAGATGGACTGACGGATTCTCCTGCGTGGAAATCCGCCTGGCAAAGCGCGTTTACGGAGACGCTAAGATGGCGACCGGCACGGTCAAGTGGTTCAACCCCACCAAGGGCTATGGCTTCATCCAGCCCGACAACGGCGGCTCGGACGTTTTCGTCCACGTCACCGCCGTTCAGAAGGCTGGCCTGCAAGGCCTCGATGAAAACGCCAAGGTCGAATACGAGCTGGAAAACCAGCGCGGCAAGACCTCGGCCGTGGACCTCAAGGTTCTCTAAGGCCGACGAACCCGCTTCGGGTTGAAAGGCGCGGACCCTACGGGTTCCGCGCCTTTCTTTTTTGGGTGAAGAGAAGGGCGCTATCGCGCGGCTCGCGGAGCCGCGCTGCTTGAGCGGCATCTTTCGTGCGCTACCGCGCTTCGCGCTGCTTGAGCGCGCAAGAGGCGCCGTAGCCGCAAGATGTGGTTCAGAACCCCAACTCAGCCCGCAGGGCCTCGGGCGTCAGGCCGCCGGCGCGGAGCTCGGCCAGGGTCACGGACTGGTCGCGCTTGGCGTAGCGGCGGCCGTCGGGGCCGGTCAGCAGGCGGTGGTGGCGATAGACGGGGGCGGGCCAGCCCATCAGGGTCTGGATCAGGCGCTGGATGTGGGTGGCTTCGAACAGGTCCAGGCCGCGCACGACGTGGGTGACGCCTTGCAGGGCGTCGTCGTGGGTGACGGCCAGATGATAGGCGGTGCCGGCGTCCTTCCTCGCCAGCACCACGTCGCCCGCCGTTTCCGGCCGGGCGCGGACGAGGCCGGTCTCGCCGTCGGGGCCGACGCCTTCCTCGATGAAGGACAGGCTGTTCCACGCTTCATCACCCAGGGCTTCGCGCGCGCGGTCCAGCGACAGCCGCCAGGCGTAGGGACGGCCCTCGGCCAGCAGGCGGGCTTCCTCGTCGGGCGCGTGCGGGCCGGGGCGGACGGCCTCGGCGGGGCCGTGCGGGGCGTCGCCGATGGCGTCGAGAATCTCCTTGCGGGTGCGGAAGCAGCGGTAGAGCAGGCCGTGCGCGTTCAGCGTGTCGACGACGGCGGCGTAGTCGGCCAGATGCTCGGACTGGCGCCGCACCGGCGTCTCCCAGTCGAGGCCGAGCCAGGTCAGGTCCTCATAGATGGCCGTCTCGAACTCGGGCTTGCAGCGGGTCGGATCGATGTCCTCGATGCGCAGGACGAAGCGCCCGTCGGCTTCGCGCGCCGCCGTCCACGCCGTCAGGGCCGAGAAGGCGTGGCCCCGGTGCAGACGGCCGGTGGGCGAGGGGGCGAAGCGGGTGGCGAACATCAGAAGCGCTTGAGCGCGCCGGCCTTCTCGGCCTGATCGATGGCGGCGCGGATGTCGGCTTCGGCCACGAAGTCGAACTGGGCGACCAGTTCCTCCAGCGCGAAGTCGGGCTGGGACAGGGCCCAGTGCATGGCGTGGGCCGCCGGGCCGACGCAGGCGGGGCCTTGCAGACCCGTCGGTCGATAGGCGGTCAGCGCCATCGGCTGCGGCAAGGCGAAGCGCGCCGGGCGCGGGACCAGCCGCTCCTGCGTCATCGCCACCTCGTCGCGGAAGGCCGGCAGAGCCGCCAGGCGCGCCAGTCGTTGACCAAGGTCTGTCAGGTGCGCCTGCAAGGCCTTGCCGCCGTCCCTGTCCGTCGGGGGCATATAGGTGCGGAAGGCCGGATCCTGCATCGCCGCCTGCTCCAGCAGGCTGAAGATGATGCGGCCATGGAGCGGCGTGACCGAGAAGGTCACGTGCAGCGAGGCGCCGTCTTGAGCCAGGGCGTCATGACACCAGCCGCGGGGGAGGTAGAGCACGTCGCCCGGACGCATTCGCACCTCGGTCATCAGCCGGCCCCGGCTCTGCGTCAGCCAGCGGCGGGTCTCGGGCGTGTCGGGCGGGAAGTCGACGGGCGCCTCGGCCCGGTTCTCATACAGGCGCCAGACCTTCTCGCCTTCGACCTGGACGGCGAAGACGTCGTGCAGGTCATAGTGGGTCCCGAAGGCCTGGACGCCCTTGAACGAGCAGTAGAGGTTGGCCCCGACGGCGGCGGCGAAGGCGCGGCTCAGCATGGCCGAAACCTCGGCCAGGCGCGGCGTCAGGTCCTGCGCGTCGCCAGCGACGACGCTGGCGCCGGTGGCCATGAAGACGGCGACCTTGGCCGGGTCGGGTCGGACCGACGGCCCCGACTGGGTCTGCACCGTGCGGCAATATTGTTCAGGCGGCACGGGGTCGGCGTCGCGCACCAGTTTCAGGCTCTGGGCGGTCCAGATCGACGACTGGTTCAGCAGGTCGTTGAAGGTGTTCCAGTTCAGCAGTTCCCGCTTCGCCGCGCTGTCGCCAGCGGGAATGTGCAGCGGTTTTCGGCCGTGAAACTCGGCGAAGAAGCGATCAGGGGTGATCGGGTGGAGAAGTTCGTCCAGAGTATGCATCGGCCGCCACGCTAGAGCGGCGCCGTTTCCCTGTCGATATTGACGATCATGGCCATAGCTCCTTCCGCCCCGTCCATCGCCGCCGCCCGCGAGGCCCTGGCCGACGCCGATCCGGCGCTGGCGCGGGCGCACGCCCAGACGCCGGTGTTCGAATGGCGGCTGCGGCCCGGCGGATACGAGGGCCTGTTCCGCATGATCGTGGAGCAGCAGGTCTCGGTCGCCGCCGCCGCCTCGATCTGGAAGCGGACGGTGGAGGGGCTGGGCGGGAGCGTGACGCCGGACGCCGTGCTGGCGCTGGATGTGGAGACCCTGCGCAGCTTCGGCCTGTCGGGGCAGAAGGCGAAATACGGCCATGAGATCGCCCTGGCCCATGTCGAAGGCCGCATCGATTTCGACCACCTGGAGCGGTTGGAGGACGCCGAGGCCATCGCGGCCCTGGTGGCCATCAAGGGGGTCGGCAAGTGGACGGCCGAGACCTTCCTGATGTTCTGCGAGGGGCGCCTCGACGTCTTTCCCGGCGGCGACGTGGCCTTGCAGGAGGCGATGCGCTGGGCGGACGCGGCCGATGATCGGCCGAACGAGAAGCAGGCCTATGCGCGGGCGGAAATCTGGCGGCCGCATCGCGGGGTGGCGGCGCATCTGCTCTGGGGATGGTATGGAGGGGTCAAGCGTGGCGATATCGCGCTGGAGGACCCGCCGACTTGAACCCGCTGACCGACGCCGACCTGACCCGGCCCGAAACCGTCCTGCCGCTGCTGGACTTCGCGGGCGTGGCCGTCTTCGCCGCCACCGGCGCCCTGGCGGCGGCGCGCGAGAAGCATGATCTGGTGACCTTCGCCTTCTTCGGGGCCATCACCGGCGTCGGGGGCGGGACCCTGCGCGACCTGCTGATCGGGGCGCCGGTCTTCTGGGTGCAGGACTGGCGCTATATCGCCGTCTGCGTGCTGGCGGCGACGGCCTTCTGGATGCTGGGTGCGCGGTCGTGGCGCTTCCGGGCCCTGCTGTGGCTGGATGCGTTCGGTCTGGCGGCCTATGGCGTCATGGGGGCGGCCAAGGCGGCCTCCTACGGCGTGGCGCCCCTGATCTGCGTCGTCATGGGCGTGCTGACGGCCTGTTTCGGCGGGGTCGTGCGCGACGTGCTGGCGGGCCAGCCGTCGATCCTGCTGCGGCGCGAACTGAACATCACCGCAGCCCTTTTGTCGGCGGGGCTGTTCGTGACCCTGAAGGCCCTGACCGTGCCGACCTGGCCGGCGGTGGGCGTGGCGGTTGTCGCGGGCTTCGGCCTGCGCGCGGGCGCTCTCCTGCGGGGGTGGAGCCTGCCGGCCTTCCCAACCGCGCCGACCCGAAATTGAGGACTGGCCCATGACCGATGTTCCCGCCGCCTATCGCGAGGCCCCGCGCTGGCCGTTCGGCGACAGTCCCGAGCTGGCTGATGAACTGCTGGCCCTGGTGCTGGCCGGCGGCAAGCGGGCGACCTGCTCCTCGCTGGCGGCGTGCGAGGCCGACATCATGCCGACGGTGGGCGAGATCAGCGTCATCCTCGACGGCGCCGGCGTTCCGCGCTGCGCCATCCGCACCACCGAGGTCGAGATCATGCCTTTCGAGCAGGTCAGCGAGGACTTCGCTCGCGCCGAGGGGGAGGGCGACCTGACCTATGAATGGTGGCGCGACGCGCACGAGGCCTATTACCGGCGCGAAGGGACGTGGGCGCCGGGCATGAAGGTGGTCTGCGAGCGCTTTGAACTGGTCGAGGTCTTCTGACGCGGCGTCACGAAAACACTGCATACCGGTCATGGCGACGAGGGAGAATCGGGCGTAGGCTGAGGCCATCAGACTAGGGAAGGAGACGTGTCCTCACTCCTGTCGCCTCAAGATCCCCCCGTATGAGCGGGAGGGCCTGATGCAGGTCCTGACCCGTCCCCCGTCCGGCTTTCCCGCCCTGGTGCTGAACGCCGACTTTCGGCCTCTGTCCTATTACCCGCTGTCGATCTGGCCCTGGGAAGAAGTCGTCAAGGCCGTCTGGCAGGAGCGCGTCGACGTGGTCGCCACCTATGACAAGGTGGTGCGCAGCCCGTCGATGGAGATGCAGCTGCCCAGCGTCATCTCGCTGAAGTCCTACGTCGATCAGGACCGCAAGCCCGCCTTCACCCGCTTCAACGTCTTCCTGCGCGACGGCTTCGCCTGCCAGTATTGCGGCGAGACCGGGCTGGCCCAGGACCTGACCTTCGACCACGTCATTCCTCGCTCGCGCGGCGGCCGCACCACCTGGCAGAATATCGTCGCCGCCTGCAGTCCCTGTAACCTGAGAAAGGGCGGGCGCACGCCGCAGCAGGCGGGAATGCCCCTGCTGCGCCGTACCGCGCACCAGCCGAACTCGTGGGAGTTGCAGGAAGCCGGTCGCCGTTTCCCGCCCCATTTCCTGCACCAGAGCTGGCTCGACTACCTCTACTGGGACATCGAGCTCGAACCCTAGGGTTTACCGGCGTTCCCCTTTGTTGCCCAAGTGCCTGAATGTTAGGCGCTTTGTGGGCGAAGGGTGGTTACTCGTAGTTACCTCTTTATCCTCCGATTTGCTCCATTCTGGTGACCATGTGCGGACCAGAAATAGGGCTCAAACCTCGCTGTGGCGGGACGGAGGAAACATGTCTGGTGACCATATGGTGACCATGCGTCTGACCAAAAGGGCCGTGGATGCCCTGGTGGCGGGCCCAGAGCGGTATTCAGCGTGGGATATCGAGTTGAAGGGTTTCGGGGTGCGGGTTTCTCCGCAAGGTCGGAAAACCTACATCGTGCGCTACCGAACTATCGGCGGCGCTGATCGGATGCTGACGCTGGCGACCCATGGGGTGCTGACGACGGAGGAGGCGCGCGAAGAGGCGCGGCGCGCCCTTGCACGGGCGGCCATGGGCGGCGACCCGCAAGGCGTAAAGGCTGAGCGCCGTGCGGAGATGACCGTGAGGGATCTGTGCGAGCTCTACATGGCTGAAGGAACGGCGACCAAGAAGGAGACGACGCTTCAGATCGATCGCATTCGTATCAAACGCCACATCAACCCCAGAATCGGCACCATGAAGGTCACGGATGTAGCGCGGGGCGATATCCAGCGGCTGATGATCGACATCGGGAACGGCCGGATCCGAAAGGATGCGACGCCTCATACAAGGGGCGGAAAGGGCGCCGCTGCCCGCACGATCGGTTTGTTGGGCGGCATCTTCAATTTCGCCGTCGAGCGAGGGTTCGTGGAGGAGAGTCCGGTAAAGGGCGTGAAGCGCTACCGGGACAATCGAAGGGATCGATTCCTGTTGACGTGCCCCTGAGAATTTCCTCCACGCGGAGCTAGAGTCCGGCCCTTGAAAGGACGGACGGAATGAAACGAGCGAGATTCTCGGAAGAGCAGATCATCGGGATCCTGCGGGAGAACGA